>JAHEBJ010000046.1 GCA_024642285.1 Sphingobacteriales bacterium
CCGATATTCAAAAATTCATTGGAATATTTTCTTAATTGAGAGATACCGGATATTGGAATGGTTAATAGTATTGCCAGTATTATTTTTAGGTGCAATCTCATAATAACATAGGTTAGTTATTGAATTTTTTAGGTAGACGAACTTAAAACGTAATTATACTTGGTAAATTGTGTTCATATAATATTATAAAATTAAGCTTATTAATACAATTATCCCGATACATGTAGTAAATAAATTATACGAAAATATACATCGGTTGTTTCTTCTTTTTAAGAGAGCCTTTTTTCTTAAAACGATGCCTCAATATATACGTTCAATTATACGAAACAGTTTGTTCTAAAAATGATAATAAAGCCCGATTGAGTCAATTATTATTCTAATAACCGGTTTTTTTCAACTTTTATGAGCATTTTTGCCTAATTGTATCCCACTTGGATATTGCTCAAAATTATAACGACAACTTTGTATCAAATATGCAGCCTTTAATAGAAGAATTACAATGGAGGGGAATGATTCAGGATATAATGCCCGGTACCAAAGAACAATTGGATAAGGAATTAACCACTGCTTATATTGGATTTGACCCAACAGCCGACAGCCTGCATATAGGAAGTCTTGTACAAATTATTCTGCTGGTTCATTTACAAAAAGCAGGACATAAACCCATCGCCCTGGTAGGCGGTGCAACCGGCATGGTTGGTGACCCAAGCGGTAAAAGCGAAGAAAGAAACTTATTAAACGAAGACGTGCTGAATATGAATGTGGCGGGGGTAAAAGCGCAACTTGAAAAATTCCTGGATTTTGATCAGTCCAAAGCCAATGCTGCGGAGATGGCTAACAATTACGATTGGTTCAGAGAAATGTCCTTTCTGGATTTCATTCGGGATACCGGCAAGCACATTACGGTAAACTATATGATGGCGAAAGACAGCGTAAAGAAGCGGCTGGACGGAGAAACCGGAATGAGTTTTACAGAGTTTACATATCAACTGGTACAGGGATATGATTTTTACTGGCTATACCAAAACAAAAATTGCAAATTACAAATGGGTGGCAGCGACCAGTGGGGAAATATTGTAACAGGAACTGAGTTAATCAGAAGAAAATGCGGTGGAGAAGCATTTGCTTTTACCAGCCCGCTGATAAAAAAAGCCGATGGCGGTAAGTTTGGAAAAACGGAGCAGGGAAATATCTGGCTTGACGCCAACAAAACAACGCCTTACCAGTTTTATCAATTCTGGCTAAATGCCAATGATAATGATGCTGAAACATGGATCAAGATCTTTAGTTTCCTCGATAAAAAAACGATCAATGATTTAATTGCAGAGCAGAAAAAGGATGCGTCAAAAAGAATTTTACAAAAAACACTCGCCAAAGAAATAACCGTTTTTGTTCACGGCGAAGCCGAATACCAGAAGGCGGTTGAAACCACCGAAAAATTATTTGCCAATCAAAACGAATCGGCGGAGAGTCTGAGTGTAGAGGATCTTGAAGGAATGGAAGGCGTGCAAAAATCTGAATTTGAAAGATCAAAAATTTCTGAGGGCATCGATGTTGTTTCCTTTTTGGCCGAAACAAATATTTTCCCCAGCAAAGGTGAAGCCCGTAAAATGGTACAAGGTGGCGGTGTAAGTATTAACCGCAATAAAATAGATAACATTCAATTACCGATTGACAACGGCCTTTTGTTACACAACAAATACATCCTTGTTCAAAAAGGAAAGAAAAATTATTACCTGGTTAATGTTATATAATTTTCTACATGCAATTACTGAAACATCTTATTAAAAAATACTTTTGGAAGATTGTATTTAAGAATAAGATTTATGGCGCTGCTGTGGCGCAAAATAAAGCATTTGTTTCGCAGCTTAATGAGTCGCCTTCTTTTTCAAAAAACAAACTCAACATTTTTACGGTAGATGATGAAGATGGCATTTTGCTGAACATCATTACCAAAACCAGAACTACGAAAAAAACTTTTATTGATATAGGCAGCAACGACTGTATCAACAGCAATTGCGCCAACCTTGCTTTTCATCACGGCTGGCAGGGCGTTTTTATAGATGGTAATAAATCGGTTCTGGAAAGAGGAAAATATATCTACAAAAAATACTTTGGTGAAGCTGTAAACAGATTTTCTTTTTTCCAAGCTATTGTAACTGTAAAAAACGTTAATGACCTTTTGCAAAAAAATGATGTTGACCTGCTGAGCATTGATCTGGATGGAAACGATTATTTTATCTGGGATGCGATACACTCCATCAGACCAAAAATTGTACTTGTTGAAGTGCAGGCCGAAAAAGGAAATGCCGATTTTATACCCGAACAAACCACTGAGTTTGAATTGTACGAATCCGATACGCCAAAAGGCGCTTCGCCTTCATCTATGGTAAAACTGGCAAATAAAAAAGGGTATGAACTGGTGGCTACAAATAAAGGTTGCTACAATTTATTTTTTGTGAGAAAAGATTGCTTGTATGAATTAAAACCGATAAGCGTTGAAGAAGCCATTCTGTATGCATCTGAGGGTATTACTCCACATCAACCTGCTTTGGAATAACGGCACCATATGTGGCTTCCATTAAAAATTTCCGCTCTTTTACCAGGTATCCATTTCCATGTTCGCAAAAATGAACTTTAAGATTTTGCAGGCTGATAGGATTGCCATTGGGAATATCGGCAATATTGGAATGCTCTATATCATGTCCGTCAATGATCATCACCAGGCCGCTGCCGATGGCTTCCATTTTATTGCCGTCGGTGATGATCATGCCGGTATCTTCTCCCAGACCGATACCAATACTTGCAGGGTTAGCCGCAACGGCCTGTGCCAGTCTTCCAAAACGTCCACGTTTTTCAAAATGCGAGTCAAAGATTACATCACTCATAAAACCGAGGCCCGTTGTTATTTTTACTTCACCTTTTAAGTGAGCTCTTGTAGCATTGCCTTCATAGATCATGGTATTGCTCATGGCCATTGCTCCGGCTGAAGTTCCGGCTACAATAAAATTTTCTTCGTTCTTATACCTGTCCATAATTATTTGAAAAAAAGCTGTGCCGCCATACGTACTGCTCAGGCGTAACTGGTTTCCGCCGCTGAACATTACAATATCACATTTGGTTATTCGTTCAAGGTACTCTTTGTTAGAAGTATCTGCCCGGTTTCGGATGTGCATGGTACCAATATTGGTGCAGCCGATCTTTCCAAAAGCATTCAGGTAATTATCGCCAACTTCATAAGGAATCATACTGGCTGTGGTGATCACTTCAATGCGGCACAAAAGCCCGCCGGCTTCTGCTACTATACGGGTGAGAATACCCAGTTCAAAAAAGTTGAGGTTATTGCGTTGGATCTTTCCGGTTTCAAGGTCTGTTCCCTTATCTTCTGCCCCACCAATCGCTATAAGTTTTCCTTTAGCAAATTGCATTTAATCTTTTTATGATTAACGCAAAAATAAGGGAAATCGTGTTTGAATGCCCCTTATAACTTATCAAGACTTGTTAATTAAACTTACCCTCAGCCTCTAGCAAAAGTGGTAATCCCTTCCACAAGCCTGTCGAGGTTTTTTGTACTTGTGTACAAATTGGGCGTTATACGCACACCTTTTATATTTTCCCAAACAATACCCACCGTATGAATTTTATATTTGCTCCACAAAAAACTATCTAAAGCCGATGGTTCTTTACCATCTACACTTACAAGGCCAATGGCACAGCCAAACTCTTTTTTAAACGATGTATGCAGATTTACTTTAGGCACATCTTTCACTTTATTCATCCAGTAATTCTTTAAATACAGCAACCGCTCTTCTTTTCTTTTACTGCCAACCATGTCGTGAAAGTCGATGGCTTTATCGATGGCTTCTTCAATATAAAAAGGTCTTGTACCCAGATGCTCAAACTTGCGGATATTATCTTCTTCTTTATCACCTGCACCAAACAAGGGCCAGGTAGATTTTATTTTATCCTTTCGAACAAATAAAAAGCCAGTGCCAATCGGCGCTCCCAACCATTTGTGCAGACTGGTGCCAAAATAATCGCAATTCAAATCCGGAATTAAAAATTCGAAATGGGCAAATGTGTGAGCACCATCTACTAACACATCAATATTCTTTTTCTTAGCTTCATCTGCAATTTTACGCACGGGCATTTTTTGACCTATCCAGTTTATCATGTGAGTAATCTGCACCACTTTTGTTTTAGCAGTAAATGCGTCAGTATATTTTTTTACCAGGTATGTTTCATCTTCGCTTGGCAATTCTAAATTCACCCAAACTAATTTTATACCTTCTCTCCTCTCTCTTTGTTGCCACGCACCAATCATGTTGGGATAATCCTGTTTGGTTAACACCACTTCATCGCCTGCTTTCAATTCAATTCCGAATATAACAGTCTCCAGCGCTTCAGAGGCATTACGGTGCAGGGCAATTTCTTCAGCATCGCAACCTGCAAGCTCTGCAAGGTTACTACGAAGCGGTTCACGGCCGGCATCCAGAATACGCCACATAAAATAACTGGGCGCCTGGTTGCTGATGTCATAATTGGTCTTCATAGCATCGGCAACCGATTTTGGTGCAGGCGACACACCGCCGTTATTCAGGTTGATAAAATTTGGAGCTATATTATAGGACTGTTGTACATAGTGCCAAAAGTCCTCATCGCTTGCCAGCTCCGATGGAGCAACTAATTCACTGCTTTCTATAGCAGCTTGTAAATCTCTGCTCCAGGCTGGCTGTAATATATTGGCAGTTAGTGCCGCCGCCGATAGCACCCCCATTTTTTGAATAAACGAACGTCGATCTTTCATATCCATCAATTTAGTTCTACAAAGTACAAATTTTGTTTTTTGCCAAGCAAGATGATTTTGGTAATTTCCATTTTTTAGCCAATTCAAAAGTGAAAAATCAACACCTAAAACCGTTTATACTTTGTGGTTTTACCTTTTGAATTTTGCCTTCACCGGAACAAAAACTGATTTATGAAGATTGTTGAAATTAAAGTGCTGAGAGGCCCTAACTACTGGAGCGTACGCCGCACCAAGCTTATACAAATGAAGCTGGACCTGGAAGAAAAAGAAAAAATGCCAACCAATCTGATTCCCGGTTTCAGGCAAAGGCTCGAAAATATGATACCATCGTTGATAGAGCATCGTTGCAGCGTTGGCGCACGTGGCGGTTTTTTTGAACGTGTGGATGAAGGCACCTGGATGGGCCATGTGATTGAACATATTGCTCTGGAGATACAAACTATTGCAGGTATGGATACCGGCTTCGGTCGCACACGTGGTACCGGTAAGGACGGCGAATATTATGTATGCTTCAGTTACATGGAAGAAGATGCAGGAGTTTACGCTGCACGGGCGGCGGTAAGGATAGCACATGCCCTGATATTTGAGGAAGCGTATGACATGGATGAGGACATTCAGAAACTACGGGAAATACGTGAAGACACCCGGCTTGGACCCAGCACAGGTTGCATTGTAGATGAAGCTGCAAAAAGAGGCATTCCTTATATCCGTTTAAATAAGCGTTCTCTAGTTCAATTAGGGTATGGTGTGCATCAAAAAAGAATAAGAGCAACCATTGCAAGCACCACCGGAAATATTGCGGTGGACATTGCCTGCGATAAGGAAGAAACTAAGAATTTACTGGATGCGGCGGAAATTCCCGTACCAAAAGGTGATGTAATCAGAACAGAACAAGGACTGAAGGATGTGATTGACAAAATCGGTTATCCAATTGTGATAAAACCAATTGATGGAAATCATGGTAAAGGGAATACTACAAATATTACAAACTGGGAGCAGGCAACCAAAGCACTTGCTGCTGCTAAAGAATATGGCCGCAGCGTAATTGTTGAAAAATATATTACCGGTTTCGATTTCAGGATACTGGTTATCAATTACAAATTTATTTGTGCTGCACTACGTACGCCTGCTGCAGTGATTGGTGATGGAAAAAACACCATTCAATATTTAATTGATGAAGTGAATAAAGACCCACGCCGTGGATACGGACACGAAAAAGTACTTACTCAAATTACTGTTGACCAGTTTACCCAAAAGATGCTGGATGATTTAGGTTATACGATACAAACAGTTCCCAAAAAAGGCGAACAGGTTTTATTAAAACCTACGGCCAATCTTTCTACCGGTGGTACCAGCACCGATGTTACCGATGAAGTACACCCGGCAAACATCATCATGTGTGAGCGCATTGCAAAAATTATCGGACTTGATATTTGTGGTATAGACATTATGGTTGATAATTTAAGATCACCAATAAAAGAACTTGGCGGTGCTATTTTAGAGGTAAATGCCGCACCGGGTTTCCGTATGCACATTGATCCCTCTATCGGCTTACCACGAAATGTGGCCGAGCCGGTTGTTGATATGCTCTTTCCGAAAGGAAGTGCAGGAAACATTCCCATTATTGCCATAACCGGAACCAACGGTAAGACAACCACAGCAAGATTAACTGCACATATTGCAAAAACAGCGGGCTATAAAGTAGGCTATACAACCAGTGATGGCGTGTACATTCAAAATCAGTTGATGATGAAGGGTGATTGTACCGGACCGGTTTCATCGCAGTTTGTATTAAAAGATCCTACTGTTGATTTTGCAGTTTTAGAATGTGCACGTGGTGGAATTTTAAAAAGCGGACTTGCTTTTCAAAATTGCGATGTTTCCATTGTTACCAATATCAGTGCCGATCATATTGGTTTGGGAGGTATTGACTCGATGGAGCAAATGGCGAAAGTAAAAGCCGTTGTACCTGAAACAACTTTTAAACATGGTTATGCCATTTTAAATGCTGAGGATGATTTGGTTTATGCAATGAGAGATGGATTGAGTTGCAATATTGCTTTGTTCAGTATGGATGAAAATAACCCGAGAATTATCAAACATTGTAAAGATGGCGGCTTTGCTGCCGTTTTTGAAAATGGTTATATCACCATCATGAAAGGCACCTGGAAGATACGGGTAATTAAAGTGAGTGATGTACCGGTAACTTATGGGGGTAAAGCAGTACATAATATCATGAATTGCCTGCCTGCTGTATTAAGCACATATTTCTGGCGCAATATTGAGATTGAAGATATCAGACTGGCGCTGCAAACTTTCATTCCATCATCAACACAAACACCGGGCAGGTTAAATCTTTTCCAATTCAAATATTTCCAGTTTTTGGTTGACTTTGCTCATAACCCCGCCGGACTCGAATTGCTTTGCGATTTTGTAAGCAAGCTGGATGGCGAACCAAAGGTTGGCATCATAAGCGGCACCGGCGACAGAAGGGATGAGGACATTAAAGAGTTGGGAAGAATTTCCGGAAGATATTTTGATGAGATCATCATCCGCCAGGATAAAAATCTTAGAGGCCGTACCGCTGAAGAAATTGTAAATCTGCTGGTAGAAGGTATAAAAGAAACACAGCCAAAAGAAATACCCATTACTACCATACTTAATGAAAAAGAAGCCATCATGCATGCTTACAATACGGCAAAACCCGGCTCACTAATAACCATTATGTGTGATGTAGTAACGGAGGCGCTGGATTTGATAAAAGGCCTTAAAGAGAAAGAAGATTTGGAATAAAAAGCATTTGGGAGGTAAAAGCATAACCCTTATTTTTGCAGCCGAATTAAACGCTGGGTTATGGTGTAAAGGTAGCACAACAGATTTTGATTCTGTTTGTCTAGGTTCGAATCCTAGTAACCCAACAAAAAGGAACTGATTGCTCAGTTCCTTTTTTATTTGACCAATTCCGTTATCACTTTCCCCACACTCCCATTTGGCATTTGAATCTGCAACAAGGCCGCAAGTGTTGGCGTTATATCAGTCATGTAAACTTCTCTATTGCTTCTGCCGGGTTTAATATTCCAACCAAACCACAATAATGGTATGTGTGAGTCGTAAGGATTCCATAAACCATGAGTTGTGCCTTTTGTTCCGCCATCAAAATATCCAGGCTTGGCGGTAAACTGAACATCGCCGCTGCGTTTAGGATTATATCCGTTTATCATCATTTTTTTTTGCGGTTCGGGCAGTGCTGTTATGGCAAGGTCGTTGGTAGCAAATGCCGTAACAACAAAGGATTCCTCTTTCAGCATTTTTATCACCAGTTTTTTAATGGCAACTAAATCTTTTCCTTCTTTTTCAATCAGACTCGTATTTAAATAAACCTGGTAATTCAATACTGTTTGAATGGCCTTCTTAATGCCGAAATCCGATTCAATACTTTCGTTTATTTTATTAGCAATATCGTTATCATTGAAATTTCCGGCAGGTATCTTGTGCTCATCCATAAAGCCCGGTATATGCGCCACGCCATGATCGGCGGTTAAAAAGAAAAGATAATTTCCAGCTCCAACTGTCTTATCCAGGTAAGTTAAAAAATCAGCAATGTCATTATCCAAACGCAGGTAGGTATCTTCTACTTCAATGGAATTGGGACCGAATGTGTGGCCGATATAATCAGGTGTTGAAATACTCAATGCCAAAAAATCGGGTACAGTATTTTTTCCCAGACTCTCATTTTCAATTGCAGCTTTTGCAAAGTCGAAACTAAAAGTACTTGAAAAAGGCGTTGTTTTAAAAGCTGAATATATTGTTGGAGCTGTCATTGCAGAAAGTTTATGCGGAAACACCGGCAACTTCTCTCCTGGTAACGTGCCTTCATATGGTTTGTCGTCGGCCGTGCTTTGCATATACTTTTCAATTGGCAAAAGTGTATTCCAGTCCTTGCTCATATAGGAAGCCGGCAGGTCCTTTTCATTGAACTGCTCTACCCAAGCCGGCAAATTTTGCATGTAAAAAGAACTCGTAATCCATTTACCCGGTTTATCATCATACCAATAAGCAGCATTGGCGCTATGGCCCGCAGGTAATATAGCTCCACGGTCTTTTAATGAAATACCAATTACTTTACTTCTAAAATTATTACTAAGGCGAAGTTCGTCGGTTATAGTTGTAGTCCACATATTAGCCGGACTCATTTTACCAGCGACACCAACACTTCCCACCGTTGATACCGTGCTGTCATCGGTACAATACACATACCTGTTGCTGCTTTTATCAAACCACCCGTTGCTAATAATACCGGTTATAGCAGGAATGCTGCCGGTATAAACACAGGTATGTCCTACCGCTGTATAAGTTGGTGTATATGGAATCATAGTATTTTCATTGCTGAACCCCTGATTGAGCAAGCGATTAAAACCACCTGCGCCGTACAAATCTCTGAAACGGTACAGATAATCCCAGCGCATCTGATCAACAACCAAACCAACCACAAGTTTGGGTTTATTGTTTTGAGCTGCTCCCGAAAATGAGATCAGCAAAAAGAAAACCGTAGTAAGAAAATTTTTAAGAACCATACATTTAATTTCAACAAAGATAAATATATCGGCTCTTTTTTAACCGTTGGTTACATATTGTGCCATGTTATGCTATTTAGCCCGAATTCTGTAAATTTGCGCCTGTTGCCAAAACTATAAATCTCAATTTTCAATATAAATTCAATAATAATTATATGGACGTTTTTGAAAAATTAGTAAAGGATGGCGGGCCTATTGGTCAGCATATGGACAGGGCTCATGGTTATTTCACCTTCCCTAAGCTGGAAGGCGAACTTGCACCACGTATGAAATTCCGTGGAAAAGAAATGATCGTTTGGAGTTTGAATAACTATCTGGGATTAGTTAACCATCCCGAAGTTCGAAAAGCTGATACCGAAGCCGCTGCTAAATATGGCATGGGTAATCCGATGGGAGCCCGTATGATGAGTGGAAATACATCGATGCATGAAGCACTCGAAAAAGTAATTAGTGAATTTGTTAGCAGGGAAGATACCATGCTGCTGAATTTCGGTTACCAGGGAATCATGAGTTGTATTGACGCATTGGTAAATCGCAGGGACGTTATCGTTTACGATGCGGAATCACATGCATGTATAGTGGATGGCGTTCGTCTTCACATGGGCAACCGTTTTGCTTTTAAACACAATGATATTGAAGATTGCGAAAAACAATTAAAGCGTGCCGTCGAACTGGCTGATAAAAACGGTGGTGGTGTTTTATTAATCACCGAAGGTGTTTTTGGAATGGACGGAGAGCAAGGCATTTTGAAAGAGATTTGTGCGTTGAAGAAAAAATATGAGTTCCGCATTTTCATAGATGATGCACATGGTTTTGGATATATGGGACCAACCGGCGCTGGTGCTGATGAAGCTCAGGGTTGTCAGAAAGATATTGACCTTTACTTCAGCACTTTTGTAAAAAGTATGGGAAGCATCGGCGCATTCGTAAGCGGACCAAAAAATGTTTTGAAGTACCTGCGGTATAATACCCGTTCGCAAATATTTGCAAAAAGTTTACCGCTGATAATTGTTGAAGGTATGCTGAAGCGAATGGAAATGGTTAAGACCATGCCCGAATTGAGAGAAAAATTGTGGCACAATGTAAACCGCATTCAAACCGGCTTAAAAGAACGAGGTTTTGATATCGGTAACACCAACAGCCCCGTTACTCCAATTTATATGAAAGGCGATGTACCGGAAGCAACTGCAATGGTAATGGACCTGAGAGAGAACTATCATATTTTTTGCAGCATTGTAGTGTACCCCGTAATTCCCAAGGGAGATATTATTTACCGAATCATACCCACAGCTGCACATTCCGATGCAGACATTGACGAAACACTGGATGCATTTGAAGCAACTAAGAAAAAATTGGACGCAGGGGAATATAAGGTTGAACATATACCGGATATGGCGGAAGTGAGTTAATAAATTGAAATCTTGCTGATCCCGTTTGATTAATTTCCAAACGGGATTTTTTTTATCTGTGATCCTGACGCCGGATTATTCTTCCTTAGATCTTTTATCAGTAAACATGGCATCGCCGGGCATATGCAATACCCTTTGTGGGAAAGGAATTTCCACTCCATGCTCTGTAAATTTTTCAAAAATAGAAAACCTGATCTGGCTTTTTACGCCCTCCATCCTGAATTCGTTTTCGCCCCAAAACATCAATTGAAATATCAGTGCCGAGTCACCGTAATCCAGCAGCCGCACCTGAGGTTCAATATCTTTATAAACATTGGGGTTTTCCATAGCAGCATCGTACATGAGTTTTTTTACCAGCTTCACATTTGATTTGTAGGAAACGCCAATGGAAAAATCGAAACGGGTTTTATCCTGTATCTGGCTCCAGTTGATCACTTCGGTATTTACAAATTTGGAATTGGGAATGATGACAGCAATATTATCGCGGCCTCTTACTTTGGTAGTTCGAAGATTTATCTGTTCCACCTGTGCAACTCTGCCATTCACTTCTACCACGTCGCCAACTTTTATAATTCTTTCAAATAAAATTACAAAGCCCGAAATAAAATCGGCGAAGATCTGGTTTATACCCAAACCTAAACCAACCAGCAAAGCCGCCGATCCTGCAATAAAAAAAGTAAGGTTAACGCCAAAAACCTGCAGAATAAATACAATGGCCAGTATCCACAAAAAATATTTTACCAATTTACCTATTGTGTACGCATGACCTTTGCCCAATTTGTTGCGGGCTTCTCTCTTTTTGAGAATTCTTCTTATACTTTCAATTACTATTTTATTAATAATAATTATCAACAGCACCATTACCAGGTGATAAACCTTTATTTCGTATTTACCGAAACTGAAAAGGTTGATGTCAAAAAAATCGTTCATAACTACTAATTTTAGGTTTTAAAATGGAAACCATATAGGTATCAACAACGTTGCCAGAATCCAGAAAATAATATTCAGCCAAAAACCTACTTTAAAGAAATCCCTGAACTTATAATTGCCTGCTGCATACACCATGGTATTTGTCTGGTATCCAATCGGCGTCATAAAACTGGAAGAAGCCGCAAAAGTTATTGCCATTAAAAAAGGTTTTGAACTTATTCCCAGTGACTCAGCCATGGCAATCACTATAGGTGCAAGCAACACCACAGTGGCGTTATTTGAAATAACTTCAGTAAGAATTGTAGTAAGCAGGTACAATACACTTAGCAAAACTATTGGTCCGTAATCGCCGGCCAAAGAGATCATTTGATGGGCGATAAGATCAGCAAGTCCTGTCTTCTTAAGTGCGATGCCGAAGCTAATGGCTCCTGCCAATAAAAAGATCACTTTCCAGTCAACTGAACGGTAAGCTTTTTCCGCATTGATGCAACTGGTAAGCAACATCAATACACTTCCAACTATAGAGGCAATTAGAATTGGTAATATTTTAAACGATGCTACCAGGATTACTGCCAATACAATTCCCAAAGCAAGCAATCCTCTGCGCAAATTATAAGAAGTCAGTTTCGGTTCGGAGATCAAAATAAAATCACGGGGATTGTTTTTTAGATGATTCATACTGCTCCTGTCCATAACAAGCATCAAGGAATCTCCCGAAAGAATTCTTTCATGTTTCATAAGTTTGCTCAGGAACCCCGCTCTTAAACGAATGCCAAGCAAAGTTGCCTGGTAGATCCTGTTGATATCAACAAACCTGAACCTGCGGCCAACCAATGCCGACTCTGGCGAAATAATGGCCTCAACAAAAACCGGGTTTGAGTAATGCTGTTCTTCAACATTTCGGGAAAGCATGGGAAGAATATCTATTCCTCTTTTCTCACTCAGTTGCTTTAGTTTTTCTGCATTACATTTTATTTTCAATACATCATTTTCTTCAATGGAAATATCTAATGGAGGTTGGTAATTTCTTTCAAACCCCCGGCTATGCTGCACAATTTCTACGCCTTCAGTCATTAAATAGGTAAGATCCTTAAGCTTTCTTGCCGTTA
This sequence comes from Sphingobacteriales bacterium, assembly GCA_024642285.1. Taxonomy (GTDB): domain Bacteria; phylum Bacteroidota; class Bacteroidia; order Chitinophagales; family Chitinophagaceae; genus Ferruginibacter. The sequence goes on from JAHEBJ010000046.1 coordinate 12,830, forward strand.
CAAGCGCCGCTTTATTTAAAACAATATTGGTAATATAAAAATTGCTGTCTAACTCATTGTCGTTGTTCTTTTGACTTTCATGATTGGGTAACAGGCGAACGCCGATAAAGATCATGTACAGCGAACCAGCTGCAAAAAATATAATACCAAGAGATGTCATTTCAAACATTCCGAATGCACCAAAGCCATATTGTTTGGAAATATCGCTGACAAGAATATTTGTTGATGTACCAACCAGCGTGCAAACACCACCAAACATTGAAATAAAAGAAAGTGGAATCAGGATCTTTGTTGGGTTATTTCCGGATTTGGTTGCAGCAGCAATAACAACCGGAATCAATAAAGCCACCACAGGAGTATTATTTACAAAGGCCGAAAAAAATCCAACAACGATTGTCATCAGTATAAATCCATACCAGAAATTTTTCAAAAAAGCTTTTTCCATCCGCCTGGCAAGCGGTACCATAATTCCTGTGTTTTGTACGGCAGCACTTAAAACGAACATGGCAGCTACTGTTGCTGTGGCCGAATTGCTGAAACCCGACAAGCCCTCCTCCGGTGTTAAAACTCCGGTTACCATCAACGTAGCCATAATGATAATGGCAACAACATCAACCCGCAACCACTCCGTAGCAAAAAGAACAATTGCTGTTATGAGTGCAATAAGTACTATGATCATTTCAGATGTCACAATATGCTTAGCCATTTTTTTTTAAAACAATGCCCCGGTTATCTGTAAGCCACAGTGTACTAGTATATAAAACAGGGTATAGTTGCCCGAACTTATTGGGAAGGATATTTACATTGTTGAAGTTATGAGTTTTTATCTTGGTTTCCCACCAACTAAGTCAAATTATAGTCAGTTTCAAACGGCAGTTTTATTAAAAAATGCATACGCTGTAAAGTAAGCAACATGCAGTTTACTGAATGGCTAGCTGAAGAGCAGGTTGATACAGGACTATGGAGCTGAAGCCAATTATCTGTATTTTATTTTCACTTTAGCTTTAATTGACCAAAACCTCCAAAAAACACCCGCTTTTATCAAATAAAATTGAAATATTTACGTTAAAGAGGAACCTTAATCAGAACCGTATGAAAAACCTATGCACTGCTATTGCAGCATTATGTTTCCCTTTATTTGCTTTTTGCCAGGATATTACCGGCCTTTGGACTGGAACCATGTACAATGATTCTACACAGGAATCGACGCAGTATGAACTGTTTATCAGCAAAGAAAATGGAAAATATACCGGCTATTCCCAAACCTGGTACAACGAAAACGATAAAGACTTTTATGGCATTAAAAAGATAAAAGTGAGAATTGCCAAAGATGGTAAAGTAATTATACAGGATGCTACTATGATGGAAAACAATTTCCCGGTTACACCGGATAAAAACGTGATCCAGTTAAATGTGTTGAACCTTGTGAACACAGCGAACGAAACAATATTAGGTGGACCATTTGTTACCAATCGTTCAAGATCCTACAGCGAAATAACAGGAAGAATCAGTTTAAAAAGAACGACTGCAACCAGTGCCAGCAACCTGATCAGATATCTGAAAAAAGCAGATCGCAATGCTGATGTTACTGCGTTAAAATAGGTAAACTGATAAACAGTTCCGATATTGTAATGCATCCGGCATTGATAAATTGTTAACATTGAAGATAACGTCAACCATGTAAATCGTTGTTGGTCGTCATAATTTTTATTCCCCAAAAGCCTTTATTTACGGGCCTTTTAGTCCGTTTAGCCGTACTTGGATAAATTATTTCAGTATTGAATTTAGTTTGCTTCATCCCGCAGGCATTACTATGTTTACATCACCAATTAAAAAACGATCCGTTTTTGCAAGCCTGCGAACCTGATTCGCCCTTTTAACTTTTCCTGCTATTTGAAATGTTTAACAATTGCCTGGTGTATAGAAATATTAATCACCATTAAATTAAACTTTATGAAACAGATCAAGATTCTTATCGTCATTGTAATTTTTTCAGCATTGAATTTTTCACGGGTAGCAGCAGCTGATACCACAGGTAATTCAACTTTGTTCCCTGTGGAAGTTAAATATGCAGGCACGTTTAAAAACCAACCTTTGATACAGTTAAATTTTACCGGCTCAACCGAAGACAATTTTTTCAGGATTGTGATCACCGACGAGGCCGGAATTGAATTGTATAATGCCGATGTTAAAGGAGAGGTTTTTTCGAAGCAGTTTTTACTAAATACCGAAGAACTTGGAGATGCTGTTCTGCGTTTTGAAATTACAGGCAAAAAATCGGGCAAAAAAGCAGTTTACAAAATCAGCAATCAACGCCATGTAACTCAACAAATGGACGTTGTAAAACTATAATTCCGCAACAAAAACATAATTTGACTAAACCCCTATAAATAAAAAAGAGGCTGCTCCATATTGTGAGCAGCCTCTGTTATTTTGACCTTAGTTATTTTACGGAAATATACCCAACTCAGCGTAACTATTCGCCACTTTATTGATGGCGCTTATATAAGCCGCTGTACGCATATCGGGTATGTCAGAATTATTTAACCAGATATCCATGATCTCCCTGGTTGCAGCAATCATGGTTTCTTCCAAACCACTATGCACAAGATCAACTTCATCGGCCCCGTGTAAAATAATAGCTTTTTCGGTATCGTTAACTTTTTTACCGCTCAGCTCTTCTATCTGATTAATGATTCTGGTATTCAAGTTTTCAGTAAATCTTTTCTCCATGCGGCCATACCTTACGTGGCTTAGGTTCTTTAACCACTCAAAATAACTTACTGTTACACCACCAGCATTCAGGTACATATCGGGTACACATAAAATTCCTTTTTTAATAAAAATCTCATCGGCATCAGGTGTACATGGCCCGTTGGCTGCCTCACCAATGATCTTTGCTTTTACATTGTCTGCATTGTCTTTAGTAATTACGCTTTCCAATGCGGCGGGGATTAATATATCGCACTGCATTTCCAATGCATCAGTATTTTTTACCAGGTTTGTAGCGCCAGGAAAATTTAAAATTGAACCCGTTTTTTGTCTGTGCAAAAACACTTCCAGTTCATTTAAACCATCGGCATTAAAAATAGCACCCTCATATTCTGCTAAAGCAATAACCTTAGCGCCAGCCTGACGGAAAAACTGTGCACTGTGATAACCCACATTACCTAAACCCTGTATCACAACAGTCTTTCCTTCGATACCGGTTGTTAAGCCTAGCTGCTTCATCACATCGGGCATGTTGCAAACTTCACGTATACCATAAAAAACGCCAAGGCCTGTAGCTTCTTTACGTCCACGAACACCGCCTTGTGTCACCGGTTTACCTGTTACGCAACCTGCCGCATCTATTTCTCCTGGTTTCAATGATGCGTATGTATCAACGATCCATGCCATTTCACGTTCGCCGGTTCCATAATCGGGTGCCGGTACATCAATACCAGGCCCAATAAAATTTTTCTTTACTAATTCGGATGTGTAACGGCGGGTAATTTTTTCCAACTCATAGGCACTGTAGCTACGTGGATTTATTTTGATACCGCCTTTACCGCCGCCAAAGGGTACATTAACGATTGCACATTTATAAGTCATTAAACTGGCAAGTGCCATTACTTCGTCCTGATTAACTTCTTCGCTAAAACGGATACCACCTTTACATGGTGTTTTGTGATGACTGTGTTGTACACGGTAAGCTTCAATTACCTCAACCCTTCCGTCATCTCTTTTGATTGGAAAACGCATACGGTAAACACTGTTACAAGCTTTGATCTGTTCCAATATTCCCAGATCCCATTTAGTAAATTTAGCTGCTTTGTCAAAACTCCTTTCTACGTTTTCGAAGAAAGTGAATTCATGTTGATCACTCATAAAATTGATTTTATTTTTATACAATCGTTAATTGAAATCCTAAATAGCAATATTAAAACCTAATCCTTATTTTTTTCAAACCTGCTTATTTTTCTATCGATAAAATAAACATAAATAAATAAACCTATCAAAATTGTAAGACAAACAGCAACTACCACATAAATTTTTCCATTGCTTCGCATCAGTTCCGCCATTTCGGGTTTTTCCTGTGCAAACAACAGCCCGCTGCTTAACACACAACTCAACAACAAAACTAACCTACTTATAATTTTAGTCATTAAACAGTGTTTTATCTTTAATTAATTGTAATCTTATTTTTAATGTGGCTATCCAAACACCCAACAACGTCCATCCAATAACCGCTGGATAAAAAATCATTCTCAACCTGCTGTCGATATCTTTAAAATTCAATGCAGGGTTTCCACTCTCACTTCCAGGGGCACCGGGGTGTAAACTTCCCACTAATCGGGGTATTATCCAAATACTGGGAAATAACATGGCAAATGCAAAAATATTATATACTGCACTTACCCTGGCTTTTTTATCCATATCGGTAAAAGATCCACGCAGCACAAAATAAGCACCATAAATTAATAAGGCAATTGCAGCGCCGATAAGTTTTGGTTCTTTTAAAATACTTCCTAGTGATTGGCTCTGGTCGGACACCCAGGTATAATTTGCCCAGATTGTTCCGGTGGCATAACCTAATATTCCAAACAATGAACCCACAGCGGCAAACTGGTGGGCGTAAATATCTTTGCGTAAATTAAACCCACGTAAATATTTGATGCTATACACAAAGCTGACACCAAAAAGGATCATCATACCAAACCACATACACACATGAAAATAAAGATTGCGGATTGTTTCATTAAGAATAAACAGGCGGGGCACATCCATCAGCAAACCTCCAACAACCGTGTAGACCAACAAAAGAAAGGATAATATTTTCCACCAATTTTTTCGCAAACAAAAAAGGAATTAATTGAGCGACAAAGTTAGGGTAAACAGGTTCAAAGAATAAAAAAAATAGTGATTGTTCGGCTAGTCCTTCCATAGATACGGAAACAATATTACTGCTAGCGCAATAACAAGAATGTCCAGACCTACAATCAGGCCAGCCAGCTGCATAACCGCTCCTTCCCTAAAAACCTCTGCGAATGCGGCTTTACTTAATCTCATTAAAAGTAATAGCTGCGGCAAAATTACAGGGAAACCAAGAATTGCAATTAGGGCAGCATTCTGTTGGGCTTTTGCAGCAATTGCACTCATTAAGGTAAAAACAATACTTATGCTTACCCCGCCCAAAACAACAATCCCAGTAAACCAAAGAAGATTGTCAACCGGGTTATCTAAAAAAACTGAAAAAAGCAACAGCGACAACAGGCTCATAAAAATCATCAGCAACAGGTTGTAGCACATTTTGGCAATTATAAACTCAACAGGCGATGCAATTGAATAAAAGTATAACATACGACCCCGGCCTTCCTGTAAAAAGCTTTTGGCCACAGCATTTACACAAACAAAAAGCTGAATCACCCAAAACAAGCCATTCCAGACATTAGCATCGGGTTTATCAATGGAGAGATAAAGTACAAAGATGGTGGAAGCTATATAAAGAAGGATGCCATAAAAAGTATGCTTCTGCCTGAACTCAAGCAGAACATCTTTCTTCAGCAACGAAATTATTCTTGTAAACATCCGGCGTAATTGATCCTGTTAATCTTTCAATTGGGCACAATGCCTGCATCTGGGTTCGTAAATATCTTTTTCACCTAATAATACCTGTGGGCCTTCGGCAACCTTACGGTAACTGATATTGGCAATATTACCACACTTCATACAAATGGCGTGCAGCTTGGTAATATAATCAGCCTTAGCCAGCAGGTTGGGCATCTGCCCGAAAGGATTGCCCAAATAGTCCATATCCAGTCCGGCCACAATTACCCGAATGCCTTTTTGTGCCAGTTGCTCACATACATTACTTATTTCGCTGTCAAAAAACTGCGCTTCATCAATACCAACCACATCCACATCCTGGGCCAGCAGCAAAATAGTTTGTGAACTTTCTACAGGCGTTGAAACAATTGCATTGGTATCATGACTCACAATCTTAACCTCATCATACCGCACATCAATGGCCGGTTTAAAAATCTCTACTTTTAAATTGGCGATTCTAACTCTTTTCAGTCTTCTGATAAGTTCTTCCGTTTTTCCGCTAAACATGCTCCCACAGATCACCTCAATCCAGCCCCTCCGCTCTCCTTTCAAATTAGGTTCTATAAACATTTATGTATTTTTTTTAAAATTCTGTTAGTAACTTAGGGGCTATCACATTAAATAACACCGCCTGTTTCAGGCATGGGCATCAAAAGTATAATAATATCATGGAAAGAGTGGGGACACTCCTAAAAAAATTACAAGAACAGTTTACGGAAAAGGCTCCGCTGGAGCAACTCTTACTTACTGTTCACATGTTACAGGCAGAATTGCTGCACCTGCAGGCGAATAATGGGCCCGTGTTTAATAATGATACCATTGCCATTACCGTTTCGCAAATAAATAATATGGTTAATGAACCGGAAGCAATTCTTTCATCAGAAGAAATTGAAGAAAGAACTGTTGAAGTGCTGCAGGTAGATGAAGCCGAACTGGAAGCCGAGCTGGACGAAATAAAAAGAAACGCCGAGGCGATTCAGAACATCAGCCTACAAAACAAACCTCATTTATTTTTTGAACCAGAAGAAGAAGACATTCCCACGCTTACTCATCAGCAACAACCCGAAGTAAAACAAAAAAACGAAAACGAATCAAGAGAAATTAATGAAGTTGTTAGTCAGCCCGTAGCTTCATTGAACGAAAGACTTAAACAATCCAAAATTGATTTGGGAGATACTTTAACTGAATCGCCCATCAGGGATTTGAGAAAAGCGATTGGTGTTAATGACCGTTTTCTTTTTATCAATGAATTGTTCCGTGGTGATGAAGCCGTTTATGAAAGGAGTATAAAAACCATCAACAGTTTTTCCATTTTTGCCGAAGCCGAATACTGGATTGAAAGAGAACTCAAAATTAAAAATGGATGGAATCCGAACAATGAAATGGTAACCCAGTTTTATCAGTTGGTCAAAAGACGTTTTTCCTGAATGAACTGAATAATTTTTTTCGACGCACCTGCATTATCTTCTACATATTTTCTGGCTGCCGCTCCCCTGCTCAATCTCTCTTCTTCATCCTGCAATAATGTATTCAATACTTTTTCGAGACTTACCGGCCCGTCGATACTTATGCCACCCGAAGCTTTAACAAGCCCAAGGGCTTCATAAAATTTTTCGTACACCGGACCAAACACAACCGGCTTACCGTAAACAGCGGCTTCCAAAACATTGTGCACACCATCGCCGCCAAAGCCCCCACCGATATAACATATTGTTGCATACTTATACAAACGTGACAGCAATCCCACATTATCAACGATCAGCACATTCGGTACTTTTTCATTTTTATTTTCATTTTGATCGCTTACATAATTTGAGTACAAAATCGATTTAGGGAATTCCTCTTTTACATCGCTTAAATTCTGTTGATTAATTTCATGAGGAGCAATGATAAATTTTATCTCGGGGTTGGTATTCACAAAGTGTAGCAACTCAATTTCATCTTCTTCCCAGGTACTTCCGGCAACTATTACAGTTTGGCTATTACAAAACCCGGCTATATGCGGCACGTCGGTAAAATGATCGGCAATTTCCAATACCCGGTCAAATCGGGTGTCACCATTAACACCCACATTTTCTTTAAGACCAAGCGACGATAACAATTCTTTTGATTCGGAATTCTGCACAAAAAAATGAGTAAAGCATCCGAGCATGTTTCGCCAGATATCTCCATACCATCTGAAAAAAGGTTGGTTGCCCCTGAAAATACCCGATACTAACAGTACAGGAATATTTCTTTGTTTTAGTGTAGCCAGATAATAAAACCAATATTCATATTTTACCCAAAGTACAAGCGTTGGATTTACTGCATCCAGAAACTTCTTTGCATTATCAGCTGAATCCATCGGCAGATAAAAAACATGATCGGCACCTTTATAATCCTTCATCACTTCAAAACCGGATGGAGAGAAAAAAGTAAGGACAATTTTTTGTTGAGGATCGTTCAGTTTTATGTACTCCAGTAAAGGCCGGCCCTGTTCAAATTCTCCGAGGCTGGCGCAGTGCATCCATATTGGTCTGTCGCCTTTTTCTAAAAGCTCTTCATTGATGACCTGAAAAATATTTTTACGACCGTTTACCCAATTTGCTGCCTTAGCATTCCAAACGGAAGCAATACGAACACCAGCCGAATACAAAACCAGGAAAAGGTTATATAAAAATTTACTCAACATATAATTTGCAACAAAACTAATCGCATTTTTTTAAACCTTGCACAACATTGAACAAATTCTCCATTATACAGGCAATCCTTATCTTTGCGGCGCACAAAAATTGAACTATGAGGCCTTTACAAATGGTGGATACCAAAACCCAATACCTTAAAATTAAACCCGAGGTTGATGCGGCTGTTTTAGCAGTAATGGAAAGTTCGATGTTCATTGGCGGTAAAGTGGTAAACGAATTTGCAGAGAACCTGGCAACCTACCATGGCAGTAAACATTGCATACCATGTGCTAACGGAACCGATGCTTTGCAGATTGCCATGATGGCGCTTGGCCTGCAACCCGGCGATGAAGTAATAACTCCATCTTTTACTTATATAGCTACAGTTGAAGTTGCTGCCCTTCTCAACATAAAACCCATTTTTGTTGAAGTTGATGCAAAGACTTTTTGTATAGACCCCGAAGTCATCGAAAAAGCCATCACGCCAAAAACAAAAGCTATCATTCCTGTTCACTTGTACGGACATGCAGCCGATATGGAAAAAATTATGGCCATTGCTGCAAAACACAATTTATTTGTGATTGAAGACAATGCACAGGCCATAGGTTGCGATTTCACATTTACTGATGGTTCGGTTAAAAAAACCGGTAGCATTGGTCACATTGGATGTACATCCTTTTATCCATCAAAAAACCTCGGCGCATTTGGTGACGGCGGCGCCATGTTTACTGATGATGACGAACTGGCCGGCAAATTAAAAATGATTGCATCGCATGGACAAAGTAAGCGCTATTATCACGATGTTGTGGGCTGCAACAGCAGGCTGGACGCCATACAGGCTGCTATCCTCAATATCAAACTACAAAAGCTGGACGAATACATTTTGGCACGCAGAAAAGCCGCTGATTTTTATGATTACGCCTTTGCAAATACTAAACAGGTCACTATTCCGTTTAGAGATGGCAATAATAAACACGTATTTCACCAATACACTTTAACACTGAATGATGTTGACCGTGATGCGCTAAACCAATTCCTGACTGAACAAGGTGTTCCCAATATGA
>JAHEBJ010000007.1 GCA_024642285.1 Sphingobacteriales bacterium
GCATATTACCCGGCATGGATGGAAGCAAAAGATTCGGTTGAAAATAAAAAATTTGCTACTATTTCTTATGTACAGATTCCTTATCAGACAATTGAAGACAGTACTTTAAAAGTTACCGATTCTGAAATTGAAAACTATGTAAAGAAGCATAAAGACCTGTTTAAGCAGGAGGCTGGCCGAATGATCTCGTATGTAGGATTCAGCCAGTTACCAAGTGCTGCAGACAGTGCCAAAACAAGAGGCCTTGTTGAAGCTTTAAAAAATGACTTTGCCAGCGAAACTAACGTAAAAACATTTTTAGCCAGGAACGCTTCGGCAATCGATTTCGATACCAACTATCTTCCCGTATCTAAAATAAACAGCGTAGCTCTTGATTCTATTACGCGGTTGGCTACCGGGTCGGTATTTGGACCTTATATTAACGGAAAAAATTATGTGATTGCCAAATACATGGGAAGCAGATCAATCCCCGACAGTGTAAACGCCCGTCACATATTAATAGCAACGGTGAATAATCAAACCGGCGAACCAATCCTGGAAGACAGCACAGCAAAAAGAAGAGCCGATAGTATTTTAACAGCAGTAAACGGAGGAGGTAACTTTGCCTTATTAGCATTACAATATTCTGCCGACGGAAGTAAAGACAAAGGCGGTGACCTTGGAACCTTCGGGTATGGAACAATGGTTCCAGAGTTTAATGATTTTTGTTTTGAAAAACCCGTTGGATCAAAAGGCGTAGTAAAAACTCAGTTTGGTTATCATGTTATTCAGGTGATGAATCAAAAGGGCCAAAGTCCAGCATACAAAATTGGTTTCCTTGCAAAGGAAATTTTCCCAAGCGAAGAAACAATCAACAAAGCGAGCAACGACGCCATCAAACTTTCTGCCGAAAAAGAGCCCAAGAAATTAGAAGCATATATTCAGAAGAATGGTTTGCAGAAAATTTCTGTTCCTGGTCTTATTAGAGAAAATGATGCACAAATTGGCCAGATGCAGGATGCAAGACAATTGGTTCGCTGGGTTTTTGAAGCCAAGAAAGGAGATGTGAGCGACCCCTTACCAGTTGGCGACCAGTTTGTAGTAGCTATAGTTGATAATGTTTTTGAAGAAGGTACACAGGATGTAGAAACCGCAAGACCACTTGCCGCCACAGCAGTTATGGAAGAAAAGAAAGGCGAGATGATTATTAAGGCATTGGGCGCCAATCCAACATTAGAATCAGCGGCAGCAAAATACAATAAGGAAGTTTTAACAGCTGGCGAAGATTCGTCTATCACATTCAAGGCACAGATAATTAATGCAATTGGTAACGAGCCTAAGTTGATAGGTACCATATTTAATAAATCTAATCTTGGTAAAGTTGCAGCTCCCGTTGCAGGTCGATCAGGGGTATTTGTAGTTAAAGTAAACAGCATTGGGGACAAAGCTGCAGACCCATATGAAAATGCGATACAAAACAGGATTCAACAAACCACAGCCCTGAGAACTAGTGCGGTATCAAACTGGTTTGAAGGCTTGCGTAAAAAAGCAACAATAAAAGATAACAGAAGTAAATTCTTTTAGAATTTAAGCGGTTCAATAGTTTCAATCAGCCATCACCACAAAAGTGATGGCTGATTTGTTTTATCTTTGCAGTATGGCAGAAACGATGATAAATAAGGTAGCGGAAAGTGGGTTAATCACGCTCGACCTGGAAACCTATTATCCAAAAGCGGAGATTGAGGTATTTGATATGAAGGAGTACCTTTTCATGGGCCTGATCTTAAAAGAAAAAGAGTTCAGGGAGTCGATGAAAAACCTGGAGCTTTCGAATTACACGGGAAAAAACATTGCGATATCCTGCTCTGCAGATGCCGTGATTCCCATGTGGGCATATATGCTTGTTACCAGCTACCTTAAACCTGTGGCAAACGAAATAATTTTTGGCGACAGAGATTTTTTACACAAGACACTATTCTTAAAAAATATAGCTACTATAAACGCCGATGACTATCAGGACAAAAGAGTAGTAATAAAAGGCTGCGGCGAATTACCTATTACCGAAGTAGCTTATGTTGCTGTTACCAACTTGTTGAGACCGGTTGCCAAAAGTATCATGTATGGTGAGCCTTGCAGTACGGTGCCTATTTATAAAAAATCAAAAGCAACTACAGCTTAAAACCATCCCCGATTACGAAACATGCGTACCATGGCCAATGGAATAAAAAGCATCAGGCCAACCGAAATAAAGAAGCCCCATTTATTGTGCAGCAAAGGAACAGTTTCGAAGTTCATTCCAAAAATACCACCAATAACTGTTGCCGGCGCAAGCAGGCAGGTAACAACTGCCATCACTTTCATCACTTCGTTCATCTTTAAATTCACATTGCTTAAGTACAGATCGTGTAAGTTCATCATCATATCACGGTAGTTCTCGGCAAGATCGTTGGCCTGTAAAATATGATCATACACATCCTTAAAATATTTTTCAGTCTTATCTTCTATCAATTCGGATTCACTTTTTAAAATTCCGTTTACCAATTCACGAACCGGCGCAATGCTTCTTTTTAACACGATCATCTCCTTGCGGAGTAAATTTATCTTGGCCAGGCTTCGGGTGTTTGGATGGCGAACAATATCTTCTTCCAGTTCTTCAATCTTTTCGCCCAGCTGTTCCATCACTATAAAATAATTATCAACAACCATATCTATCAGCGAATAAAATAAAAAGTCAGCCCCATTCTGCCTGATCTTGGTATTGTGTACTTTTAATTTTTCTCTAAGCGGATTAAAAACATCTCTTACAGGATCTTCCTGAAAACTAATCACAAAATTCTTTCCCAACACAATACTGATCTGTTCTACTTCAACGGCCGAATCTTTTTTATTAAAATAGAGCATATTCATCAGCGAAAACAAAACACTGTTTATTTCGTCTGTCTTTGCCCGCTGGCCCTGGCTCAAAATATCTTCAATGATCAGGTTATGTACACCATATTTTGCGCAAATAGATTCCACATCATTTTTTTTCAACCCGTCTACATTTATCCACGATACAGCTGGCGTATCAATGTATTGATAGCAATCTTTTATTGAACTCAATTCTTTGTGTTCAACATTTTTGTCATCATAGTCAAAAACATAAAGCCGGGTTTTTTCCGGCTCTTCCCTTCCAGAGATAACAGTTGGGTTAACCTTCAAAACTCTTTTTGTACGCAAAAGCTCTAAAGGGTTCAACAATGGATTTAAAAAATAGGTGAGATATTTTTGGGCGCCCATAACATAAAATTTACAGCTGAATAAGCCGGGAGTTAAAAAATAATAGCTGACTGAAAATACCATTTTATTTTAGAATAAAATGCAAATAAAAAACCGCCGACGTAAGAGCTGCAGCGGTTTTTTAATTTGAAATATTTGAGTGAAATGAAATTATCTGGTATTTTGATTTCTGTTATTCTGGCGATTACCACTATAGCTTTTTCCTTTACCGGCAGCTCCGAAACCCCTTGATCTTTTTTGTCCCTGTTTTGGAACGGAAATGACAGGCGTTAAAAGGTTTTCTTTACTTGGAGGATAAGGATGCTCACTAACCAGGGGAATATTAAAGCCAATCAATTTTTGAATATCTTTTAATTCCCCTCTTTCTTCTGCGTTACAAAATGAAATAGCAATACCGGTATTTCCGGCCCGCCCGGTACGACCAATGCGGTGTACATAAGTTTCAGGAATATTGGGCAGTTCAAAATTAAAAACATGGCTCAGGTCATCAATATCAATACCACGGGCTGCAATATCGGTTGCCACCAAAACCCTAAGCTTTCCGTTTTTAAAATTACTCAGCGCATTTTGCCTGGCGTTTTGTGATTTATTACCGTGAATAGCCGCTGCGGTTATATTGTTTCGGTGCAGAAACTTAACCACTTTATCAGCTCCGTGTTTTGTTCTTGTAAAAACTAATGCAGTAACTATGTTTGTGTCTTTTAGTAAATGTAAAAGCAGGTTGGGTTTATTTTGTTTGTCAACATAATACAGGCTTTGGTCAATAGCATCAACAGTTGATGAAGCAGGAGTAACTTCTACCTTCGCTGGATTGGTCAATAAAACATTGGCTAGTTTTTGAATTTCGGGTGGCATAGTTGCTGAGAAAAAAAGCGTTTGCCTTTTTGCCGGGAGTTTGGTAATGATCCTTTTAACATCGTGAATAAAACCCATGTCGAGCATTCGGTCGGCTTCATCAAGAACAAATATTTTCAGAAATTTAAGGTCGATAAAACCCTGGCTTATCAGATCTAATAACCGCCCCGGAGTAGCGACTAAAATATCAACACCCCTGCGCAGAATATTGGTTTGCTGTAATTGCGAAACACCACCAAAAATAACAGTATGCGTTAGGCCGGTATGTTTGCCGTAAGCTGCAAAACTTTCATCGATCTGAATAGCCAGCTCACGGGTTGGCGTTAAAATCAGCACTTTAATTTTATGTGGCCCTCTTTCTTCGTTTTTGTTTGAATACAATAATTGTAAAATAGGAATCGCAAACGCCGCGGTTTTTCCGGTTCCTGTTTGTGCACAGCCAAGCAGGTCACGCTGTTCTAATATCAACGGAATGCTCTGTGCCTGAATGGGTGTGGGTGTCGCGTATCCTTCATTGCTCAATGCTTTCAGGATCGGATCTATAAGATCTAATTTTTTAAATGCCATTAAATGGTTTATTTGTTTTTAGTTGGGCTGGCAAAGACGTTGCATTTTCTGAATCAGCAGGAAATATTTTTCTCCACATAGCCTGCAACAGGCTGCTTTAAGAAAGTAAGTGGAAGGCAAAAGTACTGTTTTGTTTTTTAATGACCGATAAAACCTCTACGCAGCAACTATTTCAGATAATTATCTTTATCAATCCGTAATTTTGAATATAAACAAGATGTATGTCAACGCTAAGCATTACAACCATACAAAGCAATCTGGTTTGGGAAGAAAAATCAGCAAACCTTCGCATGCTGGAAGAAAAAATTAATAGTATTGAAGAGAAAACTGAAATTGTAGTATTGCCGGAAATGTTCAGCACGGGATTTAGCATGAGGCCCGAAGAACTTGCCGAAACTATGGAAGGAGAAACAGTAGAATGGATGAAGAGAGTTAGTCGTGAAAATGCAATTGTGCTTACGGGTAGTGTTATTATTGAAGAAGAGGGTAATTATTATAACAGGCTGATATGGATGTTGCCCAATGGCCAATATGGTCATTATGATAAAAGGCATTTGTTTGCCTATGGCGAGGAAGACAAACATTATAGCGGCGGCAGTAAAAGATTCATAGCGTCTGTTAAGGGATGGAAAATAAATTTATTAATCTGCTACGACCTGCGGTTTCCGGTATGGGCAAGGCAGCAACAAAAAGAAAGCGGCGTCGAGTATGATGTTTTGATATACGTTGCCAACTGGCCCGAGCGCCGCAGCCATGCCTGGAAAACATTATTATGTGCCCGTGCAATAGAAAACCAATGTTATGTTGTTGGTGTGAACAGAGTGGGTAGCGATGCTAATAATATTTATTATAGCGGCAACAGTTTGGTTATTGATCCATTAGGACAAGTACTTTACCATATGGCTGATGAAGAAGACGTGAATACTATTATACTACAGAAAGAGTTGCTCGATGAAGCAAGAGCTAAATTTCCTTTTTGGAAAGATGCAGACCCGTTTAATATTTTGTAAAAAAAGTTTTCTAACACCTAACTACCAATACCTAATACCTCGAATTCCTGATCATCTCCATTACAACCTGCATTTTATAATCAATTCCTTTCAGAAAAGCATCATAGTTAGTACCAATATAAATGTCGGGCTGAATGCCGCGACCGTCTTTAGGTACATGATTGTATTGAACTAGCCTGAATAAAGGGAGCCTGACTTTTAAATGCGTGTTCGGTAATATAATATCCGGAATCAGAATTCCATTATTTCCGTGCCATCCTCCGCCGGTTTCTTCTCCCAGCAAAACAACGCCGGGCTGGCCTTTAACAGCATTGCCAAAAAGCGAAGCGGCCGAAAATGTGTTTCCGTTTATCAGCACGTACAATTTTCCGGAATAGTGATTGGTTTTTTTGGGTTTATTCAGCTTCCGTTCCCAATGGCCAAAATGGTACTTTCCATCTTGTCTTTTTTTAGTAAGAAAAAAAAGACCGAGATTATTTATGAAAGGTTGTTTAATATATTTTGAATAGGGACGCAGGGTTTTACTGATAGCAAAACTAGTGTCGGCTACTTTAAAATTTGTACGGGTTACATATTTGGTTAACAGGGTTGATAGCCTGATCCTTCCTCCGCCGTTGCTGCGGATATCCAGCACCACGTTATCAATACCTGTTTTCTTAATGTAACTAAAGGTCTGGCGATAAAACTTACGGAGATTGCCCGATGAAAAAGTATTGATAGTTACGATGGCGGTGTTGCTTGTTGTATCAATGGACAGTGATCGATCGTTGAGCAAACGCCTCTGCCGTATTTCCTTTTTGCTTCGCTTCTCCCTTTTTGCCCGGTCTTTGGGTTTATCTTTTTTGCTGCTGTCTTTTACAATTTCAAATACAGGAAGTGAAATTGTTTTTTCGGAGCCCAGACTGTCTAAGTAACCAACCGAATAATTTTTACTGATTCCAAAAATATTCCGGTAGTAGTAAGGGAAATTGCTGCTCAGCCTGATGTAATTTACATTATCGGCATAACCATCCTCCACCATATAATTAAACATGGCGCTTTTAAGTTCTTCGTTTTTTACTCCGTTGATGGAAGTAACCAGCATTCCTCTTTTTAATAAAGAGTCTTTCCGGTTGAGGTTATTGGTTATGGCCAATGTATCATTCCAGCTTTTTAAGAACAACGGGAAGGATGGAAATTTTTTACCTGCGGCCCAGCGGTTATAAGCCCTGCTACGGCCAAAACTGGTGTGGCCGCAATGAATTTTATTGGTTAGCGGTGCCAGCACCTGCCAGCCAAATTGCTGCTCGGTCATGCTGTCACTTAGCTTACTATAGTACTTATCAAAATACATATCCATGCTGTCTTTTGATGTGTACCAATAAAGAGACGGGTGTTTTGCTTCTAAAATGTTTCGTAGTAAAATGTAATCTTCTTGTAATTGTTGCGGAGAAAATTTTTTGTTAGGGTTGTAAGATTTTTTACTTGCAGAACAGGAAAACAATAACAGAGCCAATGAAAAGAAAAAGATATTTTTTACTGTTTTCATTTTTCGGTTGTACAAACAGGAAATCATCCCGCTGAATATGTTTCTAATAGTGGTTTCTGTTTACTTAATATGATTCCATCCCTGTGCTACCAGGTCATGTGTATTGCCGCCACGAGTGATAAATTTTTTTCCTGCCGCCGCCTCAGTAATGTATCCAATTATACTCAAGCCGTTATTCTGTTCAATTTTTTTATGATCAGCCTGACTGATTGTGAATAACAATTCATAATCTTCACCGCCGCTTAAAGCACAGGCAGTAGGATCAAGTTCAAGCTTGTAGGCAAAGTTTTTGCTATCTTCGTTCAACGGAAGTTTGTCTTCATACAGCACACAGCCCACGTTGCTTTGTTTGCAAATATGCATCATCTCACTGCTGAGACCATCGCTGATGTCCATCATGCTGGTTGGTACAATTTTTTGTTCTGCAAAATAGTCTATCACGTCTTTCCTGGCCTCGGGTTTTAATAAGCGACCAACAATGTACGCCCTGTTTTCCAGGTCGGGTTGTGCACCGGTTTCTTCAAATATTTTTTTCTCTCTTTCTAAGATGGTCAATCCTAAAAAAGCGCCGCCCAAATCGCCACTCACACAAATCAGGTCGTTAACTTTTGCTCCATCTCTTTTTACGAAATTATCGGGCGCTACTTCGCCAATGGCTGTAATGCTGATGACAAACCCCCGCTGTGATGTTGTTGTATCGCCACCAACCAAATCAACATTGTACTTTTCGCAAGCTGTATATACTCCGCTATAAAATTCATCTAATGCTTCAACACTAAACTTATTACTGATGCCAATGCTGATGACAATTTGCGTTGGCGTTGCATTCATCGCATATATATCGCTGATATTGGCGACGACCGATTTGTAACCCAGATGTTTCAGCGGCGTGTACATCAAGTCAAAATGAATACCTTCCAGTAACAGGTCGGTACTTACTACAGTTTGTCTGCCAAAATGATCTATCACAGCTGCATCATCACCAACACTTAGAACTGTCGATGCATTTTTTGTTTCGTTGTTTTTGGTCAGATGATCTATTAAACCAAATTCACCAAGTGTTGATATTTCCGTACGCTCCTCCATTTTAAATTTGTTTTCTGTTATGAATTACATCCAGCAGTTCATCATGAATTAAACCGTTTGTTGCTACTAATTTTTTCTGGTAAGGTGAATACTTGTTTCCGTCCATGTCTGTAACCCTGCCGCCGGCTTCTTCAACAATCAAATATCCCGCTGCCGTATCCCAGGTACTTAAGCTGTGTTCAAAAAAACCCTCAAACCTGCCGGCAGCAACCCAACACAGGTCTATTGCTGCGCTTCCAATCCTGCGAACAGGAACGCCTTTGCGAACCAGTTTCTCAAAAACCTGTAAGGGTCCATTTGGCATGTCTAAATAAGTATAGGGGAATCCGGTAACCAGGCAACTATGCTTCACCTGTGTCTTTTTACTAACTTCTATTCTTTGGTTATTCAGGGTTGCGCCCATTCCTTTTTCAGCAAAAAACATTTCATTCATGAAAGGATTATAAACTGCACCAAAGATCATCTCGCCATTTTGTTCTACGCCAATGCTCACACAACACAGCGGAATACCGCTGGCAAAGTTGACAGTGCCGTCAATGGGATCAATAATCCACTTTACATTACTGTCCGATACGATTTCTCCTACCTCTTCGCTCAAAATAAAATGATCGGGAAACTCGGCCTTTATCGCACCAATGATAGCTTTTTCTGCAGCGTGATCAGCTTCAGTAACAAGGTTGTTGATTCCTTCCTTATTGCTGATTTTTAAATCGTCGTTATTAAAGTAGTGCCTGAGTTGTTCAGCGCCAGCTTCTACCGCATGTAAAAGTGTTGTTTTCAGCATGGCGCAAATATACAAAGGCTTCTTTACTATATTTGAATATGCATTTGTCGGTCATCATTGTAAACTATAATGTAAAATATTTTCTGGAGCAATGCCTGCATTCGGTTCAAAAAGCCTGTTTACATTTAGACGCTGAAATTATTGTTGTAGATAATAATTCTACCGATGGCAGCAGAGATTTTTTAACACCACTTTTTCCTGATGTTAAGTTTTTATGGAACAGCCAGAATGTTGGGTTTGCAAAAGCCAACAACCTGGCTACGGCGAATGCCGAAGGAGAATTTATCCTGTATCTGAATCCTGATACATTGGTGCCGGAAGAATGTTTTGTAAAATGCCTGGCTTTTTTTGAACAGAATAAAAGCGCCGGCGCACTTGGTGTAAAAATGATTGATGGATCCGGTAATTTTTTAAAAGAAAGCAAGAGAGCTTTTCCTTCGCCGCTGACTTCGCTGTTCAAGTTATCTGGATTGGCCAGGTTGTTTCCTGAGTCAAAATTATTTGCCCGTTATCACATGGGACACTTGTCTGAGAATGACAACCATGAAACAGATGTACTGGCAGGTGCATTTATGATGATCAGGAGAAAAGTATTGGATGAGGTTGGAAATTTTGACGAGCAGTTTTTCATGTATGGCGAAGATATCGACCTGAGCTACAGGATACAACAGGCCGGTTATAAGAATTTTTATTTTGCCGAAACCCCCGTTATTCATTTTAAGGGCGAAAGCACAAAAAGGGGCAGCATGAATTATGTGCGCCTGTTTTACAAAGCCATGAGCTTGTTTGTAAAAAAACACTACAGCGGAACCAGGGCTGGCATTTTTACTTTTTTAATTCAGACGGGAATTTTCTTCAGAGCTGTATTTACTGCGCTGGGAACCTTGCTGAAGAAAACCGGACTTCCTATACTCGATGCCGCTATTATTTTTACATCATTCTGGATCATCAAATTTTTGTGGAGTACATACATACGACAGGAGATCAATTATTCTCCTAATGTTATTTATATCGCTTTCCCGGTTTTCACCGCCATTTTTTTAACAGCTGCGTATTATTCAGGTCTGTATGACAAAGGATATAAAACATCACAATTGGTAAAGTCTACTTTTTTTGCAGCCCTGATTTTACTAAGTGTTTATGCACTGCTGCCCGAAAAGATCAGGTTTTCAAGAGGCATATTGATATTTGGAATTATGTTGTCGTTTATGCTGCTGAACATTGTACGGCATCTTTTTATAAAATGGCGATATCTGGAAACCAGCAATGAGGGAGATGAACGCCGTCAAACTATTGTAGTGTCGGGGGAAAAGGATTTTGTAGCCATTACCATGATAATGAAAAATGCTGGAATGCCCGAAAGGGTTTTAGGAAGGGTGAATGTTAATGCCGAAGAATCAGAAACAGCAATCGGGCATATTGAACAACTGCCCCAATTGATTAAAAGGTACCCTGTTAGAGAGATCATTTTTTGTGAAAATGGATTGACTTATAAAGAGATCATTAATTGCGTAACCATCGTAAAAAATGCAGTTCGTAACAAGTTTCATGCGTCTGGAAGTAACAGTATCGTTGGAAGTGATAGCCGGAATTATTCAGGAGATTATGTAGCGCGTTCAAAAATTTACCGTATTGATAAACCTATTAACAGGCGCAACAAAAGACTTACGGATCTTTTGATATCGATTGTTTTTATTGCAGCATTTCCCGTAATAGTGTTTGTGAAAAAAAATATACCTGGTTTTTACAGGAATGTTTTATTGGTGTTGATGACAAAGAAAACCTGGATAGGGTATGCCACAGACAAAAATAAATTGCCCGAATTGAAAAGGGCTGTAATAAGCAGCACGTCACTTCCGGTTGACTTAAACGAGCTACCTGAAGAAAGTTTACTTAAAACTGATTCATGGTATGCTGCCAGCTATTCCCCGTTTCTTGATCTAAAAATAATAATACGGGGGTTTAAATATCTTGATTGTTGATTGCATTCAACTCCGAAACAAAATTTTCTACCACATAATCCAGACTGTTTTTAAAATCAACAGACAGGATCTTCTCTAATGATTCCGTTTCATTTATTGCATCATGTAACGAGAAATTGTGCTGATTGGAGGTATAAAAAAATCTTTGACCATGTAAAAAATCTGCCAGATACTCCTGTTCTGTTTGTCCGGGCGTAGGCACAAGTGTTGCTGTTTTTTGAAGTGTGACAAGATCCATTATACTGGAATATCCACTCCGGCAAACAACTTGTTTCGACTGTAGCAAAACACGGTTTAGTTCCTTGGATGGTAAGTGATTTACAATTTCAACAAGCGGATTTTCTACTGACGGAATTTTTGTCTCCAAAGGCAGGCCCCTTACCAAAATTGCAGGTTTGGTAAGGCCGGTGAGTTCTTGGAAAATTATGTTTTCGAAAACAGTCCGTTGCGGCTCGGGCCCAGAGAGAACGATACAAAGCTCATATTTTAAAACTTCATCAGATTTTTTAAACCTGGATAACGGACCAATATAGCTAACCGGAGTTTTTGGCAGCCTGGCCGGATGCGACAGATCGCCAGCCAGATTAACCTTGCCTTCCAGGTCGGGAACCCAGCAAACAGTAAATTTATTTATTAAACGATAATTAAATTTCAGCAGTATTTTTTCGGTAAATGACCAGCCCGTTTTTATCAATAACTGGTGAGTAATATAAACCGAAGGAATCTTTTTATAACACAAACCGAAACGGTTATCAGAAATGACAGCGTCAATTTTATATTGTTCAACAGTTTTTTTTAGCCACCGGCGTTCTTTATAGATCCGATAAATTATTTTAGGAATCTGAATAAAGACTTTTAACGGAAACCATATTTTTCTGCGGCTGTACCTTACACGATATCCTTTTAAATGAATAAATTTCAAATCAGGAAACTCCTTTTTGAGCAAATGAAACGCAGCGCCTTCTGCAGCAATTACCACTTGACAGTTTAGGTTGATAAGCTTCAATATAACTGGAATGCAGCGGGTTGCGTGCCCAAGCCCCCAATCAAGTGGAGCAATCAAGACTCTGGGACAACCTGTACGACTGTTAAAATTTTCCACTTTGATCAAAACAATGCAATAAATGTTAATTAAAATAGTTTAAATTGTAACCTGAAATTATGAAACAAATAAACAAATTACCGTTACTACTGTTAATCCTGTTCACTGTATTGGTTTCAACGGGCTGCGCCTCTACTAAAAAAGGGTGCGGCTGTCCTAATATATCGGGCATGTCGGGGTACAAATAGCAGTTTTTAAATCTTCCCAAAGATGAACAACGCAAACCGCGATCTTTTGGTTTTGTTCAACCAGGAATTAATGACGCCACAAGCTATAGAGCATGAGGTTGAATTACTCCATCAACTCCTGTATTCTATTGAGAGATTAGATAACCTGGTAATTGCTCATGAAATTATTGACCTGAATAAATACAGGGTGATTACCAAACCGCTGCAGCTTCGCAAACTGATTCGTCTTAGCGAATTAAAACCTTTTGTTTTTTTAAGTTGCAAGAATTAATGCGGCTCTGGTATTTAAAAAAATCAACTCAATTTACTTAGTGCACTTTTCAGCGCTCCAAGCATTTCATTAATCTCTTCTTTTTTACATGTTCCCACGCTCAGCCTGTACCAGCTGCTGTCGCGGTTTGCGCCAAATGCATAAAAAGGAACTACGGCAATTTTTGCTTCATCTAAAATATATGAAGTTACATCTGCCTGTGTGCTTAATGTTGTTCCTTCGGATGTTGTTCTTCCGGCATAATCAATTTGTATGGTAAGATAAATTGCGGCTTCTGGCGCAATAGCATCAACACTAAAGCCAGCGGTTTTCATTTGCTGAAAACCGTCAAATATTTTTTGCAACCTTTCATTTATTTCCGATTTGAAATTTGCAAAAAATAAGTCGATAGCTTCTGTTTTCAATAAGTATTTTGCAACAGCTCTTTGCTCGGCCATTGGCGCCCATGCGCCAAGGTGACTGTTAATGGCACGCATTTTAGTAAGCACCTCTGTTGGACCCAGCGCCCAGCCAACCCGAACACCGGTTCCTGCAAATGCTTTGCTGATTCCATCAATAAAAACAGTATACGATCTCATTTCAGGTCGAAGTGTTACCGGGTCGTAGTGAACAGTATCCCCAAAAGTAAGCGTCCAATAAATCTGGTCATACATCAGGTATAATTTCTTTTCTCCTTCCGCACGGCTTTTATTTTCGTCAAGCACAATGTCGCAAATGGCTGTTAGCTCGGTTTTTGAAAAAGTAGTTCCTGTTGGGTTTAACGGAGAACATAATGAAAGTAATGAGGCACCCTTTATATGCTCTTTTATCTGCGCTGCCGTAAGCATGAAGTTGTTTTCTTTTTTTGCTTCCAGCATGACATGCTCACCCTCGGTGAAATGTACATAGTGATTATTATTCCAGCTGGGCGCTGGATAAATCACTTTATCTCCTTTATCAACAATGGCCCTGTACAGCGCATAGATAAGCGGCCTGCCGCCAGCGGCGATTAAGATTTCGCCAGCTGAATAATCCAGTCCACCTCTTTGTTTCATAAAAGATGAAACTGCTTCTCTCAGATCCATGTTGCCATCGGCCGCGGGATAAGTAGTGTGTTTATTTTTATAAGCGGTAATGATCTCCTCTTCCAGCTCAACAGGAATTGGGAATATTGATGAATCAAAATCGCCGATAGTATAGTTATAGATTTTTTCGCCCTGCTTTATTTTTTCTTTGATAGAAGCGCCGAGTTTGACAATCTCAGAACCCCTCATAGTTTCGGCCAGTACACTCAGTTTTACATTATTCATAAGCTAGTCGTTAGTTGACAAAAGTAAAAATTTAAGAGGGTATGGCAAAGAATAAAAAAAGAGGCGCTTAATAAGCGCCTCCTGTATAAATCGATAAAAAATTAATCAATTACCTTATATGGCTTAAACAGACTAAGTGGCGTTGCATCAACCAGTTTTTTATATTCCTCCCATTTACCATTAAAAAAAGTATTTGTTTTTTGCACAGCCTCGTTAACCATTTGTTCGGCCTCTGTTGCTAATCTCATTTCCTGTTGATCGGGGACTTTAATTTTACGCAACACTTCGCCACGGGCTTCGCCTAAAGTGCCATTAACAGTTAGCTGGTACGGAGAGCCATAACCTTGTTTTTCCTGCGGTTTGCCAAAGATAAAACTGCGGATGCTTTTTATAGAATCTGTCATCTCCTTGCCGGCTTTTTTTAAACTGTCAATAGCTTTGCCGTCTTCATTTTTTAATTGCCCTTCAATTTTAGCGATTGTTTCTTCTGCATCACTAAGTCGATCTGTTACTTCAACAAGCCGCAAAGTACTTTTATCCAGCCTGTCAATCATTTTCATTTTGGCATCGTAAACTTCTTTGCTGTCTGGGGCTGACGGGTCATGATTCACAACAATCATTGTTGAGTCGGATTCCTTCCCTACAGTAACAACTAATTTATAAATACCCGGAAAAACTGATAAGCCTCTTGGTTCAGGTGAATTTGGTTTTGGCTTTGGAGATCCCGGCTGACGTATTCCCCTGGCTTCAAACCCCCAGCTGTTTCTGTTAAGGCCGGTATCAACTTTATATTTTAGTGTTCGTATCAACTCATTTTGTGGGTCGTAAATTTTTACAACGGCAGAATCTTTCCTCGCTCTTTTCGAACTATCTGTTTTTTCATTTGGTTTTATAAAGAATGAATAGGATGCACCACGGCCCCTGTTCTCGCCTTCATACAACCCCCAACTACTCCAATCGTAACCAGGCTGCGCCCGGTACCTCGCCATATAAGCTTCCGGAGCAGGAAATACTGTTAATTTTTTTGAGAATGTATTGCCGTTGTTTGCAGCAACTTTTCGTAAAGGTCCTATGTCGTCAAAAACATAAATAGCCCTGCCGAATGTGCCAATCACCAAGTCTGCTTCTCTTTCTTGAATCGCCATATCGTAGGTTGATACTGACGGATAACCATTTTTCCACTGCTGGAAAACTGTACCGTTATCAAAACTTATCCAAAGCCCGTTTTCTGTGCCTACAAAAATTAAATTGGGTTCCACCGGATCCTGTATCATACACAAAGTGTACCCAATTACTTTTTTCTCATCTACCATACGCTCCCATGTCTGGCCATAATTTTTTGTGCGGAAGATATAGGGTTTAAAATCGGCACGACGATAATCGTTACATACAACGAATGCTTCGCCTGCATTATAGCGGCTTGCACGTATCTGGTGTATCCATGCACCTAAAGGCATTCCGGGAATTTTTCCACGAAAGTTTGTCCATGTTTTTCCAGCATCTTTACTTAACTGTACGTTGCCATCATCGGTACCCACCCAAATAATATTTTTATCTTTTGCCGATGGCTCAATGCAGAGAATGGTATTATAATTTTCTGCTCCGGTTATATCTACAGATAAGCCGCCGTTATCATCTTGCTTTTGTTGTTCCTTATTATCTGTTGTAAGGTCAGGAGAAATGATCTCCCAGGTCAGTCCTTTATTTGTGCTTTTATGTACAAACTGGCTGCCGTAATAAATAGTTTTTGAATCGAAGAGGTCTTGCGCAAACGCTGCATTCCAGTTAAAACGTAATCTTGTTTTTAAGTCGGGCATTGGCGGCTGAATGGCCATCCGCTCACCGGTTTCAACATTTTGTTTTCCTAAATTCCCGCCCTGACTCATCGAGTAGACCCAGTCATTGTTATCCGGATCCGGAGCAGCGTCAAAGCCATCTCCGCCGCCAATATTATCCCAGTAATAATTGCGTATGCCGCCGCCACGCCAGATATAAGCAGGTCCACGCCAGGTTCCGTTGTCCTGCATACCGCCCATAATGTTGTAAGGTATTTTGTTATCTACAGCAATATGATAAAATTGTCCAACAGGAATCAGCTCATTAAAGTTCCAGTTGCGGCCACGGTCCCTGCTGATGCCGATACCACCATCGTTTCCGTCAATAATTAAATTGGGGTCTAACGGGTTTATCCAAAAGGCATGATGATCAGGATGGATACCGCTGTAAGGAATAATTGTTTTAAAAGAATTTCCACCATCCTCACTCATGGTAATGGTTTGTTTGATATTGTACAAACGATTCTCATTTTTGGGGTCAACACGTATATCCTGAAAATAAAATGCACGGTTGGTCACTTCTGATTTATCGCTGTTGACCAACTCCCATTTAAAACCACCGTCGTCGGATATATACAAACCATTTTTAGTAGCTTCTATCAATGCATATACTCTGGAGGGTTCGTTATAAGCAATAGTTAATCCTGTTCGTCCCAGTTCTCCATCGGGTATACCATCGGCCTTACCCAGCTTTTTCCAGTTCTTTCCACCATCAACCGTAATGTACAAACCACTTCCGTTTCCACCACTGTAAAAACTCCAGGGCGTACGCTGGTGTTGCCACATAGAGGCAATTAACTTATTAGGATTCGTTGGGTCCATCACCAAATCGGCACAACCGCTGCTATCATTTGTGTGTAATATTAGTTTCCAGCTATCGCCCCCATCAGTTGTTTTATAAACACCACGTTCGGGATGTATGCTGTAAGGATTTCCTATAGCAGCAACATAAACCGTGTTGGGATTATTTGGATCGATGATAATTCGGTGAATGTTTTTGGTTTTTTCCAAACCCAGCATAATCCAGTTCTTTCCGCCATCCATTGTTTTATAAATTCCACCGCCAATATTTATGGAGTTGCGTGGATTTCCTTCGCCTGTTCCTACCCAAACCACGGAGGGGTTGCTTTGTTGAATGGCAACAGCACCGATATTCAATGTGGGCTGTTCATCAAAAACTGCTGTCCAGTTGGCCCCGCTGTTTTCGGTTTTCCAAACACCGCCCGATGCAGTACCTATATAAATAAGATCGGGATTAGTGTGCAGCGCATCAATAGTGGTTACCCTGCCGCTCATTCCGGCCGGGCCAATGCTGCGGGGTTTTAAATTTTTAAACTGGTCTAGTGAAATTTTTTGAGCAACTGCAGTGCAGCAGGTTCCGAGTAGACAAAAACAAAGGAATAACGTAGCTATATTCTTCATTGATAGATTTTTAGGTACTGAAGATGCAAAAAAAATACGAGCCTACAAATAAGAAATGATGAGTGGGCAGATTTAAAATCGTATAAAATTAGTTTATGCATCCAGGGTTTCCGACTCTCTTCCGGCCGGCGGAATCTTGGAATGGTATTTACCCGGCAAATCTGATACGGATATCATTCATCTGAATTGCGAAAAATTAGGACTTGATAAAAAAATGACAATATGGAGTCCTGCAGAAGTAAACGGCACGGAGGCTTACTCAAAATATTTGCACAGTGGGGCGTTTTATAAAACAGCTAAATTGCAGCAAATTTAATTGGTTTGTGTAAGAAAGCCTGATTGATTATTGTTTCTTATCAAATTTGTTTTCTGCAACCTTTGCTTTCTCAAAATCGAGTATCACCGAATTGATGCAATAACGCAATCCGGTTGGAGGAGGGCCATCGTCAAATACATGGCCTAAATGACCTTTACATTTACCGCACATTACTTCTGTGCGACTCATACCGAAAGTATTGTCGGGAGCGTAAATGATGCTGCTCTTACTGATGGGTTCAAAAAAACTAGGCCAGCCGCAATTACTCTCAAACTTTCCATTGCTGTTAAATAGCGGATTACCACAGGCTGCGCAGTAATACGTTCCGCCTTCTTTATGGTCCCAGAATTTTCCGGTGAAAGCACGTTCGGTTCCTTTTTCACGTGATATATGATATACATCACCGGGCAACATTTTCTTCCACTCCTCATTGCTGATCTCTACCTTGGCGGTATCGGTTTTCGAATAAACTATATTATCTTTTTTAATGGAATCCATGGTTTTTGTATTGTTTTGTTTAACCTGTGAGTTGGCACAGCCTGAAAATAATAAAAAAGCAATTATTGCTAAAATGTTGATCTGTCGCATAATTAGTAAACAAATTTCGTAATAAATAGTTTCATGTATGTACGAAAAGCGGCAATTTTAGGTTTTTAAACAGATTAATTATGCTGTTAATGAATATTTAAAGTACGATTGTTATATTTGCTGTCCTCACAAGGATTTTTAGTATATGTTTAATTTGATTTTATTTGGCCCTCCGGGAAGTGGCAAAGGAACGCAAAGCGAAAAATTGATGGCCAAATACGGCTTAAAACACCTGAGTACCGGAGATTTGTTACGCAGTGAAATAAACCGACAGACACCACTTGGTAACGAGGCTCAAAATTTTATGGACAAGGGGCAACTGGTACCAGATGAAGTAGTTATTGGTATGATCAGTTCGGCGGTGGATGACAACCCCGGAATTAAAGGATTCTTATTTGATGGATTTCCCAGAACAAAGGAACAGGCAAAAGCGCTTGACAAACTGCTTAAACTAAAAAAAGCTCCCATAACAGCCATGTTGGCATTGGAAGTAAGTGAAGAGGAATTAATAAAAAGATTATTGAAACGGGGTGAAACAAGCGGCAGAAGCGATGATGACAACGAAAGCGTTATTCGTGCAAGGATAAATGAATACCGAAGCAAGACTGCTGTAGTGGCCGATTATTATAAGCAATTTGATAAAGTGGTAATGGTAAAAGGCGAAGGAACCATTGATGAGATTTTTGCCCGGCTTTGTAAAGAAATAGATAAAAGAGCATAAGAAGTATATAATGAATAAAAGTATTGAGCATCCTAAATACGGGATGCTTTTTTATTTTACATTGTAATGCTAAATAAAAAAATATGGATCAGGAAAAATTGAATTTTGTTACAAAGGAATGTATCCCACTCTTTAATAACCTTCAGTCCGGCTCCCTTGCAAAATGGGGCAAGATGAATGCCCAACAAATGATAGAGCACGTAGGAATAGTTTATCTTATATCAACCGGAAAAATTAAGGCTGAACTAACAACGCCGGTTGAACATTTGCCAAAATACCTCGAATTTTTAAACAGTGAAAAACAATTCAGAGAAAATACAAAGGCGCCCGAAAACATGCTGGGTGAAGAACCCGCTCCTCTGCGATTTGCAAATTTAGAAGAGGCGAAACAAAAATTAGCAGGTGCTATCGGGTCATTTGAAAATTATTTTAAACCCGATCCTGAGAAAAGAATCATGCACCCGGTTTTTGGTGAGCTGAACTATGCAGAATGGGTTTTAATGCATTATAAACATGTAACCCATCACCTGCGACAATTTGGATTGATGTAATTAATTGTGTAGGCTTTTTGCCTCTTTTCTTTTTAAGTTAACTTAGCAGATTAAAATTTACAATTGATGAAACTTGAAAATTATATAACCGGCAACTGGATAACCGGCGATGGAAACGGACAGGAGTTATTTAATGCGGTTACCGGAGAAACCATTGCCTTTGCTACAACAAAAGGCCTCGACTACAAGGCTATACTTGATTATGGAAGAAAGGTTGGAAATCCCGCTTTAAGAAAAATGACTTTTCATGAGCGTGGTAATATGCTTAAGGCATTGGCGCTTCATTTAAGAAATCACCTGGATAAATTTTATGCCATCAGTTATAAAACCGGCGCAACCAAAGCAGATAGCTGGGTTGACATTGAAGGAGGTATTGGTAACCTTTTTGCAAATGCGTCGCTGCGCCGAAAATTGCCCAACACAACATTTGCAGTGGATGGCGACAGCCATAACCTGAGTGAGAACAATACTTTTATGGGCACACATATTTTAGTACCCAAGGAGGGAATAGCTGTGCACATTAACGCATTTAATTTTCCCGTATGGGGAATGCTGGAGAAAATTGCAGTGAATCTGCTGGCAGGCATGCCCTGCATAGTGAAGCCGGCAACCGTAACGAGTTATTTAACAGAGGTAGTGGTTAAAGAAATAATCGCCAGCAAAATTTTACCCGAAGGTGCCGTGCAATTGGTTTGCGGAAGTGCAGGCGATATGCTCGATCATCTTACATCGCAGGATGTAGTGACTTTCACTGGTTCTGCTTCAACAGGATTGATGCTGAAATCGAACCCGGTTATTTTAAAGGAGAATGTTCCCTTTAATATGGAAGCCGATTCGCTAAACTGTATAGTGTTTGCTGAAGATGTAACACCCGATATGCCGGAGTGGAATATTTTCATCAAAGAAGTGCGAAAGGAAATGACTTTAAAAGCGGGACAACGTTGCACCGGCATCCGCAGAATATTTGTTCCGGAAAATAAAATGGAAGACGTGTGGAAAGAGATTAGCAAATCGCTTTCGCAAACAGTTATCGGCGATCCGTTAAATGCATCTGTGAGGATGGGTTCATTAGCTGGACAAACACAACGTACCGAAGTGAAAGAACAGGTTCAGAAATTACTGGCATCATCCCAAATTATTTATGGCAGTTTAGATAGCGTAGATGTTGTTGACGCTGATGCAAACAAAGGCGCATTTATGAGTCCGGTATTGTTGATGAATGAAAAACCTTTTGATGCAAAAGAAGTACATGAAGTAGAAGCATTTGGTCCGGTAAGTAGCATCATGCCATACAAGAATGCAGAGAATGCTATCGCACTAAGCAAATTGGGTAAAGGAAGTTTATGCTCTACCATTGTTACCGCCGATCATAAAACAGCGCAGCATTATGTGGTTAACGCAGCAACTCACCATGGCCGTATCTTGATTTTGAATAACGAATGCGCCAAAGAAAGTACCGGACATGGTTCTCCTCTGCCGTTGTTAGTTCATGGCGGTCCGGGACGGGCAGGCGGCGGCGAAGAAATGGGCGGATTGCGTGGTGTAAAACATTATCTGCAACGCACGGCAATACAAGGGTCGCCAACAACAATTACTGCAGTAACAGATGTTTATCAGCAATACGGCAAGGGGAAAAATCCGGGCAAACATCCGTTCACCAAATATTTTGAAGAGCTGGAAATTGGCGACCAGATCATTACCGAAAAAAGAACCATCACATCTGAAGACATAGATAAGTTTGCAGATTTGAGCGGCGATCATTTTTATGCTCATATTAAAACAACCGATTTTAAAGACACTATGTTTGAGCAACAGGTGGCACATGGATACTTTATCATGAGCATGGCGGCCGGATTATTTGTGGATAGTTATGAAAAGAATCCTGTGCTGCTGAATTATGGAATAGATGAACTTCGTTTTACCAAACCGGTTTACCCCGGCAGCGAAATTCATATTCGCTTTACCTGCAAACAAAAATTACTGAACGACAAACGCGTTGTTGAAAACCCCGAAGACTTTAAGCGGGG
The DNA here is from genome assembly GCA_024642285.1 of Sphingobacteriales bacterium. Lineage (GTDB taxonomy): Bacteria > Bacteroidota > Bacteroidia > Chitinophagales > Chitinophagaceae > Ferruginibacter. Next base: position 21,381 of record JAHEBJ010000007.1, read on the forward strand.
CGATGATATTGATAAGGGAATTGTAAAATGGCTGGTAGAGATGATTGATGAAACTGATGAAGTAACCGGCGTGGCAACAATATTGACAATGGTGGCCAAAAAAAATCAGCAGGGTTAAGCTTATCTGCCGATTTGATGTTCAATATTTATCTTAAGTGTTGCTGAAAAAATGCCACTGTTTTATTTGCACAATCATTTTGATTGGTTGAATTAAATCCATGTCCGTCTAAAAAATATTCATAATACTCATGCGGTACACCAAGTGAAGATAGCTTGCTGTTTAGTGCCTGGCTTTGGTACAAGGGTACAATTACGTCAATAGTTCCATGAAAAATAATTGTTGGCTTTGATTGGCTTGTTGCTCTAACAACCGGACTTACCGATTCATACAAAGGTGTGGTAGGTGTAGTCCAGGGGCTTCCCGTATACTGTGTTAAAACTGCGCTGATGGACTGCCCCAGGAAAATATTAAAACTATTGTACCAGCTCCAGTCGTTTATTTGTGCAGGTCCGTATATATCCGAAACAGCCTTCACATAATTATTGGTATTGTGGGCGTAGGTGTACAACAATGCCAGGTGTCCGCCGGCGCTTTCTCCAATCATAGCCATAGTATCTGAAATGGCAAAACCTGTTTTATTATTCGCCACAAAATTTACCGCATTGCTTATGTCGTTCATAATTTCGGTATGATGTATATTGGCGGTATTGCTTGCCAAACGATAATTGACGTTGGCAATGGCAACTCCCGGCCATTTAGCTCTAAGCAGATTTTTATAATTATTAATTTCATTTTTATCGCCAGCCTGCCATGCTCCGCCATGAATCATCACAATAAGCTTTGTTGTATTATTGCGGCCTGCCGGTAAATAGATATCCATTTTTTGCTTGACATCAGTGCCATAAGCGGTATCTAAAATTATTCTTTCGGAAAGGTTGCTGGTACCACCGCCACCTCCTGTTCCACCACCACCGGCTGGTATTTTATCGCAGGAACTGAGGCCAAGTATAAATATCAGGCACAGCATTGAAAAAAGGGTACCGGATGAAGAAATAAGGTTGCATTTCAATCTTACACCAATCATATTTTGACGGTTTGATGACCTATCAAATATCGCATTAAAAACTAAAGGCTTTTGTTAAAAATAGTATTAAAAAAAACAATACGAGTATTCGTTTGTGGTTGCAGGAATGTTAATATTCACAAAGTAACCGATTTGATTAATTCTACACAATAAAGAGTTTTGCTGATGGTGAATTTTGTACTTTTAAAAAAAATACCCATGGATAAAGCATATGTAAAAAGCCATATCGAACACGGCATAAATACCATTGAGTTTTTTCATCCGCAAAGCAACTCATTACCCGGAAAAATTCTGGAAGAACTGGCCAAGGAAATTCATTTTGCCGGAACACATGATGATACCAAAGTGATCATTCTGCAAAGTGGCGGCGACAAGACCTTTTGTGCCGGCGCCAGTTTTGATGAACTGATAGCAATCAAAGACGAAAAAGAAGGGTTGGTATTTTTCAGTGGTTTTGCCAATGTGATAAATGCCATGCGCAAATGCCCTAAAATTATTATTGGGCGTATTCAGGGTAAATGTGTTGGAGGTGGGGTTGGTCTGGCAGCTTCGGTTGATTATGCCATTGCGACAAACAAAGCAGATATTAAATTAAGTGAACTGGCTGTTGGCATTGGTCCCTTTGTTGTTGGTCCGGCGGTAGAAAGAAAAATCGGCGTGTCGGCATTCAGTGGTTTGTCTATTGATGCCACTACCTGGCGTAATGCAGAATGGGCCCGCAAAAAAGGCATGTTTTCCGAAATGTATGAAACTATTGAAGGAATGGATGAGGCTGTTTATCGATTGGCAAATACTTTAGCTCATTCTAATCCCGAGGCGATGGCAGCATTGAAGAAAACCTTTTGGGCTGGCACTGAGCATTGGGATGTGTTGCTTAAAGAAAGGGCAGCAATCAGCGGCAAATTGGTGTTAAGTGAGTTTACCAGGAATGCTATAAATAAGTTTAAGACTAAGAGTTAAATATTCAATCCACCGCATGCGCTTATAACCTGGCCGGTAACATAACTTCCCATATCGCAGGCTAAAAACAAACAAACATTGGCAATATCTTCTGTGCTGGCAAACCGGCCAAGAGGAATGTCATTTTTATATTTGTCGGCACCTTCACCTTCTTTTAAATAACTGGTCATATCCGTTTCAACAAAACCCGGCGCTACAGCATTGCTGCGGATATTTCGGCTGCCCAGTTCCTTTGCGATGCTTTTGGTAAATCCAATAATGCCCGCCTTGCTGGCGGCATAACTGCTTTGGCCGGCATTGCCCATTTCGCCAATGATGCTGCTCATATTTATGATGCTGCCACTGCGGGCTTTCATCATTGGGCGTATCACCTGCTTGGTCATGTTGAAAACACTTTTCAAATTTATCTGCATCACATCATCCCATTGTTCAGGAGTCATCCGCATTAACAGGTTGTCTTTTGAAATGCCTGCGTTGTTTACACATATATCAATACTTCCAAATTCTTTCAGTACATCATTCACAAAAGTTTCGCATGCTGCATAATCACCGGCATTGCTCTGATAAGCTTTTGCCCTTACACCCATGCCGGTCAATTTATCTTCAAGAGCTTTTGCTTTTTCTGCACTGCTATCACTAACATAAGTAAATGCCACATTGCACCCATGCCCGGCAAATTTTATGGCAATTCCTTCTCCAATGCCTCGGGCAGCGCCGGTAATAATTGCGTTTTTTCCTTCTAGTAATTTCATATCAGTAGTTTGTATTCTAAGAAATTTTAAGTTATGTTTTTATTTTTTATCGAAAGAATTTCCACTAACATATTTCTTTCGTTACTCAACCGCGGCACTTTATGTTGCCCGCCCAGTTTTCCCTTGCTTCGAAGCCATTCCGTAAAAATACCCGGAGGTAACTTATGAACAATGGGCAAACGTAAAGCGATACTTTTATGCCGCTTAGCTTCGTAATCGCTATTGAGGTTTTTTAGTTCATTATCCAACTCTTCAATGAATCTATTAAAATCATCCGGTTCTTTTTCAAACTCTATCAGCCATTCATGTGCCCCATTGTTGTTATCCGAAAAATAAACCGGCGCTGCAGTATAGTCTGATACAACTGCATTTGTTTTTTCTGCTGCATGGGCTATAGCCCGGTCGCTGTTATCAACTATAACTTCTTCGCCAAATGCATTCATATAATGTTTAAGGCGGCCGGTTATTTTAATATGATACGGATTCAGGCTGGTGAATTGCACCGTATCGCCAATTAGATAACGCCAAAGCCCGCCGGTTGTGCTCATCACTAAAGCATAATTTACGCCAAGCTGCACTTGATTTAGTCCAACCGTTTTCGGATTTTCTTTTTTGTATTCTTCCGCAGGCATAAATTCATAAAAAACACCATGTTCGGTAAATAATAACATACCATCATCATCTGGGCTAACCTGCGCTGCAACAAACCCTTCGCTGGCATTGTAAATTTCCAGGTAGTTGATCTTACCACCAATAATTTTGTCAAACTGATCTTTGTATGGAACAAACGCAACTCCGCCATTTATGTAAAGTTCTAAATTGGGCCACACTTCTTTAATGGTGGTTTTTCTTTTTATTTCTAAAATGCGTTTTAGTAAAAGCAGTGTCCAGGTTGGTACGCCTGCAAGCGAAGTAACATTTTCTTCCGCCGTAACCTGCGCCAGTTTTTCAATTTTGTTTTCCCATTCATCCATCAAGGCAACACTCAACTCAGGTGTTCTTATCCATTGCCCCCAAAAGGGAGAGTTTTGCATCAGTACGGCGCTCAGGTCGCCAAACTGAATTTCGTCATTTATTTTACTTATCTGGTGAGAGCCACCAACCACCAATCCCTTTCCAGTTAACAGGTCGCTGCTCGGAAAATTTTTGTAATAATTGCTGAGCAGGTCTTTGCTTGCTTTAAAATGATTTTCTTTTAAACTTTCTTCGCTGATGGGAATGAATTTGCTTTTATCGCTTGTTGTTCCTGATGATTTAGCAAACCAGGTAACCGGAGTGTTCCATAAAATATTCTCTTCGCCTTCCATCATGCGAAGTATGTACGGTTTCATATCATCATAGGTATGGATGGGTACATTTTTCTTAAACTCTCTCAAAGTAAAAAGTTTTGAAAAATTATACTTGCGTCCAAACTCAGTGTATTGCGCCGCTGTTACCAATTCCTGTAAAACCTCACGCTGTACTGCAACAGGGTGTTTGCTCCAGTTTTCAATACGCCAAAGGCGCATTCGTGCTAATTTAGATATGGCCGAAGAAAGAAGCCTCATTTAATTGCCAAGATAAATAATTATCGGGCAGCTTCATCATGCAAATAATCCTTACGCTTTAATTCAAAGTTTTTACCAAGGTATAAACGGCGTACCTGTTCATCGCCGGCGAGCTCTTCGGCGGTGCCGTGGGTAAATATTTTGCCGTCAATTAATAAATAAGCACGGTCGCAGATAGACAGGGTTTCATTTACATTATGATCGGTAATAAGAATACCTATATTGCGGAATTTTAATTTAGCAACGATGGATTGAATATCTTCAACAGCAATTGGATCAACGCCGGCAAAAGGCTCATCCAGCAAAATAAATTTTGGATCAACAGCAAGGGCACGGGCAATTTCTGTTCTGCGCCGTTCACCACCACTTAATGTATCGCCATTGTTTTTACGAACCCGCTGCAGGTTAAATTCATCCAGCAGGGTTTCCAGTTTTTCTTTTTGTTGAGCCTTACTGAGTTTAGTCATTTCTAAAACAGCCAGTATATTATCCTCAACACTAAGCTTGCGAAACACACTGGCTTCCTGGGGCAGGTAACCAATACCCATTTTGGCCCTTTTGTACATGGGTAGCTTGGTAATGTTGATATCGTTTAAAAAAACTTCTCCTTCATCTGGTTTTACCAAACCTACAACCTGGTAAAACGATGTTGTTTTACCGGCACCATTCGGCCCCAGCAGGCCTACAATCTCACCTTGTTTTACGTTAAATGAAACATGGTCTACCACCGTACGGCTGCCATATACTTTTACAAGATCTTTGGTTTGTATAGTTAAGCTCAAATTATTGTGTTTTTACAAAAATAAGCGAACTGGTATAAAGCCTCATCTTTTTACTATGGTTTATCAAAACTTTAAAATACGTCTCTGAAAAAATTTCTGAGGGGCGATGAGCCTGATTTACGGATTATTTTAATTTCCGGAGAAAAGGCTATTGTTTGAATTCATTATCTCACTCGGTATTTTGTTTATATTTACTTCTTACATTTCTTATTAAAATTATATAAATGAGATTACCGATTTTCGGCAGAATTTTATTTGTGTCTGCCTTTCTTATTTTATTTTGCTCCTGCCAGAAAGAGATTGATGTGATTGGTGGCGGGCCGGTAGTTCCTGTAAGCCAGACTCCTAAATTAGGAACCACCTGGACCTATGATTACACTACTTACTATTCATATGGATCGCTTGAATCGTCGAAAGTGCTCACTCACAGGGCAAAAACAGAAGAGACTTTGGGTGGTGAAAAATGGCTGAATATAGTGGACACCAATACCGACACTACGGTTTATTATTTAAACGTAAAAACCGGAGGCCTTTACCAGTTCGCCAATTCTGGATCTAATTTATTTTGTAAAGATCCAGCAACCCTGAATGAAACCTATACGTCTTTTAACAGCGGAGCTATAGAAGATTTTACCGTTAAGGGAATTAGTGACACCTTGCCTACCGGAATCGGCGATGTTCCTGCAAACTACTATGAAGGCGTAAAAAGCGGAGATCTTATCGACTTGATTTGGTACAATAAGAATTCATGGATTGTAAGAAGGATCGTTTATCGCAGGCTTCCTCCGCCAGCAACCGTTTATTTCCGGCAGAGTACTCTATACATTAAAAGTATTGCCTACTGATCGGATTTTAAACCCCGGTATTACTATACTGGTTTTGATAATCTATGTATCCTTAAGTATGTTTGCACATTAATTTAAAGGATGAAAGTAATAGATCATATCATCGAGGCTAAGGACACTTTGATCTCGTTTGAGATTTTGCCACCACTGAAAGGGAAAGGCATCCAGTCGCTTTACCAGCAATTGGACCCTTTGATGGAGTTTAAACCAGCCTACATTAATGTTACCTATCACCGAAGTGAACACGTTTTTAAAAAAACACCTGACGGTACTTTTCAGAAAGTAGTGGTTCGTAAACGTCCGGGCACGGAGAGCATTTGTGCGGCTATAATGAATAAATACAGTGTTGATACCGTTCCGCATTTAATTTGCGGCGGCTTTGGAATTAATGAAACAGAAGACGCCCTAATAAATTTGAATTACCTGGGTATTGACAATGTGTTGGTATTACGTGGCGACGCAGCAAAAAACGAAACGGCATTTTTACCCGAACCCGGCGGGCATGAATACGCCAGCGATCTGTTAAGGCAGGTAGTTGATCTGAATGCAGGGAAATACCTGGAAGAAGATCTGAAAAACACAAGCCAGACAAAATTTTGCATAGGTGTAGCCGGCTATCCAGAAAAACATTTTGAAGCACCTAATATGGACAGCGATCTGCATTATTTAAAAATGAAGGTCGATATGGGCGCAGACTATATAGTTACCCAGATGTTTTTTGATAACGAAAAGTACTATGCTTTTGTAAAAGACTGTCGTGAAGCAGGAATTACGGTGCCTATCATTCCGGGCCTTAAACCTATTTACACAAAAAAGCAGTTAACTGTTTTACCTAAAATTTTTCATATTGATGTGCCTGCCACATTAAGCAAAGAAATAATCAAATGTAAAACCGACGAGGGGGTTGAGCGGGTAGGGACCGAGTGGCTGCTGCATCAGTCGCAGGAATTGAAAAAATTTGGCGTACCGGTACTACACTATTATACTTTGGGCAGACCACATATTGTTGGTAATGTAGTGAAAGAAATTTTATAAAAAGGAAACCCGCCGTAAACAGCGGGTTTTCTCTTTAATCGTAATAAATTCAATATTATTTCAACAACGACTGAAAAACCGATTCATTTATTTTAACCGGATATTTTTTCTTCAGTTCAGCAATCCAGTTATCTTCAAGTACTATTTGGTGATCGTTAATAACCAATCCCCGGGCTTCTTCAAAGCTACGCTGTAATCCGGCATCGTATTTTCGAACAATTTTCAGAAAGCTTGTATTATCATCAATAGTACTTGTAGTTACCTGCGAAATAAACCCAACAGGTGTGCCTGCATCAATTACAACCGGTAGCTGCGATAGCTCAAACCTTCCGGAATCGGCAATTATATTATTATTGGAGGCTCTCATTATTTCTTTCCAGTCTGCCCCATTCTTTAACGCAGCCCTGGCTTCCTCCGCAACTGTTTTATTAGTACAGTTAAACAACAGGATATCGGCACTGGCTGCCCACAGGTATTTATTTTTATTCTCTGTATAATGTTTTTGTAATCCCTCAGTGTCATTGGCAGCCCTTCCCCATATATTCCTTTCCATTATCTCAAACAAAACATTTCCGTCTTTAAATTCTTCCATCTGGTATCTGAAATCAGGATTAAAATCTTCGAGGTGAGTTTTATAATAATCAACAATCGAATTATTAATAAACTTGCTGAGCAACTCTTCGCTATTTTCTCCCTGGTACAATTCGCCGTTTCCTTTATAACTGCGGATGAAATCGAGCCAGTCTTTTCCGGTAAGTTTTGATTTTGCAAATGTGCAGATTGTTTTATTACTGACAGGAAAGACTGTTGTATTTGATGTTTCAGAATTCAGATTAGATAAGGCGCTGTCGGCATACCTGAAGAGGTCTGCATCACGAACTGAATTATTTTTTTTATAACTAACCTGGCTGAGCACGTCTTTAACAAAAAGATCTCTTGCCGTGTTGATCCTGGAGTCCTGCTGCACTTTTTGTTTGAGGTCAAACTGAATTCCGGGGTCGTTCCTGTCGATAATTACAGGCGTGTGCGTCAGTAATTTTAGAATATGATATCCAAAGCTGGTTAAAAAGGGTTCACTTATCTCTCCATTTTTGGAAAGCTTGAAAGCTTCATTTTCAAAATCCATTTCATACTTACCTGTACCAAATTCGGGCAGTTCACCATTATTACCATAGGTAACTTTATCGTCGCTAACCAGCCTGGCGGTCTTTCCAAAATCATCACCCTTCATTAATAGGTTGTAAACTGAATCGGCTTTCTTTTTAAAAACAAGTTTGTCGGCCTCTGTTGCATCAGGAGGGACAGAAATCAAAATCTGAGCAATTTTCCATTTGCCTACTGCCTTACGTTCGCCAATAAGTTTAAACAAGTGCCATCCATTTTTTGTGCGGTATGGTTTACTGGTTTGCCCGTTTTTTAGATCGTAAATAAGGGTCTCGTATTCATAAGGAAGCGTAAAGGCTGTAATAAATCCAAGATCAGAATTCCTGCAAGGTATCGGCTCTGCAGCAACCAGCTGGGCATAATCTGTTCTGCCTGCGGTTAATGAATTATATAAAGCCGACGCTGATTTGAAAGCTTTTATTGTATCCTGCGGTTGCATATTTGCATCCATGGGAACAAAGAAGTGCAGCACATGCAGATCTTTCTGGCTACGCATAAAAGCCTCATCCAATAAGCCATTGAGGGCTTTTTCGTTATTGAGGTAACTGTCTGCGATTTGCGCCCTGAAACTTTGTGCATCATACAAAAGCTGCGGAAGGGTATCAAGTTTCTGATCAAGTCCGGCCCTTACTTTCAGTTTGAATTTTACGTAAAGGTCCAGATATTCACGTAATGCTTTCTCTTTATCAGCTACAGGAGTTTTGTTTTTATTGTAGGCCCTTATAAACTCATTCTTATCTACAGCATTGCTGCCATAGGTAAACAGTGTTTGTGCAATTCCGCTGCAGGCAAATGCCGCAAAAGCGAAAACTAAAAATATTTTTTTCATCAGCCTGTTAGTTTATTTAGATTGAGTTGAACTCCATTTTATATTCAGCAAATCATTCAACTGCAGCAGTGTAAGTTTCTTTCCAATAATACGCTTCTCTTTATCCAGCAGATAAACTGTTGGGGTAGATGTGATATCATATAACTGCCGAAAACTGGGTTTTTGCGCAGCATAATCTGCTTCTTCCATCTCCTTGGTTTTGTACACATGTGTCCATTCTCCAAGCCCCTTTTCTTTGATAAAGGAAACCCAGTCTTCATGAACATTTTTATTTTTTTCGGGCGTAAGCACTGCAAATATTTTTACGTTATGGTTCTTCCAGCTTGCCCTGTAAATTGAATCCAGCCTCGGAATTTCTTCCTTACAATGACCGCAATGCGGATCCCAGAAACAGATAACGGTATAATCAGCATTTAGATTGTACAAACTGGTTGGCTTATCATCATAGGTAAGCATATCCAGGTTGGCAGCAGTTTCACCAATCAAGTTTGACATCAGCATATAGGCCCTGCGGCTGATAGCTTCCATTTGTTTTTCATTGAGCCAGCTGCTTACTCCCTTGCTGTGGTATTTTTCAAAAAGGTGAACAAACACGGCATCCTGTCCCATATATTTTGGATTGATATATTCGTCGGTTACCCAATTCAGCATATATTTGAACATTTCGGGTGCCGAGCGGGCCAGTAATAATTTATAGTCGATATCCTGAATGATTGAATCCGGATCTGGCGACATCACTTCATGGTAATACCTTTCCAGTTTTTTAACAAAGAACGGAGTTCGGATGATACGGTCGTCCATAAAACTGATTCCGTCCCAATAATGTTTCCTGTACTGATAATAATTATTAAGCGAGTCTTCTCTAGTAATTGGAGTAGTTGAAGGGTAAACAGGTTCTTTCATAGCGCTTAGCAAAGCAGCCATCATCGACTTTGGTTGATTGGTAATAATATTTTCACGATAAGCGTTAAGCTCGTTATTGTAGGTTGTGTAATTATTCTCATGCAGTAAAGAATCTTCGGCGGTAACCGATGCGTTGTAAGCCATTCTTTCCTGTTGAATCAGTTTTCCTTTTGCAGCAGCAAATTTCATGTACTGCATATACAGGTTGTTTTCGGGTGACCCGGTCACCACTGTTTTATTCATCAGGTCGGAGGTGTCGGCAGTTACAGAAATAATCTGTTCCTTATCTATTAAAAACTCAACCCTGGTTTTTTTATCTGGAAAAAAAATAGAATAAATGCCTGGGACCAGTTTTTTATCGCCTTTAAAAACAGCGACTCCGCTATTGCTGATAGCAGCCGAATCGGCAATGTTGAAATTACTGCCCATGTAATAGGTGAGATAGGTGATGCCGTTTACATATCCTGGCGCATTCAGGGTAACCTGATATCCCTGTGAAAATGCAGAAGTGGAGATTAAGGCAGCAAAAATAAATACTGTGTATTTTTTCATCATCGTTTAAGGATAGCAAATGTATTTAAATTCGTTGGTTTATATGCATTTGAGGCTTATGCGCCGGTATAACAATTACATATCGTTAACAAAACAGTTTTGAAGATTATTACGGTATTTTTGCAGCCGTGGGTAAAAAAAACAGAAAAATTGTACTGGAAGACCTCCTGATCACAGGCTATGCTGCCGAAGGCAAATCGCTGGCTAAACATGAGGGCAAAGTTATTTTTATATCAGGAGCTGTGCCTGGCGATGTTGCAGATGTGATGCTGGTTAAAAATAAAAAGGACTGGGCCGAAGGCAGGGTATTAAAAATAAAAGAACAGTCGAAAGAAAGAGTAGCGCCGTTTTGTAAACATTTTGGTGTTTGCGGCGGTTGTAAGTGGCAAATGCTGCCTTATACAAAACAGCTGGAATACAAACAGCAGGAAGCAGAACAAAATCTCAGGCGGATCGGAAAAATTGAATCAGCAGAAATAATGCCTATTGTTGGCAGCGACGAAACCATTCATTACAGAAACAAACTGGAATTTACCTTCAGCAATAAAAGGTATTTACTGGCTGAAGAAATAGCGACAGAAAATCCCATACAGGAAGGAGCCCTTGGTTTTCACGTTCCCCGTATTTTTGATAAAGTAATCGACATTGACGAATGTTATTTAATGGATGATGTAAATAACAAGATCAGGAATACCATTCGCTCATTCGCTAAAGAAAACAATTTTTCGTTTTACGATATCAGGGAACACAGCGGCTGGCTGCGTAATATTATTGTACGACTTTGCAGCTCCGGCGAATTAATGGTGAACATTTGTTTAAACCATGATGAGGAAGCAGACAGAAAAAAATTGTTTGATCATTTATTAAAAGAAGCTCCCGAAATAACAACATTGTTGTACACCATAAACCCAAAATGGAACGACAGTATTTATGATCTTACACCACAGGTTTATTTTGGGAAAGGTTATGTTATCGAAAAGCTGGAAGAGTTTGAATTTAAAGTCTCACCTAAATCGTTTTTTCAGACCAATACCAGGCAAGCAGAAAAGTTATACGGTATAACCAGAGATTTTGCAGCGCTTACCGGAAACGAAATAGTGTATGACCTTTATTGCGGAACCGGCAGCATTGGCATTTTTGTAAGCAAACAGGCAAAAAAAATTATTGGAGTTGAAGTGATTGAGGAAGCAATTGACGATGCCAAAGAAAATGCAGCATTAAATAATATTGGCCACGCCGAATTTTTTGCAGGCGATGTTATCAAGATTTGCAACGATGAGTTTTTTGTGCTTCATGGGCGGCCCGATGTGATTATTACCGATCCTCCACGTGCCGGTATGCATGAGAAATTAGTGAACAAGTTGCTTGAAATAGCGGCACCCAAAATCGTATATGTAAGCTGTAACACCGCAACACAGGCAAGGGATCTGGCGTTGCTCAGCGAAAAATATACCGTTGAAAAAATACAGCCGGTTGACATGTTTCCACACACCCACCATATTGAATGTGTGGTGTTGCTTAAACTGAAGTAATCCTAAACAACTAAATTTGCAAAATGGCTTTTAATAACTACGGAAACAGGTTTCAGCGCACTACACCGGTAGTGTTGAATTTGATCATCATTAATGCATTGGTATATTTGGTGCAGTTTTTATTTGACGGACCCGAGGAAAAGATAAGCAGGATTATTGCTTTGTTTCCATACAAATCGTCTGCTTTTGAGCCCTACCAGGTAGTTACTCACATGTTTGCTCATGGAGGCTTTTTCCATTTGTTCTTCAACATGTTTGTATTGTGGATGTTTGGCTCTTTGTTGGAAAAGGCCTGGGGCCCAAAACGCTTTTTGATTTTTTATTTTGTATGCGGTGTTGCAGCCGGTGTTGCTCATTTAGCTTTAGAGAATGTACCCGCTGTTGGTGCATCAGGAGCAATTATGGGTTTATTTGCAGCTTATGCATACCTTTTTCCAAATACCAAATTGATAATTTTTCCAATACCTGTTCCGGTAAAAGCAAAATATGCCATAGCACTGATGGCTGCCTACGATTTATTTGGCGGTGTATATCCGGCAGGTGATAATATTGCTCACTTTGCCCACCTTGGTGGATTGGTAATGGGATTAATCATGGTTTTCTATTGGAACAAAACAGATAAACAAACTTTCTATTAACACTAACATTTCTGTTATTTTTTTGGTTTGTACTTTTGTAAACTACGTAATAAAGCATGGGAGAAGCAGACAGGTATATTGATTATAAAATAAAAAGGCAACGCTTTACTTTGGGCCAGCCCGATAATGCATTGGTGTGGCTGTTTGTTTTCAATGCCGTTTTCTTTTTAACCCTGCTCATCATTAAAACGGCAATATCGGTTAACGATCACTCCGACACTGCTTTTTTTTCGAAAGTGTTGCCATGGTTTCAATTGCCCGCCGGGATAAGCAGGTTATGGGAAAGGCCCTGGACATTGATCACTTACATGTTCAGCGACGTGGAAGTTTTTAGAACGCTCAGTAATATGCTTTGGTTATGGGCATTCGGTTCTATTCTGCAAAACTTTACAGGAAACAAGAAACTTATTCCTGTTTATTTATATGGAGGCTTTGCCGGTGCTTTATTTTTCGTGGCAGCCACTTATTCTATTCCTTCCGATAAAGTAAATATCGCTTCGGCCAGTTTACTGGGTGCCAATGCTGCAGTAATGGCCGTTGCTGTTGCTGCTACATTAATCGCACCAACATATCGTTTTTTCAGGCACATCAGAAACGGCATACCCATTTGGGTACTTACCATAATATATGTGCTTGTTGACCTTGCTGGTGTTGCCGACAAACCAACGGCATTTCCCATTGCACATATCGGCGGTGCGGCTGCGGGTTTTTTGTTTGTGAAATTGCTGGAGAATAAAATTGATGCCAGTATCTGGATGAATAATTTATACCATTGGTTTATCAACCTTTTTAATCCAACAAAAGGCAAAAAGTACAAACCCATAAAAGAGAAAGTTTTTTATAATACCGGTAACCGGCAGCCCTTTAACAAAACGTCTAATGTAACTGAGCAGCGGGTTGACGAGATCCTCGACAAGATCAACCAAAAAGGTTACGATCATCTTACCAAAGAAGAAAAAGAAATATTAAAAAGAGCCAGCGAAGAATAACGCTTGTTTCTTTCACATAGTTTTAGGGAGCTTAGCAGTACCTTTATGCCATGCCCAAAAATATTCTCCGCAGACTGACAAAGCGCTTTTTTGTTATCGTAAATATTATTGCGGCGCTATTATTTTTATTGGGCAGCTATGGTTATCTGTTTGATCCAAAATATTTATGGCCCATTGGGTTGCTCACACTCTCTGCTTTTTATTTTTTATTGATACTAATTGCCTTTATTTTTTTCTGGCTGTTTATGATCAAGCCCCGCCTTATCATTATTTCCCTGGTGGCTATTTTGCTGGCCTATGGCCCTGTCAACAATATTTTACCGCTGCGGCTATCGCATAGCTTTAATAATGCAAAACCGGAGAACACAGTGAGGGTAATGACCTGGAACGTAGCCCAGTTCAATGTTATGGACGATGAGGCTCACCCTTCTGTAAAAAAGCAAATGATTGATGTGATCAACGAGTATCAACCAGATGTTGCCTGTTTTCAGGAAATGGTGGCCGAAGACAGCACGGTAACAGACCACGGTCATGTAGATGATTTTTTAGAGAAATTGCATTTCAAAAATTATTTTTATTCTTACAACAGCAAAGAAGATTTTTGGGGATACGCTCATTTTGGCTTGATTATTTTTTCTAAATACCCTATCATTAACAAGCAAACTATAAGCTGGTATCCGCACGATTACAACTCAATATTTCAATTTGTAGATATCCTGAAAGGAAACGATACCATACGGGTTTTTAATATTCACCTGCAATCTTTAAGACTTAGCCGCTCCAATTTAAAGTACATTGATAAACCTTCGGTTGAAGATGAGAGTGCTATTAAGGAGTCGAAGAATATAATCGGGAAATTCAGAACCGGCTTTTTGAAAAGGAAACAACAGGCCGACCGCATAAGGGCAGAGATTGAAAAAAGTCCATACGCTGTTATTATTGGCGGCGATTTTAATGATGTGCCCAACAGCTATGCTTACCATACCATTGGCAAAGGACACAAAAATGCGTTTGTAAAAAAAGGCGGCGGACTCGGGCGTACCTTCAGCGGTATATCTCCTGTGTTAAGGATTGATAATATTTTTGCCGATAAGAAAATGAATGTGCTGCAGTTCCTTACCATCAAAAAAAAGCTGAGCGATCACTTTCCTATCGTCGCTGATGTAGAGATGGATAAAAAGTAATACCTTAGCAATCTGCATGAAAATATTCGCTACATATCAATTTTTCTGTTGCCCTTGCGGCATAGCTTAATATCTTTACAAAAATTTACTTTAGTATTACAGGCTGAATAAGGGAACGCAGGTACAAGAGTGCGACGCCACCGAAGCCAAACAGAATTCCCGTTGCCAGAGACAAAATAACCGAACATGAGTTTGAAAATATATAACACACTTACCAGAGAGAAAGAAATCTTTACGCCACTTACACCCGATCATGTGGGTATGTATGTGTGTGGTCCAACGGTGTACAGCGATGTGCACCTGGGCAACTGCCGCACATTTATTTCTTTTGATATTATTTACCGCTACCTTGTTTACCTGGGTTATAAAGTTCGCTATGTACGCAACATAACCGATGCCGGCCACCTGGAAGGCGATCGTGATGAAGGCGATGACAAATTCAGTAAACTGGCAAGGCTGCAAAAAGTTGAACCCATGGAGATCGTTCAGAAATATACGCTGGGCTTTCGGCATGTGATGCAGTTACTCAACAACCTGCCGCCATCAATTGAACCAACAGCCACAGGCCATATTGCCGAGCAGATAGAAATTGCAAAGCAGATCATCGATAATGGCTATGCTTATGAGATAAACGGTACTGTGTATTTTGATGTGGAAAAATATAATAAAGAACAGCCCTACGGTATTTTAACCAACCGTAAAATGGAAGACCTTTTGGAAGGAACAAGGGAATTGGGCGGACAGGATGAAAAACGTGGCCGGTTGGATTTTGCCCTTTGGATAAAAGCCAAGCCCGAACATCTGATGCAATGGCCAAGTCCGTGGGGAATGGGTTTTCCCGGCTGGCATATAGAATGCTCGGCCATGAGTGAAAAATATTTAGGAAAGAAATTTGACATACATGGTGGAGGAATGGACCTTGCTGCCACCCATCATACCAATGAAATTGCACAGAGCCAAGCTTGCTACCATACCAGTCCGGCTAATGTATGGATGCATACCAATATGCTTACCGTTAACGGAACCCGCATGAGCAAGTCGTTGGGCAATGGATTTCTGCCCGACGAATTATTTACCGGCGATCATCCGCTTTTAGAGAAAGCCTATGCGCCAATGGTGGTGCGGTTCTTTATGTTGCAAACGCATTATCGCAGCACACTTGATTTCAGTAATGAAGCTTTGCAGGCATCGGAAAAAGGATTTAAAAGATTATGGGATGCTTATGAAGTGTTGAAGCAGTTGGCAGTTGGCGATGTGCAGTCGGCAATGGATGCGGAGCTGGATGCCAAAGTAAATAAGCTTATCAGCGAGTTTGATGAGTTTATGAATGATGATTTCAATACGGCAAAAGTTTTGGGCAGCATGTTTGAGTTGGTTCCGGTAATTAATTCGATAAAAGACGGGCTGATACATATTGATTCCATTTCATCAGCAACATTAGTTTTATTGCAGCAGAAATTTAAAGCTTATCTGGAAGATATTTTTGGATTAAAGAATGATGTGGCCAATAACGAACTGCTGAGCGGCGTAATGGACCTTTTAATCGACATAAGAAAAGAGGCAAAAGCAAAAAGAGATTTTGCAACCAGCGATAAGATACGCAACCAGCTTACCGAAATTGGAATTAGTTTGAAAGATGAGAAAGGCGGAGAGATGAGTTGGGGGCTGGAGTAATTTTCTTAAACCACTAAGACACGAAGGCACTAAGAACCACGAAGCTTTCTTTGTGAAACTTCGTGTCTTTGTGGTTAATTTTTTATGGAACACATAATACATCTATCGAAAGACAAAAAGTTCAAAAAGATCCTTGAACTGCAGGATCCATTTGTATTAACCAAAAGAAAAAATGTGTACCTGCATTTGTGCAACTCCATCATGAGCCAACAGCTAAGCACAAAAGTTGCTGATGTTTTTCATCGACGCTTTCTGGCTTTATATAAAACCAATAAACCATCCGCTGCGGAAATTGCGGGAACACCTTTTGAAATATTGAGAGGAATTGGTCTGAGCAACGCCAAAGCAAACTATGTACTTAACGTTTCTAATTTTTTTATTGAAGAAAAGACCACCGATTCTTTACTTTATAAAATGAGCAACCAAGAAGTGATCGAATATCTTACCCAAATAAAAGGTGTTGGACAGTGGACGGCAGAAATGATACTGATGTTTACCTTAGGAAGAGAGGATGTTTTTGCGGTAGACGACCTGGGCATTCAGCAGGCCATGTGCAAATTGTATAAAATAGATGCATCTGATAAAAAAACAATGAAAGAAGAAATGCTTTCGGTTTCAAAAAAATGGAGTCCTTACAGAACCTATGCCTGCCGGTATTTGTGGGGATGGAAGGACAATGAACCTAAATCTTAAAGAGGTATTGCCTCGATAATTTCCTCCAAATATTTTTTATCTATTTCGTTAAATTGGTCAAGTTCATTACTGTCAACATCTAAAACACCAATTACGCCACCGTTTTTTATTAGAGGAATTACAATTTCCGATCTTGATAAACTGCTGCAGGCAATATGGCCGGGAAATTTTTCAACATCAGGCACAATCAATGTTTCAGCATTCTGCCATACAGCACCACAAACGCCTCTTCCCTTTTTAATTCTTGTACAAGCAACCGGTCCCTGGAAAGGCCCAAGAACTAATTCTGATTCAGCGCTGTTTTTGGAATCGGGCTTCACTAAATAAAAACCAACCCATAACCATCCAAACTGTTCTTTAAGTGCTGCTGCAACATTTGCCAGATTAGCAATAAAATCGGGCTCGCCATCTAACAGGCCTTTAATTTGAGGAATAAGCGATTGGTAAATTTCGACTTTGCTGCCGGTTACGATTGTTAAGTCTTCTGCCATTGGGCAAAGGTAGTATTTAACCACAGATACACGCTGATTAAGAACATAGATTAACACAGAATTGGTGGCTTTCTGTGAATAACAATCAGAGCAAATTTGTGCTTAAATTTTCTGCAAAAATCATATCGCTATAAGAAACAGCAGCAAAATCATCTTTCGCAATATTAAAAAACGCAGTATACTTATCACACTGTGCCTGTAATTTTTCTATGCCAATGCTTCCGTTCTTATCAATGGCTTCTACTTCAACAAAAGTTCCCAAACCCTCAACTTTATCAAAATGAAATTTTACATTATCTATAAAATAGATCTTCCTTCTTTTATCAACCACTGCTTTTATACCGAGCGTTTTTATTAAAATTTCTTTGAGTGCTTTATCAGGTTGATGCTGATACAGCAAAACATCACTGGATTTTGCACCTGCAAAATCTTCCCTTTCGTAATGGATCAATGCATTTTCAATATTGCCTTCTCTTAGTTTTAACCTGCCTTTGGCAATATTGAAGTAGGTATCTATTTGATGATCTTCTCCAATAAATAAAGGGTTTAGTTGTTGCAGCAAGGCTTCCAGTTCTGCCAGTTTGTTAGTACTGGCTTTAAATTCTATGTTAAGTATCGGCATAAAATAAAGATAGCGAGTTTACGCTCCAATAAAAAAGCATAAGGCGGAATTACTGTTGCATTTCAGAATATTAATTCAGATATTACATAAAAGTAATTTTATGGTATCCCGCAGAAAATTTATTCGCAACACCGCACTCAGCAGCGGCGCCATTTTATTGGGCGCCGAAAGTTTTGGTAATTTTTTTATTAACAAAAAACCAAAGGTCATCATCATTGGTGCCGGTTTTGCCGGACTTGCAGCAGCCTATAAACTAAAGCAACGTAATATTGATTTTGTTATCCTGGAGGCCCGTAACAGAGTTGGTGGACGAGTATTCAGTCATAAAATTGATGAAGCCGAAAATCTGGTCGTTGAGTTGGGTGGCGAGTGGGTTGGCAAATCTCATACCCGCATGAGAGAATTGTGCGACGAGTTTAAATTGAAACTTAATGACAATTATTTTCATACCCGGCTGATTAGGAGCGGTAAATTTTTTGATAAGGGACAATGGGGCTTTAGTGAAAAATGGGAGAAAAAGTTTGAACAGCTAAAAAAAGACTATCATGACCTGAGTGATGCCGGCGCAAAAAAACTTGACAAGATCGATTGGTGGCGCTACCTTGTAAACAATGGCTGCGATGGCGAAGACCTTGTTTTTAAGGAGCTCATTGACAGCACTGACTTTGGCGAGGACCTGCGGCACGTGAGTGCCTATGCTGCGCTTGGTGAGTATGCCGAAAGCAACGATACCAACGAAATGGATTTGAAAATTGCCGGCGGCAATAGTGAAATGGCATTTGCGTTAAGAGACGCCATTGGTGCCGATAAGATAATGATGCAACACAAAGTGAAAAAAATAGAACAAGGCGTTGGCGTAAAAGTTACTTGTGAAGACGGTAAGGTTTTTGAAGGCGACCAGATCATATGTACCATCCCTACATTAAGTGCAAAACAAATAAATTGGGTGCCGGCATTGCCGGCAGATACCCAACAGGCGATGAACGAGCTGCAGTATGCTAGAATAAATAAGAACGCAATGCTGTACAGCAATCGTTTCTGGAAAGATGAAAGCTTTGACCTGGTAACGGATACTCCCGGGCATTATTTTTATCATGGCACAAAAAATCAGCAATCAAAAAAAGGTGTTTTAATTTCTTATTCAATTGGCGATAAAGCGCCGGTTATAAAATCACAAACCGATGCCTGGAAAGCTGAGATGATAAATATGAGTTTGAAAGCTGGTTTTGGCGATACCAAACAATTGCTTGAAAAACAGGTAGATTATTATTGGGGTGAAGATGCCTATTCAAAAGGAGCTTATGCTATGTATGGCGTTGGGCAGTGGTTTGGCATCATGCCCATTTTACAGCGGCCATTTATGAAAACACATTTTGCAGGTGAGCACCTATCCGATGCATGGCAGGGATTTATGGAAGGCGCTATTGAAACCGGCGAGGCCGCTGCAAAGCTGATCAAATAAAACTTCTTTCTATGGGGGTTAAAAAAAACCGTCCCGATATTTATCGGGACGGTTTGCATTTTTATTCCTGAAAGAAATTATCTCACCAAAGTTAGTTCATCAATAATGTTTTTGGCGCCTCCAAGTTTATCAATACACCAAAGCACATAACGTACATCCACATTAATAGTACGGTTAAGGTCTTTATCGAATGCTATCTTATGACTTAGTGCTTCATAGTTGCCATCAAAAGCAAGACCAATTAAATTACCGCTGCCATCAATAACCGGGCTGCCCGAATTACCACCGGTGATATCGTTGGTAGTAATAAAGCCAATAACCAGGTCGTTTTTCGCTTTATCAATATACTGGCCAAAATCTCTTTTCTTCAATAGTTCTATTTGTTTGGTTGGCAAATCAAATTCATAATCGCCCGGCTTATATTTTTCCAGGATGCCTTTACTGGTTGTTACATAATCATAAAATACAGCATCACGTGGTTTATAACTTTTAACCGAACCATAACTAACCCGCATGCTGAAATTGGCATCGGGATACATTTTGTTTACCGCTGCAGGGTTCATCTCCATAATACCTTTCATGTACATCCTGCCTAACTCGTCGTTCTTGTTTCTAAATTCGGCAAACAGGCTGGAATATTTACTCAAATAGTTTCTTATAAATGCCGACATATAGGAAAATGCAGGATCTTCCTGTAATGCAACGGCAGTAGGAGCTGCAACAAATGCATTCCATTTATCATCGTCCAGCATCATGGTTTTCGCAAACACGTCACGGGCCCATTTTTTAAATGTTGCCTCTTCACTCAAACTACCATAGTAAGATTTAATGCCCTCGTAAAAACCAATCGGGTGCTGGTTTTTATCAACGTCATTATAGTACATCATAGCTGTAGCAGCCATTATTTTTTCATCACTTGGCAGATCTTCTCCTTCTTTAAAATCGGCACGTACAGCTGTGGCCGCTTCAATTGCTTTTTTAAGATCGGCCGAGCTGGTGTTTGTGGCAATCAATTTATCTTCTAAGGTTCTTAGTCTTGAAGCAGCTCCAACCAAAGGGCTTCCAAAAATTCCTTCGTTCAGATACTGACGCATTTTACTGTACGGAGTCCAGTTGGCATAGTTTTTCGCATAATCACCCAGAATATTCTCATAGTCGGGTTTTCCCTTTGCCCAGGCTGCAAATTTATTTTCGTAGTCACGCTTTTGATCTTCCACTTTGTATTGGATCAACTGCTTGGTTTCACCATCAAAGAATTTCCAATAGTTTGCAATGCCGGCATAGCTGTCGCTCAGTTTTAATTTTACAGCAGGGTCTTTTATCATCTGCTCATGCATATACTTTAATCGAATATCACGTAAGCCAACCAGTGACGGATTTTCAATTTCGTTTTTCAGTTTGATCCCGTAGCTGGTTTCATAACGGTTTGTACCGCCCGGGTAGCCGTAGATCATGGCATAGTCACCATCTTTAAATCCTTTAATGCTTACCGGTAAATAATGTTTTGGCTTTAAAGGCACATTGTCCTTGCTGTATTCAGTTGGCTTGCCGTCTTTAGCTGTGTACACACGGAAAACAGAAAAATCGCCGGTATGACGTGGCCACTCCCAGTTATCGGTATCGCCGCCAAACTTACCTACTGTCTCAGGAGGTGCGCCCACAAGACGTATATCACGATAGGTTTTGTACACATACATGATATGCTGGTTGCCTTTGAACATGGCATAAATCCTTCCGGCCAGTTCGTTTTCCTTATCGGCAACCTTATCGGTAATAGATTTATAAATCTCGTTTATTTTTTTATTTCTTTCCTCGTAGCTCAGTCCTTTCAATGCATCTTCTACCTCTTTGGTTACATCAACAATACGGTCTAAAAACTGAACCGTTAGTTTGCTCTGCAATTCCTGGTCTTTGTTATAAGCATAAAATCCATCTTTTAAATAATTATGCTCAATAGAACTGGCAGCCGAGATAGCGCCATAGCCACAATGGTGATTGGTAAATATCAATCCCTGGCTGCTCACAATTTCGCCGGTACAACCACCTCCAAAAATGATAATAGCATCTTTTAATGATGATTTGTTGATGGAATACAATTGTTCTTTGGTTAGTTTCAATCCTTTTTTAACCATATCGTTGTACACCTGCTGGCCTAACAACATTGGCAGCCACATGCCTTCTTCGGCCTGGGCCCTGAACAGGCTGATAGAGAACACAACCATAATAAATAACTTCTTCATATAATTTTGATTTTTTTTAGAGGGCTAATTTACTCATTATTTCTTAGAACTCCTGCTGTTCATTATTGTAGAGGGCTCTTCTTTTTGTTTATCTTTGCTTCTTTAACCTTTATAACTGCAGATGGCGATATTTGATATCAAGCTTCCTAAATCTATTGCCCGGGCTTTAAATATTCCCGTCAGCGATGCCCGGAGCCAGCAGATTAAGGTATTAAAAAAATTGCTAAAAAAAGCAAGATTCACCGAGTTTGGTCAGCGTTACCGCTTTGATGATGTGCTGATGAGCAACCATCCCGGCAAAAAATTCCAGCAAAATGTTCCCACGTTCGACTACAATAAAATGTATGATGCCTGGTGGTATAAGACCAAAGAAGGAAGTCCTGACGTATGCTGGCCGGGGGTTATAAAATATTTTGCCCTAAGCAGTGGTACAAGTGACGCCACCAGTAAGTTCATTCCTATTACCCGTGATCTGATACGTGCCAATACCATTACCAGTTTTAAACAGTTATTAAGTTTAACCCGTTATGCCAAAGTACCCAAAAGCTCAGTAGGAAAAGGCTGGCTGATTTTAGGAGGAAGTACTCAATTACAAAGGGGGCCAACTTATTTTGCCGGCGACCTTAGTGGCATACAGCAAAAAAATATACCGTTCTGGTTCCAGGGATTGGGGTTGTATAAGCCAGGGAAAAAAATTGCCAAAGAAAAAGAATGGTCGAGGAAACTGGAGGAAGTGGTGAACAATGCACCCAATTGGGATATTGGATTTATTGTTGGTGTTCCTGCCTGGCTTCAATTGTGCATGGAAAAAATCATTGAAAAGTATGAACTGAAGAATATTCATGAAATGTGGCCCAACCTGGCGTTTTATGTACATGGCGGTGTGGCAATGGAACCGTACAAAAGAGGATTTGAAAAATTACTTGGTAAACCGCTCATCTATATTGAAACCTATCTGGCCAGCGAAGGATTTTTGGCTTACCAGAATAGGCAGGGCACAAACGGAATGCACCTGGCGCTAAACAACAATGTGTTTTTTGAGTTTGTTCCTTTTGATCATAAAAATTTTGATCTGGATGGCAATATGGTGGAAGAGCCAGAGGCATATATGATTCATGAGATTGAAGAAAATAAAGATTACGCTATCCTTATCAGTACCAACGCAGGTGCCTGGCGCTATGCCATTGGCGATACGGTGAAACTGGTGGACAAGGAAAGAAGTGAGATTGTTATAACGGGCCGCACCAAACATTTTTTAAATATGGTTGGCGAACACCTGAGTGTTGACAACATGAACAAGGCCATTGAGATAGTTGCCGAAAATATGAATATATACATACCGGAATTTACAGTTGCCGGTGTGCCTCACGGAACTTTTTTTGCCCACCAATGGTATGTAGCCACCGATGATGAGGTTGATGTAGACGAACTGACGGCAAGAATTGATAAAAGGCTAAAAGAGCTGAATGATGATTACGAAGTGGAACGTCGCCATGCACTAAAAGATGTGATGGTAAAAGTTTTATCGGAAGACACTTTTATGAATTTCATGAAATCCAAAGGCAAAGAAGGCGGCCAGCATAAATTCCCACGTGTGTTAAAAGGAAAAATGCTGGAAGACTGGCAAAATTTTTTAAAGGCTGAAAACATTGTTTAAAGTTTTACTGTGGGGCACCCAACGCCACTATCTCTCTTACCAAATTTATAAATAATACCTGCTGATGTACTGTGATAATGATCCTGAAATTTCGGGCCAGCGGCTTCGCTGAATCCATCCAGGTAATCAGTAAAAATAAAACGGTAGGAAGTTTCAATGTTTACCGAAAAACGATTTGATAAAGGATATTCGGCGCCAACACCAACTGGCACCGCTAGAATTGCACGTGGTGTTCCGTGTGCGTTATCAATTACCAGGCCGTTTGCTACTTCGGAGCCACTGTGAAAAACAGAAGAATTCATGCGGCTGTAATCTTTAACCACACTCAGCAATGTTAAACCGGCCCCTGAAAATATATATGGCATAATGCCTCGGTCTTCATAATTTCTTCCCCTGATATTCCAAACCAGCTGTGCCGAGAATTCTTTAACAGGTGTGGTTGCATAAAAATTGCGCTGCTGCCGGTAATCGGGTTTACTGTAGCGGCTTTCATCGGCAACCAGCCGGGCAAAACTCAAATGTATCCTGGCTGCCAGAAAATGATTGATTGGTTTTTTTGCAAAAAACGAAAACCCCGGCCGCAGGTTTCTGAAAGAACCATATCTTGATGGTGTAAGGTCACCCTGGTAAACATAAATTCCACCGTTAAGACCTACGCTCATGTCGCTGTAAAACTGCGCATGAGCTTTTACTGTAAAAAATAAAATGGTTGACAATACCAGGGCTCCTGTTTTAATTCCGGCTTTCAAAACTTTCTTTGTTTAAGATGAATTAATGAAAGCAGCGTTGAGGCAATTCTTACTGGTTGTACAAAAATTGTGCAATCTTTTGCGTAGCCGTTTAATCAGATAAAAACATTTTTTTCTTGAACGTGAAATAGTAATTTAGATTGTTGCGCAGAATGTTAAATGAATCTTAATAAAAATGCTTTCTTAAATTTAACGAATGGTTGATGCGATAATAAAAGGACTGGCAATAAGTTTACTACTGATTTTTTCTGTGGGTCCTGTTATTTTTACCATCATTAAACAGAGCATTAACCACGGTCGCCGCGGCGGATTTAGTTTTGTTATGGGTGTATGGTTAAGCGATCTGATATGGGTTGTTTTAAGCAATGGTTTCAGCGAAGCCATACAAACACTTCTTAATTTTAAAATTCCTATTGGCATTGCAGGCTGTCTGTTTTTAATAGGTATGGGTATTTATTTTGTCTTTATAAAAAAAATAGAGCCCCGTAAAATTGCTGAACCTGCTGAACTTGCCGGCGATGAAATTACTGCTACCGGAAAAAGAACCAACTACTACGCTATTTTTACTTCTGGATTTATCATCAACACACTAAATCCTGCGGTTATTTCTTTCTGGGTGATTATAGCAGCTTCGCTTGCTTCGGTTTATACATTGAATGACCGTATTATTATTTTTGCAACCTGTCTGGGAGTAAACACGCTTTCTGACATTGGAAAAGTAATGGGAGCAGGTTATATTGGAAGGCGCTTAAGCGACCGTGTGATTCTGCTTATTAACCGCATTTCCGGAATACTTTACCTTATTTTTGGTTTTGTAATTCTGGGAGGCATCATTTATACATTGGTAAAAGATTAACAGAAACAACGGCCATTCCTAAATTAGAGTTTTTAATTTGTCACATGAATTTATTATTCTCATCACTGCTTTTTATTTCCTGTACAATACAAGCCCAACAGTCCGATTTCATCATCTTAAAAAAGAACAATAAGACATTCAACACTTTTTACAGTGGGATGGATATTGCTTTCACAACTACCAGCGGCTCTTTTATAAATGCTCATATCAGCGGTATTAAAGACGACACTTTATATCTTCAGCAATTCATTATTCGCTATATACCAACCACACTGGGTACCTATATTGTAGATACCGCCGGTAGTTACAGATATAAGTATCATTATAACCAGGTTGCGGCCATTGGGCAAAGAGAGAAAACCAATTTTAATACCAAAGGTAGTGGAGCAGCCTTGCTTGGTGGCGGAGCTCTGTTGACATTGGCCAGTGGCGTTGTATACCTGGTGGATAAGGAAAAATTCAGTGCACCATTGTTGCTGACTTCAATAGGATTGGGAACGCTTGGTTATTTCATGGCCAAAGGAAAAAAACGGGGCAATGGAATGCCGATTGGTAAAAAGTATAAGTTGGTTTACATGAATATGAGTATCGATAAAAA
Source organism: Sphingobacteriales bacterium (assembly GCA_024642285.1). GTDB lineage: Bacteria > Bacteroidota > Bacteroidia > Chitinophagales > Chitinophagaceae > Ferruginibacter. Next base: position 47,220 of record JAHEBJ010000007.1, read on the forward strand.
ATGAGTGCCCTTAATTAAAAACAGAAGTATATTTATTTCTGAAACAATAATCACTGATGAAAAAAAAATGGATTACTATTAAGAAGATATTCTTCTGGATATTTATAATACATGTCAGCTGGTTCCTGGTATTTATTTTTCAGAAATTTTCGGTTGCCGGTTTCGCGGTAACCAACCTGCAGACAAAAATGCTGATCGTTGCCGGAGTTGTAATTGCCGCCGGGTTGATCTACTATTTTTTATTACGGAAAATCAAATGGATAAGAGGAGTTGCGGTTGTCATCAGGGAATTGTTTTTTATCGGATACATTTCTTCTATGCTTTACCTGTTGCTGGGACTGATTTTTAATCCGCCGGTTACTTTAACTCAGGTTGGTAGTATTGTGCAAGGTTATGGGTTGAACAGAGATTATGTTTCTTATTATAACATGGGACCCAATATTAAACTGGCAGTAATAGCCAGCGAAGACCAGCTCTTTCCTGATCATGATGGCTTTGATATTAAAGCCATAAAGGTGGCAATGAAGTACAATAAAAGGCATCCAACAAAACAACGGGGAGGCAGCACGATCAGCCAGCAAACAGCTAAAAATGTTTTTCTGTTTCAGGGCGGTGGATTTTTAAGAAAAGGGGCTGAAGTGTTCTTTACTTTTTCTATTGAACAGGCCTGGACCAAGCGAACGATACTGGAACGCTATTTAAATATTGCTGAAATGGGGCCAGGTATTTTTGGTGTACAGGCAGCGGCAAAAAAATATTTTAATAAGGATGCAAAAGATCTCACACGTGCTGAAGCCGCCCAAATTGCCGCCTGTCTGCCAAGCCCTAAAAGATATATAGTAAAACCGGCGAGCAGGTATGTTGCAGGAAGGGCGGCAAATATTTTAAGGCAAATGAATAACCTGGCAGGTGATGCTGACGTGCAGGCGATCATCAAATGATTATGTCAAAGCATCAACAGCTTTTATTGCTTTTTCTAAACGTTGTTCATAGTCGCCACTTATATCAACCCACGGCACGTGCTGGTTAACGAGTAAATCTTTATAATGATAATATAATTTCTGGCGTTTTTTCAGATCGGGGTATTCTCTAAGTTCATCTTTAACCCATGGCAGATCAATATTACAAAGCAGGTACAGATCATATTTTCTTTCTGCAATACGATTAAGGATCCAGTGATGACATTTATTAAAGACAAATTCACACCAAACTTTCATTACATGCATGTCGGTATCGATAAATAATTTTGAATCAGAAAGAGTAAGTTGTTTTGAATATTTTTCTTCCAAAGCAATCTGTCCTTTAGCAATATCTATAAGGTCTTCAAAATTATAATCTGTTCCGTTCTTTAAAAGATACTCCCTGGCATATTCCTCAACCCAGATTGTATTGTAGTGAGCAGCAAGTTGAGTACAAAGCGTGCTCTTGCCGGTAGATTCGGGTCCTATGATAACAATTTTTTTCAAGATTTGTTTTTACGGTAGTCGTATAGATCCATAGCCAGAATAGAACCAACAGCAACAATTAATACGATGGTCACAAACTTATCTAATGGGTCATTCGTTTTAAAAATAAACCAGCTTAACAACAGCGTCACCAAAAATATACCTTTCAAAACGATCGAATTTTTTTTATTGAAAAATTTCATGGTTTGTCGCTATTACTTTTGTATCTGGTAAGATCAATAATAAAACTAACTACAAAAATTGTGAGCATTGCAAAGCGCAGCCATCTTCTGAAACTGTCCTCAGTTGGGTAGGCAAAAACTATAAGCGTAAACAAAAGGATCAAAACCCCTTTAACGATCAACCATGTTTTTCTACTTTTCATTCCACATTGGTTTTGCTTTAATTACTTTTTTAAAGACCGGACAGTTTTTGTCGTGTGCACTAGAAAGATAACCTGCACTAACTATAAATTCATTTACAATTTCACCGCCGGTGAATGTAAAAGTTTTTTTGAAAAGCTTTGTCCACTCTTCTCTTGATTTTGGGTGATGATATGCCAGCCATTCTTTAAAAGAACCAAATTCTTTTTGCAGGGCAAGAATGGAATTAGCATTTTCAATAGCTGCATTTATTTTAAGCCGGTTGCGTATGATACCGGCATCGTTCATCAGCCTATCAAAATCTTTTTCTTTATAAGCAGCAACTTTTTTTATGTTAAAGTTGTGATACGCCTTTCTGAATCCTTCCTGTTTGTTAAGAATGGTGGTCCAGCTAAGGCCCGCCTGGTTTATCTCTAAGATCAGCCTGCAGAACAATTCATTATCATTGTCAATTGGAAAACCATATTGGGTATCGTGATAAATTTTGTGAACGGATTGTTCCGCCGACTTCATGTTATTGATTGCTTTGCAGTAACTCATTTTGTTGATTCGCTTTTTTTCTCCATTCAATTAAACCCGAAACGGCCATAACCAAAAGTATTAAATAATACACACTGGTAAATACATAGTGCTTTACAAAATACAACGGAATGGATGCAACATTTGTTGCTATCCACCAGTACCAGCTTTCTACTTTCTTTTTTACCATCAGCCACATGCCGGTAAATGCTGCGGCTGATGCCAGGGCGTCGGCCCAGGGGATTACGCCCTCAAAAAATTCCGATTTAAAATAAGTAAGACCAGCAAAAATGTTGATGTAAAAAAACGAGAAGAAAGCGATCTGTTGTATCCATCCTTTTTTGTTAGAGTAAGTGATATGCAGAATAATTTGTTTTCGCTGGTCTTTACGTGTCCACAAATACCAGCCCGAAATACTCATCACGGTGTAATAAAAATTAACCATGGCCTCACCAAGCAGGTGTCCTTTAAAACTTATATAGATATAGATGATCGTATTGATCAGGCCAACGGGATACACCAGCACTTTTTCGGCACGTGAAAACCAAACGCTAGCAATACCGGCAAATACAGCAACATACTCATACCATGTGGTGTGCTGCATATCGATTATAAACTGCTGATAAATTTCTGCTAAACTCAATCAGTTGGGTTTTTATTTTGGTAAAATCGTAAAGGCCGAAGATAACGGATTCCTTTTTTGGTTTGAAAGCGGGTGCCGGTTTGTTTCCACTTGCCATCTTTATCAAATCGCCAAACCAAAAAATGCAAATGAGGTAAAAAAGTATATCCGGTTTTTCCGCTTGATGCAATAACCTGGCCTTGTTTTACGGTATCGCCTACGGCTGGCAAAATTGAATTGTATTGCAGATGCCAATACCCGGTCCGGCTGCTGTCGGTATGCTGTATAATAATATAGTTTCCATCCTGCCTGTATTTGCGGTTTCCGCCGCCACGGTTTCCATCTTCTTTTAAACGAATAACCACACCGCCTCTTGCTGCGCAGATCTTTGTTCCTTTCTTCATTTTAAAATCGAGAGCAGCCCGGTGCTTATGCGTATACGGGCTGAAATAACCCTGTATCAGAAAAAAGGATTTGTTCTCTTCGTAAGGAAGACGATAAATAAAACTGGTATCATCTTTAAGTTTCCCTTTTTGCAGGAGTTTGAATTGCATGCGTTGGGGATTGTTGCTGACGGTGCAACTGCCCAAAGAAGCAAATATCAGAAAACAAATAAATGATATGACGGAAATCGATTTCAAATTATACAATTCAATTTAGCATCCTTTGATCAAACTAAAAAAGCATCCCGTTAGCAGGATGCTTTTTTAATATTCTTAGAAATAAATTATTCCGCTTCTGCAACTACTTCTTTCACTTCAGGAATCATTCTCTTCATCATGCCTTCGATACCCGCTTTTAAAGTGATCATCGAAGAAGGACAGCCGCTGCAAGAACCCTGCATCATCAAATTAACTGTACCATCTTCGTAGCTTTTAAATTGTATAGCACCGCCATCCATTTCAACAGCAGGTTTAACATAATTCTCAAGTAGTTCTTTAATGCGTTTTACAACATCATCATCATCGGCACTTATTACATTACTGCTTTCTGGTTTCATCGCTGCCACTTCTTCGTCATTCACCACAACCTTTCCTTCTTCCAGGTATTCTTTTAAAAACTGTTTAATGGAAGGGATTACATCCTGCCAGTCTTCAGTATCGCTGGTTTTGGTGAGGGTGATAAAATTACTGGCTATAAAAACTGCTTTTATAAAAGGGAAAGTAAATAGTTCCTGAGCCAACGGAGATGGCTTTGCACTTGCTTCATCAGCAAAATCAATACTCTTGCCGGGATACAACAGTTTGTTTGCCACAAACTTCATCGTTTCGGGGTTAGGTGTCATCTCGGTATAAATGCTGATAACCGGGTTTCCTGTTTTAATCATAATACTGTATTTAAAAATTCAACTACAAAACTAACAAGAATTGCGCTGTTTTGGTTTGAAATAGCTGTTAAAAGGGAGATTTTTCGGATTTCGAAAGGGAAGGTTGCCTCCAGAAAACGCTGAATACACAGAAAATATCTTCATCTGTATCATTTGCTCTCTCTGCAGCAAAATTTGTTAAATGGATCTAGAAATAATCTGGTTTGCTTCCGATTTTAATTTGCCAAATAATTCATCTTCAATTTTATCAAACTCAGGTTTGGGATATGTTTTTACAAAACAACCGTTTTCTAATAAGTGAATATAATCGCAGGTTGTATGTAAAGGTTCAATAATATGCGATGAAACAAATACTGTCTTTTGTTTTTGCTTCAAAGATTTAATAATTATTTCGAGCACTTTATTGGTTTCCAGGTCAAGCCCGTTAAACGGTTCGTCGAGAATAAAAATTGACTTATCCTGTTTTAACACGGCAAGCAGCGCTAATTTTTTCTTCATGCCGGTAGAATAATTTTCTATCAGTTCATCTAATGGCAATTTAAAATATTCCTGCAAAGCTGCTAGGTTATAGTCGGCATTCGTCTGTTTAAAAATTTTCAAATACTCATTGCCCGTTATTCTTGAAAAGAAAAAATTATTGGTTTCAAGATAAGCTGTGTCTTTAATGGTAAGTGCTGTGCCACTCTGATTAACCGTGCCGGTATTTGGTTTTAATATTTTAGCTAAAACATTAAAAAAAGTTGTTTTTCCAGCTCCATTCAGTCCTACAATGCCATGTACGAGGCCGTGCTCAAAATCAATATCGATATTTTTTAAAACCTCATGATCGTTAAAACTTACTGTCAGGTCCTGTATATTAATCATGTAAATAGGGGTTTAAATTTTTCTCTGCCTTATAAAAATAAACAATTGAAAGAATAACCGGAATGGGTAAGAAATAAGGCATGGCCGATAGAATAGCAATTATAGAGAATGCGATATTATTGCCAAGCTGATTGATTTGTGGTTTGTAAGTAGCGTATTTTAAACTGATAGCAAAACAAAGTAAGGCAATCTGCGTAGGTATAAATAATAGGATTATCAGCAAAAACTCTTGTACAAAAATGGCGTTAATTATTATGGGCAAGCTGTACAAAATAAGTATATACTTGATGTTTACTTTTAGTTTGTCCAATAGAAGTCTTCGGGCGGTTTTATTCCCTTCTCTTAAAATATAAATTGGTTCATTTTCCTGGAAGAAAGACGCAATCATAATGGTTAAAAACCACAGTAAAAATAAGGGGAGAATTCGTACCCATGAAAACCCTAATACAACCAGGTATAGACTAATAAAAAAAATATGCTGTTTTCTTATTCCACTGATCCACTCAAAGTTTGAAGCCGATATGAGGGCAGAAAGATTTTTAAGAACAGCCTTACGCTTGAACTGCAATTTTAAAAGAGAGATGCCGGATAATATCAGTAATAACAAAGGAAAGCAAAACCAATTTTTTGTAATGATGCTTGATATTGAAAAGGGCAGGGTTAGCAGCGCATACTCTGAAAATATATGCAAGTAGGGTTTCTCAAGCTGTTTATAAATAAAGGGTTTGTCTTTACGGGAATAATGAATGGTTAGGCAAGCTGCCGACATTAAAACAACCAGCCACCATGCCTGCTCACTGTTTTCATACTGATTAAAAGCAAGGTAAGAAAAGAGCAAAGCAATGGCTACAAAAATAATCAGGTATAAACCAAGTCCATCTATTTCTCTTTTAATTTGTTTAAGCCTGATATATAAAAGCGGATTAATCATCAGCTAATCTACAATCCTCAGTTTTGCATAATTCAACATAATCTTCTTTTCGCCGTTCAAATCAAAATTCACTGTTGCGATTGGATTATGTGCAGCGCCTTCCATTTTCATCACTTCGCCAAAGCCAAATTTCATATGCTCTACTTTAGCACCAACTTGTAAGTTGCTGGTATCGCTTGGTTCAAAATTTTCGGTTGGTGTATGTTCAACAGCTTTTGTTGTTGCAGGTTTGGAGTAAAATGTATCGACAGGTTTTTTTGCCGGAGGAGCTCCATATTGTTTTTCGGCACGCTTGGCTGCATCCCAGCTGCTACCGCCACCAAAATTTCGCTGCATACGTTCTCTTGCCCCCCCCTGATTCCAGCCATTGCCACTGGTGGCGCCGCCTGCATAACTTTTATCTACATAATCTTCCGATATCTCTTCCAGAAAACGGCTGGGATCATTTTGTTGCAGCTGACCAAAGCGGTAACGTGCATTGGAATAACTTAACCATAACCTGTTTTTTGCCCGGGTAATAGCAACATAAAATAGACGACGCTCTTCTTCCAATTCTTCTCTTGTGTTTATCGACATGGCATTCGGGAAAAGCGTTTCCTCCAGTCCGCCAACAAATACAACCGGAAACTCCAGCCCTTTGGCCGCATGTATCGTCATCAGTTTTACCACATCATCATTTCCTTTTTCATCATCGGCATCAGTCAATAAAACGATTTGCTGCAGATAAGCACCCAGACTTTTATCGCCTACTTCGCCATCTTCTTCATTGGATGGTGTTTCGGTAAACTCTTTAATGGAGTTTAATAATTCCTGAACGTTTTCGTAACGTGCAAGGCCTTCGGTTGTTTTATCGTTGAATAATTCTTTTACAATATTTGTGCTCTTGCCTACAATGACCGCCAGATCATACGCATTCTTTTTTTCAAGTTCGCTGCGGAACATTTTAATCATCGTAACAAAATTATCAATCGCTTCAAGCGTACCGCTGCGGTAGCCATACATACCTGCGTTGCTGATGATATCCCACATAGTGAGATTATTCTCATTGGCATATAAGACAGCTTTATCAACCGTTGTTTTACCTATGCCTCTTGTTGGAAAATTAATGATTCGCTTTAAAGCTTCTTCATCTTTTGGGTTAACAACCAGGCGCAGGTAAGCAATAAAATCTTTTACTTCCTTACGTTGGTAAAAACTCATGCCACCATAAATGCGGTAGGCAATTCCCATGCGGCGCAAAGCTTCTTCAAAACTGCGGCTCTGCGCATTGGTACGGTACAGGATGGCAAAATCTTTATTGTAATAATGATTGCGGAGTTTTTGTTCCTGAATGGTATCGGCCACCATTTTTCCTTCGTCATTATCTGTCATCGTACGGACTAAGGAAATTTTTTCTCCTTCATCATTAATGGTAAATAATTTCTTTTCTATTTGTCCCTTGTTGTTGGCGATGATCTCGTTTGCAACGTGAAGGATGTTTTGAGTGCTGCGGTAATTTTGTTCCAGCTTTACCACTTTTACCTCATCGTAATCTTTTTGAAACTGTAAAATATTTTCGATAGTGGCACCGCGGAAACTGTAAATACTTTGTGCATCATCTCCTACCACGCAAACATTTTCATGCATGGCACCAAGTAGTTTTATGATTTCGTATTGCGCTGTGTTGGTATCCTGGTACTCATCAATCATTATGTATTTAAACTTACGCTGGTACTTGCTTAACGCTTCCGGAAAATTCTTTAGCAGGATATACATTTTTATAAGCAGGTCATCAAAATCCATAGCCCCGTTTTTAAAACAGCGCTTTACATAGGCATCGTATATCTGCCCGATGGCGGGGCGGTTTGCCCGGTTATCTTCCTGTTGCAGGGCCCAGTCATTATTATATTCTGCCGGACCAATCAACGCATTTTTTGCAGATGAAATTCGGTTATAAACCACATTGGGTTTATAGTGTTTATCATCTAGTGCCAGTTCGTTGATGACAGTTTTTACAACACTCTTAGCATCATCGGTATCGTAAATCGTAAAGTTTGACGGGTAACCCAGTTTACCTGCTTCGGCCCTTAATATTCTTGCAAACACGCTGTGAAAAGTACCAATGTATAAATTGCGGGCTTCGGTGTTGCCCAAAATCCGTTCAACTCTTTCCTTCATTTCGGCAGCCGCCTTATTGGTAAAAGTTAGTGCCAGTATATTAAAGCTGTCAATTTTATGGGCAGCCATTAAATGCGTGATACGTGTGGTAAGTACTTTTGTTTTGCCGCTGCCAGCGCCTGCAATGATCATGATCGGTCCGTTAACGTGTGCTACTGCTTCCCGTTGCGGTTCGTTCAATTCATCTAAATAATTAGTCATGCAGCGAAGTTACGAATGCTGTCTGCAGTATTTTCATTCTTTTTGATTTAAAGAGTAAGCGATAGAGTTTTTACTACACTAAAAGGATTCCCCCTGCTGCAACAAATTGTTTTTTTATTCTGATGTTTATCTCCGTTTTTCAATATCCTTTTATAAATCATTATCACGAACCACCATGACTGTTGTGCAGCATGTTCACATGTATTTAATCAACAGCTCAAAGTGCTTGCATTCAATGGCTTTGATTTTTTTCATTTTATGAAGAGTTAACAATTTGGAAATATAGATAGTCTAGTTTTGGAAGATTACAAATAGATATATGTGAATAAAAAAGGGGGGTTTTACATCCCGTATTACCACTTTGAGGTATTGTTTGATTCAAAAAACTGTGTTCTATTTGTTTAATGATTTTAATTTCTGGCTCTCTGGTACTTATAAAAACTTATCGGCCCGTTTTTAAAGCCGAACCTTTTTGAGAACAAAGGATCATCCTTTGTGGATTTTTCTCATGCTTGAACACATCCCCGTCCCGATTCCTCGGGATGGGTTTTTTTTGCAGGACAAAACGTCAACTAAATAAATTATCAAAAAAATACTAAAATAATTAGTGTTAATAAAATTAAACGTTTATCTTTGGTTCCGAATTTACATTTACAACGATAAATCAGATACAACCATTAAAAAATTCACAACATGAGCAAGACAGACAATCTGGAAAAAACAGAAAAATCGGAAAAATTTAAGGCGCTTAAATTAACGATGGATAAAATTGATAAAGATTTTGGAAAGGGATCTGTAATGATGATGAACGAGAAAGTAGAAGTTGAGCAGGCGGTAATATCAACCGGATCAATTGGATTAGATATGGCACTAGGCATTGGCGGATTACCAAAGGGCAGGGTTGTTGAAATATACGGCCCTGAGTCAAGCGGTAAAACAACAATTGCCATCCATGTAATTGCAGAGGCCCAAAAGAAAGGAGGTATGTGTGCCTTTATTGATGCCGAACACGCTTTTGACAGCGTGTATGCAAAGAAACTTGGTGTTGATATTGACAATCTACTCATCTCTCAACCAGATTATGGTGAGCAGGCGCTGGAGATTGCCGACCGATTGATCCTTTCGGGAGCGTTAGATGTAGTGGTAATTGACTCAGTTGCTGCATTAGTTCCAAAGAGTGAACTGGAAGGAGAAATGGGCGACAGCAAAATGGGGCTTCATGCAAGGCTTATGAGTCAGGCCATGAGGAAACTTACCGCAACTATTTCAAAAACCAACAGCTGCTGCATATTTATAAACCAGCTTAGAGAGAAGATAGGCGTGATGTTTGGTAACCCCGAAACCACCACCGGTGGTAATGCGCTTAAATTCTATGCCTCTGTACGGTTGGATATTCGCCGTATGTCTACAATAAAAGATGGCGATTCTTCAATTGGCAATCATGTAAAAGTAAAAGTGGTTAAAAATAAAGTAGCACCTCCTTTCCGACAGGCCGAGTTTGATATTATATACGGCGAAGGGATTTCCAAAGTGGGCGAGATAATTGATATGGGTGTAGAGCTTGGTATTGTTCAAAAAAGCGGCAGCTGGTTTAGTTATAATAACGACAAACTTGGGCAGGGTCGTGAATCTGTAAAACAATTAATGATCGACAATCCTGAAATGGCCAATGAAATTGAGGCTCAGATCAGAGAAAAAATAAAAGAATCCCGTCTTACTTAAATAATTACTTATTGGGTTAGTAAGTAAAAAGCTGTCCTGCTAAAAAGCAGGACGGCTTTTTTTAATAGCTTACTTTTGCCTCACAAAAAAATAATTTGAATAAAAAACAACTTGCTCACCTGGCATTGCTTTTTGCAAACTTGTTTTTTGCAATTAACCTAACTGCGGTAAAACACCTTACTAATAATCATCTGGCAGAACCATTTGGCCTAAACGTGATAAGGGTTGGAGTTTGCGTGTTGTTATTCTGGCTTTTATTTCTATTTAAACCGGTGAATATCAAAATTGAAAAAGTTGACAGAGCCCGTTTATTTTTTTGTGCTGTTACCGGTATTGCAGTTAATCAATTGATGTTTTTAAAAGGCCTGTCACTTACTTATCCAATTCATGCAGCACTGCTTTTGCTCATAACCCCCATATTGATTGTTTTTATTGCAGCCTGGATCTTAAAAGAACGATTGGGATTTTTTAAAATTTCCGGACTTGTCTTGGGCATTTCGGGTGCGCTGGTGTTAATCTTAGCCAAGGAAATTTCCGGCAACGCCAGTAATATTTTAACTGGAGACATTCTTATCATCATAAATGCTGTTTCATATACTGTTTATTTTATTTTGGTAAAACCCTTGATGTTAAAGTATAACCCGATCGTAATTTTGAGATGGGTTTTTACAATCGGACTTATTCTTGTTCTGCCTTTTGGCTGGGTTGAGTTTATTGGGATACCATGGGCAAAATATACTGCTATTGATTTTACCAGCATGGCCCTGATTGTTTTTTCAGGAACATTTTTGGCCTATTTATTTAACTTGTTTGGGATAAAAAACCTTGGCGCATCAATCGCAGGCTTTTATATATATACGCAACCGGTTTTTGCAGCATTAATTGCTATGATTTTTTTGCATGAGCAGTTGGCAATGTACAAGATACTGGCTGCTGTACTTATCTTCAGTGGGGTTTATCTTGCAAACCGGCAGATTAAAAAAGGATGATATTTACGAAATGATGAAAAGAGAATTTTTTCTAGTTACATTTATCAAATTTCTTAATAAGCTTTATCAAGCTGTAATCACGATAGCTTGCAAGCTCCCACATCTGCTCAGAAATTTTTTTACAGTCACCCATAATGGCTCGTAATTGATTTACGTAGCCTTTAATTTCAACAATATTGACTTTTGAACGTTCGCCCCGGTATTTTGCTCTGTCATTTGTGTAATTGTCTAAACCACCCTGAAAAAAATAACGGACTACCAGTTGGACGGGCCTTGCGTCGGAGGGTGTTTTGTAAAAATAGTATTGTGTCTTATCGTCGCTTTTGCCGAAGTACAGATTTATTTTTTTAGTTGAATAAATTTCATCCAATATCATTACCGTATCAATGGTTCCTTTTTTTATCCAGTCAATAGCTAGTTCATCAAGGTTATCGGTGTAAGATTCAAGCTTGCAATGCACAACAAAATTACCCTTATAATTGTCACTTTTAATTTTGATAACTTCATCAGCATTTACAATCAATTGATCAGCTCCATCAACATAAAACGTTTTATTTTTTAGGGAAATATTTCCTCTAATAGTATCGCCTTTGCTTGTTATTAGATAATCGCTTTTCTGGCAAAAGGCATTTAATGAAAAAGTTACAGCAGATAGCAAAACCAATATTTTCATAATTATGTTTTTAAGGTCAAATATAGTTGTAATTGTGATATGTTAAATCTAAGATCTCTGAAAAAGACTAATTACTAACAAAGCTAGAAGCACTTTGGTTGTCTTATTTGAAAAATTTTAACATTAGCTGTTAAAACAGAAATTATTTCTTTGGGTAATCAAAAAACAAAAATGTTTTATTTGCCTTCAAAATGTCTTTCCAGTGAGATATATCGGCCTCTACTGAGAAAATGCCACAAGTAGGTAAATTATCAATCTTAACGGCTGACTGAAGATCGTTAACAAAATGTGTTATTCCGGGGTTATGAGAAAACAGGGCAATATTAGACAAGTCATCTGAAAGTCCTGCTATCACTTCATAAAAAACTTCGGCGGGAGCATGGTACAATGCAGATACGTAATGGATACTGTCTTTTGAAGTTTTTAAAACTTGCGCAAAAAGTTCGGCGGTTTGTTTTGCTCTTTTAGCAGGGCTGGCAATAAGGGCGTCAATTTTTATGTCCAAGTCAACCAGTCGATTTGCCATCAATGGCGCATCTGATTTTCCTCTTTCATTCAATGGTCTCTCAAAATCGTTTCCAAAAAACTGATGATCACTTTTTGCGTGGCGTATGACTAATAATCTTTTCAATAACCTTTTTTATAAAAGTATATAATTTTTAAACAAACAGGGTATTGTATATTTATTCGATGACAACCGTAATTTTCAGATCGTTTATGAATAAGTATTGTTTTCGATTAGCATATATAATTTCGGGTGCGTTGTGTGCAGCATCCTGTTCATCCATAAAAAATTTATCGCAACCCGCTGCCGATATCAGCAGCCTGAAGCTTATAAGTGTTTACAATATCCCATTCAATTTCCAGTTTAAGAACACAACCGTTGGAGGCTTATCCGGTATCGATTACAATGCTGAAAAAAAAATATTTTACCTTATTAGCGACGACCGCAGTGAAAGAAACCCTGCCCGGTTTTATACGGCCCGTATGGTAATCAATCAAACAGGAATTGATAGCCTGGAGTTTACCGATGTGAAATACCTGAAGCAGGCAAATGGTGATCTCTATCCCGGATTTATACATAATAAATATCTGACACCTGACCCTGAAGCTATTCGATACAACCCAAAAAGCAAACTGCTGGCTTGGACAAGCGAAGGAGAAAGAATAGTAAAACCGGGGGACACTGTTCTCAATAACCCTTCCGTAATATTTATAAAAAGAAGTGGAATTTATAAGGATAGTTTAGAACTGTCCAAAAACATGCAGATGAGCTTCCGGAATAAAGGACCAAGGAAGAACGGAGTCTTTGAAGGAATGACTTTTGCAGAAAATTTTAAAACCCTTTTCGTAAGCGTGGAAGAGCCTTTGTATGAGGATGGACCAAGGGCCGATATTACGGATAATAATGCATTTATTCGAATCCTAAAATATGACCTGCCGTCCAAAAAATGTACATCACAGTTTGCTTATAAGTTAGAGCCTGTTGCTTATCCAGCGGAACCAAAAGATGAATTTAAAGTTAACGGCGTACCTGATATTCTGTGCATTGGCAACAACAAACTTCTGGTAATAGAAAGGTCGTTTTCAACCGGACGGACCCCTTGCACTATTAAACTTTTTGTGGCCGATCTTAACAGCGCTACTGATATTTCCAACATGGCACTTGAAGGCAATAAAGATTTTGAACCAGCAAAAAAATCTTTAGTTCTCAATATGGATGACTTAGGAATTTACACCGATAATATTGAAGGGGTAACATTTGGCCCCGTTTTGCCAAATGGCAAACAGTCGCTCATATTTATTGCCGACAATAATTTTAACGCCTTTGAACAGGCACAGGTTTTGTTGTTTGAAATAGATAAATAATTCTCAGATTCAGGCTGACACAATGCATAGAATTTTGACAAAGTTGGTTAGCTTTGGGTATAAAATTTTTTGCAATGAAAACTAATCCGATGAGAAAAACAGTAATGGCTTTTTTGTTTTTGTATTTACCGTTTTCCGGTATGGCATGGGGCGCTCTTGGTCATAGAATTATAGGTCAGGTAGCTGATTCTTATCTTACCAAAAATGCAAAAAAGGAGATTTTTAAAATCCTTGGTAATGAATCCATCGCCATGACCAGCAACTGGGCAGATTTTATAAAATCTGACCCTGCGTATTCGTATCTTAACCCCTGGCATTATATAAATTTAAAAGCCGGCCTTGCCGAACAGGAGCTAAAGGCGTATCTGGCAACAGATACAGTTACTGATGCTTACACAAGGATAAACTGGCTTACCGCACAGCTAAAAAATAAAGAACTTGATCAGGAAAATAAAGTGCTTTACCTGCGCATGCTCATTCATCTTGTTGGCGATATTCACCAACCTCTGCACACCGGACGTTTTGAAGATTTGGGAGGCAACAGAATAAGAGTGACATGGTTTAAAGACTCCGTAAACCTACATCAGGTGTGGGATGAACGGCTGATTGACTTTCAACAACTAAGTTATACTGAATATGCCTCGGCAATTAATTTTACTACAAAAGAACAACGGAAAAAATGGGAAGCAGAACCTGTAAGTGAATGGGTATGGCAGTCGTATCAACATGCCGAAAAAATTTATTCAGATATAAAACCCAATGAAAGATTGAGTTATCAATACAATTTTAAATTTGTCGCAACGGTGAATCAACAACTACTGAAAGGAGGGTTTCACTTAGCTTGTTTGCTAAATGAAATCTTTAAATAAAAAATAAAGTGAAAATGGGATATGTTTAATTAGAAATAAGTTTTTGCTAATTCCTTAATACCCTCTTACATTCTTTCCTTCCATATAGTTCATAAACGCTTTGTTGCAAACCCGGTTGCCACCCGGTGTGGGATAGTTTCCGGTAAAATACCAGTCGCCAGTATTGGTAGGGCAGGCTTCATGCAACGACTCTATGGTCTGGTAAATAACACTAACAGGAATGCTCAGACCTTTTGGAGTTATTAATTCAGCAATTTTATTAGATATCTGATCTAAACTAAAGGGCTTGTAAATCTGGCGAACTACATTTTCGGTGTGCAACTGGTTGTTGCGTTGTAATTCTTTGCATTTGTCCAGTAGTTCATTAAGGAGGTTGCTCTGTTTTGTATCGTTCAGCAATTCAATGGCTGCTTTAAAAGCAATAAAATCACCCATCTTGCTCATGTCAATTCCGTAACAATCGGGATAGCGTATTTGCGGAGCCGATGAAACAACAATGATCTTTTTTGGTTGCAACCTCGATAACATACGGATGATACTTTCTTTTAAAGTAGTCCCACGTACTATACTGTCGTCAATTACTACCAATGTGTCAATATTTTTTCTTACTGTACCATAAGTAATATCGTAAACGTGTTGTACCATTTCATTTCTACTGCTGTCTTCAGTAATAAAAGTGCGCAGCTTCACATCTTTGATGGCGATCTTTTCAATGCGGATACGGCGGTTCACCATTTCAGACAACTTCTCCTCGTCAAAATCCTTATCCCAGCTAAGTATCCGTTCAATCTTTATTTTATTTAAATAGTCTTCTGCTCCCTTTATCAAACCATAAAAAGCGGTTTCGGCAGTATTGGGGATAAAAGAGAATATCGTGTTTTTAAGATCGTAGTCAATAGCTTTTAAAACAGTATCGCTAAGCAGGTAACCAAGCATATTTCTTTCCCTGTAAATTTTTTCATCACTGCCCCGACTAAAATATATGCGTTCGAAACTGCAGGCCTTTCTTTCTTGCGGTTCAACAATCTGCTCAATAAAACATTCGCCACCTGCTTTGGCAATCAGCGCATGGCCGGGCATTAATTCTTTCACTTCGTTTTCTTCCAGGTTAAAAGCCGTTCGTATGGCAGCTCTTTCGCTTGCAGCAACAATCACATCGTCGCTAATATAATAATAGGATGGTCGTATTCCATTGGGATCTCTCATAACAAAACCATCTCCATTACCTAAAATGCCGCTGAAATTATACCCGCCATCAAATAAGGGAATTGCTTTTTTAAGCACCTTAACTATGTCCATTTCTCCCGGAAAAGACTCATCAGATTTGACTACAAAATGATACAAAACTTCCATCATCGCCGCCAGATCGCTCTGCCTTTGAAATTCCCCCGGATCAATATTTACCAATCCAAAAAGCTCTTCGGTATTTACAAGATTAAAATTTCCGGCCAACGCCAGATTACGTGACGGTATGGTATGCCGTTTGATAAAAGGGTGACAAAACTCAGCGTTATTTTTTCCTTGTGTACCGTAGCGTAAATGCCCTAAAAGAACCTCGCCTAAAAAATTAATATGGCCTTTCATCAGGCCGGGGTGGTTTTTAATATCAGGTTGATATTTTTCTACCTCACTTATTTCTTTACCAACCTGAGCAAACAAATCAGCAATGGGCTGATTTGCACCACTTCTTAACCGATGCATAAACGGATAACCCGGCTCTGTATTTAATTTTACGGCCGCAATACCGGCGCCATCCTGGCCACGGTTGTGCTGCTTTTCCATAAGCAGGTACAACTTATTAACGCCGTACATAACGGTTCCATATTGCTGCTGATAATAACTAAAAGTCTTTCGCAGACGAATGAAAGCAAGTCCACATTCGTGTTTAATTTCGTCGCTCATGTTGTGAAGTGAGCCGCAAAGTTAAGGCATTAAAAAAGAGCGACAAACAAAAATCCCCCGATACAATCAGGGAATTTATTAAAATAAGATGAGTAAATTATAATCCACTGAAGTTTAGGCCTACCTGGAACAGTTTCATATCCGCTCCAACTCCGTCTTTTAAAATATTATTGATCTGGTAACTGCCGAAAATTGAAAAATTGCCATAGCCAACTCTTGCTGTAGCTGCTAACCGGGTAGAATTAAAAAATCCTTTGGCCGACTCTTTAGCTATAAAATTATTAACGCCGGAATTATTTTTATCCAACAGATTTTTTCCTTTTGTGTGAACACTTAACAACGTGCCTACTTTTACACCCAGAGCAGCTTTTATACTCTTTTTTTCATTTTCAGGGTCAAAAGTATACCTAAGCTCAAGCGGCACTTCAAGGAAAGCGGTTGTTAACTTGTATTTCTTAAAGTGATCAACACTGTCAACATTTGTAAACGGCAATGTGTTGGTCCTGGATTTGATATCTACCGTCATATTGTTAAAATAAATATTGCTCGTTCCCAACCCCAACCCAAAGGCAACGCTCCATTGCGGACTGCCCTTAAAACGTTTGTCAAGCATCACATATACGTTGGCTCCTCTTG
This sequence comes from Sphingobacteriales bacterium, assembly GCA_024642285.1. GTDB lineage: Bacteria > Bacteroidota > Bacteroidia > Chitinophagales > Chitinophagaceae > Ferruginibacter. The sequence goes on from JAHEBJ010000007.1 coordinate 64,329, forward strand.
CAAAACCTTTAATACGGCTTTTAATGCTGTCGGGTGCTCCTATCCAATGATCGCTGCTTAACTGCAACATTAAATGATCGCCGGAACGATTCATAAAACCAGTGTTATTTTTTTTCTCCTGGGCAGATAAGGTGGATACGGAAACAAGCGCAAGCGCAATAAATAATAATTTCTTCATAATTAATTTTGAAGCTGCAAAATAACGGCAAATAATTTAATGAAGCGTTAAATTAAAGAGCAATGATTATATTTGCAGCCTTATTCTTCAAAAAGAACTTTGAAGAACGGGCCTATAGCTCAGTTGGTTAGAGCACCTGACTCATAATCAGGTGGTCCCTGGTTCGAGCCCAGGTGGGCCCACAAAGCGTTCCGAATTATCAGGACGCTTTTTTATTATATGGCCGAGACAAAAAATATAATATTCGATTTAGGTGGCGTTTTACTTGATATTGACTATCATAAAACCATTGATGCGTTTAAGAATTTAGGCATCAAAAATTTTGATGAAATGTTTTCGCAGTTTAAGGCCGATGAACTTTTTGAAAAACTGGAAACCGGCAAAATATCGGATACTGATTTTTATGCAGCTATAAAGAACCGAACAAAAGCCGTTATTTCAGATGAACAAATTGAATCGGCATGGAATGCTATGATACTTGATTTCAGGGTTGATAGTCTGATATTTCTGGAAAAACTTTCGGTACATTATAAACTTTATTTATTAAGTAATACCAACAGCATTCACTTAAGGTGTTTTAGGCAGCGGTTCATGACTCAAACCAGCAAACCCTTACTGGACGCATACTTTAATAAAGCCTGGTATTCTCATAAAATAGGTTTGCGAAAGCCTCATTCAGCAATTTTCGAATTTGTAGCGAAGGATGCAAATCTGATTGAAGAAGAAACTCTTTTTGTAGATGATACGTTGATGAATATTGAAACGGCACAAAAAATGGGTTTTAAAACCCATCACCTTTTAGCCAACGAAAAAATTGACGTATTGAACGTTTAAAAACTCCTTGAACTACAAACTATAAATTTCAACAATACTGTTTGTATATAGTATCCGGTTTACTTCACCTCTTCAAACTCAATATAATCCTCCTTGTTTGGCTTGGCCGAAGGCTCTTTGCTTTCAGATGAAAACTGATTGTTTTGGTGCTGCTTCATATGCTCATTCATTTTGCTCTGAATATCTCCCATTTGCTTATTAACCTGTTTAGTAGTTTTGTAAACGGGTACAATAAAGTCAAATATCAGCTTATACACCAGGTAAAATACCAACAACTCCAGTATTACTCTTATCAATCCCATGAAACAAAGTTATAAATCAAACAAAGGTAATCCTGTTAAAATTTAGTAATGAAATAAAATTAGGGATAAAAGGCCTCTATTTTGGGAATTACAGGTTCGTTATGTATATTTGCACCGGACAAAGAAGCAATGGAAGGGAACGGTGGCGTTCCCTTCTTCTTTTATCATGACTCAGGATACTCAAATACAGGTTGTAGAAAAATTGATTGGGCCATTACTAACGGAAGATATTTTTTTGGTTTACATTAAAATAAAACCCACCAACAATTTTAAGATTTATATAGATGCGGATAGCGGGCTTGGAATAGAAAACTGTATCAAAATTAATCGTGCTTTGTACAAGATTATGGAGGAAATGGGTATGTATCCCGACGGTGATTTTTCGCTGGAGGTAAGCAGCCCGGGACTGGATGAACCATTGAAACTTTTGAGGCAATACAAAAAAAACGTAGGTCGTAATGTGGAAGTGGTAAAAATTGATGAATCCAAAACCGAAGGAAAACTAACTGAAGTAACCGAAGAAAAAATTTCTGTTGAATACATCGAAGGAAAAGGCAAAAAGGTGGTTTTGAAAACAGAGGAGATTGATTTTGCAAACATCAAACAAACAAAAGTTCAGATAAAGTTTTAATTATTAAATAAAACCCCCACCCCGGCGGGGAAATTAAAGTGAGGCCGGAGCGGAATATGGCAAGTATTAATTTAATCGACTCGTTTCAAGAGTTTAAGGATGCTGAAAACATCGATCGTCCTACGCTGATGAAAGTTATGGAAGATGTGTTTAAAACACTTATCCGTAAAAAATATGGCAGCGACGAATGTTTCGACGTTATTGTTAATGATCAGAAAGGTGATCTGGAGATTTTCCGCCGCCGCACCATCGTTGATGATGATGATTTGTACAACTCATTAACCGAAATTGAGCACAAAAATGCCATCTTGATCGAACCTGATTACCAGGTTGGTGAAGAGTTATATGAGGAAGTGGATATTCAGAAAGAGTTTGGCCGTCGGGCTATTTTAGCCGGTAAACAAACACTGGCAGCACGTATCAACGATCTTAAGAAAAACATCCTGATAAAAAAATACGAAGAGCGTATAGGAGAAATTGTGAGTGGAGAAGTTTACCAGGTTTGGAAAAAAGAAGTGTTGCTGCTGGATGAAGAAGGTAATGAAATGCTGTTGCCTAAATCGGAGCAGATTCCTTCTGACTATTTTAAGAAAGGCGAAAGTGTAAGAGGAATAGTAAAAAAAGTTGAGCTTAAAAACAGTCAGGCAGTGATCATTATTTCACGAACCGCTCCTCAGTTCCTCGAAAAATTACTGGAAATTGAAGTTCCTGAAATATTTGACGGTTTAATAGTTGTGAAGAAAATTGTACGTGACCCGGGAGAAAGAGCAAAAGTTGCCGTGGAAAGCTACGACGACAGAATTGACCCTGTTGGCGCATGTGTGGGTATGAAAGGAAGCCGTATTCATGGTATTGTTCGTGAATTAAAGAACGAGAATATTGATGTAATCAACTGGACGAGTAATATTCAGCTGATGATTCAGCGTTCATTAACACCTGCCAAGATCACGAGCATGGAGCTGGACAATGAAAAAATGCACGCCAATGTTTACTTAAAACCAGACCAGGTCTCGTTAGCCATTGGCCGCAGAGGTGTAAATATTAAACTGGCTTGTGAACTTACAGGATATGAAATTGATGTGTTCCGCGACAACGAAGGGGAAGTAGAGGAATTTGATATTGATCTGGATGAATTTACAGATGAAATTGAACCGTGGATAATTGACGAATTAAAAAGAGTGGGATGCGATACTGGCCGTTCAGTATTAGAACTTACTTCTGAGGAACTGGAGCGTAGAACCGATCTGGAGAAAGAAACTATCGAAGACGTAAGAAGAATATTGAACGAAGAATTTAAAAAAGACTAAGCTCCGGTTATTTTTAAACACCGGGAGTTTAAATAGAACACTAAAAAGAAAAATCAGTCCGTTTTTTTGGACAAACAAAAATCGAATGGGAGAAGTAACTACACCAAGGTTGATCGCGGCGGCCAAAGAGTTTAACATAGGTAAGGATACCTTGGTAGACTTTCTTGTATCTAAAGGATTTGATGATTCTGACCTGAAGCCCTCATCAAAACTTACTGAGCCCATGTATCGGGTACTGCAAACAGAGTTTCAGCAGGATAAGGTTTTGCATGATAAAGCCATGCAGATCGATCTGCCTAAAGGAGCCAGTGTAAGTGAACCTAAGAAGAAGAAAGACGAACAGGATCTTTCATTCACAAAGAAGGAAACAAAATCAAAAACAGCAAAGACCGAAGCTGAAGAAAATACAGAGGAAGCGGCTGTTACAAAAGCCGAAATAGTAGAACCAGCCAAAGAGGAAATAAAAGAAGAAACAATAAAATCGGCACTAACTAAAGTTAAGGTACCGGATCTGGAAGCGCCTAAAGTGTTGGATAAAATTGATCTTGAACTTATAGATTCGTCAACAAAGCCTAAGAAAACAGTAAAAAAATCAGCTGATAAAGAATCAAAGGCAGTTACAGAAGAGAAGGCAGCCAAAGATAAAAAAACTACCAAAGCAAAAACCAAAGCGGCCGAAGAAATTGGGGCAGAAGCTAAGGTAACAGGGCCAACTAAAGAAGAAGCGGCACCAGTTATTGAAAATATAAAAGCGGGAAAATTATCCGGTCCTAAGATCATGGGTAAAATTGAATTGCCTGCTGACAACGATACGAGGCCCAAAAAAGGAAGCGAAGAAAAAAGAAAACGTAAGCGCATTCCAATGGAGAAAAAACCCGGAGCACCGGGAAGAAAAACAGGCGGAAGTACAACAGGGACAGGGGCCTCAAACAGAGCAGGCGGAAGATATGGAAGAGGAACTACAACAACAGGCAGAAGGGAAGACAGGGTTATTGACGAAAAAGAAATTCAGGATAAATTGCGGGAAACACAAGCCAAACTGGCTGGTGCAGGCGGACGCGGAAAAAGTTTAAAAGCCAAATACCGCAAAGCGAAAAGAGATGAACATGCTGAGGCAGCTGGTGTTGAGGGTGAAGGCAGCAACAAACTGCAGGTTACCGAATTTATTTCTGTAAGTGAATTAGCAGGTTTAATGGATGTAAGTTTTGCGGATATTATCAGCAAGTGTATGAATCTGGGCATAATGGTATCAATTAACCAACGCCTGGAGGCTGATGTTATTGAACTGGTTGCCAGCGAATTTAATTTTGAGGTAGAATTTATAGGCGTTGAAGATGCCGGTGAACTTGACTTTGAAGAAGTAGAAGACGAAGAGCAAGACCTGCAACCCAGGGCTCCGATTGTAACCATCATGGGTCACGTCGATCATGGTAAAACATCCTTACTCGATTATATACGCAACACAAATGTAATTGCCGGAGAGGCCGGAGGAATTACCCAGCATATTGGTGCTTATGAAGTAACATTGAAAGACGGCCGTGCCATTACTTTCCTTGATACACCGGGTCACGAAGCCTTTACGGCCATGCGGGCACGTGGTGCTAAAGTAACCGATATTGCGGTAATTGTTGTTGCCGCCGATGATGCTGTAATGCCTCAAACAAAAGAAGCTATATCACATGCACAGGCAGCTAACGTACCTATGATCTTTGCCATTAATAAAATGGATAAGGATGGGGCAAATCCCGAAAAAATTAAAGAACAGCTTTCGCAAATGAACGTTTTAGTGGAAAGCTGGGGTGGTAAATATCAAAGCCAGGAAATTAGTGCCAAGAGCGGACAGAATATTGATCTGCTAATGGAGAAAATATTGTTGGAAACGGATATCCTGGAATTAAAAGCAAATCCCGACAGGGAATCAAGCGGAACCGTAATTGAAGCTACGCTCGATAAAGGGCGTGGTTATGTAGCCACTATTCTTGTACAAAACGGAACATTAAATGTGGGTGATATGATCGTATCTGGCCAGTACTTTGGAAAAGTAAAAGCCATGTACAATGAGCGTAATCAGCGGGTAGAGGTAGCGCCTCCATCAACACCTGTTTTAATTTTAGGACTTAACGGTGCACCACAGGCGGGCGAAACGTTTAAAGAATTTGAAAACGAAAGTGATGCAAGGTCAATAGCCTATAAACGAGGTCAAATCTTACGTGAGCAGGGCATGCGTGCCAAGAAACATATTACGCTTGATGAAATTGGCCGTCGTTTAGCGTTGGGATCTTTTAAAGAATTAAATGTAATTATTAAAGGAGACGTGGATGGCTCGGTAGAAGCCCTGAGTGATTCATTACAAAAATTAAGTACTGAGGAAATAGTAATTAAAGTAATTCATAAAGCCGTTGGTGCTATCACCGAAAGTGATGTAACCTTGGCTAACGCATCGGATGCGATCATCATTGGGTTTAATGTCCGTCCTGTAATTCAGGCAGCAAAACTGGCCGAGCAGGAAGCCATACAAATAAAATTATACTCTATTATATACAACGCCATCGAAGAGATAAGGAGTGCAATGGAAGGTATGTTGGAGCCAAGTGTTGAAGAGAAAATACTGGCTAATGTTGAGATAAGGGAAGTATATAAATTTGATAAGGCGAGTGTGGCAGGTTGTTTTGTTTTAGATGGTAAGATGGCAAGGAACAGCCGCATCAGATTAATACGTGACGGAATTGTAATTTATACCGGCGAACTGGGAAGCTTAAAACGATTTAAAGACGATGCTAAAGAAGTAACATCCAGTATGGAATGCGGATTGACCATCAGAAATTACAACGATATAAAAGTTGCCGATATAGTTGAAGCGTTTGAAGAGATTGAAGTAAAACGTACGCTCTAGGATACAGTACATAAAGCCCGGCTTTTATATTTCGGATTGTTCTTATTTGCTAATCCAGGCAGCAGGCTGCGCCCCTCTCAATCTTTTGTTAAATGAAGGGTAGACCTAAGAAGGTTATTAAACGGTAGTTTAATTTTACCACCGTATTGGTTAAAAAAAAAATTGATGAAAAAATTTCTGTTTATTATTACTGCGTCTTTCGGAATAACAGTGGCTGTTCAGGCACAAATACCTCAGTCTAAACCGGTAATTGCCGATAAGATAGTTGCTGTAGTTGGTGATAAGATAATTTTAAAAAGTGATATTGATAACAGCATAATAGATATGCAGCGTCAGAATATCGCTGTACCCGAAAACGGGAGGTGCATGGTGTTGGAACAGGCAATGGGAATTAAAGCACTGGTTTTACAGGCCGAGAAAGATTCTATTCCGGTTACCGACGAAGAAGTAGAAACCGATATCGATAATCGCATCCGTGGATTTATTGCCCAGTTTGGCAGCAAAGACGAATTGGAAAAAGTAGCAGGCAAAACTATTTACCAGCTCAAGGAAGATTTTAAAGAACCCATTCGTGACCAGAAATTAGCAAAGGCCATGCGTGACAAAGTAGTGGAGAATGTTCGCATTACACCTAAGGAAGTAAATGAATACTTCGAAAAAATACCGAAAGACAGTTTGTATTTGTATGAAAGCGAAGTGGAGGTCAGCCAGATCATTTCTTTTCCAAAGGCTCATCGGGATGCAGAAGAGTATTGTATTGAACAGTTGAAAGATTTTAAGCAACAGATTGATGACGGAAAGAAGGATTTTGCCACACTGGCAAGCATTTATACACAAGATCCGGGAAGTAAAGAAACGGGTGGAATGTATGATGTTAACCGGTATTCCAAGGAAATGGATCCCGTATGGTTGGGAAAAGCATTTACTTTAAAACCTGGCCAGGTTTCCAATCCATTTAAAACCCGGTTTGGATATCATATTATGCAATTGGTAAGCCGTGCCGGCGATGATGCGTCGGTCAGGCATTTGTTATTAATACCACAGGTCACTTCTTATGAATTAAAAGATGCTTCTGATAAATTAGATTCGGTACGTGCCTCATTGATGGCTGGAACTATGGATTTTGGTACGGCTGTATCTAAGTACAGCGATGATGAAGCAAGCAAGTTTACTGCAGGGCAGTATATGGGTAGAGACGGCAGTACCTATGTCACAATAGACCAGTTGGATAAAGATATGGTGCTCATGCTAAAGAACCTGAAAGTTGGACAATACTCTCAACCCACCGAATACGTGGACGAAAGAGGTCGAAAGGGAGTAAGGATTGTGTATCTTAAAACAAGAACTGAGCCCCACCGTGAAAACATGAAAGATGACTATGACCGAATCTCTCAAAGAGCACTTGAAGAAAAAAAGAATGAAAAGCTTGAAAACTGGTTTAATAAAAAAGTAATTACTTATCATATTTTGGTAGATGATGAATATAAATCATGTCCTGAAATGGCAAAGTGGATAAAAGGAGTATCTGCTACTGCAGCAAATAAATAATTATTTAAACTTAAATAATACAAGCGTTCCGTTTTTTCCGGAGCGCTTTGTTTTAGGAGGCAACAGCAGATAAAAAATACGAATTGATAGAACCCAAAAAAATAATCTTGAAGGAAGAACAGGCGGTACTGGTGGGGTTGGTGTATAAAGAACAAACCGAGCCCATGGTAAACGAATACCTGGATGAACTTACTTTCCTCGCCGAAACTGCCGGTGCAAAAGCAGTTAAAAGATTCACCCAAAAACTTCCCCATCCCGATAGCAAGATTTTTGTTGGAAAAGGAAAACTGGAAGAAATACGGCAGTATATTTTGCTGAAAGGAAATATCAGCATGGTGATATTTGATGATGAACTTACAGGCTCACAGATCCAGAATATTGAAAAAGAATTGAAAGTAAAAGTGATTGACCGGAGCGATCTGATTCTCGATATTTTTGCCAGCCGTGCAAAAACGGCGCAGGCAAAAACGCAGGTTGAACTGGCACAATATCAGTATATATTACCACGATTAAAAGGAATGTGGAAACACCTTGAGCGCCAGGGAGGCGGTGTAGGCACCAGAGGTCCCGGTGAAACCGAGATTGAAACCGACCGACGTATCGTTAAAGATAAAATCGGGTTACTTCGTAAACGCCTGGCCGAAATAGACAAACAATCATTTACGCAGCGGAAAGACCGTGGTGAATTTATACGGGTGGCTTTGGTTGGATATACCAATGTTGGAAAATCAACATTGATGAACACCTTAAGCAAAAGCGATGTGTTTGCTGAGAATAAATTATTTGCCACACTGGATACAACCACCCGAAAAGTGGTTTTTGAGCAAACGCCTTTTTTGTTGAGCGACACGGTTGGATTCATTCGTAAGTTGCCCCATCATCTTGTTGAGAGTTTTAAAAGTACACTTGATGAAGTACGTGAAGCCGACGTGTTATTACACGTGGTCGATATTTCTCATGCACAATATGAGGATCAACTCAATGTGGTAAATAAAACACTGGCTGAACTAAAGGCTGCCGATAAGCCCGTAATAACCATCTTTAATAAGATGGATAAATATGAAGAACTGGCTTTTGACCAATGGTTGGAACCTGCAGTAAAAAAAGAAATACTGAACGACCTGAAACAACGCTGGCAAAACGAAACAAAGGGAAGTTGTGTTTTTATTTCAGCTTTACAACGTACAAATCTTGACGGTCTGCGTCAAACTATTTTAAATGAAGTGAGGGAGATGTACCGGATTCGCTATCCTTATAAAGCTGAATTCTTTTACTGATAATTTTTTAAATGTGTCGGCGGAAAAAACTGCTGAAAAAATAATGGCTGCATTTCTCAATTATAACTGGTGCAAACTGGCAGATTCATTAGAGGAAATTAAGTTTGGCCCTAATGGACTTGTACAGGTTGATGTGCCCGGAAAAACAATAACACTTGCGCTGTCAAAAGGAAAAATTTTTGCATGTCCGCAAAAATGTCCGCATGCCGGCGGTAATTTATCCGAAGGATTTCTCGACCCCTTGGGAAATATTGTTTGCCCACTACATAAGTATAAATTTAATTTGATTAACGGAATCAATACCAGCGGAGAAGGATATTATCTTACCAGATATCCTGTTGAAATTAGAGCTAATGGGATTTACATAGCAATTGAAACTTAACAGGAGTCCAAAGTAGCAAAGGTTTCCCTCTTTTTACCGGAAAAACTAAAATTTAATTAATAAACTTACCAATTATTCAATTGCGACTTTTTGATAATTTTTTTGATTGAGTTCCCAAAGTTCAATATTTTTACAATACATATTTTAACTAAATAACAATTATGAGAAAAATCTACCTGGTTCTTTTTACTGTAGTTTTTGTTTTAGCGGGTCCGCTCTCAATGTTAGCTCAAAATTCGTTCTTCTCACCGGTGAGTGAGAGTTCAATATTTTTAGGCAACAATAAAAGAGAGATTATACCAGCAAAGTATAATTCAGTAAAAACCGACATCAACCAATTAAAAACTTTCCTTTGGTCTTTACCAACTGAGAAATCAGTAGCAAACAGAAAAACTGCACCCGTAATGGCGTTCCCTATGCCTGATGGTTCTGTGGCCAGGTTCAATGTTTGGGAAAGCAATATTATGGAACCGGGCCTTGCAGCCCAACTGCCCGAAATGCGCCAGTTCCTTGGTCAGGGTATTGATGACCCTTATGCGACAATAAGATTTGACTATAACCCGTTCACGGGTTTTCATGGTCAGATCCTTTCTTCTGTTACAGGAAGAATCTATATTGATCCTTATGCAAAGGGGGACCTTAATCATTATATCAGTTATAGCGTAAAAGACTACAGTAGAGATGTAAGATTCATCTGTGAAGTAGTGGATAACGAGTTGGCTTCAAAAGGACAGGGGTCACAATTGACAACAGCTGCTTGCTTAGGTACAAATCTTAGGACCTACCGTTTGGCGCTTGCCTGTACAGGAGAATATTCGGTTGCCGTTGCTGGTGCTTCACCAACAGTTCCGGCGGTAGCCGCAGCTATGCTTACTTCAGTAAACCGGGTAACCGGTGTTTATGAAGTAGAGGTGTCATTGAGAATGACATTGATTGCCAATAACAATTTGCTTATTTATCTGAACGGAGCAACCGATCCTTATACTAATAATAGTGGTACAACAATGCTTGGCGAGAACCAGGCCAATATTGACGCTGTTATTGGATCTGCCAATTACGACATTGGTCACGTTTTCAGTACCGGCGGTGGTGGGGTTGCCAACCTAAACAGTCCTTGTAATGCCGGCTCAAAAGCCAGGGGTGTAACAGGTAGTTCAAATCCTGTTGGTGATGCTTTTGATATTGACTATGTAGCTCATGAAATGGGACATCAATGGGGTGGTAATCACTCTATGGCAGGTTGCGGATCATCTCCGGCCAGTACAAAGTATGAAGTGGGAAGTGGAACTACCATTCAGGGGTATGCAGGTATCTGTGGCGCTGAGAATATTCAACCTAACAGTGACCCTCATTTTCATGCAATAAGTTTTGATGAGATCAGTAACTATATAACAACTGGTAATGGAAATACTTGCGGAGTTTCAACTGCAACCGGCAATGGATTACCGGTAATTAATGCCTTACCAAACAACAATATGAGTATTCCGCCTAGCACGCCATTTACATTAAATGGTACGGCTACGGATCCAAATAACGACCCACTTACTTATTGCTGGGAGCAATGGGATACGCAAGGCACCCAAACATGGAATGCAGGTGCAACAGCACCTGCGGGCAATACGGTGCCTTTATTTAAATCTAGAATACCAAAAACAACAGGGGCAAGAACATTCCCGGATATAGCGGTAATTAATGCTGGATTTCCTGCCAATCCTCCATCAGCTATGGGTGGCTTAAAAGGCGAGACGATGTCTCCGGTAGCCCGGGCCATTAATTTCAGACTTACTGTTAGAGATAACCGTGCCGGTGGCGGCGGTACTGTTTCAAGTGGTGGTGGCGGATGTCAAACATCAACTCCATTTGTAGTAAATGTGGTTGGTACAACCCCATTTGTCGTAACTGTACCAAATGGTGGCGAAAGCTACGCAGGAGGGTCAACACAAACCGTTACCTGGAATGTTGCTAATACCAATAACGCACCAGTAAGTGTTGCCAATGTTATGATATCGCTTTCAACCGACGGAGGCTTAACTTATCCGACCGTTTTACTTGCCAGTACCCCAAATGATGGTACGCAAACTGTTGTGTTGCCAAATATTACAACTACAACAGCTAAAGTAAAAGTTGAAGCCCTTGGGAATATATTCTTTGATGTTTCAAACGCCAACTTTAATATAACTGGAGGTACTGCAACAAATCCTACTGTAACCATTAACCAGGCAGCCGCTCAACCAGATCCCACATCGGCATCACCAATCAATTTCACGGTGGTATTTGATCAGCCTGTTACAGGGTTTACAACTGGCGATGTTACTTTAGCAGGAACAGCGGGTGCAACTACCGGTACTGTTACAGGAGGCCCTACTACTTATAATGTTGCGGTTTCAGGTATGACATCGAGTGGAACAGTAATTGCAACAATTGCAGCGGGCGTATGTCAAAATGCATTAGCCGAACCAAATCTTGCATCAACAAGTACAGATAATACAGTTACTTACAATTTACCGGCCACGCCTCCAAATGTTACTATCAACCAGGCAGCGTCGCAACCCGATCCTACAAACGTATCACCAATTAATTTTACGGTGGTATTTGATCAGCCGGTAACAGGTTTTGCAACTGGCGATGTTACACTTGCTGGTACAGCGGGTGCAACCACTGCAACTGTAACAGGTAGCGGAGCAACATATAATGTAGCCGTTTCGGGCATGTTGGTAGACGGTACTGTAATCGCTACTATAGCTGCAGGAGTTTGCACAAACTCTTCAGCTCAACCAAATAATGCTTCAACAAGTACAGATAATACAGTTACGTATAGTACAACTTGTATTCCGCCTACTGTAAACCCGGTGGCTAATCAGTCGCTTTGTGCAGGTGCACCAACGGCTGCAGTAAACTTTACCGGAACTCCGGGGGCTATATTTAATTGGACAAACAGTGATCCGTCTATCGGACTTGCAGCAAGCGGCGCAGGAAACATTGCTTCTTTTGTTGCGTTAAATAATACAGCTGTACCAAAAGTGGCAACAATTACTGTTACGCCAAGTTTAATTGGTAGTGCAGGACCTTGTACTCCTTCGGCTCCACAAACCTTTACAAACAATACGCCTGTTGCTATTCCTACAGGGCCGGCAGTTATTACATCAACAATTACTGTATCAGGTGCACCTACATTCCTGTATGACCTGAATATGATAACCAACATAACGCATACATTCAATAGCGATCTGGATATTACAATCATGTCACCTTCTGGAAAAGTTGTTACCCTGACAACAGATAATGGAGGAGCAAATGACAATGTATTTAACGGTACGTTATGGGATGATGACGCAAACCCATTGGGACAGGTTCCATATACAAGTAACAATGGACTTGTTACGGATCAAACTTATGCAAACCTTACAACAGCAACACCGCTTGTTCCTGAAGAAGCTTTAGCTGCTTTTATAGGTGAAAATCCAAATGGCGTATGGACTTTAACAATCAGTGATGATCTTGCTGGTGATGGAGGATCATTGGACTCCTGGTCACTTATCATCTCTGGCTTGAGTGCTGCGCCGACTTTAACAGCATCAACATTTAGTAACAGTACTCCGGTTGCTATTCCAACAGGGCCGGCAGTTGTAACATCTACTATAAATGTTTCTGGTGCAGGTACTCAGTTGTTTGATGTAAATATGACAACTTTTATCAGGCATACTTTTTCATCTGATCTTGATATCACCATTACTTCACCCGCCGGTACTGTAGTAACGTTGACTACTGATAATGGAGGCGGAAATGACGATGTATTTAACGGAACCATCTGGGATGACAGTGCAAACCCCGGGGGACAGGTTCCTTACACAAGTAATAATGGTTTGGTAACAGATCAGACCTATGCCAACCTTACACTTGCTTCCCCATTAGTTCCTGAAGAGGCTTTGGGAGCATTTATTGGAGAAGACCCTAATGGTACCTGGACGCTGACCATCAGCGATGACCTTGCTGGCGATGGTGGTTCTTTGGATTCATGGGCATTAAATTTCCAAACTGCAATTTGTGGAGCGGCAACCTGCACCGGAACTCCAATATCATTTACTATAACAGTTAATCCAAATGCATCGTTATTAATTATAGCTGATCCCGGTACAGTATTGTGTGAAGGCGATCCTACATTGTTAACAGTGTATGATGCAGCGGGCAGCACGCCTCCG
>JAHEBJ010000113.1 GCA_024642285.1 Sphingobacteriales bacterium
TTATGGAAAAGGACTGTACTGGGTTGAGATAGGTGACCTGAACGGAAACCGACTGGCCATGTGCAGAGTTGTGATTCAATAAAATATAACCAAACAGTTATACAAATCCCTTCCGATGCAAACGGAAGGGATTTTTTTTACTAGTAATCTCAATCTTGAAAATGCTAAAGCTAAATTTCAAAATAATTTACTCAGCAATTCAGTTCAATTGTAAACTCAGCAAACTCACCCTCAACAGATTCAACCTTAAGATTACCCTGGTGTGCTTTAATTATATCGTAGCTCATTGACAAACCCAGTCCGGTTCCTTCGCCGGTAGGTTTGGTAGTAAAGAAAGGTTGATAAATCTTATCAATAAATTTTTGAGATATGCCGATGCCATTGTCCCTTATAGAGATTTCTGCTTTATTGCCATTCTTTTTGGTTGTTAAACTAACAACAGGAATATAGTCACTGCTTTTTGTTTTCTGCTTTTCGGTAGTAGAATAGAAAGCATTGTTAAAAAGGTTGATTAGGATACGCCCAATGTCTTCGGGAATAATATTTATACGCCCGATGCCGTCGCCAAACGAAGTTTTTACAGTACAATTAAACCCTTTGTGCTTTGCCCGGTAACCATGATAGCTTAACTGGAGATACTCTTCGGCCAAAATATTAATGTCAGCAAGTTCCATCTCGCCGCTTTGTTTACGGGAATGCTGAAGCATATTCTTTACAATATTGTCGGCACGTTTGCCATGGTGAACTATTTTAATAAGGTTCTCAGTCAAGTCACCAATAAGCGGATCAATCTCCAGTTTCAATTTTTCAGGTAACTGATCTTCGGCCAATTTTTCTTTCATCTCGTCAAATAACTCGGCATTTATTTCTGCAAAATTGTTTACAAAATTCAAAGGGTTCTGAATTTCATGAGCAATGCCGGCAGTCAGTTCTCCAAGCGAAGCCATTTTTTCTTTTTGAATTAATTGCAACTGGCTTGATTTCAATTCGGATAGAGCAGTTTGTAACGCATCTTTTTGTTCACTTAACTCGGCAGTTCGTTCACCTACACGATCTTCCAATAATGCGTTTTGCTGCAACAAGGCATTTTTCTGTTCTTCCTGAATGGCCTGCAGGTTTTTATGGTACTGCAGTTTCTTTCGCTGGGTAGCAATAAAAGTTACCAGGAAACTACTGAAAAGCAGCACCATGGCAGAGATACCAATAATAACCCTAGACTGAATACTTATATCTAAAAGGACCATAAAGTGCTTTGGTTATAAAAAGACAAAAAATAATAAAAGCGATGTTGTGCACATTCCACATGTTAACCGATATCGTGGGGTTTACATCCAGCATCGGCAGGTAAAATAAAAACACGAAAAAGTTCACTACCACATAAATGCTCAGCCCTGTTACGATCCAAAAATCCGGACCATTGAAAATAGTACGATCATCATTCCTTAGTTCAGACAAATAATATTGCATACAATATACAAGTAAAAGGTACGCTTCTGCAGCCAACAAATTACCACTTAACGTATTGGGGTCAAGAAAATTTTCGAAAAATCCGAAATTGATAAAAAGAAAAACTACAGAAATATATAGCAATACCCGTTTAAATGTAAAGAAAGAGCGTTGAGGTAACCTGATAAAGAAAAAGCTGAAACAGGCGAACCGAATAACCGAGTGCATATTATACAACGGGTTGTTGCTTTGAAGCCAATAGGGTAAATAGGCTTTGAATCCCATGATCAGATCAATAATGAAATTTAAAAACAGGGCCAGCCATAAATAGACTATAACGGGCTGTAAAATTTCCGGCTGTTTCCGGCGAAATAGTAATACAGTCAGCGGAAAAAACAATGCCCATATCTCGGACCAATCCAGTGCAAGTATTAAATATTCACTCATATATAACTGCCTTTTAAAGAAACATGGGGACTAGCAAGATATATAAATCCGCTGCAATATTTTTTTAAGAATGCTATGATGTTAGAAAATTACACATTATCTTTCTAATCAATAAATATTAAAACCGATTTTTTATCGGTTTAACCCTAAAATAATAAACCATGCTTAAATCATTCTTTTCAAAATATTATCAACTGTTTATTGTTATAGCTGTTTTTTCTATTGTATCATGTAATGATGATGCAAACAAAAAAAGCACTGATGACGCTACAGCGCCTGTTGCACCTGCGGCGCCAATGATTACAGGCACACTCGATCATTTATTGGTAGATACGGCGGAGTTTAGAAATCTTGACCAAAAACAAAATGTGGTCTTTTCATTTACATTCGGAGAGTTGGACACAGTGACACTGCATGGATGGAGTTTTAAAGGGAGTGGTGCCGCATTCGATACTTTTCCTAATATTAAACTATTAAAAGGAGCGCCCAGTAGTTTTAGTTATGGCCCTGGAGTTTATTTTAGAAATGTTGTCCTGGACAAAAAAGATGTAGAAAAAATTATTAATTTATTTAGAACAACTAAAAAAGTTCACTATGTTTTATTTGCGCCCGAAGTTTCTCCAATTGGAGGTATAAGTTATAACATTTTTCTTAGTGACTCGAGTCATTCCGTATTTGTAAAAGCTACTGCGGCTGCAGATGCTATAGCGAATCCATCTCCACCCAAAAACTATTGATTTAATAATGAGCTCTTATATAGTTCCACGATTCAGTAATTGAATCGTGGATTTTATTGCCCCTAACTTTGATTGACGTTTTCTTTTTATTAGCTTTATTTTGATTCAGTCTTTTAAATTAAATTATTCCTTACCGAATCCAATATTTTATTCCTTTCTTTAGGTTGATCCATAAGCTTAGTAAAAAACAAAGCAGGAATATTATCAGCGTACAGTATTCAACCAAAACCTGATTAAAATTTGTTCCTGTAAATTTTTGCAGGAGAAAATGAATATAAGAGTTCGACCGGTCCTCATAACCTAGTGATTCCCTTACTGCCCAATGCCAATCCGTACAAAAGCAATAACCCCACCCGTACCAAATACCAAGTACAAACCAGGAGAATGCAGTTAGCAACATTGTAAATAAATGCAGTTTACGGATACGCTTAAACATCCACCCGGTAATATTGAACAAAGTGAAAGCGGTGTGAAAAACAAAAAAGAAAATATTTAAGAATTGATACCACATATTGCTAGTGGGTTTTGTGTACAAAGATATTGGTGAATAAAAATGCTTACAATTAATATTTGAATGCGATAGAATACCTTTTTGCACGGTATTGGTTATGTTTTACAATTAGGTTATTTTACAAGAAAAAAAAATTATGAAAAAGAAACTATTGAAGCTTGTTATTGTGTTTGGTTTGATAATCTTTTCAAGTGTAAGATTATCAGCTCAAGATGCACAGTTGGGTGAAATCAAAATGGTAGGATTTAATTTTGCTCCAAGAGGGTGGGCCGATTGCAATGGACAACTTTTACCCATTTCACAAAATCCGGCTTTGTTTTCGTTGTTGGGAACAATGTACGGAGGAGACGGACGAAAAACTTTTGCTTTACCTGATCTAAGGGGCAGTATACCAGTTGGTATTAATAATGTATCAGGCAAAGACGCTGTAAAACAAGGACAAAAGATCAACAAGGAATCATCTACTGCAGCTGAATCAAAAGATAAATCGAGTCAGGGTAACAATGTGCAAACATATGTTGGAATGCGTTATATTATTTGCGTTTCGGGAGTTTTTCCATCGCGGAGTTAATTTGTTTATTTTGCCGGCATCGATGGTCTCACTTCAATCTTGCTTGGCAGTGTTCGTGGATGCATATGCAAAAGGTCATCAACTATCTGCCCAATGTCTTCAGGTTGAATCTTCCATGCGTCGGCATCATTGGGTTCATGATTATTAAAATAACTTGTTACTGATCCGGGCATGATGGTAGTAACCTTAATACCGTATTTTCTTAGGTCGAGCATGATGGCTTGTGTAAATCCTACCAGGCCAAACTTGCTTGCATTATAGGCAGATGCTGTTTCAAAAAAGTTGGCGCCTGCAAGGCTGGCAATTGTAATTATATATCCTTTCGATTTTTTTAAAGGGTCGATACTTGCTTTTACACTATTGAATACGCCCGTAAGATTGGTGTCGATGGTTTCTTTCCAATCCTTTTCAGTCAGCTCATCAATTGCTGCAAAATGTCCAACGCCTGCATTGGCTACCAACACATCCAGTTGCCCAAAATGATTCATTATTTTTTCTACAGCGTTCTGTTCATCTTTCATTAAACTTACATCAGACTCAATTGCCAATATCTTTTTTGAATCATCACTTAAATCTGATGCTGCTTTTTTTGCGGCATCTTTGTTTCGGCTGCTGATTGCAACCCGCATACCGCTGCTCAATAATTTTTTCGCAATACCGAAGCCAATGCCTTTGCTGCCGCCGGTAATGTATGCTACTTTGTTTGTTAGGTCGTTCATAGCTTTATAATTTTTTTAAAGACTGAATTTCTAGTTATTCTTATAAAGTTAAGCAAGCCTTATGGATTAAAATTAAAAAAGAGGGATCCTACTTTCGTTGAATCCCTCTGTGTCTTCCTTCACACTGAAATTTTAAGTTCAGCATTCATTGGAAATCAATTTCGGGTAATATTAAAATATCACTTTACTTAACTCCTATAAAACAACCAGTTTTTTAACCAATGTTTCGCCGGTTTTAGTTACATAAATTTTTATCAGGTATGTTCCCGGATTTATGCTTCTGATCGGATACCGATCGGCTGTTATATTGTTTATTCTTCTTATTGTTGATCCGCTCATATCAGTTATTAAAATGTCAACTGAACCTGTTCCCGAAGGCATGATAAGATTTGCTACTTCTCTCGATGGATTTGGGTATATAAATACGTCCGTCTTACCGGCTTCATTTTTAATAACCCTGATTTCACTATAGCTTGTTTTGCCATCAATATCAATTTGCTTTAACCTATAAAAAATATTTTTTATAGATGAAAGATTATCCATGTCGTTATAAGCATAGTTAAGAGCCCGGTTACTGTTACCATCTTTTGCCTGAGAAGGTACATAGGCAATTGTTTGATAATCGCCGGTTATCAGTTTACGTTGTACCTCAAAACCTTTATTATTTTGTTCAAATGCAGTTTGCCAGTTTAGAACAACTTTGTCCTTTTGTTGCGTGGCGGTAAAAGAAGTGAATTTAACCGCAAGTGGCCCGCAACTGTTTTGTATCAGCGCAAGGCTGGAGTTTGGCCTCAACGGCACCGTTACCTCAACTAATAAAGGCCGGCCTGATGACACATAATTTGCGCTGTATGGCAAGTAGGCTAAAACGCCGGATGTCCAGGTATCGTTTGCAGGTAAATTAATTAAACCGCTGGTATATATTAAGGTATCTGTTGAATTTAATATTCCGATTGGACTATAATCCAGGCGGACTTTAAAACTTACATTGTCAATAGCCGGACCATTGTTAAAAATATTAACCTCGTATTGCCTGGGATTTGTACAATAAATCAAACCCGAAGGCCTGATTTCATTGATCACCAGGCTACCATTCTGTACAACACAATGCACATTTTTACCATTAGCAGCCTGACTGGCCCAAACATCAAATTTTAATGTTTGTTTAGTAGAGCAGTCCGGTATCGTTAATTTGATATTTTGAATTGTAATTCTTTCAGACGTACCATCGATGGGAACTTTT
>JAHEBJ010000114.1 GCA_024642285.1 Sphingobacteriales bacterium
GGATATACCACTTTGCAGAGTCATATTGCTGCTTTTGCAAATAATATTTAGATAACATTAAGTAAAGCGCTCCCACGTTTTTTTGATAGGTTGAGTTATAATAATATTTCAACGCTTTTTGAAAATAAATAAAAGCTGAATCGGGATTATTGTTATTCAAATAGTATTTGCCAATTTCACGGTTACAAAGGCTTAAAATCTTTTGGTTATTCAAACTTTCCCCAATCTTTAAAGCTTGTAAAATCTGGTTAAAAGATTCTTTGTTATTCCGGCTACGACTGTAAAGATTTGAGAGTTCGAAGTGAATCATTCCTTCAATGGACCGGCGGGCTTCATCAGGACTTTTTGAATAAGAAAAATTGAAATACCCCCAGCCATTCACTTTAGTGGAAGGATCTTCTACAATTTTTAAACCCCGCATGTAATTTTCATAGGCTTCAGTCAAATTATACCTCCCATAATTACAATAGGCTATTTGCTGGTATGCATCAGCTTCCCAGAGTTTTAATTTTAATTTTTTAGCCAGGGCCAGTACTGATTCATGAAAGATCAACGCCGTATCCGGTTCGCTGTCCTGATGAAAAAACCCCAGCTTCCGGTTAATATCCATGCGGATTGTATCATTGGCTGCATTTCGCAAAGCCACAAGCAGACTATCGCCGTTATTAAGTTCAGCCTGGGCATGGGTTATAAAGGGCCATGCTATAAACAATAAAATGCTTAATAATGATTTCATACAGTTTTATTTACGCAGTTGGTAACAAAATAATAAACTCAGTTCCTTCACCTTCTTTCGTTTCCACTTTTATTTCTCCGCCAAGTGTTTTTATAATATCATAACTTAATGATAAACCCAACCCTGTTCCCTGGCCAGTTGGTTTGGTGGTAAAGAAGGGTTGAAATATTTTTTCTTTTACCCGTTCAGGAATTCCGTTGCCATTGTCTTTAACTGATATTTCAACCTTGTTATTTATTTTTTTAGTACTTACTGAAACCGTTGATTCATACCCAGCAATACCTGAATTTTTCTTTTCTGTAACAGCATAAAAGGCATTATTTATTAAGTTAAGCAAAACTCTTCCAATATCCTGTGGTATTATATTGATGTTGCCAATGTAATTATCAAAATCGGTTTTCATTGTTGCATTAAAAGATTTGTCTTTTGCTCTTAAGCCATGATAACTCAATCTTAAATATTCATCACATAAAGCATTGATATCTGTTGATTCTTTTACACCATTGCTGCTGCGGCTATGCTGCAACATCCCTTTTACAATCGTATCGGCACGTTTGCCGTGGTGATTTATTTTTTCTTCGTTCGCAATTACATCATTTGCGATCTCATTTGCATCATCCAAGTTTCCCTTCTTCATTTCATCTTTCATTTCAACCAGCAACTCTTTGTTTACTTCCGAAAAATTATTAACGAAGTTTAAGGGATTTTGAATTTCATGTGCAATACCAGCGGTGAGCTCACCAAGGCTGGCCATTTTTTCGGATTGGATGAGTTGGCTTTGGGTTGCTTTTAAATTATCTAACGTGGTTGCCAAAACTTTGTTTGCTTTTTGTTTTTGCCGGTTATTATGGTAGAGTATTGACCCGATCAAAATAAAAATACCAAGCCCCGTAAGTAATGCATATGTCCTGATCTTACTTTCGTATTCTACCTTTTCTTTTTCAAGTTTACGAAGCCGAAGCTGTTCGTGCATAGTAAGGTGCTGGAAATCGGTGAGGTTTTTTATTTCCACTTCATAAGCAGAATCACGGGTTGCAAATGCAAGCTTTAGATACTTATCGGCACTATCTGATTGGCTTTTCAATTTATAAGCATCATATAAATTTTCATAGGCCCTGGTTAAGAAAGTAACATCCTTGGAAATTGTGGAGCTCAGTGCCAACTTTGCAAAATAGAGACTTGAGTCTGCATTTTTTTCTCTTAAATAGAATCGGAACAGACTTATTGCTGATCCAGAGAAGTTTCCTTCATTTTCTTGTTCCCTGGTAAGTTCCAAAGCCTCGTAATAATACCTTTTGGCCAGGTCATAATCTTTCTTTTTATAATAGACATCTCCGATATTGATAAGGTTCCAGCCATTGTAATAAAGTTTACCCGAATTTCTTGCCATTGAATCAGCCATAAATGCGAAGTATAGTGCTGAATCGGGCTTTTCAAGCCTTTTATAGGTATTACCCAGGTTCATATAGGCAACCTGTATTCTGAAGGAAGCACCTATTTTTTCAGCGATCCGGATTTCCTCCCGGTAGTGAAATAATTCCTGGTCAAAATTACCCATATCTGCTTCCAGCAAGGCATACACATGGTGTGCACTTGAAATCCTCCACAAACGCTGATACATTAAAGTTCCTCTAGTACTATCAATTTGCCAGGCATTTTTTTCGGAAGCAGGATCTTCAAGTATAGTCAACGATTCAATGATACATTCCAGGGCTTCACCATATTTTCCACCATAACGTAGCGGAAACGCTTTTCTAAGCAATGCCTCGGCTATTGCTAGCTGTTTTTTATTTTTACGGGCAATAATTAATGCCTGCTCACCTAAAAAAACGGCAGAATCAAGGTTCTTTTCCTCGTAATATCCGGAAAGAATTGAATTCAAACTAAATCTGGTAGAATCTGCAGTTGCAGATTTTATTTCATTTTTCAGGCTGTCGGGGTAGCTTAGCTGTGCTTTTACCAAAAAAGGAAAAACTATGATCGTTAGTATGCTTAAATATCTTTTCATGTTACATTTTTAAACCGGTAAATGAATAATGAACTCGGTTCCTTCATGTTCTTTTGTTTCAACTTCTATTTCTCCGCCAAATGTTTTTATAATATCATAACTTAATGATAAACCCAATCCTGTTCCCTGGCCAGTTGGTTTGGTGGTAAAGAAGGGTTGAAATATTTTTTCTTTTACCTGTTCAGGAATTCCGTTGCCATTGTCTTTAACTGATATTTCAACCTTGTTATTTATTTTTTTAGTACTTACTGAAACTGTTGATTCATACCCAGCAATACCTGAATTTTTCTTTTCTGTAACTGCATAAAATGCATTATTTATTAAGTTAAGTAAAACTCTTCCAATATCCTGTGGGATGATATTAATGTTACCAATGCTATTATCAAAATTGGTTTTCATAGTGGCATTAAATGATTTATCTTTTGCCCGCAGGCCATGATAACTCAATCTTAAATATTCATCACATAACGCATTAATATCGGCTGGTTCCTTTACGCCGCTGCTGCTGCGGCTGTGCTGCAGCATTCCTTTTACAATGGCATCGGCTCTTTTGCCGTGGTGGTTTATTTTTTCAGAATTTTCTTTTATATCATTTAAAATAACTTTTGCTTCATCATAATTTCCTTTGTTGATTTCTTCTTTTACTTCTTCAACCATTTCATTATTGACTTCAGAAAAATTATTGACAAAATTCAACGGGTTTTGAATTTCATGAGCAATACCTGCAGTTAATTCTCCTAAAGACGCCATCTTTTCAGATTGAATAAGCTGAGATTGCGTTGACTTTAAATCAGTAAGCGTTTTTTGTAATGCAAGATTCGTTTTTTGCTTATGCCTGTTATTACGAAAAAGAATGGATCCAATCAGCAATAGTATTCCAAGTCCGACAACGAGAATAGTTATCTTCATTTTATTTTGAAAAGCTGCTCTTTCCTCATCAATTTTTTTCAACCTAAGTTGTTCATTAAATGCAAATTTGTGATAATCAGATAACCTGTTAATGGTAACGGATTTAATTTCGTCATTTAGCGCAGCTGCCATCACAGTATATTTATAGGCAGTGTCAATCTGGTTAAATGTTTTATAAACATCAGACATGGTGCCATAAGCCATTAATAACGAATTGGGTGAAGCCGTAGATTGGGCTATTTGCAAAGTCCTGTCTGCATAATAAATACCAGAATCTTTGCTAAACCTTCCCGGAAATGTGAATGACCTTGCTATGTAATTCAGAGAATGAACCAGGTAATTAAAATTGTTTTGTGTTTGGTTTATTCGGGCCGATTCATATAATGAATTGAGTGCCAAATCATGCCGCCCATTTCCGGAATATACCCCAGCCATACTTAATAATATTGTTCCATTATATTTTTTATATCCACTTGCATTAGCAAAATGCATCGCTTTAGTTAAGAAATTCAAGGCTGAATCTGCAGAATAGAAGTTGGAAATATTTGAATACCCCAGAGCCAATACTTTACCATTATTAATTTCTTCTCCAATTTCAATAGCTTTCTGGAAACTTAATTTTTCTTTTAATTTATCATTTACAGCCCGATACATAACAGCCATATCAATATATATCATTGCCACTATTGACATACGGGAATGATATGAGTTTTCATCATTTGAGAATGTAAATACATGCCAATTACTTGATTCGTTCTCGGGAGCTTCAGCAATTTTTAATCCTTCCTGAAAGGCTTGAAGCGATTCCGGAAAATTGCCAAATTCCGTTAATATATAACCAATTTGCTCGTAGGCATCAGCCTGCCATAATTTTAAATTAATTTTTTTTGCGAGTTCTAACTGCCGCTTATGAAAAAATAAAGAGGAGTCTTTATTTACTTCCTGGTAATAAAATCCAAGACTCCGGCAAGCACCCATTTTCAAAGAATCATTTGCTTTTTGAGCAATGACTGTTCGTAAACTATTTGCCTGTTCCCTCGTAATTATTCCCCATTCAGGCGCAACCTGTGCTATAAGTATCATTGGAAAAAAATACAAAAGGTTAAATAGTATTATTTTTTTCATTTTCAGATTTTAAAAAATGGGTAAAAGAATTGTAAATTCTGTTCCTATATTTTCATTTGAATTCAAAACTATCTCACCATTGTGTGCTTTGATAATATCATAGCTCAAACTCAATCCCAGACCAGTTCCTTGGCCTGTAGGCTTTGTAGTGAAGAACGGCTGAAAGATTTTTCCTTTTACTGATTCGGGAATTCCACTACCATTATCACTCACCTTTATCTCCACTTTATCGCCAACCTTTTTGGTGCTTACTGAAACAGTTGGTTCGTATCCCTGCCCGTCCGGCAGGCGGGCTTCAACACCACTTTTCTTCTTTTCATCTATTGCATAAAAAGCATTATTGATCAAATTCAAAATCACTCTGCCAATATCCTGCGGAACGATATTAATGTTGCCGATGTTCGTATCAAAATCAGTTTTCATTGTTGCATTAAAATCATTATCCTTTGCCCGAAGGCCGTGATAGCTCAATCTTAAATATTCATCACACAAAGCATTAATATCTGTCGGTTCCTTTACGCCACTGCTGCTGCGGCTGTGTTGCAGCATTCCTTTTACAATCGCATCAGCTCTTTTGCCGTGGTGATTTATTTTTTGTTCATTTGCTTTAATATCATCTGCAATGTCATTTGCCAATTGAACATTGCCTGTTGCTAATTCCGCTTTCAGTTCATCAACTAACTCAGTATTCACTTCAGAAAAATTATTTACAAAGTTTAACGGGTTTTGAATTTCATGGGCAATGCCTGCCGTGAGTTCACCAAGGCTGGCCATTTTTTCTGATTGGATGAGTTGAGATTGGGTGGCTTTTAAATTCTCATGAGATTCTCCCAACTCTTTATAGGCTTTCTTAATTTCTTTAGCCTGTTCTAACTCCTTTTGTTGAGATC
>JAHEBJ010000115.1 GCA_024642285.1 Sphingobacteriales bacterium
GCAAGCCCCCCTAATAGCATACCGGTGCGTATTTTATTTTGGTAGGCAACTTGTGCCGCTTCAATATCCCTTTTTCGCTGCTCTTCTTCAAATGTGAGCATCTGTATTTGCTGGTTGGTACGAACGCTGTTAACACTGTCGTTGGCGGCAGAATAAACTTTCCAGTATTTCACGGTGCTGTCTGCATTAATATTCTGATAATACTCTGTCAATTTTTTGGCCGGCTTCAGCACCATGCTGTTCATTTCTGTTCCGGTTACCATATCTACTGCTTTCTTATAGTAGTATGCTGCGGAGTCGTGCTGTTCTATGCGTTCAAAATGTTCAGCAATGGCAACGTTAGTCATGTTCAAATAACGTGGCGACTTTGTACTGTTTGCTAAATTCGATGCCAATGTGAAATATTTGTTCAAACTGTCGGGCATATTTTTTTGGCTGTATATACTGGCAATATTTGTGTAAACGGCGCTCTGATTTCCCACCCATGGTGCATCATTAATTCTTCTAAGCGCTTCTTTTGAATAGTATAATGCAGAATCGTAATTGCCCATGTTATAATATACAATCCCTATGTTCATACAGGCATACCAGATGTCAGTGCTGCCATTGCTTTCAAAATTCTGAAACGCATCCCTGTAGAGCGCTAATGCTTTTTCGTTTTCCAGCCTGTCTTTATAAATATGCGCCATTTGGTTAAGAGCAAAACCGATTAGAATCTTATTGCCCGACTGTTCGGCCACTGCAACGCCCTGGCGATGCAGTTCTAATGCCTTTACATAGTTACCGGTAAGCCTGTAAGCCTGGCCTGCAGCACTCAATGCAGCCGATTCGCTATAAATGTCATTGTACCGTTTTGATAACTTAAGCAGTTTCTGACTAAGGCTCATAAGTTGTAGTGGAAACCCGTCAATGGCCGTGCCATAGAAAGACGTAATCAAGCCTGCTTTCTTGTCTTCATCTTTTTCTTTTATCAGCAGTTTGAGTATGGAATCGCATCGCAGTTCAATTTGCTGTGGTATATTCTCCTGACTATGGGCAGTAAAAAAGACGGTTATAAAAATGAAGAAAAGAAAAAGTTTATTTATCATGAATCAGCAGTTTAGTTTTTTGTCAACGATTAAAAAAGTTTATTATATAGGTAATAGCATAATAAATTCAGACCCTTCTCCCTCCAGCGTTTCAACCTTTAACTCGCCACCATGTGCTTTTACAATATCATAACTCAAACTCAAACCTAAACCCGTACCTTGTCCTGTAGGTTTGGTGGTAAAGAAGGGTTGAAATATTTTAACTAATACTTTTTGTGGGATTCCGTTTCCGTTGTCTGTAACTTTTATCTCCACTTTATCAGCAATCTTTTTTGTGCTTATGGAAACTGTTGGCTCATATTTATCGAGACCTGTTAGGTTTTTAAACCCTGACAGGTCTTTTTGTACTAACTTGCTTTTCTCATCTACCACATAAAAAGCGTTAGTCAGTAAATTCAAAATCACTCTTCCAATATCCTGTGGAATGATATTGATATTACCAATGCTGTTGTCGAAATCAGTTTTCATCGTTGCATTGAATGATTTATCCTTTGCTCTTAAACCATGGTAGGAGAGCCGGAGGTATTCATCACACAAAGCATTTATATCTGTTGGCTCTTTTTTGCCTGTGCTGCTTTGGCTATGTTGCAACATGCCTTTTACAATAGCATCGGCTCGTTTGCCATGATGCAAAATCTTTTCAAGATTTTGTTTTACGTCATCGGCCAGTATTAATGCTTCTTGCTTATTGCCTATTGCCAGTTCTGTCTTCATCTCGTCTAATAGCTCGTTACTTACTTCACTAAAGTTGTTGACAAAGTTTAAAGGGTTTTGAATTTCGTGTGCAATGCCTGCAGTTAATTCTCCGAGGCTGGCCATTTTTTCGGATTGGATGAGTTGGGTTTGGGTAGATTTTAGATCCGTTAAAGTTTTTTCCAATACTTTATTGGCGTTTTGTTTTTGCCGGTTATTTCGAAACAGTATAAAAGCGATTAAAAGAACCATGGCCAAGCCTGCCATCAGTCCATATTGTTTTAATTGGTTTTGATAAGTTACAGCTTTGTTTTTTTCTTCAATAGTTCTTAATTGGTCATTAAAAAGTAATGATTGTACTCTGTTTTTGTTATCCTGACTGAACATTTGCGAATTAATCCTGGCCTCCATCTGAGAGTAAAAATAAGCACTGTCTTTTTGGTTTAACGTATCATACAACTGTCTTAAATAACCGGCGCCAGCAAGTTTTATGTTGTTGTTATCATGCAGTAATCCCAAGGCCAAAAGATTCCTACTTTGAATGACTCCTTCTTTAGTTCTACCATTTGCCAGTAGAAACTGGATATAGTTATTGTAAAAGTATAGTTTAGAACTGACGTTTTCTATTGAGTCCTGTAGTGCCATAGCAGCCCTGAAATATTCTTCGGCTTTTTGTGCATTACCGGAGATTGCATAGCTTGATGCTAAATTTATATTGTCTAAATAAACGTAAGCGATACCTTCATTAAAGCGGCCCAATGTTTCGTGAGATTCCCAGGCGTATTTAAATGCAGAATCTGCTTTTTTTGCCAGCAAAAAATATTGCACCAAGTTAGCTTCGTATTGCAGTAACATGAAATCGTACAGAGGATGGGATTTGACCGGAAGATTGTCTCCGCCTTTTCTTGTCATTTCAAGTGCCATCTCATTATCGAGCATATCAAAATACACCAAGGCCATATCAAAATACAGCGAACTTATCCGTCGTTTTTCTTTTGTTTTTTCTGCTAGAGGAAGGGCCTTAAAATAATATTCCAATGCCGAGGTGTTGTCCCCTTTTTTCAGGTAGAAGTATGAACCTAACCAATTAAAACTAATCGCCTTTAGAGAGTCATTATTTAATTCCTGTGCTATCTGAAGCATTTGCATGGTTGCAGCTGAATCAACATTATCTCCTCTGAAACTTGTTAAATCCAATACTATATTATTGAGAAGATTGAACCTTTCTATGGCATTTGTAGTTTGCTTTAATACGGCTTGTAAACTATCAGCATATTTAGATTGGCCAAAACTGAATAAACAACAATGAATAAAAATTACTGAATAAATTATTTTTTTTACCATGTACTTTTAGTTGGGTATTTGAATAATAAATGTTGAACCTGCTCCTTCTTTTGTTTCTACTTTTATTTCCCCTCCGTGAGCTTTTACAATATCATAACTCAAACTCAACCCTAATCCGGTTCCCTGCCCCGTGGGTTTTGTAGTAAAGAAGGGTTGAAATATTTTATCTAATACTTTTTCGGGGATTCCTTTGCCATTATCGGTAACTTTTATCTCTACCTTATCAGAAATTCTTTTTGTGCTGATAGAAACGGTTGGCTCGTACAGAGGTGACACCTTTTCAAAAGGAGTCACCTCTGTAGAAACTTTCTTTTTTTCATCAACCGCATAAAATGCATTGGTGAGTAAATTCAAAATAACTCTTCCAATATCCTGCGGAATGATATTGATGTTGCCAATTCCTGCCTCGTCGGCAGACAGGGAATTATCAAAATCAGTTTTAATGGTAGCATTAAAGGATTTATCCTTTGCTCTTATGCCATGATATGAGAGGCGGAGGTATTCATCACACAAAGCATTAATATCTGTTGGTTCTTTTACACCACTGCTGCTGCGGCTGTGTTGCAGCATACCTTTTACAATTGCATCGGCTCTTTTACCATGATGATTTATTTTTTGTTCATTCTCTTTTATATCTTTTGCTATCGTTTTTACTTCATCTAAATTCCCTTTATCAGCTTCTTCACTTAATTCATCAATCAGTTCAGTATTTACTTCTGAAAAATTATTTACAAAATTTAACGGGTTTTGAATTTCATGGGCAATGCCTGCAGTGAGTTCACCAAGGCTGGCCATTTTTTCAGCCATGATCAGCTGCCGCTGGGTTTTACGCAGCGACCGGAGAGTTTTACGGTTATTGTGAAACTGGCGGTATAAAAAAACCATCGAAACAACGATCAGGAAAAGTGCCATTAAGGAGATCCACATGATGGTATTGCGCTGGCTGATGGTTGCCGCCTGGATCGCTTTTTCCTGTTTCAGTGCAGTAATATTCTGATCTTGTTCAGATTCCTTTTGTTCAATTTCATATTGAGCCACTTTGAATTTATCGCCTTCTTTTTCCAGTTTATCACTTAATGTAAAATATTTATTGATATACTGCATGGATAATGCGGGATTACTGTTTTCATAACATGAGGCCAGTTCCTTCAGGTATTTGAGCTGAAAGAGAGTTGATTTTTCGGCAACGGACTTTTCTAGTGCAATCAATAAATAACGGGAGGCGTTTTTACTATCGTTGCTTAGTTGGTAATATTTGTAAAACCCAAAATCATTCTCCAGTTCCCCGTCGTTACTGGCCAGTTGAAAATGAAAACTATCGCTCAAGGCCTTTATCTCCATCAATAATGGATATGCAAGGCCGGGCTTTGCCATCGCTAAGTAAGTATTTGCCTTGCATATCATGGCAATGCTGTATTTCCGGCTATCCGTTTTTCTGTCTATATAGCTGACTGCCTGGTCGGCATATGACAAAGCCTGGTCATATTTCTTTTGTTTGTAACTTAAATTCGACAATGATATCAGATTAAGAGCTATATCAGTATTTGCCCTGCTTGCTATTGACAGCGGCAAAGAGTTTTTTAGATAAAAATCTGCTTTGTCTGTATTTCCCCACTTTAAATAAGAAGTACCAACTGCAAAAAATTCGTTGATGTAAAAATCGTTGAAATAAGGTTTAAAAGCCGATTGGGCTTTCAAATAATTGCCGATTGCAAGGTTATAATTGGCTTTGTAATTGTAGTATCCCCCTATTCCATGATAACATGCAGCGGTATTTTCAACCGGCCCGTTTACCAGGTAATAATTCAGTTTCGCAGTATAAAATTCAAATCGCTCTTCCTGCTGGTTCAAATAATTATGAAGCGACCTTACATTCATAAGCAAGGGTGCAATGATCTTGTGTTGCCGGTCAAATCCGTCAATTGATTTTTTGATGTTGATCAATGCATTTTCAAAATCGCCGTTACGCCATTGCCGGAAAGATTCCTGCATAGTGAAATAAGGCTGGATTTCAGATGACGGTTTTTTTTTGTTGATACTGATCAGCTGATCAATATAGCCCATTACCTGGTCGGTAGGCTCTGTACCGAAATCGGGCATCCCATCTATCAACAGGCAAAGCAATCTTATTTTTTCTGCATCGGTCTTTTGCAACGGAACCTGCTTTGCCAGGGAATCATAGTTGTAGTTGAAATGTACTGCCTGGGAAAAACCAGCCTGCGTAGCCATTAAAACCGAAAAGAGAAAAGGCATTAACAGTAATCTTTTAATCAGTTGCATAGCCATTTATTTAATTAGTTGTTACCGGTAACAGGATCATAAATTGAGATCCCTCGCCTTCTTTAGTTTCCACTTTTAGCTCTCCACCATGTGCTTTTACTATATCATAACTTAAACTCAACCCTAATCCCGTTCCTTGCCCTGTGGGTTTGGTGGTAAAGAAGGGTTGAAATATTTTATCCAGTACTTTTTGTGGAATACCGTTTCCATTGTCAGTCACACTTACTTCAACTT
>JAHEBJ010000116.1 GCA_024642285.1 Sphingobacteriales bacterium
AGCCAGGTAAATGAGCATTGTGCTAACAATGTTTTCAACAATGTCTGTCTCTGCAAACGATTGTGCATACCTTGCTATCATAATAATACCTGACATTGGTCATAATTTTCACAGCCCTGTTTATCTAATTTTAAACTCAGATTAACCTCTTGGGTAAAGTTTACCGGTTCAGAATCTCAATTTACCCGTTCAGTAGGTTTCAATCGGCAATATCGTTACTTAAAACTAACTTGTTATCCTGAAGAAAAACCTATGAACTGCTAAAATAACCTGATCAGCAAAATCATGTATTTTTTAAAGAATACTAAAAGTTTAACTGGCTTTTAAACTGTATAATTAATGAACATTACAATCATGATAAACTGTTTTTTATGAAAAAGCTACTCATAATAACGGCAATTTTTCTATTCGCATCTGTTTTTGCACTGGCACAATACTCTACCGACTGGATAAGGCCGGCAGAAACTACTCAAAAAACAGGTGTTATGATTGCCCGGGATAATCAGGACAATGCAATTGCAACCGGCTATTGGACCAGTAACAATATGTACACCCGCAAATACAACAAATTTGGTGTTTTGCAGTGGGAATCTATATCAGCATCGGGTATAGCGGGAAATTATGAAAAGCCGCTTTGGGTAACAACCGATAACAGCAATAATGTTTTTGTAGCTGGTTACCGCTATGCAGGAACGAGCACCCCCACTGCCGTTGCCATAATTGTTTTAAAATACAGCCCTGATGGTGTAGAGTTATGGAAACAGGTCATCAGCCCGGTAAATTACCTGGCAGGAATGAACCTGAGGTGTGAAGTGGATAATAACGGGAACCTGTATGTTGGTGCAACCGGTGTTGGAGCACTTCCGGGATTTGCTTTGATAAAATTTGATACTAATGGTAACATGCTTTTTACACAAAACAGTGACGCAAATGCACCTGGATTATTTAGGTCTATGCGGTTAAAAGGTAATAAAATTGTTTTGTCTGCATCTTCTGCTGTTGGAGGTAACCCCAGTGTGGCACAAATTGCGGTGTGGGATACAACAGGCAATTTATTATGGACTGCCGGCTTGTTGGGTCGTGGGGGACATGATGTTGAAATAGATGATGCCGCCAACGTGTATTTACTTACAGGCTACGATAACCAGGTTACAGCATCAAGTGCTATGGATATTGTGATTTACAAATTTGACCCTTCGGGCACACAGCTATGGAAAAAAGACTTTGATTTTGGCGGATCTGACTTTCCGACGAGACTGATATTTGCAGGAGATAAGTTGAGTATTATTGGATATGGCACCATCGGTGCATCCTATTTTGATTGGCTTACATTTC
This sequence comes from Sphingobacteriales bacterium, assembly GCA_024642285.1. Lineage (GTDB taxonomy): Bacteria > Bacteroidota > Bacteroidia > Chitinophagales > Chitinophagaceae > Ferruginibacter. Next base: position 1,336 of record JAHEBJ010000116.1, read on the forward strand.
AGATTAATACTGCCGGTACCATGCTATGGAATACAAGGTATAATGAAACATCAGGTAATGATGAAGTACCTTATTTTATTTCTGCAAAAGCCAATGGAGATGTTTTTGTTACCGGAAAAGGGGGACCTATGTTTACTCAATTAGGATCACAATACCTGCGGATGATTACATTAAAATATGATAATACCGGTTTAAGGAAATGGGTGGACTCAACAAATATTTATAGTGGATGGGGATATGCCAGCACATTGGCAAGCGATAACAGCCTGTATGTATTAAGCAGCACGGCAATGACGGCTTTTCATTTTCTGGACCATACAGGTGCAGGGCCCTGCAATATTCCAACAGGAGTAAATGTGGCCAATATTGCAAACACATTCGCTACTTTTTCATGGACAGCCGTTCCCAATGCCACTCTATATCATGTACGATATAAACCTGTTTCTTCCAGTACATGGAATATTGTTTCCTATGATCTTACCAGCATCAATATTTTTGGGCTCTATGCCGGAACAACCTATGAATATGCCGTGGAAGCTATTTGTGGCAACGGGCCAACAGGCTATAGTACAACGCAAACATTCACTACCACAGGAACAGCTATATGTACTTCGGCTGGGCAAAGCCAGGCGCAGGAATACCTGGCACAGGTATTGTTGCAGAATGGGTTCAATAATTATTCAGGAAACAATAATGGTTACGGTGATTTTACCAATATTGTTGCCCCGCTAACCCAGAACCAATTAGTGCAGGGCTATTTGTCAGGACTGGTTCCTTACCCTGAATATGAGTATTACAGTATATGGATAGACTATAATCATGATAATGATTTTGATGATCCTGGTGAAGAAGTGGTAACTATTTATTCTGATCTCACCGGATTAATTGCCTTTAATTTTACCGTGCCCTCCAATGCACCTTTAGGACCAACAAGAATGCGGGTAGTGATGAGCCACGACGCTCCTGCAACACCCTGCGGCAATTATACAAGGGGAGAAACGGAAGATTATACCGTTTTAATAAATGATAACAGTACAGTGCCTCCGGCGGTACCAGCCGGGCTAAATGTTTTCAACATTACCAATTCAAGTGGCACTTTTTCCTGGACCCCTGATGCTACTGCATATTCTTACAATTTACGCTACAAAAAATCAACTGAAACAACCTGGACAATAGCTCCCGTAAACACAAACTCCATTACGATACCAGGCCTTTCTGCTAATACATATTATGATTATGCTTGCGAAGCAATGGGAAGTGCAGGCCGCTCGGGCTACGGTGCTACGCAGGATTTTACAACCCTGGGAGGCCCATTGCCAGTAAATGGTATAGAGATATCGGCCAAGCGCCAGGGAGCAAATGTATTGGTAAGCTGGAGCACACGATCAGAACAAAATAGTGCTTATTTTGAGGTAGAGCGCAGTTTTGATGGTATCGTATTTTTTACTATCGGACGGGTACAGGCGGCGGGTAACAGCAATGACCAACGTAATTACAGTTATCTTGATTTAAATGCCGAAAACCGTTTGATCTATTACCGTTTAAAAATGGTAGACTTTGATGCTGCTTTCAAAATTAGCCCAATCAGGATTGTGCCCAAAATAGCAGGGCAGCAGGATTTTTCATTATTTCCAAATCCTGCAACCTTAAATGCAAACCTTGTTTTGAATGAACCCGCCAGGGAAGCACTTCAGTTGCGGATGATTAATCAATTAGGTCAGGTCGTATTAACTAAACAGATTTATAAAGGCACACAATTGATCAAACTAGATTTACAAACAATAAGCCCAGGTATATATGCAGTAAACATTACGGCACCTGGTTTAGTTTGGGTAAACAAGTTAGTTGTAAAATAGCCAGATCTGGTACAAAATGGGCAGCGCAGTAAACGAGCATTGGCGTATCTCCACGGCATGCGGCAACATGCTTTTTATAGTGAAATCCTTTAAAACAGGCAGTTAGCTGGTTTTGATAAAAAGGCCGTAACATTTTGTGTTACGGCTTTGTTATTCTAAATTCGCAAAATCAAACAGGCAGATTTGTTTATTGTTCGGCCTGTTAGGTTTTTCAACTGAACTAATAAACGAAAGCAATTCTGCAAACCTTCTCTCAGATTGATTCTCGTTTAAAAGTTTAAGGTGATTTTTTTGAGCCCGGCATTGTAACATTTTGCAGCTTCATTGGCGTCGCACTCTTGTACTTGCATCACATTATTGAACATTAATTAAAGCGAATGAAAACTTTACAGGACTGTTTAAAAGAACGCATCTTAATTATTGATGGCGCCATGGGCACCATGATACAGCGGCACAAACTGGAAGAAGAAGATTACCGTGGCGAACGGTTTAAAGACTGGCATACCGATGTAAAAGGTAATAATGATCTGCTAAGCATTACACAACCACACATCATTCAAGAAATTCACAAACAATATTTAGAAGCCGGTGCCGATATTATTGAAACCAATACGTTCAGCAGTACGTCCATCGCCCAGGCCGATTATGATATGCAATCGTTGGCTTATGAATTGAATGTTGCATCAGCCAAATGTGCCAGAGTTGCGGCAGATGAATTCACCGCAAAAAATCCAGACAGGCCACGATTTGTTGCCGGCGCCATCGGTCCGTTAAATAAAACATTATCGCTTTCACCAGATGTAAACAACCCGGGCTTCCGAGCTGTAACCTTTGATGAAGTGGCTGCTTCCTACACCGAGCAAATAAAAGGATTGGTTGATGGCGGTGTTGATATTATTTTAATTGAAACTATTTTTGATACGCTGAATGCCAAGGCTGCCATCTACGCAACAAAAAATTATTTCCGGAATAACAATTTGCCAGAGCTTCCAATCATGATAAGTGGAACAATAACTGATGCCAGTGGCCGCACATTAAGCGGACAAACACTGGAAGCTTTTTATGTTTCGGTAATGCATGCAAATCCTTTAAGTGTCGGGTTAAACTGTGCCTTAGGCGCATCAGAAATGCGGCCGCATATTGAAGAGCTGAGCCAGATTGCAGGATGTTTTACTTCAGCTTATCCCAATGCAGGTTTACCAAACGCCTTTGGTGAATACGACGAGCAACCACATGAAACAGCGCATATTATTGAAGAATGGGCCAAAGAAGGATTTGTAAATATTGTAGGTGGATGCTGCGGCACAACCCCCGATCATATAAAACATATTGCGGAGGAAGTGAGTAAGTTTAAGCCGAGAGAATTACCAGTGGTTGAGTTTGCTTAACCACAAAGGACACAAGGGAAGACACAAAGAACACAAGGATATGACTGAAAATGAAATATCGAAAATTGTTTTTGATTGTGGACTTAAAGTTCACAAAGCCCTTGGACCGGGCTTACTGGAAAGTGCTTATGAAGAGTGTTTGTTTTTTGAAATATTAAAAACAGGAGTCACAATTGAAAAACAAAAAGGGTTGCCTTTAATTTACGAAGATGTAAAAATGGATGTCGGATACCGAACTGATTTAATCATCGAAAACAAATTAATTGTAGAAATAAAAGCAATAGAAGCATTAAATGACATTCATCTTGCACAAATACTAACTTATTTAAAATTATCAGGTTGTAAACTTGGGCTTCTGATCAATTTCAATACTGTATTATTTAAAGATGGAGTAAAAAGAATAATAAACGGCACTTTGTGAACCTTGTGTTTTCCCTTGTGTCCTTTGTGGTAAAAAAACAACATGAGTACAATCAAACCATATTTACGATTAAGCGGATTAGAACCACTTATTGTAAGACCCGAAACAAATTTTATTAATGTTGGCGAACGCACCAATGTTACCGGTAGTAAAATGTTTGCCCGTCTTATACGGGAAAACAAATACGAGGAAGCCTTATCGGTTGCCCGCCAGCAGGTAGAGAACGGCGCACAGGTAATTGATGTAAACATGGATGATGCGTTGCTTGATGGTGTACAAGCCATGAGCACCTTTTTAAATCTTGTACAATCAGAACCCGATATTGCGAAGATTCCCATCATGATCGACTCTTCGAAATTTGAAATTATTGAAGCCGGTTTAAAATGTGTGCAGGGAAAATGCATTGTGAACTCTATCTCAATGAAGGAAGGAGAAGAAAAATTTATTGAACAGGCCTATATCTGCAAATCTTATGGTGCCTCAGTAATTGTTATGGCTTTTGATGAAGTGGGACAGGCAGATACCAAAGAACGCAAGATTGAGATTTGTCTTCGGGCGTATAAAATATTAACTGAACAAGTTGGCTATGCCCCGCAGGATATCA
>JAHEBJ010000117.1 GCA_024642285.1 Sphingobacteriales bacterium
TGCGGGGACACGGCTGTCGCTGCAACCTATCCAGAGATATTCAGGGGATTGGCCATCTGCTAATTGTTTAAAAAAATCCGGGTCGAGGTTTAATTGTTCTGATACCCATTTTTTATTGTTGTTTAATAATTGTTGATACGATTTTTCCATTGTTATTTTTCTTAGTGAACTGATATTCCTTTTTATGTCCTCAATGTTATTTTTTTAATCCTTCGTACATTTTGTCTACCAGGCCGTTTTCTTTTTTATCCTGTAACAGCTCCCAAAACATAATACCCCCTAATTTTTTATGTCGTACAAATTTCGTCTTTTCTTTAATTGAACGTTCATCATCAAAAGTTGCAAAAAGCTGCAATGTTTTATTATATTGATAAGGCGCCCTGGCTTTCTTGTCCCAATAATACCTATAGCCCGATGTATCATTGAAATAATTTTTAAACTCGTTGAATCCGACTCCTCGTTTGAATTTTCCGGTTTGATACAATCCATTGTTTACTGCTTTTACATTCTCCCAAACACGGGCGTACATAGCTGCGCCAATTATCAATTTGCTTGCAGGTACTTTATTTTTCAATAACCAATTCACACATTTAGATGTAGACTCCTGCCCTGGTCGGTAATCGTGAAGTGGTGTATGATGACCTGTAGTTGTTGCGTACCCACCCACCAGGTCATATGTCATCAGGTTAACAAAATCAACATACGGAATTACAGCATCCCAGTCAATCGACTCTTCAAGATATTTAACAAACCCGCCTGCGGCAAAAGTAAGCAGGAGATCATCTCCCATTTCCTTTCGCAGCAGTTTTACCATTTCTGTAAAATTGTTTTTATCGTCGGGTACAAACTTATGGCCGGGAAAGCCTTCTATAGCAGGGTATTCCCAATCAAGGTCAATACCATCAATCCCATATTGCCTGAAAAGCTGCGCCGATGTTTTGGCAAACAACTGTCTGCGCTCAGCCGATGCAAACATATCGCTGCAAAAAGCGCAACCACTCCAACCTCCAATACTTAACATAATTTTTAATTGTGGGTATTGCTTTTTTAGTGCAACAAGTTCAACCAGACTTTTTTCCTGTTTTTTATTTTGAAAAGTGAGTGTATCATTTTGAATTTTCAAAAAACTAAAAATGATATGAGTAAGTTTATCAACCGGCCATTGTTTAATGGCTTCGCCGGAACCTGTATAATAGGCAATGATCTTATATGAAGATTTTTCCTGTGCATTTAAAACGGTACATAGGCTCAACAACAATGGCAGCAATATCCTGATCATGATTGAAAGATAGAATAAATTTGATTGCAACCTGCGCTATAATATACCGGTTTTAATAATTAATTTTACTCTATGAAAAAAACTACGCTGACTTTTTACCTGATTTTCTTCTGTTCTTTTTTGATTAAGGCGTATAACGGCACCGACAGCAGTTTGATCATTTCCCTGAATCAACAGATTGATAACCTGGTAGTACTTCGCAATACCGAGGCGCTTAATAAATTATATGCTGATGATTTTGTATTCAGCCATGGATCCGGCAGGGTTGAAGGAAAACAAGGTTGGTTTACTTCGGTAGCCAAAGGAAATTTTATGATGCGCCTGCATGATTCGGTAACTGTTGAATTGCACGAAGGAATTGCTATTGTGAAAGGCAAACTATCAGTCATAAAAAAGATTGCAAACAAAAACAGCAAGTACCATTTAAAGTATATTCGTGTATATGCATTTCGTAGTTCGCAGTGGCAAATGATATCACATCTTACTTACTGGGAAATTCATGACGACGATTAATTTATAAGTATCCGGCAACGCTTTGGTTTCTATTTATAAATCTATTACATTACCTAAATGGTTCGCTTATTCTTAAAATTTTATTGGTGGTTATTTGGCTGGAAGATCTCCGGTGATTTTCCTTATCACTATAAAAAAATGATATTGGCTGTTGCCCCGCATACACATTGGGTAGATGTGATGGTTGGCTTCGCAGCACGCCAGGCCTTACAAATACAACATGCAAAATTTTTAGGCAAAAAGGAATTATTTGTTTGGCCGCTGGGATGGATATTGAGAAAGATGGGCGGCAAGCCGGTTGACCGCTACAGCAAACATGGTATGGTTGCACAGGTAACAGCCTTGTTTGAAGCCGATGAAAATTTTATTCTGGGTCTTGCACCCGAAGGAACCCGTAAACGGGTTGACACTTTACGATCCGGTTTTTATCATATCGCAAAAAGCGCAGCCGTGCCCATTGTACCCATCGGGTTGGACTATAAAAATAAACAGTTAGTTGTTGGTGAACCTTTTTTTACAAGCGATAATGAAGCTGACGACATAAAAAAATTAATTGCTTTTTATGCTAAAATCCAGGGGGAAAATCCAGCTCTCGATCTCCGGCATTTGAAAACTTAAGCAACTTTATTTTTTTGCCGCCAGACTGTTGTTACCAAAAACTAATTTGGTTAACATTCTGCCTTTAGGCAACTCGCTGGAGCTGTAGTAAATTTTAAAGGTTTTGTTTCCTCCTTTTGAAAGACTTAAAACATCTTTTACACTACAACTCATATCGCCTGAAGCAACTTTTGCATCTTTAAAACGCCATACTTTTATTGGATTGTCCTCTGCATCCTTAATATTAATCAACTTGTTCTTCGCTATTTTTCCGCAGTGAAAATACCTGATCGTGATTTTATCATTTGGAGAGGTGCCGTTGAGGTTTATTGTTTTTGCATCGTTAAGGCCACTGCCGTGTTTCTGCAAAACGATCTTCTCATTAACTAAAATTTCAAATACTTCTCTGCCGAACGATGAAGAAAAAGATAATAATGCAAAAGCAATTGATACGACCGCAATTGTTTTACTGAGCATTTTCTTAATGACTGATAGTTTAAAGTGAATAAACTGCCTGGATGGCCAGACATATAACAGTACAAATAAAAAAAACTACTGTAGGCCATGCAATTAAGTTTGACGAAAGGAAGAACCCGCTTGATAAACTGCCTGATCAGCAGATTATCACTACGCTTCAGCAGGATTAAAAATTTTAAGCAGCAGGTTGTGAAGGTCAGGATGTTTCTCTTTAAGCATTTCGGGCCTTTCAAAAAAGTATTCTGAAACAACTGCAAAAAATTCTGCTTCATTTGTTGCGCCATACGGATTGATATCAGATTTGTCGGCGATTATATCATTAATTTTTTGCTGCATCAATTGCAACCATGGCACTACATACTTTCTGTGCATCAGCGATTCGGGTATTCCATCTATGCCGCCATCCGACTTGTCAAGCAAATGCACGAACTCATGAATGGCGGTATTGTCCCTGCCGGTTTTGTTGATGAAAGCCTGCCGCAGCTCATGCTGCGATAATATCATTACATTATTCATGGCGCCGCTTCCTACCATACCCAATACATTGCGACCATTACCCTCCTGTTTATACTCATGATCAAATGAATCGGGGTACAACAATACTTCATTCAGGTTATGATACTTCCATCCCTTAAAATTAAAAATGGGAATCATGGCACTGGCAGCAATCAGTATCCTGTCTATATCTTCCACCTGTGTTTTAACGCCTGTTATTCTTACCTGTGTAAGAAACAGCGCTGCACGCTCCTCAAATTCTTTTTTCTTTTGAACATCCAGCTGTCGATAAAAAGGAACGAGCTTTCCCAGGGATTCGGTCAGCAATGCCGGTACAGGGTCAGTTACTGCTATTTTCTTTTTTTGAAGAAATTTTATACTGTAAACTATCGCCAGTACAAAAACAACGAGGATAATTATCTGTGCCGATTCCATTAAAATTCTTGATTTATATTTCTGGTCTTATTTTTTGGGCGCCCGCTTTTTTGGCTTGCCATATTTTTTCTTCATTCGGTCTTTCTTTCTTACCACAACATTCACTTTACTGTTCTTTGCCGATTTTGGATGAAAGGCTGGCCCCCGTTCTTCTTTTTTAGGAATCTTTAGCTGAATGGTTTTCATAAAAACCTTTGGCTTTTCATCTTCTGTTAACTCATCGGAGATAATGAGATTCTCCGGCAACGCCGTCTCTTGAATTTTAATCTTCATCAATGCTTCAATCCCATCCTGCAAAATCTTTTCTTTTTCGGTGATAAAGCTGATGGCAATTCCCTTTCTGTCGGCCCGGCCGGTACGGCCAATGCGGTGTATATAATTCTCAGGCACTTCGGGCATATCGAAATTAATAACATGCGTTACTTCAGCTACGTCGATTCCTCTGGCCACAATATCGGTAGCAATAATAAACCGGTAAGTGCCTTCATGAAATTGTTTTACCGTATTGAACCTGTGGTTCTGTTCTTTGTTAGAATGAATGACGCCTCCGTCACCGGGGAATTTTATTTCCAGATGTTCATATAATTCATCCGCTAGTTTTTTAGTGGCAGCAAATACTAAAACCTTGGTCATTGTTTCGTCCTGCGATAACAACAACTGCAACAAATTCACTTTGGTGTAAAAATTAGGCACCGCATAATACTCCTGTTCAATATTTTCAAGGGGTGTTCCTGTAGGTGCTGCTTCCACCATTTCGGGATCATTAAAATAAGTTTGCATTAACTGTTCTACTTCTTCAGTAATCGTAGCTGAAAACAAAAGGTTCTGTCTTTTTAACGGCAACAGGTCAAGAATATTTTTTATTTGTGTCCTGAATCCGAGGTTGAGCATTTCATCCATTTCATCAATCACCAGTTTCTTAATTGCTTTGGTTTTAAAAGCACCGTTTAACATCAGGTCGTAAAGCCTGCCCGGTGTTGCTACTAAAACATCAGCACCTCCCTGCAATTCTTTCCATTGCGTATTAATGTTTGCTCCTCCGTAAACACCAACGGCATCAACACTCATATACGTTGTTAATTCATTTACCGATTCAACTACCTGCACTACCAATTCCCTAGTAGGTACAATAACCAATATTTGCGGATTCTTGTCCTTATTAAATTTCCACAGCCTGAGCAAAGGCAGCAAGTAAGCAAATGTTTTACCTGTACCTGTTTGTGCAATGCCGCAAACATCTCTTCCACTCATCACCACCGGAAAAACCCGGTGCTGAATTAAAGTGGGAGTTATAAAACCCTTTTCAGCCAGTGCATCAAGCAAGGGTTTATTTAAATTCAGATCAGTAAAAAGCATAATTGAAAGTTCAACGTCAAAGGTAGTTTTAAATTTATTGCTGTTTAGATCCAGTTCTTTCACACTTCTTTGTTTACCTATTTCCATTCTTTCTTTTTTTAACAAAAACTAAAGATTTCTAAATTCACACAGTGTTACCTTTGCAACTCGGTTATAAAATAAAACTTCAAAACAAAAAATTGTATTATGAAAAACCTATTGGTTGCATTTATTGCAGCACCTCTTCTGCTTATTTCCTGCGTAAGTACTAAAAAATTTAAAGCCGCCCAGGCTGAGTATGATCAATTGCAGATAAGGTATGTACAGGGACAAAATGATATTAAAGCGTGTAACGATGCCAAGGCTGAGTTAATGCAGCAGAAATCTTCATTAGAAGGTGACAATGCAAGCCTCAACAAACAAATCGCCGACCTGAATGGCCAGATCGATTTTTTAAAAGCAAACAATAC
>JAHEBJ010000118.1 GCA_024642285.1 Sphingobacteriales bacterium
TGTGTTGGTGAATCGCATCGAACTATTTGAGTATGACCGCCACTCACCGTCAAACACAAAAAAGGAAACGAAGGTTTTTTTTCGGGGATAAGGTTTGCAATTACATGTGCCTGCATATGATGAACAGCAATTAACGGTTTATCTAAGGCCAGTGCCAGTGATTTTGCAAATTGGGTTCCAACCAGCAGGGAGCCGATCAATCCTGGAGCCTGTGTAAATGCAATGGCATCAACCGAATTTAATTTACAATCAGCATCATGTAATGCAGCATTAATAACCGGTACAATATTCTGCATATGCGCCCTGCTGGCCAATTCGGGTACAACACCTCCAAATTGCTCATGCACAGTTTGATTGGCAATTTTATTTGATAATATTTTCCCATCAACACAAACAGCAGCCGATGTTTCATCGCAGGAAGACTCTATGGCAAGGATAGTAGTTATAAATTATGAATTATGGATTATGAATAAACGTGTGGGTGCAAAAATAATACATCTAAGTCTACTTGGACCTGATTGCTGCCACAGGATCCATCTTTGCTGCCTGCGATGCAGGAATAATGCCCGCCAGTATGCCAACAGTAAGGCAGATGATGATGGTAGTGATGAGCATAGGTACAGATATGTACACAGGAAAGTTTAAAGGCCCTGATAAGATCAATGTGAGGATATAAACAAAAAATAAACCGATGGCTCCGCCAAGAATGCAAAGCACCGCCGCCTCCAGTAAAAATTCAAAAAGGATGCTGCTCTTTTTTGCACCAATCGCTTTTTTAAGTCCAATCATGCTTGTTCTTTCACGTACGGTTACAAACATAATATTGGCGATGCCAAACATGCCTACTATAAGGCTGATGCCGCCGATGATACTTCCCACAACATTTATCATTACAAACGATTGTGAAATGGCTTTACTGAACGCTTCTACACTGTTCAACGAAAAATTATCTTCCTGTAACGGACTCAATTTTCTTATCTGCCGCATGATTCCCTTAAGTTCATCTATTAACGCAGTTGCTGTTACGCCTTCTTTTCCTTTGGCAATTAAAATAGGATTGCTTCTTTCTTCATCAAAGATGGTCTTGCAAAATTTGTAAGGCAGCATTACACAGTTATCGTAATCCCAACCAATAAAATTCTTTCCTTCTTTTTTTATAACGCCAACAATAGTAACTTTTTTACCTTTTATGTCTATTTGTTTTCCCAGGGCTCTGTCGCTGTTGCCAAATAATTGTTCGGCATTGGTAAATCCTATTAAACAAACATTAGTGCCATTGTAAAATTCACTTGCCGAAAAAAATCTGCCACGGTCAAAACTTACCGGTTGTATCACCATCTGTGCTTCAATTATTCCATACACACTGCAATTTTGCAGCAGGTCATCTTTGTGAGAAATACTGCTGCCGGTTTGCATCAGGTAGGAAATGTCATCCAGTAATACAGCCCTGCTCTTTACCATTTCTGCTTCTTCAAACTTAGCTACAGGCCTTGCCCTGAATTTCCAGATTGGCTGATCGGGGCCGCCACTGTAATCCCATTTGTCAATGTAGATGGTATTGCTGCCCAAACTTTTCACTTCATTCTGAATATTCCTTTCCAGGCTGTTTACAGTAGCCAATACGCCGATGATACAGAATATACCAAACGCAACTCCTGTAAGGCTCAATGCTGTGCGGAGTTTATTAATTCTAAGTTCCTGAAAAGTTAATTTGAGTGAATTGCCAATGATATTGAGCGATTTGCGCATGTTTCAAAATTACGTGTTGAATTTTGATTTTACAGCTAAAATGTATGAATGGTTATTAATATCTCAGCCCTTAACTTTGCGGCTCAAAAAATAATTTAGCAGAACAGGTATACATGAAGTACATCAACGAAATAAATAAACGTAAAACATTTGCGATCATTTCTCACCCCGATGCCGGAAAGACAACTTTAACGGAAAAGTTTCTGTTGTTTGGTGGAGCTATACAAACTGCAGGAGCTGTTAAAAGTAATAAGATAAAGAAACATGCTACCAGCGATTTTATGGAGATAGAGCGTCAGCGGGGTATTAGTGTGGCTACCAGTGTTATGACTTTTGAATATGATGGTCATTTGATAAACCTGTTGGATACGCCTGGTCACAAAGACTTTGCGGAAGATACTTTCAGAACTTTAACTGCTGTTGACAGCGTAGTGCTTGTTATTGACAGTGTAAATGGTGTTGAGGCACAAACAAGGCGATTGATGGAAGTGATCGCCATGCGAAAAACGCCGGTGATCGTGTTTATCAATAAAATGGACAGAGACGGAAAGAATCGTTTTGACCTGCTGGAAGAAATTGAAAATGAATTGAAGATTCAGTTGCACCCTATGACCATGCCAATCAACAGCGGCAAGGACTTTAAAGGCGTGTATGATATGCATCAAAAAAGCCTGGTGCTTTTTACAGCAGGTACAAAAGCGAATGATGAAGATGTTGTTGAAATAAAAGATCTGCAGGATGAAATATTGATTAAGAAAATAGGAGAGAAGGATGCAGGAATTTTAAGAGAAGATGTAGAACTGATAGATGGCGTGTATGGCGAGCTGAACGAAGCAGATTATTTAAGCGGCAAAACAGCTCCCGTTTTTTTTGGAAGTGCGGTTAATAATTTTGGCGTAAAAGAAATGCTGGATACCTTTATTCGTATTGCTCCCACACCTCGTCCGCGGCATACAACTACCCGTGATGTAAAACCTGAGGAAGAGAAATTCAGCGGATTTATTTTTAAGATACATGCCAATCTTGATCCTAAGCACCGAGACCGGATCGCATTCTTAAGAGTTTGCAGCGGCCGGTTTGAGCGGAGCAAATATTATCATCATGTTCGCAGCGATAAGGACCTTCGGTTCAATAATCCATATAGTTTTTTGGCCCGGCAGAAAGAAGTGATTGACGATGCATATCCGGGTGATGTAGTGGGATTATTTGATACCGGAAGCTTTAAAATTGGCGATACAATCACCGAAGGAGAGGATTTTTTCTTTACGGGAATACCGAGTTTTTCGCCTGAAATATTTAAAGAGGTAGTCAATAAAGATCCTATGAAAACCAAGCAGTTGGAGAAAGGATTGATGCAGCTTACAGATGAAGGGGTTGCCCAATTGTTTACCCAATTTGGTGGCAATAAGAAAATCATTGGTTGTGTAGGTGAATTGCAGTTTGAAGTGATACAATACAGGCTGTTACAGGAATATGGTGCCTCCGTTGAAATGAACAATTTGCCTTTTTTTAAAGCTTGTTGGCTTACCAGCAACGACCCTAAAAAACTGGAAGACTTTGTAAAATACAAACAGGCTAATATAGCAGAAGACAAAGACGGGCATCTGGTTTATCTGGCGGCCAGCGAATGGTTCTTAAATACTGAGATACAAAACAACCCGGATATAGAATTTCATTTTACGAGTGAGATACATAAATAATCTATTCCCTCAACTTAAAGGATACCACACCATTACTTTTTTCACTGCTGCTGATATTGAGTTCATATCTTTTTTTTCCGTCGTAAATAACCATTAAGGCTGTGTTGGGCGGAATGCTACCCAGGTTTTCAGCGTACATCACCAATTCGTTGCGGCTATTGCCCGGAGCGATCTTAATAAAAAAGGTCAGTGGCTTTTCGCTTAGCAGCTGATGGGTGGTAATAATTTTATCGTTATAAATTAAAGTTATACTGTCACCGTCAACAATTCCATTATCATATAATGTGACGGAGAGTGAGTCATGATCCACAGTTATTTCCCTAACCAGATCATTATTTCTTTTTTCTAAAACAATTTCTTTTGGAGCCTCAGTTAAATCAGCAGGACTCAGCGTATCTTTTTTTATATTCTCCATTCCTTCTTTACAAAGTAAGAATATCTCATCATCAGTTAATGCCCGGTTGTAAATTCTTACATCATCAAGGTCACCATTCATCCAGAATGGGAAGAACTGATCATCCGATTTTCCAAAGAAAAGGTCTTCATCATTTGTAAAGGTTTCAGGAAAAATAACTGAATACTTCAATTCACAATCCACATATAGCTTGGCATTTTTACCGTCGTTAGTGTATAATACATTATACCATTTGTTTTTGCTGATGAATTCTCCCGGGTAAGGTTCAAGCACTGTGCCGGTTCCTCTGAAATTTTGGTGCAGAGTATCGCATAACGAACCACTACAGCCCATTCCATTCGTATAAAGAGCATCATCAAATCGCAGTGCATAATTACCTGGGTTATAATTACCACCTCCTTTACTGATAATCTGGCTGGCATGGCATATATCGTAATAAAAGCCAGTTGGCCTTACCCAAACTGATAAAGTGATCTCTGCACCAAAATTTAAAGATGGCTTGTTAGGAATTTGAATAAACTGATAAACACCATTAAAATGGTAAGCGCTGTTTGGGTTTCCAAATCTGTCGCTGGTAATGCTTGCATTATTTTTTACAGGATGATTCTTATTGCCACTTTCATCGTTGGCATTACCATTAAAAGGATAGTAGGCCTGTAAGCCTCTATTCAAATCTATCTGGGAAAAACCATTTTGGGTAAACAGCAGGAAACAAATCAGTAATCTTCTCATTCTTCTTGTAAAAGAACAAATTTAAGCATCTTAGCTTATTAAGCCTGTTAAAATAAACAGCTTAACGGATCAACAAAAATCCACCTGTTTGTTCTTCGGTACCACATTCGGTTTCGGCCTTTATTACATAAACATATGAACCGACCAGTGCCGGGTTACCTTTGTAATTGCCATCCCAGCATTTACCCGGGTTTGCTGTAGCGAATACCTGTTCGCCTAAACGGTTAAAAATAAAAAACTGAAGCCGCTTGATATACATCCAGTTTTTCAATCCATAACAATCATTTTTTCCATCGCCATTGGGAGTAAAAGCGTTGGGCATATATCGGGCAAGGCTGGTCGCCCGGTTATTAATGATGATCACCGAATCGGTATTTGTACATCCATTGGCATCGGTAACCTGCACTCTGTAAACCTGAGTTGATACAGGGTTTGCCATTGGGTTTCGAATGTTTGGATTGTTTAAACCAATTGCCGGAGTCCAGGAATATTGAGTACCGCCTGATGCCTGCAAAGTTGCTGAACGAAATGCACAATCAATATCATTTGACTTAGCTGCATTAACAACTGGAGCAGGAATAACAGTTACCAATGCTGAAAAGCTCCTGTTGAAAGCACAGGCAGTATCTGAAACGGTAACAGTATACAAAGTTGTTTGTGGCGGACTCGCTATGGGATTAATAATTGAATTATTTGACAAATAAGTTGAAGGGCTCCATAAATATAAATGCCGATTTCCATTAAAACCGTCCAGTTGAACGGGCTGACCCTCACATGTTGAAAACGAAGGAGGTTGTTTTAGATCGGCCGCCGAACTAACAGTCAACGCAACTTGGTCAGTAGCCGTACATCCATTGCCTGCGGTGCCGGTTACCGTGTAAGTTTGACTTGAGTTTCCTGTAAACACCGGGTTAGCGATAAACGGATTATTTAAACCCGTTGCCGGGCTCCAGGAGTAGGA
>JAHEBJ010000001.1 GCA_024642285.1 Sphingobacteriales bacterium
CATTGATGTTAAGGGTACAGGAAAACAATCCTTACGTTGAGTTCCCTAAAACACTGCATGTTGATTTTTTTAACGAAGAAGGAACTGTTGACAGCAAGCTTGATGCACTGTATGGCAAATATTTTGAGCAGGAGAGCAAAGTTTTTTTGAGAGATAGCGTACGGGTGATAAACGTTAAAGGCGATACCCTTTATTGCGATGAATTGTGGTGGGACCGAAACAGGGTAGGTAATGAATTTTATACAGACAAGCCAGTCCGTATACGAACCAAAACACAGATAATAGATGGTTTGGGAATGGAAGCAAGGCAGGATTTTAAATCCTATCACATAAAAGAAGTAAAAGGTATTATCAACGTACCTAACTCCGAGTTTCCATCGAATTAAACCGGTCAGGTTATTTATTTTTTGAATAAACGATGTAGTATCTTTATAGGGATACTAAGTACAACTTCCCGTTTTTGTTATGGCCATAATTACTGTTTACGGAATTCCCAATTGCGATACCACAAAAAAAGCAATGCAATGGCTCAGGAGAGAGAAATTGGATTTTTCTTTTCATGATTACAAACTAAAAGGGATCAATAAACAACAATTAGAAGGCTGGTGTGATCAAGCAGGATGGGAGCTCATCTTTAACAAACGCAGCACAACCTGGCGTGAATTGGGTGAAGCGGTACAAAGAAAAATAATTGATCAGCCATCGGCAATTAAAGTGATGGTGCAACATAACAGCATTATTAAAAGGCCGGTTATCGAATTTGGGAATAAACTGCTGATTGGTTTTAACGAAGAAAAATTTAGTAAACATTTAAAATAGAAACATGAAACGTAACGCAACAGCCGTTTGGAACGGCACAGGAAAAGAAGGCAACGGGCATTTAACCACACAAAGCACAGTCCTTAAGCAAACACAATATTCGTTCAGCTCAAGATTTGAAGATGGCATTGGTACAAACCCTGAAGAACTTGTAGCCGCTGCACATGCAGGATGCTTTAGTATGAAACTTAGTTTTGTTTTGGGAGCTGCGGGTTTTACTCCAGACGAAATAAGTACAAGGTGCGATATCACATTGCATGAAGGTGCACTTACGGAATCACATCTAACTGTGTCTGCTAAAATTCCCGGTATCAATAAAGAGCAGTTTGATGCAGCGGTAACTGAAGCAGCAGCAACATGCCCAATATCTAAATCAATAAAAGCTAATATCACCCATGAGGCGGTGCTAGCTTAATCCGCTTTCATCCCACAAAGGAAAAGTAAACTGAAATCTTTGAACATCGATTGAAGAGTACAGCTTTGTGGGACATTTTTCATCAGCTAAAAATATCACATGTCATTCAAAAATAAAACAGTAATCATCACCGGCGCATCACGTGGAATTGGAAAAGCTATTGGATTGCGTTTAGCAGCCGAAGGTGCCAACATTGTAATTGCTTCTAAAAGTGTGGAGGAGAATCCAAAACTTGGTGGCACTATTTTTACTGCCGCTGCCGAAATGGAAGCTGCAGGGGGACAGGCTTTGGCAGTTCAATGTGATATTCGTTTTGAAGACCAGATTCAAAATGTGGTTGACAAAACTGTTGAAAAATTTGGCGGCATTGATATACTCGTTAATAATGCTTCGGCCATCAATCTTACACCAACCGAACAAACCGAACCCAAGCGTTTCGATCTGATGTATGATATTAACGTAAGGGGAACTTTTATGATGTGCCGTGCCTGCATCCCTCATCTTAAAAAAGGAACCAATGCTCATATCCTCAATCTTTCTCCGCCAATTAATATGGATCTGAAATGGTTTGAAAATCATTTGGCTTATACTATAAGTAAGTACGACATGAGTATGATTGCACTCGGCTTATCGGCCGAGCTTAAAAAATACAATGTAGCAGCAAATGCTTTGTGGCCACGCACCACTATTGCAACTGCAGCTGTAAATAATTTACTGGGCGGCGAAATGCTGATGAAGATGAGTCGCACTGTTGATATCATTGCAGACTCGGCATATTATATTTTGTCAAAACCATCAACAAGCTGTACTGGCAATACTTTTATTGATGAAGATGTATTGGAAGCGGAAGGAATTACCGATCTGGAAAAATATTCCGTGGTGCCCGGCGCACAATTATACAAAGACCTTTTTGTGTAAAATATCTTGTTAACAAAATCTTAAACAGCTTTTCTTTTGATGAGCGGTAACATTTCTTAGCGCATGTACGTTTATTTTCGTATTCACATCATTACGCCATGAATGATGTTTTTGCAAACCAATAAAGTATAGCCATGAAATGTTTTACCATTAAAGCATTATGCTTTTGCATATTGCTTACTTCAACGGCGTTCAGCCAAACTGCTAAAAAACAATTAGCCATCAAAAGAATTCAGTCAACCATTAAAATAGATGGAGTTATAGATGATGCCGCCTGGAAAGATGCTCCGGTTGCTGATAAATTTATTAGCCTGCGGCCTACGCCTTTTATTGCCGAGAGTGAGGAAAATGCAACACTGATATACTTTGTTTACAACGACGATGGAATTTATGTTGGTGGTTACCTGCATGAAAAAAATGCTGACAGCATCGCTTCGGAATTAAAAGGCAGGGATGGTTTTGGGAACAACGATTTTATTGGGGTAATTTTTGACACCTATTATGATCACTTAAATGGCTTTGAGTATTTTGTTACACCGCTTGGGGAACAAATGGATGCAAAGGTATCGCCCAATAACAATGGTAACAGCGAAGATTTTGGCTGGAATGCTGTGTGGGAAAGTAAATCGAAGCTACAGGCTGATGGCTGGAGTTTTGAAATGTTTATTCCCTATTCGGCTATCCGTTTTGGAAAGAAAAAAGTTCAGGACTGGGGATTGAATATTGTAAGGCGCAGGCAAAAAAGCGGTCAGCAATTATTCTGGCAATCAATTGATCCTAATGCCAATGGTTTTTTAACGCAGGAAGGTTTAATAACCGGTTTTGAAGATATTAAACCACCTATGCGGCTGCAATTCTCTCCGTATTTTTCTACTTACTACAAAAATGATGGAACAGCAAATGCAGGCGATAAAAAAACTGCCACTACATTTAATGGCGGGATGGACGTGAAATACGGAATTAACCAGGCTTTTACTTTAGATATGACCCTGATACCAGATTTTGGCCAGGTGCAGGCTGATAACAGAATCTTAAATCTTAGCCCATTTGAACAGAGGTTCAATGAGAACCGTGCCTTTTTTACAGAAGGTACCGAACTTTTCAACAAAGGAAATCTATTTTACAGTCGCCGGATTGGCATAGATCCCCGCTACAAAAAATGGTTGTCGCCGGGAGTTAACGAAGAAGTGCTGGAGGACCCGGCGCAGGCAAAAATTATTAATGCAACCAAAATCAGCGGGCGTACTCAAAAGGGATTAGGGGTTGGAGTTTTAAATGCAATTACCCAAAAACAGTACACGGTTTTTCAAAATACAGATAGTAAGGAAACCCGAAGAGAAGTGAATATGCCGCTAACCAATTACAATATTCTGGTGCTTGATCAAACCTTAAAAAATAACAGCAGCGTTTCGCTGGTAAATACAAATGTTTGGCGCAGTGGCAATGATTATGATGCCAATGTTACATCAGCGTTGTTTGATCTGAACGACAAGAAGAATATGTGGAATGTAGGTGGTAATGTGAGTTTCAGCAACCTGATGAGTAAGAAAGATAAAAACATAACCGGATATGCTCATAGTATTTACTTTGGGAAAACCAGTGGCCGTTTCAATTTTACAATTTGGCAGGACCTGTATAACGACAAATACGACAAGAGTGATTTTGGATATTTTACCAACAATAACACTATGGACCAGGGGGCCTGGTTTGGATACAACTGGACAAAGCCAATCGGGTGGTTTAACCAGATGCGGATAAACGGCAATTTCTATTACAGCCGTTTGGTTAGTCCAATAGACCTGTTGCAACGCAAAGAAATGATGTACCAAAACGCAAGCATTAATTTTAATTTTAATGGCCAAACAAAAAAACTGTGGTGGGTTGGTGCAAATATAAATGGAGGTCCAAAGCGGAATGATTTTTATGAACCAAGATCATTTGGCCGGGTTTTTCAGGATAAGGGAAGAATAAATATGAGTGTATGGTGGGAAAGTAATTCAGCAAAAAAACTTTCCTGGGGTGGAAGCCTGTACACCGGAACAGGGGGCGTATTTAACAGAAAAAACTTTGAGTACAGGCTGTATGGCAAGGTGAGATTCAGCAGTAAGTTTTCGGTTGACAATTCAATAAATGTAAACAGCAGTAAAAACCAATCGGGCTGGGCAGCCAGCATTGGGCCTAACAGAGACACAATCATCTTCAGCCGACGCAATGTTAGCAGTGTAGAAAATGTAATGAACATTAAGTACAGCTTTTCCAACCGCATGGGACTTACATTAAGAGCAAGGCATTACTGGAGCAAAGTTGATCCGCAACAATTTTACGAACTGGATATGTATGGAAAATTGCAAACACCAATGAGCCCGTTTACGCAGAACGTAAATCAAAACTATAATTATTTTAGTGTTGATATGGTGTACAGCTGGCAATTTGCACAAGGAAGTTTCTTTAGCATTGTATGGAAAGATATTGGTGAGAACTTTAACCGGCAGTTTGAGAAAACTTACTTAAATAACCTGAGCAATACAGTTAGTGGCGATCAGTTCACAAGCCTGTCGGTAAGAGTAATTTATTTTCTGGATTACCTTACTGTAAGAAATAAGCTTAAGAGAAGTTAGTGCTAAAACATAAAGAAAATCTTTTCCTGTTTAAACAGGAAAAGATTTTTTATTTAGATTTTCTGTTGCCAATCATAATAGACGCCATAGCCAGGGCCGTATCTCTGAGCAGTAAGCCGGGGTTTCCGTCCATAGCTGGCTGCAAATGAAGAGTAAATACAAAGACAAGAAGCATTGCCGCCAACAGGTAACAGGCAGTTGTTCTAAACTTATTGATTATTATGGCCAATGCAGTTGCAACTAAACCGGCTCCTGATAAATAAATCCATATCCTGCCATCACCGGGCAAGTAAGAAGGAATATCTCCACTCATTACATCGGCATTCATAAAATGCATTATTCCAAAATATCCAATTATTAAAGCAAAAATCATTTCGGCAAGCCGTGTAGGGAAGAATGATTTCATAATAATTGATTTTAATTGAAGGTAAAAAGTAATCAATTAATCGCATTTATGCAATAGCGAAACTCTTTTAAAAAATGCGAATAATAAAAAGCCGGAGCAGAATTTATAAATAATTCTGCTCCGGCAAACTTGTTAACAGAGAATGATTACTTCAATAAAGATTTCGGCACTTCCTTCTCCAGTAAATATTTATAAATGAATTTTGTTTTCGAATTCTGAAAGTGAATTCCTTTGTTTCCTCCCCAGCCATGGCGTCCGCCGCTGTATGGCATAAAATCAAAATCTTTTTTCAGGTCCTGTAATTTACTGATGAACTGAATGCTGTTCTGCATGTGTACATTATCATCTATCATACCGTGTACGATCTGTATCATGCCTTTGTATTTAGACGCATGAGTCATTACATTGCTGCTTTTATATCCATCAGGATTATTGGCAGGCGTACCCATAAATCTTTCGGTGTAGTGCGAATCATAAAGTGTCCAGTCAGTAACGCTGCCGCCGGCCATACCGTGCGTAAACACATCACTTGCGTAAGTCAATGCATAGCAGGTCATATATCCTCCGTAACTGAAACCGGTAATACAAATTTTTGAGGCATCGGCACTTCCGTTTTCAATAAGCCATTTTACCATTGTGCTGTAGTCTTTCATTTCCCAGTATCCGAGGTTATGATACATATTGCTCACACCTTCTTTTCCAAAATGCCCGCTGGCACGGTGATCCATCGATACCTGAATCAAACCTTCTTTTGCATACCATTGCTGGTTGCCACTTAATCCCCAGGTGTCCATTACCGTTCCTGCGTTGGGTCCGCCATAAATTGAAATAAGCACTGGGTATTTTTTACTCTTGTCCATATTTATTGGCCAGGTCACTTTCATGGGCAGGTCGTATAACCCATCATCACTTTTTACGCGGATAATCTCTGTTTTGGCAAGATTGTAATTGTCAAATTCTTCTCCTTTGCTGCTGCCCAGTTCTTTTATGATATTTCTTTTCGTACTCATCAAGGTCATCCCGTTAGGTATTGAAGTATTTGAATAAGTGGCAACAAAATAGGAGCCGCCGGGTGAAAGATTGATGCTGTTATTGTTTTCACCCAAGGTAAGGCGTTCCATATTTTTTCCGTTGATGTTTACTCTGTAAAAATCAGTTCTGGCTGTATTTTCACGGCTACGGGCCGTAAAGTAAACAATGCCTTTCTTTTCGTCAACATATTCAATATTGGTAACTGTAAACTTGCCGCTGGTTATGGCGTTTACCAGTTTGCCTTTCATGTCATGAAAATATAAATGATTCCATCCGCTTGCATCACTTTGTAAAATAAATCCGGTACCATCATTCATAAACTGAATACGGCCGCCCTGGTCGTCAAGATCGATCCATGACTTTTGTTTTTCATTATAGAATTCAGCCTTAGCGCCGGTGAATAAATTCACTTCATAAATAATTAGGTTGTCCTGTAAACGGTTCATCCACTGCACAAGTAAAGTACTGCCGTTGGGTTTCCAGTAAGGCTGACCAAAATACTGATCGTCTTTTTCATTAAAAGCAGCCCAAATAATATTACCGCCATCGGGCCCAACTACACCTACTTTTACTTCAGGATTTGGATCGCCTACTTTAGGATATCGCTGTGTTTCAACTACGCCATGTAAACCTGCGGCATCAGTAATAGTGAAAACCGGAATTTTTGAATCATCTGATCGGAAAAAAGCGATATGCTTACTATCGGGGCTCCACCAAAAAGCACGATATCTTCCGCGACGGCCCAATATCTCTTCCATATATACCCAACTGGCATATCCATTCAAGATGGTTTCACTGCCATCTTTAGTGATCCTGTTTTCTTTTAGGGTCGTTAAATTAACTGTGTACAGGTCATTGTTTTTTGTGTAGGCTACATAATTTCCATCGGGACTAACCGTAGGATTTATTTCCTTATCATCGTCGTTAGTAAGCCTGACATCTTCTGTATTTTTTGACAGGAACAGATCGTTTCCTTTGGTTATTATGTTTGGCGTAACCGCAACCGATCCTTTATTGACATTTGGTTCCACATATTCTTTTTCTGCACCGTTCTTACAATCTACTTCATAATTTTTTCCATCCTTATTTAAAATGAAATGACTATCATCAATCCACTTTACCACTCTGGGTAATGAATTGGTAATACCTTTAAAATTATTTTTGAAATACTGGTCGTCGCCCAGTTCTTTTTTTTGTGCCTGTGACGACAGGCTGAAACCGCACGCCACAGCTAGTACTGCGAAATACTTTACAAACGTTATCATATTTAATCTGGTTTTTAATTGAACGGGCAAGATAACTTTTTTAAGAAGATATTTACGGCCGAAATTGATGAATGGAAATCGTTCAATTTTGAAGTGATGTGATATCATCGATTACATAAATACCCCGACCATAAGTTGCAATTACCAGTTGATTTTTTTTCGGGTGAATGAACAAGTCCTGCACTGACACTGCAGCCGGAAGATTATTATTCAGGGAGATCCATTTAGTACCTCCATCACTGCTTATATAAACGCCCATATCTGTGCCGCAATACAGTATGTTTTTATTTTTGGGATCTTCCCGTAATACATTAACCGGACTGGCCGGTAAATCGCCGCTAATGCTGATCCATTTTTTACCTTGATCAGTTGATCTGTAGATATAAGGTTTGATGTTATCTTCCCTTCGATCGTTTAAAGTAAGGTACACAGTTGATTGGTTGTATTTTGATGCGACCAACCTGGAAACATGTGTATTTTCAGGTAAACCTTTTACAATTTCTTTCCAATCATCTCCATCGTTTTGGGTTGTCCAAACTCTTCCGTCATCTGTGCCAACATAGAGCAATCCTTTTTTGAAAACAGATTCATCTATTGCAGTAATGGCCTGGTGATTGATGGCGTAAGGGGTTTTTCCCATTTTTTGTTTGTTGTTATAACTCAGGTCGGGGCTGATGCGTTTCCAGGTAGCACCACTGTCAACCGACTTAAATAAATATTGCATTCCATGATAAACCGTAAGCCTGTTGTGTGGCGATACCATAGTATACGCCAGCCATTCTCCCCGATGCACATCTTCAGATCCGGTTCTTGGCGGAGCGATATTTCTGGACCATAAAGAATCAGGCAACGTTAAATCTCCTTTTATTAACCTGCCATAAAACGACGATGTGTAAATAGTATTCGCATCTCCGGGGTCAATAGCATGAATAACACCTTCGCCACCCGGCCCCCATTTCCATTGGCTGATGGTTGTGTCTTTAATTCCGAATGTATTTATTATACTGCCCATCAGCGAGCCTTCATCCTGCACCGAACCAATTATATTGTATGGCTCTCTTGAATCGTAAGCAACATTATAAAACTGCGTGGTTGGAATATCCCTGTAAAAATTCTTCCATTTTTTTCCGCCATCATAAGTTACTGCAACGCCACCATCATCACCATTAATGATGTAATTCGAATCTGCCGGATCTATCCATAGTGCATGATTATCTCCATGTAATCGATCACTTTTTTTGTCTGTTGGCCTGAAACGATCCCATGTTTTTCCGCCGTCATTCGATTTGCCCATACCTAGTCCCAGTATGTACAAACAGTTTTCATCCTGTGGATTAACCCGTATCTGTCCCATTACCCAGCCATAGGTTCCGCAAAATCTTTCCATGTAATCATTGTTCTCTGTCATTTTGGTCCAGCTTTCGCCAAGGTCGGCGCTTCTGTAAACTTCAACACCTTTTACCACAATTTCTTTTATCCTGCCATAGCTGTCCAGTTCGCCTTCTTTGGGTTCTCTTTTTTTATCGTGGTTATCAACAAAGGCATACAACACATCGGGATTGCTTTGTGAAATATCAATGCCAATCCTTCCTGTTGTTTTTGTGTAAGGCAATCCTTTGGTGAGTGGCACCCATGTTTTACCTGCATCTTTTGTTTTGTATATGCGATCGAAATCTTCGGGAACGGGATCGCTCCAGCGTTTGCGGATGCGGTTCCACATAGATGCATAAATTATTTTTGTATCAGTTGGGTCCATTCTCAAATCAATACACCCTGTCTTGTTATCATTGCCTAATATCTTTTTCCAGGTTTTACCTCCATCTTCCGTTTGATAAACACCTCTCTCCTCATTGTAGCTCCATTCGTTTCCGCTGGCAGCCACGTAAACTATTAATGGATCATAAGGATGAACAATAATTCTTGCGATGGTACTTGTATTTTCCAACCCGATATGCTCCCATGTTTTTCCTGCATCAACAGATTTAAACATACCGATGCCCGGCAGCGATGCCCTGAAAATATTTGCTTCGCCGGTACCTACATAAATAATATCGGGATTGGATGGTGCCAATGCCATATTGCCGATGGACTGTGTACCGAGTTCGTCAAATATCGGCTTCCATGTTTTTCCAGCATCCTCTGTTTTCCATAAACCGCCGGTTGCAAACGCAGCGTACATAATATTTTTATTGCCCGAAATTCCCCAAATATCGGTGCAGCGTCCACTGATATTATCGGGCCCAACATTCCGCCACTGCAGGTTTTTAAAGGGCGAAGAAATTAAAGAAGCCTGGTGTTGTTTAAATGCAGCAATTCTTTCTGTGCCGGAAGAAGGTCGCTGGTTGCTTACAAAATATTGAGCAGAGAGTTGCCGAAAATTCAATGTTGAACAAAGAACAAAACAAATTAAAGGAACAAACTTTTGCATGGCGTTTAGTTTCTGGTGATGGTTAAAATATAAACAGGCGGTTTAAAATATTGTCCCTGGGTGGGGTAAAGCTGTTGTATTTTTTTTACGACATTCATTCCTTCAATCACTTTACCAAATGCTGCAAACCCCTGACCGTCGGGGTTTCTCAGGCCGCCAAAATCAAGTGATGGCTGGTTGTTGATACAAATAAAAAAACTTGATGTGGCGGAGGCAGGTTCACTTCTTGCCATAGAAATGATGCCGTTTAAGTGAAGCAATCCCGTTTGGCTTGTAGTTTCCAGCGGAATAGGTGCAAAATCTTTTATTGAATCTACATTGCCACCCTGTATTACTTCAATCTTAATATTATTATTGGGTTGATTATTCAATGTTACTGAACGGAAGAATGAGCTGCTGTCGTAAAGATGTGCATCAACATACTTAAGAAAATTGGCGACGGTGATGGGCGCTTTTTCAGGATATAATTCTATTGTGATATTGCCCAGCTCTGTTTTAATTAAACAGCTTATATTTTTTTGAGCAAGAAGATCTGTTACAGAAATAAAAAAAAGCAGTACAAAAAAAAATCTTTTCATACTGCTAATGTAACATTAAGTTTTATTATTCAGGTTTGTTCTCCGGCCTCATCATCGGGAAGAACAAAACATCCTGTATAGAATGCTGGTTGGTCAACAACATGGCGATTCTGTCAATGCCAAAACCAATGCCGCTGCTTGGCGGCATACCGTATTCCAGTGCCCGTAAAAAATCATGATCAATAAACATGGCTTCGTCATCGCCACGTTCCATCAGTTTGGTTTGTTCCTCAAAACGCTCACGCTGCTCAATGGGATCGTTTAACTCGCTGTAGGCATTGGCAATTTCTTTGCCGTTGCACATCAGCTCAAAACGCTCAACCAGCCCCGGTTTGCTGCGGTGCTTTTTTGTAAGCGGACTCATTTCCACCGGGTAATCGGTAATAAATGTGGGCTGTATATAATTGCTTTCGCATTTTTCACCAAATATCTCATCGATCAATTTTCCCTTTCCCCATTTTTCGTCGGCATGAATTTTTAATTGTTTACAAACATCCCTGATGCCAGCTTCATCCATTTCAGAAATATCAAATCCTGTATGTTCTTTAATCGCATCATACATGGTTATGCGTTTGTATGGCGCCTTAAAATCAATTTCTTTTTCGCCTACTGTAACTTTGGTTGTACCGTTTGTAGCTATGGCTGCTTTTTCCAGCATCTGCTCCGTGGTATCCATCATCCACTCATAATCTTTGTAAGCCACGTAAAATTCGAGCACCGTAAATTCAGGATTATGCGTACGATCCATTCCTTCGTTGCGGAAATTGCGGCTGAATTCATACACCCATTCAAATCCACCAACAATTAATCTTTTTAAATAGAGTTCGTTTGCAATACGCATGTACATAGGTACATCCAAAGCATTATGATGCGTTGTGAACGGCCTTGCCGCAGCACCACCGGGAATACTTTGCAAAACCGGCGTATCAACTTCCAGTGCCCCATGATCATTTAAAAACGAACGGATGGCATTCACCATTTTTGTACGCTTGATAAAAGTTTGCTTAACGCCGGGATTAACGATCAGGTCGGCGTAACGCTGCCTGTAGCGAAACTCCGGATCGGTTACTTCATCATAAGCTTCGCCGTCTTTTTCTTTTACAACAGGTAGAGGACGTAATGATTTTGTAAGAATTGAAAACTCTCTTACATGAACAGATGTTTCTCCTGTTTTGGTTGTGAATACATAACCTTTAATACCAACGATGTCGCCAATATCAATTAATTTTTTCCAAACGGTTTGGTACAATGATTTATCCTCGCCGGGGCAGATATCATCCTGCTTTATATAGAATTGAATCTTACCAACTGAATCCTGTATTAGTGCAAAGTTTGCTTTTCCCATATCACGTACGCTCATGATGCGGCCTGCAATGCAAACGTTGGCAAACTCATCTTTGTTCTCGTCGCCTTTATAATTTTCTTTTATGTAAACCGATGTTGTATTAACGGGGTACAACGCTGCCGGGTAGGCATCGATGCCCATTTTTGTAAGTTCGGCCAGTTTCTCCCTGCGGATGATCTCCTGTTCGGATAGGTGTTGTGTGCTCATTTTACTTTCTGAAAAATTTCGGCAAAGATACCGTATCAAACTGATTTGTCCATTCAGGCTTCACCGGCTTGGCTTTACATAGGAAGTTCATATATTTAAAAACATAAACCAACTACAATGAAAAGAATTTTTTTTATCATGATTTTTGCCAGCCTGTTTTACGGCTGCGATGTAATTAAGCAATTGCCGCAAATGACCGGCGTTACAGAAGCCGAAGCCGGTGAGGGAATAAAAGAGGCACTGAGCCAGGGATTGGCGGGAGCCGTACTGCGATTGAATAAACCCGACGGTTTTTTTAAAGACGCATTCTATAAAATTCTGGTGCCGGAAGATGCCCAGAAAATAGCAAATACATTAAGAGATATAGGGTTTGGCAGTTTGGTTGATAAAGCCATTTTACAAATAAACCGCGGCGCCGAAGATGCAGTTGGTTACGCCAAACCTATATTTGCGAATGCGATAAAAAGTATGACCATACAGGATGCCATTGGGCTGGTAAGAAACGGCGATACAAGTGCTACCCATTTTTTCAGAACTAAAACAACATCCAGTTTGATTGCGGCATTTACTCCTGTTATAAAATCATCGCTTGATAAAGTGGATGCTACCAAATATTATGGTGATATGGTGAATAAATACAACAGCATTCCTTTTGTAAAAAAACTAAATCCTGATCTTACAGGCTATGTTACCACGAAAGCCACCAATGCGCTATTCGATCTGGTTGCGCAGGAAGAAAGAAATATCAGGAATAATTTTGAAGCAAGAACAACAGATTTGCTGAAGAAGGTTTTTGGTGGTATGTTATAATCAATAATCAGCCAGCAATACCTGCCATGCTTCAGCCACTTTACCGCTATCCAATAATTCTTTGGCGTATCTATGCAGCTCTTTATCCATATCCTCTGGGTTAATAGAAAAGTACTGAATGATGTTTTTCAATTTATCATCATTGAATGCAGGATCAACAAAAGGCATTTCATGTACATTGGCTAATTGTCCTAAATTATTTCCGGTAAGTAATTTACTGTTGCGGATGCTTTCAGGTAAAGCATCAACACCAATACCCAGTTGTGTATTTGGTTTGGCTACTTTAAATAAATTAGTTTCATCAATTTTTGCATACCAGTCGCCGCCAAGGCGGGCCACATGGTGCAGTTTGGTTTGATCTATTTTTTTGTCTGCACCTAAAATACTTTCATCAATATGCATGCAAAGTATTTCACAAATTACCAGGTTGCCTGCACCGCCTTCGGTACCCAGTGGTTTTACTTCAAGTACTTTACATTCTAATTTTACCTTGCTTTCTTTTACCATTGGCGGCGTAACCATGGTTGCTTTTTCTTCGGTAAACCCAGCTTTCGCAAATTCATTAATTTCATTCGGAAATTCACAACTCGCCAGCGACATTTGCTGCACCATATCATAATCAACAATATTGATAACCACTTCGGGTACTTCTAATACATTCTGTAAAGTGTGCTTGGTTGTATTATCTCTTACCCTCCTGGACGGAGAAAAAACCACAACAGGTGGGTTTGAAGAAAAAAGGTTAAAAAAACTGAAGGGACTCAGGTTAATATTACCTGCTTTGTCAATGGTTGATGCAAAACAGATCGGGCGTGGTGCAATAGCGTGTTGCAGGTAGTTTTGTGCATCGGCGGGTTTTATTTCCTTTAAGTTTATAATCATTTTTTATCGCTGAGAAAATGAGATAAAGAGGTTTCGCAGAGGGCTAAAAATTATTTACTATTCTTTTGAACCCATCTTTTAAATACTGTACATTAAAATTAATAAGGTAACCCAGTTTTTTTTGATGATAAAGCTTTAGATAAGTGATTACCTGAAATATAAAAACGGGTGCCTTAGTTTCCACAGATTTATTTTCAATTATAATTTCATCTTCAACCAGCAAATCAATTTCGTAGGCTTTTCCCAAGGGGATGCTTTTATATATCAGTTCGACCGGTACCTTGGCTTTTACATTTAATCCTCTTAATTCCAATTCTCTTTTCAGGGCCAATTGATAGGCAGATTCTAAAAGTCCAGGCCCCAGTTCTCTATGCACAGTAATCGCAGCATCCAGAATTATACCGCCGATTTCATTTAATCTTTCATTCGTCATGGTGGCTGTTATATACTTAGCGTAAACTCTTTAACTCCTTTTCTCAGCGCTAAAATAATTAAACATTTTTTTTAAGCGCCAAAATACTAAAATCACTTTCGTCTTTCACAATTTTATTGGTCAGTTTACCAAGCCCATCAATTTCCATTTCTACCACATCACCATCCTGCAACCACTTTGGTTCAAATTCTGGATTGTTTAGTAAACCGGTTCCGTTTAATTCTAAAAAACAACCTGTACCAACAGTGCCGCTGCCAATCACATCGCCGGGCATAAGATCAACACCATAACTGCAGCGTTCAATAATTTCTGCAAAGGTCCAGTCCATATCAGCCAGATTGCCTTCACTAACCTGTTTATCATTTACCCAGCATTTCATACCCAGGTTCCATGCTTTGCCTGTATGATTTTCTTTGCAGGGCACTTCATATTGTTCCAGTTCATCTAAAGTAACCAGCATAGGGCCAATTACGGTACAAAAATCTTTTCCTTTTGCAGGACCAAGATTCAGTTTCATTTCTTCCATCTGCAATGTTCTTGCGCTCATGTCATTCATGATCATAAGGCCACCAATATATTCATCTGCATCGGCAGCTTTAATATTACGGCCGGGTTTGCATATTACAATGGAAGCCTCCAGCTCAAAATCCAGTTTTTGAAAATGATCGGGCATGCACACAATATCGCCGGGTCCCTGAATACTGTTGTGATTGGTAAAATAAAAAATGGGGTATTGATCGTATTCGGGAATCATATCCACTTTACGGTTGCGCCTTGCTGATGCAACATGCTGGCGAAAAGCATAAGCATCACGGCAACTTGTAGGATGAGGAACGGGTGCAAATATTTTCGCTTCGTTAAAAAGTTCTCCCTGCGTTTCTCTTATAAGACCCTCTTTTATTTTTTGTTCAACAGCCCTTGCCATTGGTATCAATTCCTCCCAAAAATTAAGGAACATGGCCATGGTATTTGGTAAATCGTTATGCAATTCGTCCATGGCATAAACTTTGTTGTCAACTACTATTCCCAGATGATCGTGCCCGTCGTTTAGATAAGTAACTAGTTTCATTTTTTTAGTCTGTTTTGGTAATTCAAGATGATTTTGATCATTTTTTTTGATTTAAATATACGGGTTAAACAGTTGGCGCAAATTTAACTATTAAAAAAGTGAATTCAGTTTTCACTTTTAATGAAGATTAATTAGTTTTGTATTGACGTATTAAGTTATATTATGAAATTCGATAAAATTTATAACAAAGGGCAGGCACAGATATTTAAGAATAAATATCTTGAATATCTCACCAAAACTCATCCGCTGGTAATTTGGGGGTTGTATATTCCTATACTTGGATTCATGCTTTATTATAGTGCCTCAAGACTTGGATTTGGAATTGCCAGCATTGTGCTGATCTTTTTTTCAGGCATGTTCTTCTGGTCACTTTTTGAATATTTGATTCATCGTTTTGTTTTCCATTTTGTAGCTGAAAGTAAAAGAGCGCTTCGTATTGTGTACGTAATTCATGGGAATCATCATGAGTATCCAAGAGATAAGGAAAGATTGTTTATGCCGCCGGTTCCAAGTTTGCTGCTTGCCTCATTTGTTTTTACTACTATGTACTTTGCAGGGTATTTATTTGGGATCAGCAGTTATGCTTTTTCTTTTTTCCCGGGCTTTATTCTTGGCTACCTTATCTATGGCACAATGCATTATGCTATTCATGCCTGGAATCCTCCGTTTAAATGGATGAAACCGCTTTGGCGAAATCATCACCTTCATCATTATAAAAAAACCGAACTGGGCTTTGGCGTAAGTTCAACATTATGGGACCATGTGTTTGGTACCATGTTCGACCTGAAAAAAGAAAAGGATGATAAAGAAAAAGTGCAGGAACTTATGTTTAGCAACGGGCCTTCAAAAAAGCAATTACAGGAGCATTAAGCGCTACCATTTTTCTTCCTCATCAATATCATTAACCTGGCGACTGAATAACTGCCGGGTTTTTATTTTTT
Source organism: Sphingobacteriales bacterium (assembly GCA_024642285.1). Taxonomy (GTDB): domain Bacteria; phylum Bacteroidota; class Bacteroidia; order Chitinophagales; family Chitinophagaceae; genus Ferruginibacter. Next base: position 16,167 of record JAHEBJ010000001.1, read on the forward strand.
GTTCCTGCCTTTCAATAATAAGCGATGCAATGATGTTGCCTGCATCTTCCTGGGGAAACTGCTGCAGTAGCTTTTTTAATTTCTGTTCATTTACGTCAATGCGGTAGAGGTATGTCAGCAGCCTGTCGAAATCGGATTTAATAAGGTTGTTGATGTAATCAGACAATTGAGCATGTGTTTCCTTATAGGTGTTTTTCTCCGGCAATTCAATTGCCAGTTCATTGTTTAATAATTGTATAAGTTCAGTGTTTTTCATGCAAGAAATCAAACCAGGATTAGTTTACAATTTGTTTTCCGTCACGCCGGTGCCAAAAAGGGCAAAGTCATATTTTACCGGATCGGCTTTATCTAAAGTACGCAAAAAAGCAGTTAAATCCAACGCTGTCTGCCAGTCGTTTTTATTTGTATTTAAAATCTGAAGTTGTTGTGCAACCCTTGCTACGTGTACATCTACGGGACAAATGAGTTGTGATGGCGACACTTTTTTCCAGATACCAAAGTCAACTCCTTTTTTATCATGCCGAACCATCCAGCGCAGGTACATGTTCAGTCGTTTACATGTTGAGTTTTTTTCGGGGGATGCAATATGTTTTCTGGTGCGTTCGGGAATATCCGGTAACGAAAAAAAATAATGATAAAACCCGTTCAAAGCATTTTCAACAGTTTCATCTTTTTTTTGCATCCATTTTGTAAATGCAACTTCTAGCGAATCATGATTAGAATAATGCATTTTAAAAAAAGCTATAAAGTACAACAGGTCGGTAGCATTGAAAGTACGGTGCTTAAAAGCAAGTAATTCTATAAGATCATTATCGGTATGGTTTAAACAAAAATCATGCGGAGCATTGCCCATCAACCGCATTAACTCTTTAGATTTATTGATGATGGTTGTACGATTGCCCCAGGAGAAAATGGCTGCAAAGAAACCGGCAATTTCTATATCCTGCATTTTTGAGAAACTGTGTGGAATAGAAATTGGATCGTCCTTTAGAAACAAAGGTTGATTATATAAATCAACCTTTGTTTCTAAAAATATTTGGATTTCTTTATAATTCATTACAGTATCAGCCAATTGCTTTATCCAGATCTTCTATCAGGTCATCTGCATCTTCTATACCCACACTTAATCTTATCAAACCATCACTCAGTCCGTTCTTTATACGTTCTTCACGGGGTATGCTTGCATGGGTCATACTTGCCGGATGATTGATGAGTGATTCCACGCCACCAAGGCTTTCGGCCAGTGAAAACAGGTGCGTAGAAGACAAGACTTTGTTTGCAGCTTCAATACTTTCATCTTTCAATTCAAAACTTATCATACCGCCAAAACCACGCATTTGTTTTTTAGCTACGGTATACCCTGTGCTATCTTCAAAACCCGGCCAGTACACTTTACTCACTTTATTATTACTGCGCAACCAGTTAGCGATCTTTTCTCCATTCTCACAATGTTGTTTCATGCGAACATGCAATGTTTTTATTCCTCTTAGCAATAAAAAACAATCCATGGGGCCGGGTACGGCACCGCAACTTTTTTGTATGAAGTATAATTTTTCTCTCAGCTCTTTATCGTTCATCATTAAGGCACCCTGTATCACATCGCTGTGGCCACTTAAATATTTTGTTGCGGAGTGCATGATGATATCTGCACCCTGATCCAAGGGGTTTTGTAAATAAGGAGATGCAAAAGTATTGTCAACACAAAGCATAGCGTTGGCAGCTTTGGCCACTGTTGAAATGGCCGCAATATCGCTGATGTTCATCAACGGGTTGGTTGGTGTTTCAATCCAGATCAGATTTGTATTTGCAGTAACGGCTGCTTTTACATTTGCAGCATCGGTTGTATCAACATAAATAAATTTTATTCCATAACGTTCCCACACTTTTGTAAACAGCCTGTAAGAACCGCCATACATGTCGTTGGCTGCAATTACTTCGTCGCCGGGGTTTAATAATTTTATAACCGCATCTGTTGCAGCTACGCCGCTACTGAACGCCAAGCCATAGTTCGCATTTTCAATCATGGCATAAGCGTCTTCCAATGCCTTACGGGTAGGATTCTGACTGCGGGCATATTCATACCCTTTGTTTTTTCCCGGTGCTTCCTGCACATAAGTACTGGTTTGGTAAATTGGAGTCATGATAGCGCCGGTAGAAGGATCGGGTTCGGCACCTGCATGAATAAATTTAGTAGCAAGCTTCATATGTAAATAAATTTTTAAAATAAAAAATAGTGAGCTGCAAAGGTGAGAAAATATTGGGGAAAAGCAAGTTGAACCCGGCTATGGGCTCTGTTAAATAATTTGTGCCGCACACAAGTATCGCCAGTCGTAGTTCTTATCGGCATGAACATCCAAAGGTTCAATTTTTTTATCCAATACTTTTTTATCCAGAATACCGGCTGTTACGAGTTTTCTTTTTGACTCCTGCATGTATTCCTGCAAAGCTCCCTGCTGCATCCAGTTTTTTTGCGGCGTTTCAAATCCTATTTTTTCTTTTTGCCATACGATTTCGTCAGGCAGTTTTTTATCCATAGCTCTGCGTAATAAATATTTTGTGTAACCTGCATGCATTTTTAATTGCGATGGAAGAGAAAAAATAAATTCTGCCAGTTCGTGATTTAGAAAAGGAAGCCTTACCTCTGTGCCATGTGCCATGCTGTTGCGGTCGGCAAATCGCAGCAATTCCTCCAGTCCCATTTCGGTAGTATTAAAGTGGAGGATGTCGTTTAATTTAGTAACAATGGGTTTATGTATACCTTCCCATTCCTGGCCCTTTACCAACTCTAAAAAATTGCTGCTTACTGCGGGGTGGTGAATTGTTTTCAGATAGTCTCTTTTTTCGAGCCGCATGGCAGCATGGGCGGGTAAAAATGCAGCCAGATAATTCCTGATATCCCAGCGAAATTGCTGACCATTTTTCCTGAAAGCCGATTTTTCGATTTGGGTTGCACCCAGTTTGTGGCGGCTCAGGACTTCCTGCAGGTACCAATGAATATATCTTGGGTATCCGGCCAGAATTTCATCGGCGCCCTGGCCATCAAGTAAAACCGTAACCTGGTTTTGTTTTGCCAGTTCGTATACCTTATACTGGGCATAAATGCCCGAAGACTGAAATGGTTCTTCCTGGTGATAACACAACTTTTCAAAGTCTTTTATTAAATCATCCACAGTAGGGGTGACCTGGTGGTTATCTACTCCCGAAAATTTTCTGAGTAAGTTGATACGATCTGTTTCATCACTCTCGAAACCCGGAAACACGGCCGAAAAAGTTTTCAGAACTCCGGAATTATTTGCCAGAACAGAATTTATAGTGGAAGCAATAGATGAGCTGTCGATGCCTCCGCTCAAACTTGTCCCAAAGGGCACATCGGAACGTAGCCGCCTGTTGACCGACGTTAAAAAAAGGTTGTTGAATTTTTCAACGGCATCATTTTCTGATATCTCGATTTTTGATTCCTTGTTAATGCTCCAATACCGGGTAATTTTTGAAACCTGTTTTTGAAACGGCTTAAAAGTACAATAGTGCGATGGGGGCAGCGAATAAATATCCTCAAAAAAAGTTTGTTCTTTATCAACACAATTTTGAACATGGCCCAGAGTGATAAAATTAAGCATCATTTTTTGATGATACTTCTTTTCCACACCTATAGCCCACAACGCTTTGATTTCGCTGGCAAAAACAAAATGTTCATCATCTTCATAGTAATAAAAAGGTTTTTCACCAAAGCGATCCCTGGCAGCAAAGAACTGTTCTTCTTTTTCATCCCAGATGGCAAATGAAAACATACCATCAAACTGCTGCAAACATTTTTCCTTCCAGTAATCGAATGCTGCAACAATTACTTCTGTATCGGTTTTTGTGGTAAAGCTATATCCTTTGTTTTGCAGAAAAGACCTGATCTCGTTGTAATTATAAATTTCTCCGTTGTGAACAATCTGGTAGCGGTTGGCAAAAGCCATTGGTTGCGCAGCCTGAGTGCTAAGGTCGATAACTGCCAGCCGGCGGTGGCCTAAATGAACCGTATTTTTTTGGTTGCTCCAGCGCCCTTCTCCGTCGGGTCCGCGGTGGACCAGTGCATCCGTCATTTTTTTTACATGATCCGGTGCAATTAAATTGGGGTTTTGTAAAATAATTCCTGCTATTCCACACATAGTGTAAATATCAATAAAAAAACCGATGAAAAGGATGCTTACAAACCTGGCCGGTCGAAATTGATTGGCATTACAACTTTAGCGTTGCTCCACGCCATAACCAATTCGCAGCCATAAGTTGAGTATTGAAACAACATGGTAAAATATTCTATCTCTATATCGTTTTTAATAATGGGCAATTCTATTTCTACCAGGTCTTTCGATTTATCGATGTGTAATCCCCAGCTATACAGGTTGCTGTTTAAAATAATTATCCATCTGTCGGGATAGGGAACACAATACACAATATATCTGCCAGGTTGAATTTTTTTTCCGGTAATAGTAACAGGCTGGTAAAATTCAATTTCGGTGGCTTCATTGGCGCCTAACCGCCATTCCTGTCCATATTGTTGAACACCATTTCCGGCAGCAGATGAATCGGCAAAAATAACTCTGCCTTTTTTTTGCGGCCGGCTGTAAATAACCCTGGCAACCGGATCAGGCATATTTGGGGTGATCATTTTTTGTTTAGGATAATCCTCCGGGAAATAGATCATATCCATAGGAGATTTGTCTATGGATAAGATCAGACTGTCTTTTACCGAAACCGGGATACGCATGGTTATGATATCGTCGGCCGGTGCATCCGGTGCTGAATTGCAGGATATAAAAAACACTGCAGCGATCAAAAAATATTTTATCAAACGCATATTGTTAGTTTAGTCAGAAAACAATTGGCAGACTAAGTTGAACATCATCCCACGCAATAACCAGGCTGGCACCACCATCAGTTTTATCAAAAGCCATGGCGAATGCTTCGGTTACTTCTGATTGCTTTTTTACCGGTACCTCTGTTCGAACCACATCGTTTTTCTCATCATATTTATAAGAACCCCATGTATCTGTTTCTTTGTTTATGATTATGGTCCAATTATCTGTTCCTGGGATACCGTACATGGTGTATCTGCCTTTTTTTACTTTGGTATTGTTGATGGTAACATCGGCAAAGAATTCAATTTCGGCTGCTTCATTAGCACCCATCCGCCATACCTTTCCATATTCAACCAGTTTGCCAAATATCTCCCGGTTGCTTTTCTGTGGCCGGCTATACACTACACGGGCTACAGGCGGTTCGGTAGTTTTACCTTGAATCTTATCTACCGGATAACGATTTGGGAAATAACTCATGTCCATCGGCGACTTATCAATTTCAGGCAATTTGCTTTGCGCCTGCGCAGCTAAAAATGAGAAACTAAAAACGGTAACAATTGCAATTAAATACTTCATGTGTTTTTATTTTAAAGATACTGAAATCACAACTTCATTAACTCATCTAATTGATTAATGGTAAATTTTTTAAGATCGGGAAAAAATCTTGTGTAACATTCCTGCATGGAATGGTAATGGGTTTTAAAAATTTCAAAAGCAATGGTGCTTTCGGTAAGGTAAGCGGCCCGCTTTACCAATCCGCCAAAACTTTTTTCGATGGCCCAGCTATAGCGGTAGTTATACAGCCAGTTATGTGTTTTCATAAAGGGATACATTTTAGAGAACGGGGCAGGAAACAGTGCTGTAAACGGATCCAGCATTTTGTAAGTGGTAGCAGCAAATTTTTCAAGCGACGCTTCGTTTGTGAACTCATTTGTATCGTTGGCTAAAAAATGGTCATATACTACATCGGCAAAGGCGCCGCTGTACAACCTGTATTGTGGTTTAAAGAAGGATTTAAGTTCTTTGGTGACCGGGTGAGCATCAGTATATGCATCAATCTGCCGGTGCAGTCTGATGCCTTTTTGAACAGGCGATGGGTAATCAAATTGTTTTTTGCCTTTTATATAATCGCTTATCATATTGCCCACAAGTATCTCGGGTTCATTAAAAGAGAGATATGCATGGGCCAGGTAATTCATTGTGCTTTAAAGATAACCTGTTTGCCGGAGTTAACGTCTGCCATTAAAAATTACCGGATTAATAAAAAGTTAATGCCGCCTTTAAAATTTAACAGCCCTCTGCATATTTTATAATTTTCTTAAGAAAAAAATACAATCCTTTTTTTGTAACCTGACACGGCCGCAATTACAAACCAGTTAACAAACCGGATTTACCACCGGTACAGCTGTTAACTTCTTTTAACGTTACCTGTACAGTTTTGCTTTTAGTGAATGGTAGTGATGTTTACTTTTATATTGTAATCAAGCTGCCAGTCATGAGGCAGTTATTTTAAACAACTAAAAAGTATAGTTATGAAAAAGTTCAAAACCGTTTTAACAGCAATCGCAATGCTGTTGTCAGTCAGTTTATTTGCCAGCGAGCCCGTAAAAGTTGCTCCTGTTGTAAAAGCTGCATTCCAAAATGATTTTTCAAAAGCCAGTCAGGTAAAATGGGAAAAATCGGATGATTTTTATTTTGCCACATTTAAACTTAATGATGTTAAGGTAGATGCTGCTTACACACTTGCAGGCGAATTGATCGGTACGTCCAGGCGTATTACAAGTGAACAGATGCCTTTACCGGTTTCAATAGCTGTTGCCGAAAGGTATGCAGGCTACCAGATTGGTAAATCAGTTGTTGAATTATCATTTGAAGGTGTAACCAGGTATTATGTAATGGTATCGAATGCTGATCAGGAATTTCAGTTGAAATGTTTCAGCAATGGCGATATAGAAGTTGAAAAGAGATCTTAAAGGAGCTAAGGAATAACTTAGTTTGAGTTTTGAAAAACCCCCCGATTTTAGCGGGGGGTTTTAATTTATTTGATGCCTTCAGTTTTTATCCAGTCTGAAATTATAACGAGTGTTTTAGGATCAAAACTTTCCTCCAGCTCAGCATATTCTGCAAGATTGCATTTTTTACAATTTTGAAAAAGATGATTCAGTCCGGGAATCTCAATTGTGGTATAATTCGTATTCTTATTTTTCTCCATCGCTTTTTTTATTCCGGCCAAATTTGGTTTGGCTGCAACCTGTATGTCCTTTTCACCATTGATGGCCAGTACCCGGCATGTTGTTTTTAAAAGATATTCCTGCGGGTCCATGTTCATAAAGTATTTAAACCAGGGACTGTTTAATCCTTTAATAAAAACATTGGTAAAAGAAACAAGACTTTTTTCATCAGTAACCCCGGTTGTGTTTATTACCGTTGAGTCTGGTTTACCTGATTGCCATTTTTTAAAAACACTTATTGCATTTTGTGAAGCGGCTGTTGAGTCTTTTGCATTTAAAATAGCCGTAATCAGATTTTTATATAAAGGGCGATGCAGCATAATATCCGAAGCCGAAATTCCATTGGATGCCATCACATCAGCACTTTGTTGTGCCATCATATCAATTATTTTTATACCTGGCCCTGCCATTAAAACAATAAACTTAATATCGTTTCTGGAGGATGCCACCATTGGAGCAATCAATCCTCCTTCACTATGGCCAATAAGGCCAATAAAATTGGTATCTACATCTGCCCGCTTTCTTAGATATTCAATACCTGCATTTACGTCTTTTGCAAAATCAAGCGTAGTGGCGGTACGAAAGTTGCCGGTTGTTTTGCCAACGCCTCTGTCATCAACCCTCAATACTGCAATTCCCTGCCGGGTTAAGTAATCAGCAATTACCGCAAACGGCTTGTGATCAAAAATTGTTTCATCCCTGTCTTGTGGACCGCTGCCGGTAATTAATAAAACAACGGGATAAACAGGCGCTCTGAAATAATCAACGTTAGGATCCGGTAATGGAACAGTAAAAGTTGCCCCAAACTGAATTGTATTATCAGCATTAGTATAAACTACTTCTTCCGATTTGTAAGGAAATGGGGGCTTGGGTGTTTGTGGCCGGTTGATTGTTTTTATTTTTACTTCTTCGCTTGATTTCTTCATTTCCAGCGGAAACGAATTACCAGCCTGGGAAAAGGTACCCACAAGTATTGTATTGCTTTCACTCAGCTTGCCATCGTATTGAGCCCTGATAGCTTCCATTTTTATTATTATGCTGTCTGTTGTAACAAATATATCGCTGCAAGGATTATTATAAGAATTTTGCTTCGGACTGTCGAAACTGGCAGTATATTTTCCTGAGGGGAGTTTTACAACATGAAATACAACGGGTAACTCTGTTCCCTGAATATCTAAAGAGCCTTCCCATGTACCGGAAACCTGCTGACTAAAAAGGTTTGCAGAAAATAGAATGCTGATAAGTGTGAAAATAATTCTCATAGCTATATTTATTTTGTGATCTTACTAAAGATAAAACAAATAGGGAACTATTTCTTACTGATCCACCTTTCGTCCGCTCATCACTCTTTTATTTACTTCGTAATTATCGGTCGATGATTTTTTGATCATCAGTTTGGGGCGGTCGCCGCTAAAGCGCATAAAATAAACTTCTCCGTCATAAGTTATCTTTCCAACTTCTCCGCTGTTATAAGGCTTCATCCACTTTTCAGCATCCAGACGGTAAACAGCATTGCTGCCTGAGCGGCTGGATGAAGTAAATTTCAAATTCTTATTCTCACCGGCTTCAAAAGCAATGTCGAGGCTGTTGTTACCAATATAAGTACAAACTCCCCCGGTTCCTTTTTTCAATAAGATCAGGTTGATGTACTTGCCATTCTCTATGATCACTTTGCCCGACTTTACTTTTGCATCGCCGGATGCAAGTTCCCTGCGCAGTTCAACATCCTTATCAATATAATATTGTAATTGATCAACCTCTATTGACCGGGCTTCTACTTTAGACCGGGTGTCTTCTGTGAAGTAAGATTTGGAAGAACTGCAGGCGCTTAACCCGACAATGCAGATGATGGCCAGCGAGTATAAATTTTTCATAACGTATTAATTTTGTAAATTTTTAATGAAATTTAAAAAGAGATTGAGCATAGGTTTTTTTGATTAGCCTCAATGCTCAAAGTTTAACTGTTGCAAAATTAGCAATGTTAAAAGCGTGTAAAAGTTAAGGGTAATGCAAAAAAGGAATGGTGAGAATTACCATACATTCCAATCAACAGCAATTGCTTCGTTGCGGGATGTTGGCTTTTGCATACCATTGGTCAGTTGCTCAACTCTGGCACCCACTATTTTTTTTAATTCCGAAATTTTCATGTTGGGATATTTGTCCATCGCTTCCATAAGCGAATAGGTAAAAACACCGTTTTTAAGATTTCCAAATTCAAGTGCAAACTCAGTGCCAGCTGCTGCTGATATGATAGTAGCTCCTGTGCTTTTGCCAACGTTTACAAAAAGGCTCTGCATCAGTTCAAAACTGTTGTAAAGTCCTAATTTACCTGAGCTGGTATCTGTACTCTCCAAATCAACCCCCCTTGATACTACATGATTAGCCTCAAGTGCTGCTTTATTTATCTGTACCGTTTGAAACCCTTCCTTATCCACTTCACCGCTGTGGCAGGCATCAATCAACATCAATTTTTTTCTAGCAGGAATACTGTCCAGTAAATTTTCCAGTTCGTCATAAGCCAGTCCATTTTCTACAGGGTTTTTAAAATTAACTGAATAAGTGGATAGGTAATAATCATAATCTTTGCTTAGCAATCCGTGTCCCGAGTAAGAAATGATAACCTTATCATTAATACCTGTTTGTAACAGTTGCTTCTTCAACGCTTTTATGTTGTTAATTGTAACATGTTCATTAAAAAGTGTGTCAATGCTGATATTGTTTCCAAATCTGGCTTTTAATTTAGCTGACAGATCCCGTATATCTTTTACACTGTATTGAAGATTATAATCGGCATCAGCAAACCTGTCGATACCAATTCCAATAAAATAAATTTTTTCGGATGGTGGCTGAGCAGGGTTGTAATTAACAATAAGTGGCATGCGGTAACTTTCTGTACCGTTTACGTTAGTAACTGAAGTTTCAATCCTGTTTTCACCGGCAGATAATTGAATAGCAACTGTTTTTTCAACACGATTCGAATTGTTTTGCCTGATGCTGTAGCCACGTTGACCAAAGACCGGAACTTCATTTACCCATACATTAAAACGATCAAGATTGTAACTGCTGTCCATTCCCATTATTTTCAGTGACAGCCTTTCTTTTTTTTGATCAACATCAAGATCGTTCCTGTTGGAAAAATCTGCTTCGGGTACGCTGTAATCATCCCTGAACGAACTGGTGTCGATGCCTAGTTTTTTTATCCGTTTGTACCAGGCATTTCTATACATGGCTATTAAAGCTGTATCAGAATTATTGATTGCTTCCAAAACCTTGTCGGGGCGGTTATATTTTACATCCAACTGCTCAAATGAAATAATTTTAAGATCCCCGGTTACATAGTGGAGTAATTTAACTGCACCGATTGAACCTTGGTAATAGCCTGCAGGTACCTGGTTAATAAACTCTACACTGTCAAGTGCTAAAAAAGTGTAAATATGTTTTCCTGAGGCAGCGTCCCATATTTCCACAGTGTGGTCAGACAATACTGCAGCTGCTCTACTTCTGTCGGCAGTATATTCTATTTTGGAAAAACGATTTAAGTCCCAATTCAAATCTGCTATGAAAGACCCATTATTAACGTTCCATATTTTGGTTTTCTTGTCTGCATCAGTTGTTAAAATTATTTTGTTGTCATTTGAAAACTTCACTTCGTTCAGTCTTGCGTTTCCGGCCGCAGCTTGAGGCGGAGCGTAGAGTGAAGAGCCCAATTGCAGTACATCATTTGAGTAGACCGAAGTAGCGGCAAGGAGCCCGCCTGAACCAGCATCCCATATTTTGGCAATACCATCAACTGAAATACCAGCAATTTTTTTTCCATCCTGTGAAAAAACCGCTTCAACCACGCCATTTGGCGAGTTATCTATTTTTTTTGCAATCGCTCCGGTCTTTGTTTGCCAAATCGTTAAAGAGTTATCCGACACGGTTGCTAAAATTCTCCCGCCGTCGGGAGAAAAATCAAGTGAATAGATCTGACCTGCGTTCCATTTGGTCTTTGTTAGCTGCCTGCCTGTGTTAACATCCCAAATGGCTATTAAAAAGCGGATATCTGTTTCATCTCCTAAATCAGTGACTGTACCTGTAGATGTGTAGGCAGCCATCTTTCCGTCAGACGAAAAGAATGGCGCAGAAAATTCCTTTGTATAACCATTAAATTGTCCGACCAGCCGACCGGTTTCTACATCCCATATCCTGGTTGGTCTTAAAGGTTCATCCGCCATAGTACTCATTTGGTGCTTGGTTAACTGATTTATTCCGGTTATGACTCTTTGTCCGTCATGTGAAAAAACAGCTGTTCTCACATAATTCATACTGCTGTCTATTTTCACTAATGTTTTTCCATTTGCATCAAAGATCCTGGCCGAATCATTATTCGTCATTGCAAAAATTTTACTACCATCAGGCGAATAGGAGAGGGAAACTATATAGTTATTCTTGGTCAAACCTTCAGTTAAATCCGCAATCCTGTTTCCACTTGCTGCATCCCAGAGTATTGAAGTATTGTCAACAGCTGTAGTAATAACTTTATTGCTGCCGGGTGAAAATAAAACAGAATTGATTCGAGCGCCCTGGTGTCCCCATTTTTGTGTATGAAACAGGGGGTACATAAGTTTTCCTGTGCCCATGTCCCACATTTTAGCAACAAAGTTGGGCCTGTTATGGGTAGTAACAAGCTTGCTGCCGTCAGGCGAGAAGACCACAAATTCAGTCATATCGGTATGTGCCTTTAAATTGATCAGTTCTTTTCGTGATGGAACATCAACGATAGTAGCGGTGTACAGAATGAAGTCCATTTCATTATGTGCTACCAGGATTTTTTTTCCGTCAGGCGAAAAAACTGCAGATGTGGCACTGCCATAAAGTTTGCTGTTGTCGAAAATGCCAAGGGGTTTTCCGCTTTCAGCATCCCAGATATTTATTCCATGTGATTTACTAATTGTTAAGAGCATTTCCCCATCAGGCGAAAAACATGCATAATCGGGTTTATTATAAATCCTGCTTGAATTATCTGAATGTTTGATTGTGGTTATAAGCTTGCCAGTTAACACATCCCATACTTTTGAAATAACCTGGTCAGAATTAGTGATCAGCTTTTTTCCGTCCGGAGAAAAGCATGCCAATATGATTCCTGTAATTGATTCATCAAGGCGGGATATCAATTTTCCGTTCGCAGCATCCCAGGCTTTCACAGTACCACTATCAGTAAAAGTCATTACAATTTTACCATCTAAAGTAAAAAGAGCTTTTACTATATTACCCGGCTGTTGTGGTAGTTGGGCTGCAATTTTTCCGGATTCGATATCCCAGATAGATGATGTTCCGGAGTTTTGGCAGGTAATCATTTTGATGCCGTCCTCAGCATAGAATCTTGAGCTGGCACTTGTGTCAAAACTCTTCAGGCTGTCGAGCAGGGCTCCGTTTGTGGTATTCCATATTTTTGGGTTATTCTTCTTTGAAAAGACAGTTATTTTATTTCCGTCACCAGAGAAGTAGACCCTGTCAATTTCTCCATCCGGGTTTTTGATCCTTGCCAACTGGTTGCCATCAGTTGTATTGTAACAAGTAATTGAGTAATCTTCCTGGTAAGTATTGTTAGCAATATTTATAAGCATTTTTCCATCAGGCGAAAAAGCCGGAATATAATCAGGAATATTGCCGCAAATAATATCCAATACACTAATGATTGTTCCCGTTGCAGCATCCCAAAGTATTGCTGTTTTATCAAGGGAGGCTGTTACGATCCTTTTATTATCAGGTGAGATATTTGCTGCATACACTGCTTTGGTATGACTATCTAAGTTAGCCAGCAATTTTCCGGTGGCTACATCCCAAAACTTGGCAGTTCTGTCTTCTGAGCAGGTTATAAATTTTTTGCCATCCAGATTGAATTTTGCTGAACTTACAGTATAAGAATGAACGAGTGGAATGATCAGTTTAGGTTTTTGGGCATATACAGTTATCTGAATTGCGAAGAAAAAAAACAACAGGGCAAAATGATATTTGTTCAAATTCATGAAGTGTTATTTACACCCGGAGAGTGTCTGGGTTTTTGCAAAAGTTAGTATAAATAACCCGTTTGAACAATGCCATTTAACAGATAAATGATCTGCTCAAACCACCGGCATCAATTTTCTTATTCAAAAACCTTGTACAAACCTGCAAAAACCATTAGTACTGCTATGCTGGTTAACCCAAAGAGGAAAAAATTATGCCACTCGGGAACGGGGTTTAAAATAGCAAGTACGCAACTGATAAAACCAAGGAATGCGCCAACGCCCATTAAGATAAACCCGTTAAAATTTCTTTTTGCCTGTACCAGTCGTTTGTATTCTTTAAGGTTCGCTTGTATTGACTCGGCATTAAATTCTTTGGCACGCAATTCTTCCTCAACAGCCTCGGGTTTTAATCCGGCCAATAACCATTGCTGAAATATTTCCTTGTTTAATAAAACGGAATCTGGCATACAGGTTGATTTTATTGGTTAAGAAAAATTATTTGTTCTGTTCCATCCAGTTTTTATAACCTCCTTTCAAATCAATCACTTTTCTGAAACCTTTGCGTTTCATTTTTCTGGCGGCTAACGGACTGCGATGGCAGGTTTGGCAGTACAGCAAAACCAGTTTATTCCTGTCAAGTGAATCAACATCACGGCCAAAATGAAATTTCAGGTAACTGAAATTTACAGCGCCGGAGAGATGTGAACTTTCAAATTCTGAAGTGGTCCTCACATCAATCAGGTAATAATTAATGCTGTCCTTGAGCACAGCGGCATAGTCTGGAGGTGAATATTTGCTGTATGAAAACCGGCTTGTACTCTTTACGTTAAAACAACCTGTTAATAAGATCATCACACACAAAACAGGGAATATTTGGCCGTTCTTCATCATAAAATATTCCAAGGGTTAAAGAAAAGCAATGACCATGCAACCATACTTACTTGCATTGCAACTATTATTTTTTAAATTTAGAGGCAGAAAGTTTCTAAAAACATGATGTTCATCATAGCTAACCTGATTTTGGTTAGTTGACTGGGTTTAGAACGACTGTTTCATAAACTATATATTTACAAAAACTTCAACTATGCGCAAACTTATCACCCTCATGTTATTTTTAGCCAGCAGCGGATATTTGTTTGGCCAGCTCAGCAGTGCTCAAATCGACACTTTGGTGGAGCGTACTCTTAGAGCTTTTGATGTACCGGGCATTTCTGTAGGTATAATTAAAGATGGAAGAGTTGTCCATGCAAAGGGATACGGTGTGCGTTCCCTGAACACAAAAAAGGCAACCGACGAGAATACTTTGTTTGGCATTGCATCAAACAGTAAAGCCATTACGGCTGCAGCGCTGGGTATGTTGGTAGATGACGGCAAAATAAAATGGGATGATAAGGTGAGGGACTATATCCCCGAATTTAAACTGTACAGCCCCTATGTTACAGAAGAATTTACCATACGTGACCTGCTTACGCATCGCAGTGGACTGGGACTTGGCGCCGGCGATCTGATGTTCTTTCCCGATTCCAGTGATTTTGAATTGAAGGATATCATTTATAACCTGCGGTTTTTAAAACAAACTTCGGGCTTCCGTACAAAATATGATTATGATAATTTACTGTATATAGTTGCCGGCGAAGTGGTGGCAAGGGTTACCGGTGGCAGTTGGGATGATTTTGTAGAAGAGAAAATATTCAAGCCATTGGGAATGGATAAATCAGCCGGATCTTTTGACAGGCTGAAAGATAAAACCAACGTGATAGATGGACATGCAGCTGTAAATGATAAAGTGCAGGTAATTGCAAGAAGCACGGTGAAGGTTGGGCATGCAGCTGGTGGTGTAAATTCAAATATCACCGATCTGAATAAATGGGTGCAGCTTTGGCTGAACAAAGGAAAATATGGTGAAGGGCTTTCCAAAAGATTATTTTCTGAGCAGGTGTACCGGGAGATAACTTCGCCACAAACCATCATACAAACCGGCCCCGGCCCTTACAACACACATTTTGCTTCATATGGCCTCGGCTTTTTTCTGAGTGATGAAAAAGGCTATAAAAAAGTTACGCATACCGGCGGTTTAGAAGGTATGGTAACACAGATAACCATGATACCAGAGCTTAATCTCGGAATTATTGTATTAACCAATCAGCAGGAAGGCGGAGCGTTTGTTTCCATCACCAACCAGATCAAAGACAGCTACTATGGAATTACCGGCACCGACCGTGTTTCAGATTATTCCAAAGGAAGGCAAGGCCAGAAGGATTTTGCAAACAAACTGGTTGATTCTATATGGAGCCAGATAAATGCTTCAAAAGGGAAAGCAAATAACAATCTTTTTACAGGTACTTATAAAGATGTTTGGTTTGGCGATGTGACTGTTGCGGTTAAAAACGGCAAGCTTCGTTTTGATTCAAAACGTTCACCAAAACTTACCGGCGAATTATTTTATTACAAGGCAAATACCTACGTTGTAAAATGGGATGACCGGAGTATGGACGCCGATGCATTCCTGAATTTCAGTTTGAACGAAGATGGTAAGCCTTCAGGGATAAAAATGAGGGCTATTTCTCCGCTAACCGATTTCAGCTACGATTTTCATGATCTGGATTTTACAAGGGTGGAATAGTTTGAGACTTTTGAATGGGGAACTAAAATAAAAAAAGGAAAAATAACAATTGGGGGAATTTTAATATTATATAATTACCAAACTCACACTAATTATTTACGAAAAGCAAATTAAAATTGCTCGCTGTTTTGGCGAATATTTTATAAATTTTTACCATCCTGTACCAAATGAAATTTAGAAACACTATCAACGCAAGCAAGATGAACAGCTTAATTAAAAAGTGAAAGACCATGGCTATCTGTGCAGGAATGAAGTCATCAGACAGATCGGTATGGCGGTAATGAGAAATGAGCACCGAGCCGGCTTCTTGAATTCCCCGAAACCTCAGGATAATTAAGAAAAAAATATCTGCGGAATCTGTATCGATTAATTTCTGACTTAAAAGTATACTGATAAAAATCATTTCTTGGGATGCCTGTCATCATTGAAAATGCCTGGTTTTTATGTTAATATTAAATGATGAAGTTGCGAAGTATTTTCATCGAAATTATTAATGAACTTAACGGGTATGCAACTTCAATGAAGGTCTAATAATAAGATCCCATCTCCTGTCCAAAACCTGGTTATTTAAACCTTTTTGCAAACCTAAAAAAAAGAAATCATGAAAAAGATTCTACTAGTGGTTTTTATGGTTGGTTCATTGGGTTTTATCAATAGCTTAAAAGCTCAATGTACAATATCCGACCTTAAAATAAACCTTAAATCAGTAAACCAGGCAACCTGCGAAGTAATTTTCGATTTTTCCTGGACCCAGGAAGTTAATAGTGGTAATAAGTTTGCTTACATTCATATCTGGACGCAATCGGATTATCATACACCGGCTGCTAACTGGGTTGATATGTATAGCGGTACCAGTGCTTATCCTAAAAAAACCGATTTGGCTAATGCGCTTACAACTTTTGTAATTGACAACAACAGTTTAGATAATCCTGCCATTGGTGTAGTTTATCATCCCGATCCTGCCTATATTCTGCCTCTGCAAGCAGGCGTTACCATAACAAAAGTTCATCTTAATAATACGCTGATTGAAAGGATGACCTTAAAAAACATTAGGGTTATATTACCATCATGTACTCAAAAGCGAACATTAATGCTTGACGTTTGGGCAAGCCAGGCAGCAAACGGTAAAAATGTTCATTGTGTTTCAGAAGGAGGTAGTCTGGTTATTAACGAAGTGAGGCCATTCGGTTTACTATTCTGTACGTTTCCGAGGCAATACCAGGTTAGTATTTACAATAATGGCCCGGTGCTGGATAACGTAAGTTTTGAAGTTCGGTTAGACTATAATCCGGTTGGTATTTTAGACCAGACCGACACACTAATTTATAACAGTGGTTTAATCAGTTTACCGGCTAATGAAACCTGGACTTCGGGTGTATTAGATTATTCACCCTATAATTCTAATCCTACTTCAGTTTTACGACCTTTAATAGTTGAAGTAACAGTACCACTCAGGCCAAATACTACCATAACATTAATTGAAAACAGTTGTGGCCCACTTGCAGTAATATTTACTTCCTTTACTGCTGTTCAGCTAAAAGATAGAATTGCACTTAACTGGCAAACTGCATTTGAACAGAATAACCGTGGATTTGAAGTGCAGCGGAAGTTGGAAAGCGGCAACTATAGTACCATAGCGTTTGTTCCAACCCGGTCAATTGATGGCAACACTAATGCAGGCCTCAATTACAGTTATGATGATTGGGATAATCTAATTGGTTCAAAGGATATTTTTTACAGAATAAAGCAGGTTGATTTCGATGGTAGTTCCAGTTTCAGCGAGGTCAGGCTAATAAAAATTTCTGGGGTTAAAACAGCTGTATTGCTGTATCCAAATCCCACCAGAGAAATTACAAATGTAGTGGTGCCTGCAGCATCCGGACCAATTGATTTGATCATTACCGATATGAAAGGTGCTGAAGTAAAAAGATATAGTGATATTATTACCGATCGTTTCAGCATAACGAATTTGAATGCCGGAGTTTATTTGGTGAAGATATTTTTTGTAAAAACAGGACAACGGGTGGTGAAAAAATTGGTAGTGTTATAGATTTTCTGGCATATCAAATTAGAGAAAAAAAAAGAGGTTGTGTTCAAAAGCATAACCCTTTTTATAGTTAAGTGCTTTTTGGATAATTGCTGCTGATCCCGGCAGGCTAAGATTGGCTATTTGCAGGCTTTTATAAAGGCGTGGAAATTGGTTCGTAAAGAAGATGGATTAGTAGTACAGATCGACTCGCCTTTACCTGGAGGTAGTGCAACTGACTTTTTAAATCCGCCGCAATCTTCAAAAATAAACCTGAATTCCACAATACCCCTATCAGTTTCCATATTGGTAACAATGTAACAGTCTCCGGTAAAATCACGGTTTACTGCCTACTCTTTGTCTGGATTTTCCGCTTCTTCTGTTGTCATTATTGATCGATTGAAATGTCAATACAAATGAAATATTTGAGGAGAGGTTTTTCAACGCAGTAATACGGAATTACAAATCAGGTAGTAATTTGGGGTACAGGGCATTTTTATTTTGAACGGACCTGCTTTTTTATCCGTAAGTGCGCCAGCATATATATACCCGTTGTGTACCTCGCCCGGGGCAGGACCAAGTCATGATTGCCAGCTGATAAACCGATAGTCGAAGACCCGGCTAAGCCAATCATGCCAGTCAAAATCCCTCGGCTAAGTACACAAAAAAAATTACTTTTGCAGCCCCGTACATTGTATATTAAGCGGGCTAAAAAGATAATATTATGAGCAAAGGATCAATCAGCAAATTTATAGAGCACCATTACAGGCATTTTAATGCGGCGGCTTTAATGGATGCAGCAAAAGGATATGTAACCCATTTAGATGAGGGTGGTAAGATGATGATAACCCTGGCAGGCGCTATGAGCACTGCCGAGCTTGGTTTGAGTTTAGCAGAAATGATCAGGCAGGATAAAGTGGCAATCATCAGTTGCACCGGTGCCAACCTTGAGGAAGATATTATGAACCTGGTTGCACATAGTCATTACAAAAGAGTGCCTAACTACCGTGATCTATCTCCGCAGGAAGAGTGGGATTTGCTGGAGAACCATTATAACCGTGTTACCGATACCTGTATTCCCGAAGAGGAAGCATTCAGAAGATTGCAACAGCATATTCATAAAATATGGAAGGATGGTGATGATAAAGGCGAACGATATTTTCCGCATGAGTATATGTACAAAATGTTGCTGAGCGGCGTACTGGAACAGTATTACGAGATAGACCCAAAGAACAGTTGGATGCTGGCGGCTGCAAAAAAAGGTATACCCATTGTTTGCCCCGGCTGGGAAGACAGTACCATGGGAAATATTTTTGCCAGCTATATTATTAAAAACGAAATGAAAGCTACCACTATGAAGAGTGGTATTGAATACATGGTTTGGTTGGCGGACTGGTACCGGAATAATTCAAGCGGAAAGGGTGTTGGTTTCTTCCAGATTGGTGGTGGTATTGCCGGTGATTTTCCGATCTGTGTTGTTCCAATGATGTACCAGGATTTAGAATGGCATGATGTACCGTTCTGGAGTTATTTCTGCCAGATAAGTGATTCAACAACTTCTTATGGTTCTTACTCAGGTGCTGTGCCTAATGAAAAAATTACCTGGGGTAAACTGGATATTACTACACCTAAATTTATTGTAGAGAGTGATGCAACGATTGTTGCGCCGCTTATTTTTGCGTGGGTGTTGGGATGGTAATATTACCACAAAGGGCACAAAGAATAAAACTTTGTGCCCTTTGTGTAAAATCTTCGTGCCCTCCGTGGTAAAAACTACCTCGTTCCCATATTCAATGGCGTATCTCTTTTCAACATCTCATCCCTGTTGGCCATTTCCCATGCTGTATGAAAAATCATACGGGTTCTTTTTTCGTAGAGGTCCCAACTTATTTTTTCGATGGTATCGGTTGGTTTGTGGTAATCTGATTTCAACATACCATCATAGAAAAATAAGATAGGAATTCCTTTTTTTGCAAAATTGTAATGATCGCTCCGGAAATAAATCCGGTTCCTGTCGTTGGGGTCATCAAACTTATAATCAAGTGTAAGCTTGGTGTATTTGTTGTTCATGCCCTCGTTAATAACAGGCAGGTCGCTGCTGAGTTTATCATGACCAATTACATAAACATAATTAAGCGTATCAGCTAATGTGCGTTCAGTATCAACACGGCCCACCATATCAATATTAAGATCAACAGTTGTTTTTTCCAAAGGATAAAACGGATGATCGCTGTAGTATTCGCTGCCCCATAATCCTTTTTCTTCTCCACTCACCGTCATAAACACAATGGTACGCCTTGGCCTGTGACCGCCGGCGGCAGCTTTAGCAAAAGCCTCTGCCATTGCAATAACGGAGCAGGTTCCGCTGCCATCGTCATCGGCACCATAAAATATTTGTCCGTTGCGCATGCCCAGGTGATCATAGTGTCCGGTCACAAAAACATACTCGTCTTTTTTATCAGTTCCTTCAACTATTCCAACCACATTACTTGCATTAACTACTTCACGGAATTTGTCCATTTCAAACTCAACTTTCAGTTTTTTGTCAATAGCCCATGTTTTATCAAACATGCCGCTGCTTTTTACTGTTGTTAAGATGGTATCAAAATTGTTTCCTATGATACTCTTGGCAAACTCATGCGATAGCTGTGCAAAATTTAGTGATTTAGATCCGTCATTATCTCCCGGGAAATACACGCCGGTCTTCTTTCCGTTCTCAACAGCACGCTCATTAAAACTTCCCTGGCGAGGATTAATGATCAATACACCTGCAGCTCCCTTGCCTGCAGCCGCTGCAAGTTTCTTAGAAATACCCGGGAATGTCCACTCGCTGAAACGTGTACTTCCACTTAAAAAATAGTTGCCATCTTTTTTGGGTTCGCCTAAAAAGATGATGACGATCTTACCTTTTACATCCAGACCTGTATAGTCGTTGTATTTTTCATCATCAATTCCATATCCTGCAAAAACAACCTGCTTGCCTTTAAATTTTCCGCTCTCGTTGTTGTTAAGAGGAATAATAAAATCGGTTCCATACACCGCATCTTTATTATCAACTTCCAGCTCGCCTTTTTTCAAACTATCCTGGTACAGCGGATAAAACTGCTGGAAACCTTTTAATGAAGGCACCGATTTTAGCCCCATGGCTTTAAACTGTGCTTCAATATAAGCTGCCGCCTTACGCTGTCCTTCGGTACCGGTTTCACGGCCCTCCATTTCGGCACTGGCAATAATGCTTAAATGTTTATTCAGGTTTTGCACTGTGATGATGTCGGCATATTTAGCCTGAACATCAGTTTGTGCAAATGAAATATTAACGCCTGCGACAAGGCAGATAAAGAATACAATTTTTTTCATGTTTAAAATTTAGTAGAGGGCAATGTAATTAAATAGGCGTAGATATTATTTGGGTTTTTTATGAACGGCGGGTTGGGGGAGGGAAAGTAAGAAGTATATAAAGTATCTGGAGTTAAAAAGTTGGCTGAAATGCGAACAGTATGCAGCGCCCGTTAGTGCTTTATAAACTTTATTTACTAATTACTCAACACGCAATCTTCTCAACCCTGTTTTGGTGGCGGCCTCCTTCATAAGCAGTATTCATAAAAATATCAAGCATTTTTTCAGCATCGCCATCACGAACAAAACGTGCCGGAATGCAAATAATATTAGCGTCGTTATGTTTGCGTGCAAGTTCGGCAAGTTCTTCTCCCCAGCAAATAGCAGCTCTTATGCCCTGATGTTTATTGGCCGTCATAGCAACGCCGTTAGCACTTCCACAAAGTAAAATTCCAAAAGCAGCTTCGCCTTTTTCCACCGCTGCTGCCACAGGATGAGCAAAATCGGGATAGTCAACAGAATCTTTATTGTAGGTGCCGTAATCGTTAAAAGAAAGTCCTTCGCCTTCTAAAACAGAGATCAGATCTTCTTTACAGTCAAATCCTGCATGATCGCAGCCTATGGCTATTGGTAATTTTAAATTGAAAGGAGACATAAAAAAGGTTTGTAGGTTGAACGTTAAAAGTTAATTGTTAAGTCAGTGTTTCAAAGTTACTTAAAACCTTTTAACGATTAACTCCATTCCTTTTCTTCTTTAGCTTTCTTTTTGTCAACCCTGGCTACCAGTTGAATGCTTATCCAATACAAAAACAACAGCGGCAGAGCAACAATTATCTGGCTGGAAACATCGGGAGATGGTGTTATAATTGCTGCAACCAGTAAAATAAGTACGAATGCGTATTTGGAATATTTTTTTAAAAACCCGGAAGTGATCAAGCCGATCTTTGCCAAGACATATGCTAATATTGGCAACTGGAAAGCAAGCGCACACCCCAGTATGAGGTTAGAAAGGCTATCGATATAATCGTTAATGGTTGGTTTGTATTGGATAGCGCCAGTTGTGCCCAATGAGAAGGAGGCTAAAAAGTTGAATGTAAAAGGTGCCAGCAGATAATATCCAAAAGCAGCCCCAAGGAAAAAACAAAACGATACCCAAAAAATACTTCCCCTTGCATATCTTTTTTCTTTGGCAGAAAGCGCAGGCTTTACAAAACACCATAACTCCCAAAAAATATACGGGAAGGCTACTATCACAGCTCCAATCATGGAAATACTTAAAGCTGACGTAAATGTGCCGTTTACCTGAGTAACTAAAAATTCGATTTTTACCGGCGGCATACATAAACTATCACCTATACCTAGCCAATGGCCAAAGCTGCAGAGTTTAGCGTAGGTAACAAAATCTTCACTTGAAGGTGCAAGTATGATATTGTCATAAATCCAGTCTCTGAAAACGAAAATGGCTATAGCGGCAGCGAGCCAAACGATAACTGAACGCATAATATGCCATCGCAGAGCTTCCAGGTGCCCAATAAATGACATTTCTTCAGGCTCGGGATTAGCCTGGCTTCTAAGGCGCTTAAAAAATTTTTTTCTATCGGATGATTCTGTTGACACTGATGTAAAATTTTCCACAACGTTTAAAACAATCTGAAGTGTGGAGGGCAAAGGTAAAGCACAGCGGCTTTATTTATTCATGTGCAAGGTATTATTACTAAAAGTGTTTGCAAAGAGAAGCCCCGGTAGAAACCGGGGCCGTTACCAAAACTAACTGCTTATGAGAAATTTGAATTATCGTTGTTTGATATAATAAACGCAAAATCGGTGCCAATGGTTTTTAGCTTTTTGTTAAGCTTTTCTTAATACCTCTATTTCGGTTGCCGGCACTTCTGTTTACATTAACGAAAAAAAGAACTTATTATTTTAATTTTTGAGTTTTATTGCTTTTTCAAGTATAAAATGATCAAAAACAACTGAATTTAAGACGAGTAGAACGGTGCGAAGTTTAAATAAACGAAAAGCACGCTGGCTGTCAGCGTGCTGTTTTTGAAATTTTGTTTGTAAAATTATTTAATAAATCCTTTTATCAGGTCCATTAATCCTCCAGCTCCATTTTTAGCCTGTTGATTCTGAGCACCTCCTGCCAGTTTAGAAACAATATCCATAATTCCGCCGCCGCTTTGTTGTCCGCCGCCGGTAAATTGGCCAATCAGATCCTGGAAGTTGAAACCACTATTGCCTGCCTGTTGTTCCTGAACTACTGCGGCTGTTTGTCCGCCGGTAATGGAATTTAAAAGTCCTTCCAGTGAAAAACCATTGTTCTCCGAGCTGTTTGACTTATTGATCAGGTTGCTTAATACATCCGGTATCAAATTATTGGCAACATTATTAGCCTGGCTGCCGCCAATATTATATTTACTCATCAGTTTTCCTGCAAAATGGCCAACCATCATATTTACAATAGGATTACTAAGTAAGTTGTTTTTATCACCAGCATTTTGCTGTCCGCTACCGGTAAACAATGAGATAATATTTTGTAAGCCGCCACCGGCTACCATATTTCGTAATCCACCGGCTACAGTATTGGTTGCTTCTGCAACAACTTCATTGTTTAACTCATTTGGAACGTCGGTGTTCTTTACAACAGGCTCAACGGCTGATTCTTTAACCAGGTTGAATAATTCTTCTAACATAAAAATTTGTTTTAAGTGTAAATAAAAACTCCCCTATTTATAACAGGAGTTTAATATATAGACTTTAAGTTAGATAACTGGCAGAAGTCTATATTAATTTTGTGCTGTTAACTTTTCAGCGTTCTCTGCAAACTGCAAAGCATCAAGGAATTCCTGAATTTCACCATTTATGATCGTATCTAAATTATAAACAGTTAATCCTATTCTGTGATCTGTAACACGGCCTTGAGGAAAATTATAGGTTCTTATCTTGGCACTTCTGTCGCCGGTACTCACCAGGCTTTTTCGTAAATGCGAAATTGCTTCCTCAGCTTTTCTAACTTCCTCATCGTACAATTTTGTACGCAGCATTTCCATTGCCTTTAATTTATTACCTAACTGCGACCGGTCCGTTTGACACATTACCACAATGCCTGTTGGTTTGTGGGTTAAAAAAACTTTAGTCTCTACTTTGTTAACATTCTGACCGCCGGCACCACCGCTTCGGGCAGTCTCCATTTTAACATCGCTCTCTTTCAATTCAAAATCTACTTCCTCAGCTTCGGGCATAACAGCAACAGTTACAGCGCTGGTATGTACACGACCTTGGCTTTCTGTATCCGGCACACGTTGTACCCTGTGCACACCGCTTTCAAATTTCATGGTACCATAAACGTCGTCGCCAACAATTTCCACCTGAACTTCTTTGTATCCACCTACTGTTCCCTCGCTTTCACTCAGGATGGCTGTTTTCCATCCTTTCTTTTCGCAATACTTTAAATACATCCGCAACAAATCGCCGGCAAACAGCGATGCTTCGTCGCCGCCCGTTCCGGCACGAATTTCCAGAATAGCATTTTTTTCATCATAAGGATCTTTTGGAATGAGCATGTTGCGGAGCGTTTTCTCCATTGCCTCCTTTTTTTCTTCTAATTCGGGTAATTCAAGTTTCGCAAGGTTTCTCATTTCTTCATCGTCTCCGCTTAAAACTTCCTTATTAAATTCAATATTGTCCAGCAGTTTAACATACTCATTCCGGGCAAGCACAATTTTTTCCAAACTGCGATATTCTTTACTGGTTGCCGCAAATTTCTTGTTATCACTTACAATTTCAGGGTTGGTAAGTGCAACACCCAGGTTGTCGAATCTTCCTTTTATTGCATCTAATTTGTCTAACATGAAGCCTTTGCGACTTCCCCGGTGGGGGAAATGCTATTTGTGTTTTGTTATAAAATATTCTTTTCTGCTTTAGTACATTTGTTAAGCAGCCTGTCCCGATATTCTCGGGAGCGGCAAATTTACACTTTATCAATCAATCAAATTGTACAGAAAATTTTCGGCGGACCAGATATTTAACGGTAATCAGTTTTTACAAGAGTATGTGCTGATAACTGATATTGATGGTGTAATAGTTGATCTTGTTGCAAAGCCAGAAGCTGGAGAGAACATTGAGCAACTGAATGGTATTCTTTGCCCGGGGTTTATTAATGCTCACTGCCACCTGGAATTGTCACATATGAAAGGCCTGATTCCCAAACAAACAGGACTGGTTGATTTTGTTTTGAAAGTGGTAAATGAACGACACATTGAGGAAGCGGAAATTTTATCCGCTATAAATATTGCTGAAGACGAAATGCTGCGGAACGGAATAGTAGCCGTTGGAGATATTTGTAATAATACTCTAACTATTCCTCAAAAAAAGAAGAACAGAATTGCCTATCATAATTTTATTGAGGCAAGTGGATTTCCTCCGGCAGTTGCTGTTAAAAGGTTTACCGGGGCTGAGAATATTTATGCAGAATATCAGAAAAACTCTTTGAACGTTTCAATTGTACCGCATGCGTCTTATTCAGGTTCGCCTGAATTGTTTGAGATAATCAGCAATTATCCAAATAACAATTTGATTACTATTCATAACCAGGAAACGGGCGCAGAGAATGAATTTTTTGAATCGAACACAGGCGACCTTAAACGGATGTATCAACAAATGGGTATCGATATTTCATTTTTTTCTCCTTCGAAAAAAACAAGTTTGCAAACATGGCTTCCGCATTTTACAAAACAGCAAACCATCATCCTTGTTCATAATGTTTGCACCTCTGAAGAAGACATTGAATTTGAAAAACGAACATCAGATATCGAACATCGATCATCCTTCTTTTGCCTTTGCCCCAATGCCAATTTATACATCAGCGATATTTTACCCGATGTTAAAATGTTGATGGAGCAGCAATGCAGGATCGTATTGGGAACAGATAGCCTTGCATCAAATGATCAGCTAAGTATTTTGGAAGAGATGAAAACCTTGCAACGGTATTTCCCTGAACTACAAATGCCAACTCTTTTGCAATGGGCTACCAGCAATGGTTCCAGGGCATTGTGTATGGACGATTCGTTGGGAAGTTTTGAGAAAACTAAAAAACCGGGTGTTGTACTTATTGAGGGCGTTGATGATGTAAAATTTAATAAAACAACAACGTCGAGGAGGATCTTATAAAACTTCATGCAACACAACAAGTGTTTTCATTTGCCCGAACTCGGGAATGTGATGTTCGTAATATTCCAGGTACCTGATCAATAACACCCGCCTGATTTCCTGGTTTAATTTAAAATCTTTTAGTTCGCCGGGGTGCATAACTTTTAAAAGTTGAGAAGTAAGTTCAGCGAATTTACCTTCAATAAAGTCGGGGTGTAGTGGCTGATGATCTATAAAATTTCCTTCCTGCAGATCCAGCACATTGTACAGGCTGCTAAAATTATCTGTCATCTTGAAACCAAAGAAATGAGTCAGGTGCAGCGTAAAAAAAAGTGCAAAGTTTGCAGCTACATTTTTTTCGGCAGTATCAAGCTGCATCAAAGATTCTTCACAAAAATTATAAAGATCAGAATTCGCTTCGGGTTGTTTCAAACATTTAAATAGCAGTTCTGCCATATAAGATGCAATACTGTTTTTAATTACGTTGCCTAAAAGTTGAGAATACAAAACGGCCCACGAAAATTCCTTTATGCGTTGCATGTGTTTGTTTTCGCTGTGGTAAACAACAAGGTCTAAAATAGCGGTGGGTTGAAAATGATTTGCTTTTGCTGAAGATTTTTTAGCAGTACGCACACCATTCACCATATAGGTCTGCACACCAAATAATTCGGTGAATATGGTAACAACAAGGCTTGTTTCGCCATATTTTATAGTTCGGAGTACTATGCCTTTTGTTTTGTGTGTCATTTGGGTCTTTCCTGAAAAAGAGGAGTAATTTAATATGATAACTGTATTGCAGGTATAAAACAATATTCCAATATACACTGCTAAACAGGTATAATTAACGTTCTTTGCACAATCTAAAATCTAAAATTTAAAATCTAAAATATATATGTGGCAAAGGCTGGGAAAGTTTGTACTTAAGTTCAGGGGTCCATTACTAATTCTCTTATTGGCAATTACTGTTGTAATGGGGTTTTTTGCCAGCCAGGTTAAACTCAGCTATGAGTTTTCCAAAGCCATACCAACCGATAATCCAAAATACAAAGAGTATATAGCATTTAAGCAGATGTTTGGCGATGATGGTAACCTGCTGGTGGCCGGTATCCAGACTGAGAATCTGTTTGAACTTTCTTTTTTTAATGAATATAAAAAACTGCATGAGCAGTTAAAAAAAATTGAGTTTGTTGAAGACGTGTTGAGCATCCCATCAGCAGTGAGTCTGAAAAAAGATTCAGCATCACAAAAGCTCGTTGCTCAAAAAATATTTACGGATACAATTGTTACGCAGCAACAATTGAATATTGCAAAGGATAAATTTTATAATCTTCCTTTTTACAGGGGCCTGTTGTACAACAGCGAGCTGAAGGCCTATCTTATTGCAGTCAGAATTAATAAGGACGTTCTTAACTCGGCGGCCAGAACTAAAGTGATCAATGAAATAACAGAGGCTGTAAAAAAGTTTGAAGACACAACAAAAACGGACGTTCATCTCAGCGGTCTGCCGCTGATACGAACAGTGGTTGCCGACAGGATCCAAAATGAAATGAGGTATTTTCTTTTTGGCTCTCTTTTGCTAAGTGCTTTAATACTGGCGCTTTTTTTCAGATCTGTAAGTACTACGCTGCTTTCCTTGCTGGTAGTGATTATGGGCGTTGTATGGAGTGTGGGTGTCTTGTATTTATGCGGCTACCAGATCACGTTGCTTACTGCGTTAATTCCCTGCCTCGTGGTAGTGATTGGGATACCCAACTGTATTTATTTTATAAACAAATACCATAGCTCATACATCCAAACTAACGATAAACAAAAATCGTTGCTGGATATGGTAAGCAAGATGGGAGTGGTAACCCTATTTTGCAACCTGACAGCAGCAATTGGCTTTGCTGTTTTTGCATTAACCAAGAGTGCTATTCTAAAAGAATTTGGTGTTGTGGCTGGCATCAGTATCATGGTCATTTTTGTAGTGTCTTTTATTTTACTGCCAGCCGCATTAAGTTATCTGCCCGTTCCAAAACCATCGCAAACAAAATATTTAAATAATAAATGGATCATTAATTTTTTATTGCGGATAGAAAGGTGGGTGCTGCACAATAAAAAGATGGTGTATGTTATTACAGCTGCGGCCTTAATTTTTGCCGTTGCTGGAATTTTCAAACTGAAGAGTGTTTCTTTTATAGTTGACGATCTTCCCAAAACAGATCGGGTATACACCGACTTGAAATTCTTTGAAAAAAACTTTCATGGTGTAATGCCTTTGGAAATTGTAGTGGACACAAAAAAGACCGGATGGATCGGTGGCGCAAGGGCCCTATCGGTTTTTGAAAAAGTAGATGAGCTGTCAACATTTATTGCTTCACATAAAGAAATGAATCGTCCCTTAAGTGTGGCTGAGGGGATGAAATTTGCCAAGCAGGCCTATTTTGATGGCGATTCGGCCAACTATTTGTTGCCAAACAGTTTTGATGGTGGCTTTGTGGGAGAGTATCTACGAAGCAGTAACGATGATAGTGGGGGCAAAAACAATCTGTCTAAAATGCTCACCAGTTTTATTGACAGTACCAAACAATTCACAAGGATCAGTGTGAATATGGCGGATGTTGGAACAGAAAAACTTCCGGTGCTGTTAGCAGGAATTGAACAAAAAGCAAACGAGGTTTTCGATACATCTAAATACCATGTACAGCTTACCGGCACAAGCATTACTTTTTTAGAGGGCAGCCGTTTCATAGTAAACGGATTGGAAGACAGTATTTTTTGGGCATTTTTATTAATTGCCCTCTGCATGCTTTACCTTTTTAAATCGGTACGTATTTTATTATGCTCATTAATTCCGAATGTAATACCCCTGGTAATTACAGCAGGCATCATGGGCTGGGTAAGCGTGCCACTGAAACCTTCTACAGTATTAGTTTTTAGCGTTGCTTTGGGTATTGCAGTTGATATCACTATCCGCTTCCTGGTAAACTACAAACAGGAATTACCCACTTACAATTATAATGTTTTGGAAACCGTAGGTGCTACAATCAGGAACACAGGATTAAGCATTGTGTACACCGCCCTTGTATTAATTGCCGGCTTTGTAATTTTTTGCGGAAGCAGTTTTGGCGGCACACAGGCATTGGGTTGGTTAACTTCAGCAACACTGTTAATTGCCACATTAACTAACCTGGTTTTGCTGCCGGTCTTGTTACTTTTATTAGCACCCAAAAAACCAACAAAAAAACATTCGTAGGGTCATATAATTTATTAAAATATTCCAACTTTTTTTACACGTAGAATTTCTCTGAAATGCAGACGCATTGAGAAAAGCAGCAAAACGAGCAATAAATGTGTCAAAGTATTTGATAATTACACGGAATGTGATTTATATTTGTCGGCATAAACTATTAAGCAAATGAGAAAATTGATTTTAATGCTATCAGCAGTGTTTGTTTTTGTATTAAATGCTGCTGCCCAGAACCGAACCATAACCGGTAAGGTTGCTGATGAAAAAGGAAATCCAATTGAGGGTGTTTCGGTTACCAGTACTGATGGAAAACAAGGAACACAAACTGATAAGGAGGGAAAGTATAGCATTTCACTTCCTGTGTCGGTAAAGTCCCTGAACTTTTCGATTGTTGATTACGAATCTCAGTCCAAAGCGATTGGTAATTTAACAGCAATGAACATTTCACTTAAAGCAAAAGATGTAAGCCTTGAGGAAGTTGTTGTTGTGGGTTATGGAACCCAGCAAAAAGTAAAGGTTACCGGTTCAATTGGAAAAGTTGGTGGCGATAAAGTAGCCGATCTGGCTACCACAAGCTTCGACAAGCAATTGGCCGGCCGAGTATCGGGTGTGCAAGTTGTTGCAAGCAGTGGTTTAGTTAGTGCTGCACCACGTATCAGGATCAGGGGTGTTAACTCATTAACGCAGGGACGTGATCCACTTGTTGTTTTGGATGGTGTTCCTACTTTTTCGGGAAGTAACTCAAGTGTGGCAAATAACAACCTGTTAGCTGATATCAATCCTGCTGACATTGAGTCTTTCGAAGTTTTAAAAGACGGTGCTGCCGCAGCAATTTATGGTTCAAGAGCTTCTAACGGTGTGATATTAATTACAACTAAAAAAGGTAAAAGCGGTAAGCTGAATGTTAACTATGATATGTACATGGGTTTCAGTAATCCTTTCAGGTCTCCAAGATTGTTGGAAGCTGCTGATTTCATTACCATCTCTAATGAAAAATTAAAAAATGCCAACCTTGCCAATGGGGCTTTCGCAGATGCAAACAATACCAATACTGATTGGTTGGCCAATACTTTCAATCCCAATCCATTTGTACAGAGCCATACTATATCTGCTGCTGGCGGATCTGATAAATCAACCTATTATATGTCTGTCAGCTATCTTTCGCAGGATGGAATAGTAAGGACAAACTTTAACCGACGTTATAGCTTTAGGTCTAATATGGAGCACAGGCCAAATAAATATTTCAAGTTTGGAAACAATATTACATTAACACGCACTGAAGATAATGATCAGAATAACGGAGGAAATGCGTTGAGTGGCGCTATGGCAAGTGCTATGAGGGCCTTACCAAATGTTCCTATCTATTTAGCAACTCATCCAACAGGCTATAATATTACACCTGATAACGCGGCACTAGGTTCAGGTGCAAATACCCGTGTAATTGAAAACAACTACACCAACCCTGCTTATACGCTGGATAAGAATATTTATAGTAATCAACGGACCCGGGTTATCAGTAACTTGTTTTTAGAATTGACGCCGATAAAAGGTATTGCTATCAGGTCACAAGCTGCTGTAGATTATCAAACCGGAGTTGATTTTCAAAGCCTCAACAGCGTGCACGGTGATGGCAGAAGTTCCGGTGGAACTATTTTTCAGCAAAATCTGCAGTCAACCATTTTTACCTGGCAGAATTACGCAACTATAAATAAAAATATCAAGCGCCATTCTACAACCTTGGTTATTGGTACAGAAATGCAGCGCTCTACAGTTCAGAATTTTAATGGAAGAGCTTCGACTATATCAGATCCTTTCTTCCAGACCGATAACCTGATTACCAATACTTATGTGAATCAGTTTTCGGGTGGTTTCTATGGTAAGAGAGGTTACCAATCATATTTCGGAAGATTTAATTATGATTATGACAGCCGCTATTTTCTGCAATTCACTTATCGTCGTGATGGACTGGGAAGTTTAGCACCTGCAAACAGGTATGGTGATTTCTTTGGTGGCTCATTAGGCTGGAGAGTCAGTGAGGAGAAATGGTGGAACAAAACAGGATTAAATAAATTTATTGATGAATTGAAATTAAGGGGAAGTTATGCAGAGGTAGGAAATGAGCCGGGTGACAGATTCCCGTATTTAAGTACTTATGGTGCTGCACCTTATGGCGGAGCATCTGGTCTTGCACCAAATGTTGCCGGTAATTTGGGATTACAGTGGGAAACAGCAAAAAAGTCAAACTATGGTTTTGATATGACTTTTGGAAAGAACAGGTTTAATTTGTCTGTTGATATCTTCAAAAACAAAAATGATAACCTGATTTTTGATGTTCCTTTACCTCCATCATTAGGTATTCCGGGCAATACCATTGCCAAGAACATAGGAACGATGGAAAACAAAGGTGTGGAAATTGAGTTAGGGGCACAGGTTGTTAACGGCAAAGCTTTCTCATGGAGAGTGGATGCTAATTTTACGACTGCAAAGAATAAAGTGCTTTTCCTGGCCGATGGACTTACAGAGCAACTTGTAGGTACTTATAATATACATAGATTGAATAATGCTGTAAATGCTTTTTACGGGTATGAGTGGGCTGGCGTAAACTCGGCGAACGGAAACCCTATGTGGTATAAGGCCGATGGTAGTATGGTACAATATAATAACGTAGCGGGTTCTGCAGCTGGATACTACTTTGCCATCAACAAAGATGATCCGAATTTGGGTACGCCAACAACATTGGGAACCCGTTATATAGTGGGTTCACCTTTACCAACCTGGTACGGAGGTTTTACCAATACATTTAAATACAACCAGTTTTCATTGGAAGTATTTTTCCGTTACAGCGGAGGAAACACTGTGTATAATTTAACCCGCCAGGAAGTTTGGAACAGTTCTGGATTTGTAAATAATGGCTACGAAATATTAGACAGGTGGACAAAACCTGGCCAGGTTACTAATGTGCCAAAATTGTATTACGCACGTGATAACCAAGTAAACCTTAACGGACAAACCAATACCAGGTTTCTTGAAAAAGGAGATTTTCTGAGATTGCAGAATGTGATATTGTCTTATAATGTTGACAATAAGAGCCTGGAATCTGCAACTAAAGGGGTTGTTAAATCGATGCGTTTTTATGTGCAGGGGCAAAACCTGTTTATATGGACTGCATACACCGGTATAGATCCGGAGAATACTTCTGAGGCTGGAATTGAAAATGCTTCAGTACCACAAATGAGAACATTTACATTTGGTTTAAATGTTGGGTTCTAATTAAAGGCAGTAAAAAATTTAAAAATAAAATTGTTATGAATAAATTATTATCAGGATTTTTAATCGCATCGTTGATGTTATTAATAAATACATCGTGTAAGAAAGTATTGGAAATAGCTCCGTATAATTCTTTGACTGATGTTACGTCGTTTTCGACGCCCGACAGAATCGAATCTGCCGTAAACGGAGTTTACGATGCGGCGCAAAGTGGATTTTATGCCGGCGGAGCCGTTAGAGGGTATCCATTTGGGGCTGCCAGTATTGAACAGGGAGATATGCGTGGAGAAGATATGCTGACCTTTGTAACATTCTATGCGATTACTTACGAGGCAACCTATAATGTTACTACCGCTAATAACGTGTATCATTTTGAAACATTATATAGTTTGATCAACAGGGCAAACCTTACAATTGAAGGCGTTAATGGTGCTGTAGGTAAAGGGGTAATCTCTGCTGCATTAGGCAATCATTATATTGGTGAGTGTCGTTTTCTGCGTGCCATGGCGCATCATGAATTGTTGATACATTTTGCCCGCCCTTACCGTGATGGTAATGGTAGTCAAACTGGTATCATTTACCGTGAATTTGGAATTAACAGTGATGCAACTGTTGCAGCAGCGCTGGCCCAAACCAGAACTACTGTTGCCGATGGTTATACAAAAGCTTTGGCTGATCTTGACTATGCAGAAGCAAATTTGTCTGCCACAACGGCAACAGCACCAGCTCCGGTAAATGCAGGTGCTAACAAAACCTATCGTGTAACCAAGGCCGCAGCCATTGCTATGAAAATGAGGCTTAAATTACACATGGGCGATTGGGCAGGTGTAATTTCAGAAGGTGCAAAGGTTGTTCCGGCTACCCCTAACATGGCTTCTTATCCCGGCTTTATCAGCCAGGTTGGCGGATGGAAGCTTGAAACTTCTCCTGTTACAGCTTTTACAGCCGGCGGATGGCAGGGTAATGAGTCTATTTTCTCAATCAGAAATGCAGCAACAGATAATGCCGGTGTTAATGGAGGCTTACCTAATATGTTAGGAAACACAAGCATCGGTGGCAGAGGTATTATCAGAGTTAGCCCTGTTGTTTTTAATTTACCTGAATTTTTATGTGTTGATAGCAGAAGAAATATGATGGGAATTATTGGTACGGGTGCTTCTGCAAATTATTTAACAACAAAGTATATCGATCCTGTAACGGGAACAGATCCTGCTCCAATGATCAGGTATGCAGAGGTTTTGTTAACGTTGGCTGAAGCTGAAGGAAGACAAAATGGTATCACAACCAAAAGCCTGCAACTTTTAAATGAAGTTAGAAACAGGGCATTACCAGGTGGACCCGGATCATTTAATGCTCCTCCTGCTTTAACTTATACGGCTGGTTCTTTTGCAAATGCAAATGCTTTTGTTAAGGCTGTATTACAAGAGCGTCGAATTGAGTTTATTGCTGAAGGAAAACGTTGGCCCGATATTCACCGCAATGCTACAGATGCTACTTTTGGTACAGGTGGAATTCCGGCGAAAGTAGGAATTGGAGCATCGGTATTCGCCAATTATGTTTGCGCCGGTGGTACCGCACCATACACAACTTCAGTTGCTGCTTTCCCATACAGCGATTACAGGTTTATATGGCCTATTCCGTTATCTGAAACACAAACAAACCCTAATTATGCCCAGAATCCTCAATATTAATAGAGATTAGTTACTCGATAAAAAAAAGCCCTGGGTTTAAATCCCGGGGCTTTTTTTATTTCATGATTATTATTGAAGAACTTCTTTGAGTTTATTTTGTAAAGCTGATGCTCTTAAATCCGTTGCAATTATTTTTCCCTGAGGATCAATCAACACATTGTAAGGAATTCCATCAATTCCGTATAAAGGAACTGCAGCGCTGTTCCATTGTTTCAGGTCACTGATGTGCTGCCAGGCTAAACCGTCAGTAGCAATGGCCGCTACCCAATCCTCTTTGTTTTTATCAAGGGATACACCCAGCACGGTAAAATTTTTGTCTTTATACTGGTTGAAAGCTGCAACAACATTTGGATTTTCTTCTCTGCATGGCACACACCAGCTTGCCCAAAAATCTATCAAAACATATTTACCCCGAAGCTGATTCAGTGAAAAAGATTTCCCGTTAACATCGTTCATGGTAAAGTCGGGAGCTGGTTTACCAACCAATGGTTTTGTATCAGCCTGAGGTATTGCTTGTGATTGTTGAGCTGCTCTTTCTTTGATAAAGGTAAGGGCGCCTGCAACACCTTTGTGTTTCGGAAAACGTGTTGCCAGTCCACTTAATGGCTTTTCGAATTTACCAATTTCAACCGGCGCCATAGTCGCTGCAAACATAGCAACCACGGGGTATTTTGCGGTGTCGGCATAGGCAAATGCATACTTAGTATATTCGTCCGTCATACTCTTATATTCATTAGAAATAGCCATATAAGTGCTATCGTTTTCACTAACTCCGGCTTTAATAAATTCCCCCAACAGTCGGTCTTTGTTCGAAATTATTAGGCCTGTACTGTCCGTGTACCTCATCAATTTTTTTAATGAACTGTTTGCCGGGCCGCTGAAAGAGTAACCGGATAATTGATTATTTGCTACGTCAGCTTTAAATTCAATCTTGCCCGGCTGACTGATAAATACGTAAGCATTACTTCCGTTTTCTAAACGCAAACGATAAAGCCCTTCTTCCGGAGCTATGCCGCCCACAACAAATTTTCCGTTTTTTATCACGCCAGTATCTATCACTTCGGCTTCTTTGTCGCTGAAGTAAAGTTCCTCCAGGTAAACCTTTTGGTCTGGTACCGATTTTATTTCGCCTTCAACTGTAAATACACCTTTGTCCGAAGCGTTGTTACATGAAAATAGAAATGCAGTTAACGTAATTGCAACGAGTAAATTTTTCATTTATTAATTGTTTAGTTTTTTGTCAAGTAGTTTACTTACAACTTGCATATCAGCCTTGCCTTTGCTTAGCTTTTTTACCTGGCCGGCAAATAATCCAATCAAACCTTTTTTACCCGATTGAAATTCTATCACCTTGTCGGGCATGCCGGCTATCACTTCATCAACCCATTGCTCAATTGAATCACTGTCGCTTTCTTGTAAGAGGTTTAATTCGGTGGCTATTTGTAAGGGTTCTTTTTCGGGTTGATCCAACAGAACAGAAAATATTTTTGTTGAAGCAATTCCAAAATTGAGTTTTCCTTCATCAACAAGCTGGGTTAATGCCGCCAGCTTTTTGGGCGGTAAAGAAAAGCTCTTGTATGATAATCCGGTATCATTTAAATGACTTTTAACAGGCCCCAGCATCCAGTTGGCAACCGCTTTGTAGTTGTTCGTATGTTCAATTACTTTATTAAAATATTCAGCCTGTTCCTTATCATCGCAAAGTACTGCAGCATCATATTCAGAAAGCTGGTAAGCATCCTCAAAATGTTTTTTCAGATCATTGGGTAAAACAGGTAATTTGTTTTTCAGTTCAATCAGATAGTCATCAGTAATATGAAAAGGAGTTAGGTCGGGCTCCGGAAAATAACGATAGTCGTCAGCATCTTCTTTAGAACGTAAAGAAAAAGTAATATTCTTGTCCGCATCATAACTTCTTGTTTCCTGAACTATCTTTTCACCCTTCTCTGTAATTTTAATAAGGCGATCTACTTCCACATCAATTGCTCTTTTTACATTGCGGATACTGTTCAGGTTTTTCACTTCTACTCTTGTTCCTAATTTAGTATCGCCTTTCAGGCGGATAGAAATATTTGCATCACATCGCATACTCCCTTCTTCCATATTACCGTCGCAAATTCCCAGCCACGTAACCAGTTTGCGCAGTTCAGTTATGTAAGCAAATGCTTCATCGCTGCTATGCAGGTCGGGTTCACTAACTATTTCAAGTAAAGGAACACCGGCACGGTTAAGATCGATAGCTGTGTATTGTTCATCCACATCATGTAAACTTTTACCTGCATCTTCTTCAATATGTATACGGTTTAGCCGGATATTTCTATTTGTGTCATCAACTTTAATTGGCACAAATCCATTTTTGCAAATTGGAGTAGTGTGTTGCGAAACCTGGTAACCCTTCGGCAGATCAGGATAAAAATAATTCTTGCGGGCAAAATAATTATGCTGTTCAATTTCGCAGTTCAACGCAAGTCCGAGGGTAACAGCAAACTCAATTGCCTTGCTGTTCATTTTGGGCAATGTGCCCGGGTGAGCCAGCGTAATGGGACTTATGTGTGTGTTTGGATCAGTACTGAAAGCCGCACTGTCGCCACAAAATAATTTGCTTTGAGTGAGCAGCTGTGTATGCACTTCAAGCCCTATAACAACCTGGTATTTATCATTTGAATTCACGGCGGCAAAGGTAAGGAATAGATGCCAGAGGAATTTTGATGCAACTCAATAGAAATGTTAAATGACATTAATTAAAAAAGCGCCATGGAATATCCCATAGCGCCTTCTCATGCTTATTCATGGCTTATAAATCAGCTGTCTTTAATTTTTTCGGGATTTTGATATCAAAACTCCTGGCAGAACCATTTCGGATTGCTTTTATTGTGTAGGATGATTTTTCTATTTGCTCATGCAACTCGGCACGTACTTCATCAGTGTTTGAAATTTTCTTGCCTGCTATTTCGGTTACAAAATCATCCTTTTGCAGTCCTGCTTTTTCAGCTGGCGAATCTTTATCAACGTCCAGTACTTTAACGCCTTTTCCGTCTTCGGTATCCTGCACTTTTAATCCCAGTTTTTGCTGGCGTGGAAATCCATCTCCAAAAAATTCAAAGTTATTTCCGCTTCCAGGGCTCCAGATCCTCGGCGACATATCGCCAAATTCCTTGTCGTTCCAAAATTCAACTTTGGGAGCGCCCTGTACCCTGGGAGCACCTTGCACACGTGGCACGGTGAACGATCTTGTCATTCCATCGGGTCCGCTAAAAGAATAGGCCATTGACTTTGATACTTTGCGTTCGCCCAAAATCACTTTTGCAGATTGGTCTTTACCATCTCTTTTGTAGTAAACGGTTACTTCCTCTTTTGGCTTGAATGATGTAACAACGTCTGAAAGCGAAGATGGGTCTTCCACTTTTTTATCGTTGATCTTGTATATCACATCACCTTTCTTCAAGCCTGCTTTGTTAGCTGCACTTTCCTTACTTACGTCTGTAATTTCGGCACCATCGGTTTTTGTGTTTTTAGAATCGTCATTGTATACGCCGGTTGTAACGCCTAGAAAAGCACTGGGTTCGCCATTATCGTCACTCCAGAAATTCATTCCTTCAAAATCGCCTGGCGACATTTCAAACCGCATATTGCCGTTAATATCTTTAATAGTTATTTCCCTTTTGTTTATGGTTATTTCGTCGTCTTTAAATTCGGATAAAGGTTTACCATTAATAGTAACCTTATCACCCTTTACTTCAACGATAATCCTGGTATCCTTTTCACCTTTCTTGCGAATGATGATTTCCTGGGTTTCTTTATTTCCTTTATCGCCCTTAGGCCCTTTTTCTCCTTTGGGGCCTTTATCATCCTGAGCGATGCCGGTGGTTGTGAATGCTGCAAAAGCAACAAGTACAGCGGTAAAAATTAATTTCTTCATGACTTGATTTTTTATATACGAAATGTTTAGTAGGTCAAATGTAGAACCTTTTTTTGTATTACGAAAAATTTCGCAGATAAATATTTTTCTTTAACAAATTTTTTGAAGTACCCACAGATTGCGCTAACTACGCAGAAGGATTTGCTTTAGTGTATGTTCTAACCGGGCAGTCGTCAACTAAACCTTCTCCAATGAAATTCATACCAATTTTTTCCAGCACTTTTATAGAGGCCAGGTTTTCTATATGCGCTTTGCCGGTAATAATGGGAAGTTTTAATATGCCGAATCCGTAATTAAGGGTTTCTTGGGCGGCTTCTGTTGCAAAGCCTTTGCCCCATGCTTTTTGCATCAAGCGATAACCCAAATCAATTTCATCAAGCTCGGGCCGGTATTTTAAACCACACCAGCCAATAAAATTATTATCGGCTTTAGTTGTGATTGCCCAACGGCCAAGATTGTTTCTGTATTGCGGTAAGATGATATCTGTTATAACTTTTTGAGCCTGCTCTATGGTTTGTAAAGTTGGTTCATGCAGGTATTTTACAACTTCGGGATCGCTGTTTAATTCCAGTAATAATGGAGCATCATTAATAGTCATCTGGCGGAGGGTAAGTCGGGGAGTTTCAAAAATTATGTTCATCACTATTTTTTTATAGTAATGATTTTACCTTATCAATTACGTTTTTCAAATTGCTCACATCCTGACCACCCGCAGTTGCCAGATTTTTTTGTCCGCCGCCGCCACCTTTTATTAATGGAGCGACATGCTCTTTGATAATTTTTCCGGCGTCTAAATTTTTTGCAGCAACAACCGTATCGGCAATACTGATGGCCACATAAGCTTTGCCGTCAATATTGGAACAAAGCACAGCAATATGATCGTGTACATGATGTTTAATATCGAAACAAAGCTTTTTCAAAGCATCGGCGTTTGACACTTCAACAATATCAGCGATGAATGATATATTATTAATGATCTCATCTTTTTGTAACAGTTCATTGCGTATGCCAACCAGCTGACGGGCTTCCAGACCTTCAATTCTTTTTTGCAGCGATGATTTTTCGGCCATCAGCAATTCAACAGATTTTGGAAGGTCGGCAGGACTGTTCATTGTTCCCATGATACTATGCAGGATATCGAACTGTTCATGAATTAGTTTTTCTGCTGCTTTACCGCAAACGGCTTCCAGCCTTCGTACACCTGCTGCTACGGCCGTTTCGTGTTTTATTTTAAAGAAGCCCAGTTCGCCGGTAAAACCAACATGTGTACCACCGCATAATTCAATCGAGTATTTTTCATCCATGATGACTACCCGAACCGTATCGCCATATTTTTCACCAAATAAAGCCATAGCGCCAAGAGCGATGGCTTCATCTTTGTTCATTTCTTTTATAATAACCGGAATGTTTTCTCTTATTTTTTCGTTCACCATTTTTTCTACAGCTGTTACTTCTTCGTCTGTAACTTTTGCAAAATGACTAAAATCGAATCGGAGATGCTCATCATTTACCAAACTCCCTTTTTGTGCAACATGTTTGCCCAAAACTTCACGTAAAGCTGCGTGCATAAGGTGTGTAACACTGTGATGCAGGGTGATGTCTTTTCTTCTGGAGGCATTGACAACTGCAATCACCTCTCCGTTCATGTCAGCAGGAATAGAGTCAGTGAAATGAATAATAAGGTCGTTTTCTTTTTTGGTATCTATAATAGTGAGTGTTGAGCCCTTAATCGCAAGTGTACCCGTATCGCCAACCTGTCCGCCGCTTTCGGCATAGTAAGGGGTTTGATCCAAAACGATCTGGTAGCCTTTTTTCCCTTTGCCGCTTACTTTTCTGTACTTAACAACTTTGGCTTTTGCTTCAAGCGAATCATAACCAACAAATTTTGAAGAATCCTTATCATTGACGATAATCCAGTCTTCAGTTTCTAAAACTGCGGCAGAACGACTGCGGTCCTTTTGCTTTTTCATCTCTGCTTCAAAACCATCCTCATCAACTGCGAGTCCTTTTTCGGTAGCCACTAGTTTTGTAAGGTCGAGTGGAAAACCAAAAGTGTCGTATAATTTAAAGGCTTCCTCACCCGTAATGTTTTTTGTAGCCTGGTCAAGCATGGATAAACCATTATCAACCGTTCTTAAAAAGGAATCTTCTTCTTCTTTTACAACCTTGTCAACAAAATCTAGTTGCTTATTCAACTCCGGAAAAACATGTTCAAATTGTTTTGCAACAACAGGTAAAATTTCATGAAGTAACGGTTGTTTATAATCTAAGTAGGAGTAGTAGTAACGAACAGCCCTGCGAAGTATTCGGCGTATAACATAGCCTGCGCCTGTGTTTGAAGGCAGTTGTCCGTCGGCAATGGTAAAGCTGATGGCACGGATATGATCGGCAATTACACGAAACGCAACACTCTCTTTATCGTCGCCTCCGGTATATTTTTTATTTACTTTTTTGCTGATTGCTTCAATCGTTCCTGTAAAGACATCTGTATCGTAATTGGAATATTTATTTTGAATGACACGAACCAGGCGTTCAAATCCCATTCCGGTATCAACATGTTTAGCGGGTAGTTCTTCAAGGCTGCCATCTTTTTTACGATTGAACTGGATGAATACATTGTTCCATATTTCTATCACCTGCGGATGGTCATTGTTTACCAGCGTTGCGCCGGCAACAGATTTTCTTTCGGCATCGCTTCGGCAATCAACATGAATTTCTGTACAGGGTCCGCAGGGGCCTGTATCACCCATCTCCCAAAAATTATCTTTTTTGTTGCCTAGTAAAATTCTTTCTTCGGGAATAACTTTCTTCCATTCGTTAAAAGCTTCTTCATCCTGTGGTAAACCTTCGCTTTTATCACCTTCAAAAATAGTAACGTATAATCTTTCCTTATCTAATTTGTAAACTTCGGTGAGCAATTCCCAGCTCCAGGCAATGGCTTCTTGTTTAAAGTAGTCGCCAAAGCTCCAGTTACCCAGCATTTCAAACATAGTATGGTGGTACGTATCAACACCTACTTCTTCCAGATCGTTGTGTTTGCCGCTAACCCGTAAACATTTTTGTGTATCCGCAACCCTTGGATCGGGCGCCTGTTTATTACCAAGGAAAAAATCCTTGAACTGGTTCATGCCTGCATTGGTAAATAAAAGCGTTGGATCGTTCTTTACCACTATGGGTGCCGATGGAACAATGGCATGACCTTTCGACTTAAAAAAGTCAAGAAATTGTTGTCGTATTTCAGCACTCGTCATCATATGCCATTAGTTTATATGGGTTGATTTTTGTAGTTTATGGGGCTATATTTGTGAACTTCTGTACAATGCCTGCAAAGGTAATAAAACAGGTTCAAGCCACAAGCCGTAAAGGGTTTATGAAAAAAATTAAATATTACTACAATACACATACTCTTCGATATGAAAAGCTGGTCACCCCTTTTCGGGTAAAACTTTTACGCATATTTGGATTTATTTCGGCTGCATTGGTTACCTCAGCCCTTATTATATGGGCATATACCAATTTTTTCCCCAGTGCTTTGGACAAAGAGTCTGAATTAAAGTATGAGATAGTTAGAGACAACTATAATACACTGGCTGCTAAAACAAAAACTTTACAGCAACAGATGGCCGAACTGGAGAAAAGAGACAATGAAGTTTACCGCTCCATTTTTGAAGCCAACCCTTTGAGCGATAGTGCCCGTACCAAATCAATTGAAAAGAAAAAAGAAATTGCCAAGATCAATTTAATTAAGAATGATGACCTTGGCGATGAGATCGCAAAAACGCTGGACAATATTACCGCACGTGTTGCCTACCAGTTTGAAAGTTATAATGGGATAGAAAAACTGATCAGGAATCAGGAGACCAAGATTGCCAGCATTCCGGCTATTCAACCGGTTAGTAATAAGCAGCTCACCCGAATAGCAAGTGGATTTGGTATGCGTATTCATCCTATTTACGGAATTGCCAAAATGCATAGCGGCATTGATTTTACTGCACCAAGGGGAACACCAATATACGCAACAGGTGATGGGGTTGTTACAACTGCAGGTGGAGGTACCGGTACAGGAAATCATGTGATCATCAACCATGGATACGGATACGAAACAGAATATATGCATATGGTTCGGGTAAAGGCGGGGGCAGGACAACGGGTTAAACGCGGTGAAGTGATTGGATGGGTAGGCAGTACCGGAGCCAGTACAGCGCCTCATTTACACTACGAGGTGCATATAAATGGTAATGCGGTTGATCCGGTGTACTTTTTCTTTAATGATTTGAATGCAGAACAATACGATCGTGTTTTAAAAATTGCCGCTACTGGCAGTGCCAAAAGTTTTGACTAATTTTAATTATGGCTCTTCAACAAATAGCTTTTTCCTTTGATGATGCTCCGGATGTAAAAAAACCGGTGCAAAAAAAAGTGGTATTGGAAAAACCTGCACCAGATAAAGTAAAAACTAAAGGCAATAATAAAAAAGCAACAAGAGGCCGCATGAGCCTGAAGGAAAAAGAATCGGGCGCCGACCTGATTGAGATTCCGCCAGATGAAATTCTTTTTGAGAAAAAATACTATGCTATAGGCCTGGTAGCCGATATGTTTAAAGTAAACCAGTCGCTTTTACGCTATTGGGAAAACGAATTCGATATTTTAAAACCCAGGAAGAATGGTAAAGGCGACAGACTCTTCCGTCCGGAGGATATTAAAAACCTGAAACTGATTTACCATTTGCTGCGTGAACGAAAATACACCATGGAAGGCGCCAAGGATTTTTTGAAACAAAATAAAAGGGCGGACGAAAAATTCGAGTTGATAGAGTCTTTAAAAAAATTAAAAGGGTTCTTAAATGAATTGAATGCAGGGTTATGATTCAGGCTGCTGCCAGCGTCTTTAGCTCTTGGTATAACTTTCAGTTAACATAAAACTTTCTTTCTGCCAATATTTTGATACGAAATTTACTTTTCAAACCAATATATCATTTCAAAACCAGCAGGATGAAAAAATGTCTATTTAGTTTATTGTTGTTTCTGCCAATGTCGGCAGTGGTTTTTGCGCAAGCGCAGTACGAAGCCAGCCAGGATTTACCTAACCATCCTGAAGTAAAAGTGGTACGTGGGCTGGTAAATAAATACATGATTCAAAACGATTCATCTTTTGCCTGGTATAACAACGCACAGAAATTTTATAATCCCGATACAGCCATCCTTAGTGCATTTGAAAGAGCGAAAGGTAAATACCAGTTTGTAATTTTTGGCGGCACCTGGTGTGAGGATACCCAGTTTATACTACCTAAATTTTTTAAACTGCAGGAGAAGAGTGGCATATCAGATGATGCGATCACTTTATTTGGCGTAAACCGGGCTAAAACTTCGCTTGGCAATATTGCCGCAGCATTCAATGT
The DNA here is from genome assembly GCA_024642285.1 of Sphingobacteriales bacterium. Classification (GTDB taxonomy): domain Bacteria; phylum Bacteroidota; class Bacteroidia; order Chitinophagales; family Chitinophagaceae; genus Ferruginibacter. Next base: position 59,872 of record JAHEBJ010000001.1, read on the forward strand.
TACTTTAGTGCCTACTGTTATTGTAATGAAAGAGGGTAAAGAAGTTGGCCGCGTAGTTGAATATGGTAAAACGGGTAAGTGGGATAAAGAACTGGCAGAGATCCTGAACCAATAAATTTACTTTATCTGATAAATATCAATTCCTTTTTCGTTGAGCAGATAAACTTTTCCATTCATGGCTTTTATAGCGCTGAATTTTCCAAAGAAAGCAGGTAATTTATATTCTTTTAATAGCAATGACTTCAGTTCGTAACTGTACAAACTACCTTTGCTGAATCCGTACATGGTGGTGCCCGTTACTTCCACATCGGTCCAATTTAAAAAAGGCAACCTGTTTTTGAATCCGCCGTAATAATCAAAAATATAAAATCCTTTTTCGGTATCGTAGAGATAAACATAATTATTTTTGTCGATCATTTTTACCGGAGCCGGTACAGTGTCGAATAAAATTCTCCAATCAACGGTTGACAGCAACTGTTTTCCTTCCTCGTCAATTTTTTTGAGTTTATAGTCTTCTTCGTCAAATATCCATATATAATTGTCGTAAGAAAGTGTGACGTTGTTTACATAAAAAATATTTTGTTTGCGGAAGTTGATGGTATTGCGAATGGTTAAAAATCTGTCGAGCATAACCACGGTGGAGTAATTTTTGTAGTAGAGCAGCGCTTTAAGCGGGTTGGTCACATCTATAAAATCCGGATTGCCATATTTTTTTACATCATTAAACACGGCAACCGAATCTCCTTTGGCAGTTATTTTTTTCAGCTGATTGTTGCTGAGTAAATACAGGTAATCGAGATTGTCAACATTGAAATAAGAAAAATCGCCTTCGACCGTTTTTACAAACTGAAAAACTGAATCACTTTGAGCATAAGTTGCCACTGAGAAACATAGGCACAACGCCGGAATTATGGTTTTTAATTTTTTCATTTAGTATAGTACTTTAACTCAGTCTGTTCGCCATCAAAAACAGCGTAGCTGAAATATTGTATCCAGTCGCCTAAATTAATATACCTGCTTTTTTCATTGATCGTAAAATCAATAGGCAAGTGCCGGTGTCCAAAGATCAGGTAATCGTAATATTCATTTTGCAACACTTCTTTACAATAAATAATAAGCCACTCTTTTTCTTCTCCTAAAAACACTTCATTGGTTGCTCCTGTTTGTGCCCTGCTTTTACGACTGAAATAATTTGCAATACCCATGCCAATATAAGGAGGTAAAATACCGAACAGCCAATTGCTCAGTTTATTGCGGAATATTTTTTTGATGAACTTATATCCATGATCGCCGGGTCCAAGCCCATCTCCGTGGCCCACAAGAAATTTTTTATGGTTGAAAGTAAATGGTACAGGTTCAAAATAAACAGGAATGTTTAATTCAGTTTGAAAGTAATCTCTCATCCACATGTCGTGGTTGCCAACAAAAAAATGAATTGGAATTCCGGCGTCGGTAATCTCTGCCATCTTACCCAAAATACGAACATAGCCTTTGGGAACTACTTTTTTGTATTCGTACCAGAAATCAAAAAGATCACCCACAATAAAAATTTGTTCGGCGTCGGCTTTTATTTCATCAAGGAAAGCAATAATTTTTTTTTCACGTACCAGGCTGGATTGTGCATTGGGAGCGCCCAAATGGAAATCAGAAAGGAAATAAATTTTTTTATCTCTTGCCATTTCCATGTCATCAGGGTTTGTTTTTTTGCTGCAGGTATTGTAACAGGTCGCCCGATTCAATTTCGGGTTTGCCTTTAAGGTCGCCGTTATACCAATATATCCAGGCTGTACGCGGTTCGCCCTTTTGATAGGCAATTACTTCTTCACGTTTGTATAATGGGGTTTCGCCGGCTTCGGTATTCAATCCTTCGTAATCATCCAGCTGGGCAATAGCCCAGGAAAATTCAAGTGGATTATTGATACAATACAACTCACCCGAAATAAATTTTTCATCGTCGGTAGCTGCTGCGGCAGGGTAATCACCCAGGTCGTAAAGCTTGCCTTTAACCACTGATTCTCCTGCTAAATGAAAATATTTAGTAAGGTATTGGTACATCGGATTACGAAATCCGCTACGCAATGAGCCATACACAAATAAATTATAAATCTCGTTACTCATAATACAATAAAGATACTTGTAAAAACGCAATTATGCTTCTACGAGGAAACAATACACTTCTTTGGGGCCATGCACACCGGTTACCAGTGTTTTTTCAATATCGGCTGTGCGGCTGGGTCCTGTTGCAAAAGTTATGAGAGATGGAATACTGCCGCTATATTTTTCTTTAAGTTTTTGAAGGGCATCTTTTACATCGTACACCAACTGATTGGTGTAGGCAATGCAGATGTGCACCGGTGCATAAACACTTACCGTACGGCCGCTTTGCTGTGCTGCACTCATTACAATAGAACCGGTACGGGCAACTAAAAATTCGCAATCGGTAATGGATGCGTCGCAACCGGCCAGGTTAATGGTATTACTGAATTGAGCATTCCATTTATCGGTGTTGCAATAGATCTTGCTCCATTGTTTTTCATCAATCAACATCCGTAACTGCTGCAGCATTTCATTTTCATCAATGCAAAAAGCAAACTTACCCTGCATATTGATGAACTCCTGTGCAAATACAACATCCAGGCTGTCGGTAGCCGAATGAAAAACAGCATTGGTTCCCTCGCTTTGAGGAAAAGGCAAAGGCACCGGATTACTCAGTGCCTGCCGGATTCTTTTTAAAATATTTTCTTTTGCCGGGGTAACAGCCATATCAATTTAAATTGCAGGAGGCGTTTTTATTTCTTCTTCGTCCTTAGTGTCTGTTAATGGATGTGATTCTTTTTCTCTGTTCTTTTCGGCCTCTTCTTCATCAACTATTATATCAAGTGCCTTTTTTTCTTCAAATGGCCGTTTGCCAATCAGTAATTCAACATCGCTCTTAAATAAAACTTCTTTCTTTAATAATTCCTGAGCCAGTTTTTCAACCTCGGCTTTCTTTTCAACCAACAGATTTTTTGTACGCCGATAGGCACCGTCAATCAGTTTGCGAACTTCCTCATCAATCATCTTCCCGGTTTCTTCGCTGAAAGGTTTTGTAAATACGTTCTCCTGGTTTGGATCGTAGTAACTTATATTTCCAACCTTGTCATTCATGCCGTAAACGGTGATCATGCTATAAGCAATCTTCGTGATCTGCTGCAGATCATTGCTGGCGCCTGTACTTATTTTTCCGAAGAAAATATCTTCGCTGGCCCTGCCACCAAGCGTCATACATATCTGGTCCATCAACTGGTCAGTATTATACAGGTATTGTTCTTTAGGTGTGTATTGAGCGTAACCAAGCGCAGCCGAACCACGTGGCACAACCGTAACTTTCAATAAAGGATAGGCATGCTCAAGGAACCATCCGCAAATAGCGTGCCCGGCTTCGTGGTAGGCAATGATCTCTTTTTCATCTGGAGAAATGATCTTATTCTTTTTCTCCAAACCGCCAATCACACGGTCAATAGCATCCTGAAAGTCGCTCATGTCAACCGCAGCTTTTCCTTTACGGGCAGCAATTAAAGCTGCTTCGTTACAAACATTGGCTATATCAGCTCCTGCAAATCCGGGAGTTTGTTCCGCAAGTTTATGTACATCCAAAGTTTCTGAAACTTTGATGGGCTCTAAATGCACTTTAAAAATAGCTTCTCTTCCAACAAGGTCGGGCCGGTCGATAGATATCTGGCGATCAAAACGTCCGGGACGCAATAAGGCACTGTCTAAAACATCGGGCCTGTTGGTAGCTGCCAAGATGATGATTCCAAGATCAGTTCCAAAACCATCCATCTCCACCAACAATTGATTAAGGGTATTTTCCCTTTCGTCATTGCTCATCATCATATTCTTACCCCTGGCTCTTCCTATTGCATCAATCTCATCAATAAAAATTATACAAGGTGCTTTTTCTCTTGCCTGCTTAAACAAATCACGTACACGGCTGGCACCAACGCCTACAAACATTTCCACAAAATCACTTCCGCTTAAACTGAAAAAAGGAACCTGTGCTTCGCCGGCAACAGCTTTTGCCAATAATGTTTTACCCGTGCCCGGGGGACCTACCAATAATGCACCCTTAGGAATTTTGCCTCCTAATGCTGTATATTTTTTTGGATTCTTTAAAAAGTCAACGATCTCCATTACTTCCACTTTGGCTTCATCAAGGCCCGCCACATCGCCAAAATTTATATTTACCCTTGTACCTTTTTCAAACAAGGTTGCTTTTGATTTACCAATGCTAAAGATGCCGCCGGTACCGCCTCCGCCACCCGGTCCACCTACCTTACGCATCATCATCACAAACAACAAAACAATCAACAGAATTGGTAACAATGTACTGATGATCTGGCTTATCAATTCGCCTTCTTCATCAGGCGAATCGGGAATCTGTTTAATTTCAGGATTGTTTTTATAAAATTCTGCCATCTGGGTAGCAAATGTTTTGTCGTCAACAATACTGAAAAATAATTGAGGTTGATCCGCTTTTACAGCAACTACAGCTTCGTAGTTTTTATCATCGGGTTTGGTGTTTAACACCTGCTTATAATATCCTGCCCGTGCAACTAAACTGTCTTTATTAATAAAAACCCGTACAATTTTTTTGTTACGGATGGTTTTCATTTTGACCACGTCGCCTTGTGTTACCATCTGGTAAAACTTTTGCTGATCGGTTTCAATACCAGCGCTGCTCACAGTTCGAAATAAATTCCAGGCTATGATGGTAAGGAAAACAATTCCGTAAACCCAATAAATGCTGAAGCGTGGCTTCTTATTTTTTGGATCATCACCTTTCGGTGGAATATTATCCGGATTAAACTTTCTTTTATTGTCTTGCTGGCTCATATTATTAATTCACATTTTTGGGGTACCGAATTCACCATCTTTTGTTACAAAGACGTTTGTACTTTATTTATATTCTAAATCTTCCCGGTTTATCCTTCATGTTCCGTTAAAGGTGCGTCATGCCACATTTCTTCCAGTTGATAAAATTTTCTTGGCTCGGGCAACATAACGTGTACTACTACATTTACATAATCTATCAGTATCCATTGCTGTCCCTGCCGGCCCTCATGTTTATAAGCCATTTCGCTACATTTTTCTTTCACATCTGTTTCAATAAAATCGGCAATGGCCCTCAATTGAGTGGTATTACCAGCCTGACAAATTATAAAAAAATCGGCAACTGCTTCTGGAATTTTCCGGAGATCGAGGCTGACAATTTTCTCCCCTTTTTTCTCCTGTACGGCATGAATGATCGTTTTGAAAATTTTACTGTTCCTCGTTAATCGTACAACACTGCTTTTACTCCGGTTGCTTAATGCGTTTAATTTATTCAAATCTGATTTAATTTTTTCCTTTTAGTGCTAAAATGATAACAACCCACTTTTTAATTGTTTTTTTAAAAACTGGCCGTAGCTTGCAAGCAGTGGCAAAAGTAATACTTATTGCTCATTTGATTTAGCATGCTCAATCACAGTTTTTTTAACATATTAGATTCTGTGGATAGTACCAACAACTATGCCATGGCAAGGGTGCATGCAGGATTGGCTAAACACGGGGAGTTTTGGTTCTCCAAAGAACAAACGGCAGGAAAGGGACAACGGGGTAAAAGTTGGGTATCGGATGCCAATATGAACATTGCGATGAGCCTTGTTTTAGCACCTGGCAAGTTGAAAATAGCAGAGCCCTTTCATTTGAGTGCGGCTATCGCCTGTATTTGTTTTGACTTTTTTAAACAGTATGCTGGCGTTGAAACTAAAATAAAATGGCCAAATGATATTTTTTGGCGTGACAGAAAGGCAGGGGGAATATTAATTGAGAATGTATTTGCAGGTAGAAGCTGGAAATGGTCCGTAGTTGGAATTGGTATTAATATTAACCAAACAAACTTCTGCGATGAGATACTGCACGCGGTTTCATTAAAGCAGATAACGGGGAAGCAATTTGATATTATTGGTCTTGCAAAAGAACTGCATCAAATGCTGATTTCCGGCTTAACTGAACTTAAACCGGCAAAACAAGTGTTGGATTTGTACAATGAACATTTGTATAAAAAAAACAAGAAGGTCAGCTTAAAGAAGGATACTCAGAAATTTGAAACCGTAATAAAAGAAGTAACTGCACATGGGAGGCTGGTAACGGTAGATGCGCTGGAAAGAGAATTTAATTTTGGAGAAGTTGAATGGGTGTTATAATTCCTCAGCTTTTCTTGCTTCAACTTCAAAATGATTTTTGTAATAACCTTTTCGAAGGCTTTCCCAGAGATATTTTGCTACAAAACAAACATAGCCGTATTGCCGAAACTGTTTTATGTGACAAAGCTCATGCTTTACCCAACGTTCATCTTTTAAAAAATCGGCTTTGGTTGTTTTATGCAGGTGAATAGTTTTGCCCAATACCATGGCTACTGCATTTGTCTTTAATTTGAACGCAGCAATTTTTGCAAGCCACGAATTTTCTTTGATAAAGAATTCCTCATTTTTCAATTTGCTCCCAGGCATGTAATATTTCCTTTGTATGTTGTTTACTTTTTGGCCGCAGAAATATTTTTCTGATGATCCCTTTTTCGTCAATTAAAAAAGTGGTACGGTGCAGTCCCATATAATTGCGGCCGAACATTTGTTTCTCTCCCCAAACACCGTATTTTTCTATGATTTTATGATCGGCGTCAGCAAGTAATGTAAATGGCAGATCGTATTTGGCTTCAAATTTTTTGTGTTTCTTTTCTTCATCAGGGCTAACACCCAAGACAACAAAACCTTTCTTTTTTAACATACTGTAGTTGTCACGTAGGTTGCAGGCCTGTATTGTGCAGGTTTCTGTGTCGTCTTCGGGATAAAAATATAAAACTATTTTTTTGCCCTTATAATCAGCAAGTGAAACAAAATTTCCATTCTGATCTTTTGCTTTAAATGCAGGCGCTTTCTTCCCCTCTGTTAAATGTGTCATTTTCGTTTTTTTTATTCTTGTCTGGGCATTGGTTTTATCTTGTAAACCTGTAAACCTTCTCAGTAATATTACCAACCTGATCTTCTGCTATTATTTTCAGTTCGTGTTCACCTGCGGGGCATTTTTCATCAAACTCATAAATAAAACGGCTGCCTTTATCGTTGCTGAACCGAAGCCAGTTTCCGTTAAGCGTGGCCGTAAAATTTTCAATTTCTTCGGTATTATCTTTTACAGCAAAAACTAGGCGCCTCAATTTGCTGCAGTTCATTCCGTCCCTGAAACCTATCGGTGTTATTACCGGAGGTTCGGTATCGGTCAGTAGTTGATAAGTTCCAAACTCCCTGAAACTGGCCCGATACCAACCCGTTTCGTTTCCATGAGTTACTGGCTCTGCTTTTTTATAATCAGTTTTTCCGTTTGCTGAACGGCGCATTACCATTTTTTCAGGCAGCGATGTAGTTGCTTTTATTGAAATGGGAAAATAGCCATGAATCGGCACACTCGTATTGTGCAATTGAAAAATCGTATTGCCAAAAGCAGGAGTAGTTTCACTATAAGTAAACTGAATAGAGTCATACAAGCCATTTTGAGGAATGTAAAAACTAAGCTTGCTGTTTTCAAACAGATTGATAAAGCCGGGATGAAAAGACATTGTTTGAAAATAAGTAGCAGAATCGGCCTTTTGTTCTTCAACAAACGCTTTTCCACTCTTTATTTCAAATTCAACAATTGAAGTATTGCCATTTGCGTCTTTTACTTCCAGTTTTATAGTGTGTGCGCTGTCATCATCTATGTCGATTACACCATCGCCGTTGGCTGTATTATACAGGCTGTTATTAAAGCCAGGCAATTTAGAAAGGTGTTGAATGTAGGAGCGACCTTTGCTCCGGTAGCTGTAATCAATATGTGCATTCAGGTAACGGGTTTCGTCGTACCCAATGCTATCCAGTTGAAAACCTGTAACCGCTTTATCATTATCATATAAAACAGTTTCGTAAATGCCATTGCGATTGGAAGATCCCGTATATCGATCTGTTGCTGTAATTCCGAAACTTACTTTGTTGGTATTCATTGTTATTAACGAAGGTGTTGTTACATATTTACCATTTACCTTTTTAAGTGTATAGATTTTGGGGCTTTGTTCGTAAGTGCTTACACAGCGGTCATACACAGCGAGTCTATAAACATCTGGAGGAACATTGTCGGGTATTGGGAAGCCAAACAGTAGCGGATTCAGCACTTTTTCTGTTTTGGTATCTCTTATTTCAAAATGCAGGTGTGGCCCCTGCGAACCGCCCGTGTTACCGCTGTAGGCAATAAATTTTCCCTTGGTTACCGGAAACAGATTTTCCGGTATGTCAAGGTACACGGCCCAGCTTTCCAATTTGTATTGCTGCTCTTTTATGTAGTCTTCCAGCTCTGGATAAAAATCGTTTAAATGCGCATACAAAGTAGTTAATCCATTTGGATGATTGATATAGATTGCCCGGCCAAAACCCCAGGGTTCAATTTTTACTTTTGCAATATATCCAACAGCGGCAGCTAGTACTTTTTTGTTTTGAACTTGGTCAGTCCTGCAATCCAGTCCCATATGGTAGTGGTTCGATCGTAGTTCTCCAAAATTGGCTGATAGCGACTTGCCAGCTTCAACCGGGTATAAAAAATAATTTTGTGGGTAGGTTTTTGCGTTAAAAAACTGGGCCGTGCTCCGGAAAATATTTAACAAAAGAAATGAAATGAAAAATAGAAATCGTATATTTTTTAACATTATATTTATGTAATCAAATAAGTTTTTTTGTCTCATAGTGAGGTATAAAATTACGTCAATTCAATTAAACACTTTTTAACAACCAATCTACTTTTTATGAAACATATTCCAATTTTTTTACTTTTTTGCGTCATATCTGCAACAGGCTACGCACAAAATGCCGATTGTAAAGTTTTGACAGATTCTTTACAGGGCTCCTATGAAGGCGACTGTAAAAGTGGAAAAGCCGATGGAACAGGAAAAGCTGTTGGTGTTGCCACTTATGAAGGAGATTTTAAAAAAGGCTATCCTGATGGAACAGGAAAATATACCTGGGCCAATGGCGATTTTTATTATGGTGGATGGAAAAAAGGATTGAAAGAAGGCAAAGGGGAATTGCATAAGATCGTTGAAGGTGTACCCGCATTGATGAAAGGCTATTGGAAAAAGGATAATTACCATGGAGAATACGAAAATCCATATGAAGTTAAAGAAATGGGAATGGCCGTTACTTACAAAAATTTTCAATATCTGGGTACCAGAAAAAACTCAGTATATTTTTCTATGAAAACAGGTATTATGGGAGTCGCAAACACGTCAAATTATACGGTACTTAGTGGCCTGTTCCAGCGTACGAATACCTCCGAAGTTGGGCAAACTCAAACCATCGAATTCCAGGACGTACAGTTTCCGTTTCGGGTGAGATTTATGGGTACCGACAGGGGGGTGATTGATGTTGAGTTTTATGATAAAGGAGAATGGCGAATTGAGATAGCCTATTAAGATTTTTCTTTTTCTTTTTTTGCCATTACTTTTGCACGCCACCCCAGCGGCAATTCAACTATGGCAAAAGACAATTCAATACAATCAGTTTTAATTATCGGATCGGGGCCAATTGTAATAGGCCAGGCTTGTGAATTTGATTACTCAGGTACACAAGCGGCAAGGTCATTACGTGAAGAAGGTGTAAAAGTAATCTTGATCAACAGTAATCCAGCTACTATTATGACCGACCCCATGATGGCGGACAGGGTTTATCTTTTGCCTTTAACAGTAGAGAGCATTGAACAAATTCTGGAAGAGAATCAAATTGATGCGGTATTACCAACTATGGGCGGACAAACCGCCCTTAATCTTTGCAAAGAAGTAGATGAGCTGGGCATTTGGGAAAAATTTGGAGTAAAGTTGATTGGGGTTGATATAAAAGCCATTGAAAAAGCTGAGGACAGGGAAAAATTTCGCCAATGGATGATTGAAATGGGCATCAATGTTTGTCAGGCAAAAATTGCCAACTCATTTTTAGAAGGAAAAGAATTTGCGCAGGAAATTGGATTCCCATTGGTTTTACGTCCATCATTTACGTTAGGCGGAAGCGGAGGTGCTATTGTTTTTGCAAAAGATGAATTGGATGAAGCATTGAATAATGCACTGATAGCAAGTCCCATTCATGAGGTACTTGTAGAAAAGGCAGTACTCGGCTGGAAAGAGTTTGAGCTGGAATTGCTGAGAGATAATGCCGACAATGTAGTGATCATTTGCGGCGTTGAAAATTTTGACCCGATGGGTGTTCACACCGGCGACTCTATAACTGTTGCTCCGGTTATGACATTGAGTGATACCGCTTACCAGAAAATGCGTAATACTGCCATCCGCATGATGAGGGACCTCGGCAATTTTGCCGGAGGTTGTAATGTGCAGTTTGCCCTTGATCCGCAAACCGAAGAGATTATTGTTGTTGAAATTAATCCAAGGGTTAGCCGCTCATCGGCATTGGCCAGTAAAGCAACCGGATATCCCATTGCTAAAATTGCTGCAAAGCTTGCCATTGGTTATAATCTTGATGAATTAAAAAATCAGATAACCCAGTCAACATCAGCTTATTTTGAACCGGCTCTTGATTATGTGATTGTAAAAATACCACGCTGGAATTTTGATAAGTTTAAAGGAGCAAAAGACACTTTAGGTTTTCAGATGAAAAGTGTGGGAGAAGTAATGGGCATAGGCCGAAGCTTTGCGGAGGCATTACAAAAAGCATGTCAGAGTTTAGAGAATGAGGCCGTTGGACTTGGCTACTATGGCAAAAGCCTGATGCATGCTGATGAATTGATCGAGTATATCAAAACACCAAAATGGGATCGCATATTTCGTATTAAAGATGCCCTGATGGCCGGCGCCAGCATAAAGCGTATTTGCGAAAGTACCAAGATTGACCGTTGGTTTATTTACCAGATACAAAAGATATGTGATTGCGAAAAGCAAATTGCACAGTACAGTTTGAAAACTTTACCTGATGATCTTTTGAAAGAAGCAAAATTTTTAGGATTCAGCGACGAACAGATGGTGCGGATCATGAAAGAAGATAATGCGGAGATAATTTATGAGCGCCGTAAATCCATGGGCCTTACCCGTGTGTTTAAAATGGTGGACACCTGCAGTGCCGAATTTGAAGCGAAGACGCCTTATTTCTATTCAACTTTCGAAAACAAACCGGCAAACGAAAGTAAACTGCTTTGTAATGAAAGTATAGTTTCTGATAGAAAGAAAATAATTGTACTGGGCAGCGGCCCCAACAGAATTGGCCAGGGTATTGAGTTTGACTATTGTTGTGTGCATGGCTTGTTGGCCATTAAGGAAGCGGGTTATGAAGCAATTATGGTCAATTGTAATCCCGAAACCGTATCAACCGATTTTGATATTGCCGACAAACTTTATTTTGAACCTGTGTTTTGGGAGCACTTGTGGGAAATAGTTGAACACGAAAAACCCTATGGTGTAATTGTGCAATTGGGCGGACAAACAGCTTTGAAACTGGCCAGGCGTTTGCATGAAAAAGGAATAAAAATTATTGGAACATCTTTTGACAATATGGACATTGCAGAAGACCGCGGCCGATTTAGCGACATGCTGAAGGAAATGGATATTCCTTACCCGAGATATGGTACAGCCTACAATACTGATGAAGCCATTGAAGTAGCCAGGGAAGTTGGATACCCTGTGTTGATAAGACCGAGCTATGTATTGGGCGGTCAGCGCATGCGGATCGTAATTAATGATGAGGAATTGGAAAAAGGCGTTTTGAGTTTAATTAAACATCTGCCAGGAAATAAAATTTTGATCGATCATTTTTTGGATCGTTGCCAGGAGGCAGAGATAGATGCGATCTTTGATGGCGAAGATTTTCATGTGATGGGAGTGATGGAGCATATTGAACCCGCAGGTATTCACAGTGGCGATAGTAATGCTGTGTTACCTCAGTTTAATTTATCGCCATTGATTGTTCATACGATGGAAGAGTATGCAGAGAAAATTGCCAGACGGTTAAACATCAAAGGTCTCATCAATATTCAGTTTGCCATTAAAGATGGTAATGTGTATGTGATAGAAGCCAATCCAAGGGCCAGCCGTACAACACCGTTTATTGCCAAAGCTTATCAAATACCTTATTTAAATATTGCAACCAAAGTTATGATGGGCGTTAATAAGATTCAAGATTTTACCTACGAGAAAAAACTGACCGGCTTTGCCATCAAAGAACCTGTTTTCTCGTTCAATAAATTTCCGGGTGTAAACAAAGAGCTTGGCCCCGAGATGAAAAGCACCGGCGAAGCCATCCGCTTTATCAAAGACTTACGTGACCCCTATTTCCGTCAATTATATAAGGAGCGGAGTATGCACCTGAGTAAATAATCCATTGGAACTTAATTCAGAACCAGAATTTGCTGTTTGAAATCTCAAACTGATTTTCTATTTTGTTTTATGCCCCGGCCTTATACCATTCCCGTTTGGAAGAACGCACCATTTATCCGGCTGTTAATACCGCTGATAGCTGGTATTTTAATGCAATGGTACTTTACTGTTTCATTACCGGTAATTCAGGCATCTGTTGTTTCCTTTGCTGTTGCTTTTCTGCTTTTTTATTTATTGCCCGAATCTGTAAAGTTTAGATTAAGAGGGCTCCATGGAGTAATAATTAATTTGTTGTTCGTTAGTGCAGGTCTTTGGCTTAGCTGGCAAAAAGATATTAGGCATGACGTTGCCTGGTATGGTAATTATTATTCTGACGGGTCTTACCTGGTTATTAGAATAGACGAACCGTTAACAGAAAAAGCAAAATCATTTAAGGCAGATGGGTATGTCGAATCTATTGTAACGGGTAATGAAAAAATTTACTGCAAGGGTAAACTGTTGTTGTATTTTTCGAAAGACAGCAGCACACCCGATTTAAAATATGGCGATAAGATAATTATTCATAAAGATCTTCAGCGAATTAAAAATTCGGGCAATCCGGGCGGCTTCAATTACGAACGTTACGCTGTTTTCCAGGGAATTTTTCACAATGTTTTTTTAAAATCAAAAGACTGGAGCAAGGTAGAAGGTAAAGATGGAGTTGCTAAGAATTGGTTCAAAGAATTTGTGTTTGATGCAAGGGCTTATGTTCTGGGGGAATTAAGAAAAGTCGTAACGGCGGGTAAAGATGAACTGGGGATTGCCCAAGCTTTACTGATTGGTTACACCAACGACCTCGATAAAGATCTGGTGCAGGCATTCAGCAATACGGGCGTGGTGCATATTATTGCCATTTCGGGCATGCACCTTGGGTTAATTTATATTTTACTGCTTTGGTTATTTACAAAAATTCCTGTTGTCAACAACTCAAAATTGCTGCAGGTTATATTGATGCTGGCCTGCCTGTGGTTATTTGCAATCCTTACCGGCGCTTCACCATCAGTATTGCGGGCTGCGGTCATGTTCTCTTTTATAATGGCAGGAAGAAATTTAAAGAAGCGGGTATCTATTTATAGTTCTCTTGCGGCATCAGCATTTGTTCTGCTTTGTTACAACCCTTTTTATTTATGGGCAGTTGGATTTCAGTTGTCATATCTGGCTGTAATAGGTATCGTTATTTTTCAGCGACCCGTTTATAATTTACTGTACATAAAAAATAAACTGATCGACAGGGTTTGGATGCTGGTTTCAGTTTCAGCCGCGGCGCAAATACTAACTTTTCCGGCCTGTATTTATTATTTCCACCAGTTTCCAAATCTCTTTCTTGTGTCTAATATAATTGCGGTGCCACTAGCCATGTTGATTCTTTATTCGGCAATAGCATTGATATCATTTAGTTGGATACCATTCCTGGGAGTCTGGCTCGGCAAGCTGGTTGGCGGATTAACCTGGGTGCTCAATAAAACTATTCTGTGGATCAACAGCCTTTCGTTTTCGGTGTGGGATCAATTGCCGGCAAACATTTTGTCAACGTGGTTATTGTATTTAATTGTTACCGGGTTTGGTTTCTGGATGATCCTGAAGAATAAAAAATATTTTTGGCTGGCTATGTTTTCATTAACTGGCTTTGTTGTGCATTACAGTATAAACAAATGGGAAGTGGCAAATCAACAAAAGATAATCGTGTATAATGTGCCACAGCATCGGGCTATAGATCTTATCAGCGGCTCAAAATACCAGTTTGTTGGCGATAGTGTTTTACTGGATGATGGTATGTTACAGAATTTTCATCTTAAGCCCGCCAGGATATTTTTTCAATTAACGAAAAGAATTGACACTTTCGCCGTTGTTTTTAATGAGGATTTATGTTACCAGTTTAAAGGCAAAAAAATATTAAACATTCAAAGGCCTTTCAATGCCGATACTGCGTTGTTGAAGCCAACAATCGATTTGGTCATTATCTCAAAAAATCCGGGTATAACCATTGCCATGCTGGCAGCAATTTTCAATTGTAAACAAATTGTTTTTGATGCATCTAACCCGGTTTGGAAGATAAAAAAATGGCAAGAGGAATGTGATCAGCTAAAAATAAAAAACCATTCTGTTCCGCATTCCGGAGCTTTTGTAATAAATCTCGGCACATAAGTTGCAAATTGACGTTTGTGCTAAAACCTCACATAAGAAAATCAGTTGCCAATAATAAGTACCTTTGCAGTTGTCAAAACAAGAACAACATGTCCTTGCCCAGGATTTATACCACACTATTTTGCTTAATATTCAGCCTTTCTTTTGCTATAAAAGCCAGTGGCGCCAGGGATCAGCCGGTTCCGGTTTTTGATACTACAGGGAGATTTCAAACAGATACCACAGTAATCAGGTTCGATTATAAGCAATCGGCCTTATACTATGCTTATACTTTCGCTTCAATCGATAGTATTGTTGATATTATGAAAAAGGTACCTGCTGTTACGCTAACTATTGACGGCTATGCTTTTAAAGACGAAGGGACTGATACTATCTGTTACTGGATATCATATAACAGGGCTTTATTTTTACAGACTTATATCCTGGGGCGGGGTATCGACAGCGCAAGAATCCTTAAAGTAAATGCGTTTGGTAACAGAAGTACCGTCTTTAAAAGAATTGATAAGGACGGGCTTGACATACACTGCCGGGCAGAATTATTGGTGAACTACCCGCTTCCACCAAAAAAAGTAATTCTATCTGACAGGGATGAAGACGGCATTGTTGATGTTGAGGATAAATGTCCCGATGATTTTGGCCACCTGGATAAACAAGGTTGTCCTGATTCACTAATGGTGGTGGTTCCGTTCCCTGTTGATGAATCAGCATTATACTCACGTACATACAAAGTATTAGATAGTGTACTAAGTGTATTAAAGGAAAACCCTAATTACACAATTGAGATCAGTGGTCATGCCTGCGTGGAAGAAGGGATTGATGCGGTTGCTTTTAATCTTGGTGACGAAAGATCGGATATGGTCAGGCAATATCTGCTTTCCAGGTTTCTCAATGGTACCAGAATTACCGGAACAAAAAATTACGGAAATACCCGGCCATTAAATGCAAGGAAAACCCCATTGGATATAATTTCAAACGCACGTGCAGAAATAATTTTTACCTATCACTAAGATCAGCTTCGTCATACATTCTGCTGTTGTTAGGTATGAGCCATTGGAACAAGATTTAATATAACGCTGGTTCCTACGATTAAAATCCTGTAGATTTGCGGCCTGATAAATTTGCTCACCAATGCTTTTTTCTTAAAGCATATCAATTAACATACTCAAATGCAGAAAAAAATTCAGTCGGCACTCATCTCTGTTTTTTATAAAGACGGGCTTGAAAATATTGTTCAACAATTACATCAACTCGGAATTACGATTTACTCTACAGGAGGCACGCAAAAATTTATTGAGGATTTACAAGTGCCTTGTGTACCCGTAGAGTCATTGACAACTTATCCATCTATTTTAGGCGGACGTGTTAAAACCCTGCATCCATCTGTGTTTGGCGGAATTTTGGGCAGGCGTGATAATGAGACAGATCTGCAGGAAATGCAGGAATATAAAATTCCGGAGATTGACCTTGTGATCGTTGATCTATATCCATTTGAAGAAACAGTAAAGTCGACAACCGACGAAAAGCTGATTATTGAGAAAATAGATATCGGCGGTCCCTCTATGATAAGAGCTGCTGCAAAAAATCATGCGTCGGTAGTAGTTGTAGCTGCAAAAAAAGACTATACTTTGCTTGAAGAAATATTAAAGGAGCAAAATGGAGAAACAAGTTTGGAGCAACGCAGAATGTTTGCCATAAAAGCCTTTGATGTGTGCACGGGATACGACATGGCTATTTCCAACTATTTTAACCAATCTGATTTTGTAAATCCATTTGATAAATCGAAAACCGTTTTGCGTTACGGCGAAAATCCTCACCAACAGGGAATTTATTATGGTAATGCCGATGAGTTGTTCGACAAGCTGAATGGAAAAGAACTTTCTTATAATAACCTTGTTGATGTGGACGCAGCAGTGCAGATCATTGCAGATTTCGACGACACAACGTTCGCCATCATCAAGCACACAAATGTATGTGGCATTGCATCAAGACAAACAATTAAAGAAAGCTGGGATGCAGCACTTGCAGGTGATCCGGAGAGTGCATTTGGCGGCGTGCTGGTTTGTAACGGCACTATTGATATAGCTACTGCCAATGCTATCAACGAAATATTTTTTGAAGTTTTAATTGCTCCGGCATTTGATGCCGATGCGTTGGAGATTTTAAAAACCAAAAAGAACAGAATATTACTTCAGCAAAAAAATCAACTGTCTTCAAGTAATCAGTACCGCTCGGTTTTAAACGGAATTCTTGCGCAACAAAACGACACCGGTAATTATACCGACTGGAAAGAAGAGGGTGGAAGGGAAACAGCTGATGCCGAAAAAGAAGACCTGATTTTTGCCAATATTGTATGCAAACATTTAAAGAGTAATGCCATTGCATTGGTAAAAAATAAACAGCTTTACGGTAAGGGGTGCGGACAAACAAGCCGCATTGATGCCCTGCGTCAATCCATTGAAAAAGCAAAGCAGTTTAATTTTGATTTGAATGGTGCTGTATTATCCAGCGATGCATTTTTTCCTTTTGATGATTGTGTGAAGATTGCCCATGAATCCGGCATACAATCTTTTATTCAGCCCGGTGGTTCTATCCGGGATAAAGATTCAATAGGCTATTGCAAGAAAAATAATCTGGCAATGGTGTTAACCGGCCAGCGGCATTTTAAACATTAAACATTGAATGATCAACAGCAGTAATTTACCCAAAGGTAAAGCCCGTGGTTACATAGCGTTAAGTATTACCTGTGTAGTTTGGGGAACAACCTGGGTGGCCAGTAAAATCGGTATAATTGATATTCCAGCTTTGCAAATGGCATCCATTCGCCAGTTCATTGCTGGTACTTGTTTTGTGTTGTATTTTGTTTTGCACAAAAAACTTCCATTCCCAGATATTAAACAATTGGGCTGGCTTATCATGCTGGCATTGCTGATGTTTGTTTTTGCAAACGGACTAAGCACATGGAGCCTTGAGTATATCCCTACCGGCTTAAGCGCATTAATAGGCGCACTATATCCTTTAAGTGTAGTGATCATTGAAATGGTTTTTTTTAAAGTTCGAAATTTAACCGTACTGACTTTCGTTGGATTGTTGCTAGGGATTGCAGGTATTGGTATTGTATTTTATGAAACAGCTTTCAATCATCAGCCTGGCGGATTTATTTTTGGTGTTAGCCTGTCAATTGTCGCTATGCTCAGCTGGAGTATCGGCACACTGATTCTTACAAAGGCAAATCTTAGAATGAATCCGTATTATGCAGTTGGCTGGCAAATGCTGATCAGTTCTGCGTTGTTATATATTTTTGCAAACCTTACTCACCAAACGATTCCGGTACTTGCCATTTCAGGAAAGGCCTGGCTGGCAATCGGCTACCTCGTTGTGATGGGTTCTATTTTGAGCTTTGTTGCATTTATTTATTCAATGAAGAAACTGCCCGTAGCTATTGCATCTCTTTATGCCTATATAAATCCACTGGTGGCCATGGTTGTAGCGGCTTTGCTGTTAAAAGAAAAACTTACTATTTATATTTTATGGGGATCTTTAGTTACCTTGTTAGGCGTTTTCCTCGTTAATTACAGCATGCAAAAAGATAAAAGAAAAATTATTGCCGAACCAGAGGTATAAACTGTTTGTATAACTCACTCCATCCCGCAAATGATGCAGATGTGCCTAAAAAATTATTGTGCCAGATGATGTTCAATGTACCATTAACCTGTCTGCAAATAGCCAGGTAATGTTTTAATTCTTCTAATGTTTGTTGGGGATCCTGGCGTTGCTCGTAAAAAGCATTGGCGTCCATAAAGCAAAAAGGATGAACCCGCAGATCGGTAACCATATCATTACCGAGGTTATACCAATAAAACACCGATGCTACTGATGCTCTGAAACCATTGATGCTCCCATATCCCATTGAATAGTCATTGGTAATACCAGCATTAATCAGATGATTATAACCCTCGGGTAAATTAAAGCGGATAAAATGTTGCCGTGAACAATTTAGCGCCTTGTCGCTCATCGCCTCCAGTAGTTCTTTTTCTTTTTTGATCAAAGATTTATCATCACCGCTTTGCCAGGAAGGATGTAATCCTACTTTGTATTTTTTTGCATGCCGCTTAACGAGTTTCCACATGGCTTCTTTATTCGGATTGATGTTTTTATCATATTGACTGGTTCGTTCAGCTACTAAGAAAAAGAATATCGGTTTGAGATCATGTTGCTGATGTAATTGATTGAGCCAGTCGTAACAATCAAACGGATCTTTCGCCATACCGATAATAACTTTTATCCTTTCCATTGAAGGGTCTTTAATAAAGCCACCTATGTTCCGGAAAAATCCTTTGTGTTTATATGAGTAGGCAATATCAATATCGTAAGTAGGTTCAAATGTGAAAACTGTATTTTGAATATTGAGTGCAGGGTATTTTTCTTTTAGTGATTTGCCCAGGTCCTGTATCCAGATATTCACCAGAGGAAGATTTAGAAATCCTTCTCTATAAGCCAGTGAGTTTTCATAATCATAGCGGGCGTACATATCCTTTTCGTGTAACAGGTATTCTTCGTAACGGCTGAGCAGGTAAAAAGCAGCGGCTATAACATCAAAAGAAAAATCGCTTTGCTCCGTTTTAAAAAATGCTTTGTTACCATTTGTGGTAAAACAATCAACAACCTGTTCTTTAATTTGCGTTTCAAAAAGCAACTCATGACTTTGGATGAAAAACTCTTCAGTTGTAATTCTGGATTTACTATAATTTAATTTTGGGCCACTATGTAGGCTGAATCTTTCTGAATCTATAGTTATTTCGTATTCAATACGCATCTGCTCAGCAAAAATAAAAGTACAGATGTATTGCAACCTTGCCGAACTTGTTTGTGAATAGATTAATAACATATCGGCACAAAATAAAAAAGTTCCACCACAGTGGAACCTTTTTGTAATTTATTATTCGCTTTATTATTTTTTATACCGTTCCTTCCACAACTGATTAAATGTTTTTTGACTGAATTCAAGGTCTGCTCTTTTTTTATTCCAGCCTTTAAACATCCGGCTCACTACTTTATTTTTTAAATTACCGCTTCCCATATTCATTAATCCTCTTTTTAAACTGGCGATTTTCCATACTTTCCATGCCATTTTTTCCGTAAAAGTAACCATGCCCTCCTCAACCGATTCAAGTCTGTTTTCAAGCAGCAACTCATGCAGGTTTATTTTTACCGCACACACTTCGGTGCAGTTTCCGCAAAGCGAAGAAGCAAAACTCAAATGTTTAAATTCCTCCATGCCCTGCAGGTGCGGCGTAATTACCGAGCCAATAGGGCCGCTATAAGTAGCGCCGTATGCATGGCCGCCAATATTTTTATAAATAGGGCAGGCATTTAAACAGGCTCCGCAACGTATGCAGTACAAACTCTCACGCTGTTTGGGGTTTTGTAAAATATTTGTACGTCCATTGTCCAGCAATATCACATACATTTCCTCCGGTCCGTCAGTTTCATTTTCCTGGCGTGGGCCAGTAACGATAGAATTGTACACTGTTATTTTTTGCCCCGTGCCAAAAGTTGAAAGCAACGGCCAAAATAACCCAAGGTCGGTAATTGATGGGATCATTTTTTCGATGCCTACAACTACAATATGTGTTTTAGGAAAAGCGCAGCTCAATCTTGCATTGCCTTCATTTTCGGTAATGGCAATACCGCCAATATCGCTGATGATAAAGTTGGCGCCGGTAACGCCTATTTCGGCTTGCACATATTTTTCTCTTAGAATATTTCTTGCAACCTGTGTTAATTCCGTTGGGGTAAGTGTAACTGGTGTTCCCAGCTTTTGATTAAACAGTCTGGCTACATCTTCCTTGCTTTTATGCATAGCGGGCGTTACAATATGATAAGGAGGTTCGCCATCCAGCTGCTGTATATATTCGCCCAAATCAGTCTCCACGCTTTCAATTCCGTTTTTTTCAAGCGCATCATTCAGGTGAATTTCTTCGGTAACCATACTCTTACTCTTCACCAGCGATTTGCAGTTTTTCTCTTCGCAGATCTTCAGGATCTCGTCAATAGCCTGTTTACTGTCTTCGGCCCAGATAACTTTGCCGCCCCGTTTGGTAAAATTCAATTCGAATTCTTCAAGTTGTTTATCCAGCGTTTCAATGGCACGCCACTTCACATTCTTTGCACGTTCCCTCGCCAGGTTTACGTTGGCAAACTGTTCCTTACCTTTTGGCACTACGGCATTATACTTGCCAATATTAAAATTGATCTTACGGCGATGCTCCAGATCGGCGGCCTTGATCACAGTTTTTGCAATAAATGTTTCTGATTGTTCTGACATGCTGAGTTTAAAGTTACCGGCTCTTTTATAAAAAAGCAAAGATAAAGTTTTGCCGCTAAGCTGATGGACAAAATACTGAGTATTGGGTATGTAATGATGGCAGCAATAATGTAGATTTTTTTTTCAAGTTAAAACAACGAAAATGAAAAGATATTAACTATGCAATTGGACTGCGGCGCACCCGAAACTTTTTATCGCCCCCAAAAGGATGAGGCAGTGCCGATTGTGAAAATAGATGGAGAGAATAAAAAGATAGATGGCTTTTTAATAAACAATGCCGTTGACGGCAATGGGATTAAAACCATTTGGATAAATAATTATTCAAGTAACTCTTTTATCCTTAAAATGGATCTGGCTTGGAGCATCATGTTAAAAGAGATCAGATAAAATCCCGGGAAACAATTATAAAAATAAAAACCTGCTTACTAAAGCAGGTTTTTTTGATTTTCGGGAATATCTTTTACTACAACAGTGTTTTTATTTCGTCAACCAGTTCACCCTTTGTAATGGGAATGCCCATGATCTTATTATACGGTTTCGCATCTACAAAATAAACATCCCTGATAATCTTTACGAGTTGCCCGTTATTAATTTCGGGAACCAATACTGTGTCGAAGTTCTTTAGTATTTCGCCCAGATTTTTTGGAAATGGCCGCACATAACGCAGGTGTGCATGGGAAACAGGATGTCCTGCTTTTTGCAACTCAGCACAGGCGCTTTTAATGGCGCCATAAGTGCTGCCCCAGCCCAATACCAGTACTTTACCTTTTTCAGCGCCACTATCCAGCTTCTGCTCAGGAATATAATTGGCAATCATGTCAACCTTGGCTTGTCTGGTTTTAACCATGTGTTCATGGTTTGCAGGATCGTAACTGATATTGCCGGTAATGTCTTCTTTTTCCAAACCACCAACACGATGCTCTAATCCCGCAGTGCCGGGTATCGCCCATGGCCTCACTAATTTCTCATCTCTTTTATAAGGTTGAAATTTTCCATCTGCATCCATATTTTCTGCAAAATTTTGTGAAGCAAACTGAGTTTTTATTTCAGGCAAATCAGCAGATTGTGGAAATTTCCATGGCTCGGCTCCATTGGCAATATATCCGTCGCTTAGGAACATAACCGGTGTCATATGTTGCACCGAAATTCGGAAAGCTTCATATACTGCATCAAAGCAATCGCTGGGCGTTGAGGCCGATATGATAGGCATTGGACATTCACCATTACGTCCATAATAAGCCTGCATCAAATCACTTTGCTCAGTTTTAGTTGGCAGTCCGGTTGATGGTCCGCCTCTTTGAATATTTACAACAATTAACGGAATCTCCAGCATAACTGCTAATCCAATTGCCTCTCCTTTTAATGCAATGCCCGGTCCGCTGCTTGTAGTGAGGCCCATACTTCCTCCATAACTGGCGCCGATGGCCGATGTTACGGCCGCAATCTCATCTTCGGCCTGGAATGTTTTTATACCAAAGTTTTTATACCTCGCCAGTTCATGTAAGATATCGCTGGCAGGAGTAATTGGGTAGCTGCCTAAAAATAAATTCAGTCCGCTTTTTTGCGAAGCAGCAATCAATCCGTAGGCCAGTGCCTGATTACCCATGATGGAACGGTAAGTACCCGGTTCCATTTTTGCTTTCTCTACCCGGTAACGTGTGGTAAACTGTTCAGTTGTATCACCATAATTATAGCCGGCTTGTAATGCCTTAACATTACTTTCAAATATTTCGGGTTTCTTTCCAAACTTGTCTTTAATAAATCCAATTGTTGTTTCCATTTCACGATTATACATCCAGTACAAAAAGCCCAACACAAACATATTCTTTGCCCGGTCTTTTTCTTTTACGCCCATCGTAATATCCTTCAAAGCTTCACGGGTCATTTTAGTCACATCCATTCTTATCACTTCATAATTTCCCAGATTGTCATCGTCCAACGGGTTTACACCTTCGGGATAATTGGCCAATCGTAAATTCTTTGAGTCAAACCCATCTTCATTGGCAATGATGCGGCCGCCAGGTTTCAATCCCTGGAGATTTGTTTTTAATGCTGCGGCATTCATGGCAACCAGTACATCGCAGGCATCGCCGGGCGTAAACACACGGTCTGATGAAAAACGCAGTTGATAGCCGCTTACTCCGGGTAATGTACCAATAGGGGCACGTATCTCAGCAGGGAAATCGGGAAAGGTGGCCAGGTCGATACCGAGCATGGCGGTGTTATTGGTAAACTGGCTTCCGGTCAATTGCATACCGTCACCGCTATCTCCTGCAAACTTAATTACTACGTCATTTAATACTTCCTGCTTAATACTCATGATACAATATATTGTATGGCGAAGTTAACAATTTACACCTTTGAAAAAACAAGACATTTATCATCTTTTTTATTCCAATTCTACGAAATTGGAATTATTAAATTAGGTTTGTCCAAATTTTTTGAATGTACGACCTGCACGATTTTTTAACGGCCATTCCGGTTCATGAACTGAATAATGATAATGGCTATACCGATGGCCAACTGGCCAAGCATATTGATGTTTACGAAAATGAAATTCCGGATATTACAAATGCCGATATCGTGTTGGTTGGTGTTAACGAAACCCGCGGTACCGGGATGCTTGATAATATTGAAAATGCTGCAAATCATATTCGAAAACAATTGTACCAGTTACATTACTGGCATTCCGATGTTGCAATTGCTGATATCGGTAATATTAAAACCGGCGCCACTTTAAACGACAGTTATGCTGCAGTTAAAACAGTACTGGCCGAATTGTTCCGTATGAAAAAAACAGTGGTGATACTGGGTGGATCTCATGATATTACTCTGGCACAATATTTTGCTTATAAAGAATTACAACAGATTGTGGAAGCCACCTGCATTGATGCCACTATAAACCTGAAAGGCGAAAACCCTTTACGCAGCGAAAATTTTTTACTGGAGATGCTTACCGGCGAACCTAATCTGGTAAAGCATTACAATCATATCGGCTTTCAAAGTTATTTTGTGCATCCACGTATGCTGGAAACCATGGATAAATTGCGTTTTGATTGTCATAGGGTGGGAGCAGCAAGGGAAAACCTGGAAGAGATGGAACCTGTTATCAGGAATACAAACCTGCTGAGTTTTGATATCAGCGCTATCAAATACAGCGACTCGCCAGCTAGCAGCGAAAGTCCCAATGGGTTCACCGGAGAAGAAGCTTGTGTTTTGGCGAGGTATGCAGGTATGAGCAATAAGGTAAGCAGTTTTGGTATTTATGGCTACCTGCCTCAGCTGGATGTAAAAGATTTGAGTGCCAAACAGATTTCACAGATGCTTTGGTATTTTATTGATGGGAAAAACCGCAGCAAACAGGAGGCTTCAATTGAAGACCGCAATTATTTTAATGAATACCACACCAGTTTCAATCATGTAGAGTCTGTTTTTTTGCAGAGCAAGAAAACTGGCCGCTGGTGGATGCAGTTACCCAACAAAAAATTTATTCCCTGCAGCTATACCGATTATCTGCACGCCAGCCAGAATGAAATTCCTGAAAGATGGCTTAGGGCGCAGGAGAGAGATTAGAAAATCAAAAATAAAAATTAAAAAATGGACATCGGTCAAAACAGGCGTCAGCTGGTTTTTTTACTTTTGCCTTTTTACTTTTTACTTGCCTCATGTTCTGTATCCAAACAAGTAAGCAAACAGGCCAATACCACTTTACTTAATGATACTGCCATAAGCAGCGGCCATATCGGCATCAGCATTTACGAACCTGCAACAAACACCTATTGGTATAATTATAATGCCACTAAAAATTTTATACCTGCAAGTAATACAAAACTATTTACGTTGTATGCCGGGATGAAATATTTGGGGGATAGTTTACCCTCTGCTATCTACAAAGACTCGAATAATACGGTAAAATTGATTGCTACAGGAGACCCTACTTTTTTACATCCCGATTTTAAATACCAACCACTTTATCTTTTTTTCAAAGAAAACAGCAATAAAAAAATCACATTATTTGAAACATTTTCTATTGTAAATAATCATAACCAGGTTAAACCATTTGGCAGAGGTTGGGCTTGGGATGATTATAACAGTGATTATATGGTTGAAAGAAACTTTTTTCCGATCTATGGAAATGTTGCGACTTTTTTTTTGAAGAATAGTAAAGTTTTTGTAACACCTCCTTATTTTTCACGCAAGTTCAATCAGCAAGACTCAACGCTTACGGCATTTAGTGTTGAGCGACTTAAAGAATCAAATTTTTACTTTGTGTCAGGTTCAGGAACTTTAAGGAAAACAGTTCAAACTCCAATTAAATTCGGAGTAGTGGACAATATTATTTCAGTTGAAAGCAGCCTATTGGGTGATACCTTGAAGCAAAGGGTTGAATATGGAAAAATTGCATTACCGTCTTTTCAGGGACTAAGGCGTATTTACTCCCAACCCACCGATTCCCTCTTTAAACCCATGATGCACCGCAGCGATAATTTCTTTGCGGAGCAAACCTTACTCATGGCCAGTAACGAATACCTGGGTTATATGAGTGATGAGAAAATGATAGACACCGTCTTAAAATCCTCTCTAAGCGATCTTCCCCAAAAACCAAAATGGGTTGATGGTAGCGGCCTCAGCAGGTATAATTTATGTACACCCCAAACGCTTGTTTATCTCCTCAACAAAATGAAAAACGAATTTGGCTGGGACAGGGTAAAGAATATTTTGCCAACCGGCGGCACAGGCACTTTATCCTCTTATTACAAACAAGACAGCGGTTTTATCTACGCCAAAACCGGCACACTAAGTAACAACTGTGCACTCAGCGGTTACCTTATCACCCGAAAAGGGAAATTTCTCATCTTTTCCGTTTTAGTCAATAATTACCAGTCGGCAGCCACTCCGGTACGCAGAGCAGTAGAAAAATTTTTACAGGGCCTGAGAGAAGATTATTAATATTTTTTAGGGATCAGGCAACAATTCTAAAAACGGTGGTATCTAACTAAGGCAAGAAAAACCCTATTGATTCTTTAACCAATAAATTGTTTTTATGAAAAGAATTTTAACCCTGCTGTGGCTTACCATTACAGCATTCACCTTTAACAGCACTGCGCAAACAACTGTTTGTAATGCTGAGTTTTCAGTACAGTACCTTACCACTACCTCGGTAAAGTTTAATCCGGTAATAAACATTGGCTTACCAACCTACCAGCATGTTTGGGTATTTGGAGATGGAAGTCCATCGAGTAATCTGGTATCACCTACTCATATTTATGCCGCGGCCGGCTCCTATACCACGGTGCATACCATTATCCGTTTCAATGCCAATAATATTCCGGAGTGCACGCAGAGCTTCACAAAAATTGTTGTGGTACAAAACGCATGCAATCTGCAGGCTATTTTTACTTCTACTGTTACCACTGTAAGCCCGTTAACGGTGCAGTTTCATAATACAAGTGTACCAAGTCATCCATCCGATTCTGTAAGGTGGACATTTGGTGATGGTACTACACTCGCCGGTTTGCAAGGCGACCCTAACATTGCCAGTCCGGTTCATACCTATGCACAGCCTGGTAGTTACAATGTTTGTATCAGAGTTAAGAAAAATAATAACACTACACCGCCCCAGTGTGTTAGTGAGTTTTGCCGCCAGGTAATTGTTATCCAACCGTGTAACCTGAATGTTTATTTTACATCTACATCTTCTGCAAGCTCACCGTTGAGGGTAAAGTTTACTAACCATAGTGCGCCGGTTCAGGCATCTGACTCGGTGAAGTGGACATTTGGCGACGGCACGAGTTTAAGTGGATTGTATGGCGACTCAACAGTTGCTAATCCCATCCATAATTATTTACAGGCAGGCACTTATAATGTTTGTTTGCGTATTAAGAAAAATAATTCTACCACGCCCAACCAGTGTGTGAGGGAATATTGTAAAACAATTGTGGTAACCAACCCTTGTCCGTTGGTAGCTGATTTTACAACGCAGCCTGATCCAAACATGCCTTTACGAATAAAGTTCACCAATACCAGTACACCAAGCCATGCAACCGATTCGGTAAGATGGACCTTTGGTGATGGTACAAGTATAAGTGGCGTACAGGGCGATCCGAATATTGCCATGCCGGTTCATAATTATGCAAACGCAGGAACCTACACTGTTTGTATTCGGGTAAAGAAAAACAATTCTGTTGCCAATTATAATTGTGTAAGAGAGTTTTGCAGAACAGTTGTGGTGACCATTCCTTGTAATTTACAGGTTTACTTTACATCACAACCCGACCCTAATCATCCGCTGCGTATTAAGTTTACCAATCAAAGTACACCGAGTCATGCTACCGATTCACTGCGCTGGACATTTGGTGATGGAACCAGTGTAAGTGGTGTGCAAGCTGATCCAAATATAAATGCACCAACGCATAATTATACAAGCCCGGGAACTTATGTGGTTTGCCTGCGGGTAAAGAAGAACAGCAACACCACGTCAAATACGCCATGTGTAAGGGAATACTGCAAGACAATTGTAATTCCTCCACCTTGCAATATTCAGGCAGGATTTACCTGGAGACTGGATTCGGCAAATCAGTTAAAAGTTTATTTCACCAATACCACGGCTGCACCAACAGCAACCTCAAGAGCCTTCTGGACCTTTGGCGATGGAGGTGCCGCCAACACATGGAATGCAGTTCACGAATATGCTCAGCCCGGCCGTTACAGGGTTTGTGTAAAAATAGAGATTACACCTAATTGCATAAAGGAGTTTTGCGATACCATTTATGTACCGCATCCGGTTCCACCATGCACACAGTTATCTAAGTTCCACTTCGAAAAATCAAATACCGACAACCAATCCTACAAATTCAAACCGGATTATCTGAATACTGCATTGCAGTACACCTGGACTTTTGGTGATGGCACAGGCAGCCAGAGTCCAATTGCTGTTCACAGATATGCCCAGCCGGGTGTTTATACAGCCTGCCTAACAGTATGGCGTGGGCCAAACTGTGCATCAACAACCTGTAAGGAAATTGTTGTTCGTCCGCAAATAGTTTGCGACACTGCACATGGTGGGTTCACCTTCCAGCGCAATCCACAAGTGCCAAACAGAGTTAGTTTTTATGCATCAGCTACGTTGCCTATTCTTGATCAGACCTGGACAATCACAAGGTTGCCGGTATCTAACAACTATCCTTCGGTAATACTTCATCAAAATAATCCAACCTACACATTCCAGGATACTGGTTATTACAGAGTATGTCTGAGGGCCGTTTTATTGGGTGGGTGTATTAAAGAATTCTGCAGCATCATAAAGATTGAACAAGTAGCCAATGTATGCCTGTTACAGGCATACCCAAATCCTGCATCTAGTTATGTAAATGTAAATGTGTATTTGCAGCAGCCAGAGATGATCTATGCCTATGTATATAACAGCCAGAATGTTTTGGTACGTGATAAACGCCAGCAGGGGCACTCCGGTAATAATATTGTAAACATAAATGTTAATGGTCTTCCGGCAGGACAGTACATGATTAAATTGGTCTATGGAAATAGAGTCTGCTATGCCAGATTCGAAAAATTGTAATGATAGGGTTATTTAAAGCAAAGTCTGTAACAGAAATGTTGCAGACTTTTTTATTAATTAAAATGTCAACCTGAGCTTGTAGAAGGCGGGGTACATTAAAACGTACCGTCTTCGACAAACTCAGACTGACAACTTTTGCTTATTTGATTGATTACCTCCCAAACATTTTATCCAACTCCTCTTTCTTAAATTCAAGATATGTGGGTTTGCCATTTGCGGTGCTGTTGGGTGTATCGCAGTTGAACAAGTCTTCAATCAGCGCAATCATTTCTTTATCTGTTAATGAAGTACCGGATTTTATAGATTGCTGTAGTGCTAAAGAACGCAACAGCTTTTCTCTTTTACTGTATTTAAGATCGCTGCTGAAATGTTTGAACTGTTCCAGCATTTTTTCTATTGCAGTTTTTTCGCTGCCCTGACTTACATCGGCAGGCGTGCCCTGTATTACAAAAGTGTTGTTACCAAAGGGTTCCAGCAAATAACCCAGATGGTTCATATCGGGTAATAATTCTTTTAACAACACTGCATCAGCTGCAGCTAATTCAATTGTTGCCGGAAATAAGCTCTGCTGTGTTGCAATCGGTTTTCCTTCTACAGCCAAAGCAAAACGTTCGTACAAAATACGTTCATGTGCATTTTGCTGGTTCACCAGATAATAACCCTTATCGGTTTGAACTACTATAAAACTGTTATGCAGCTGGATAAGGTTTTCAGTTTGTGGTTTGTAGCTTGTGGTTGGGTGTAACTGCTGAAATTCAGAGGTTTCGTCTTGTGGCTTGAAGCTGTTACCTTGCTGTCCCGGCTTTTCATAAAAATCTTTCCAATGTTTCAAATCACTTTTACTTTCTATAAAATGTGATTGATGTTTTTTGGTGAATGTATTATACAAAGAAGAAGAAGAGGCGGTTGACTTCTTTTCGTCAGTAAAAGGTTTGCTTACTGCATCTAAACTTTGAATGGAAGCATCCAGATCAAAATCCAAAGTAGGTGTTATGCTGAATTGTGCCAGCGCATGTTTAATGGCACTCTGCACAAAAGCATAAACAATCTTCTCGTCTTCAAATTTTATTTCCTGTTTGGTAGGATGCACATTAATATCCACCTGTGATGGATCAAGATCGATGAACAATGCGTACATCGGAAAACTATCCTTTGCAATCATTTCATTAAACGCATTCATCACCGCATGGTTAAGGTAAGCGCTTTTGATGAAACGGTTATTTACAAAAAAGTACTGATCGCCTCTTGTTTTTTTTGCGGTTTCGGGCTTGCCTACAAAACCATAAATATTCATGTAATCGGTTTGCTCCTGCACCGGCACCAGTTTGGCAGCGTAACTGTTACCAAGTATTTGTACAATGCGTTGCTTCAAACTTCCCTTCTCCAAATGAAAAACCTGCTGGCCGTTGCTGCTGAATGAAAAAAATATTTCAGGAAAGGACATGGCAACTCTTATAAACTCGTCAACAATATGTCTTAACTCCGCTGCATTACTTTTTAAAAAGTTTCTTCTTGCCGGCACATTAAAAAACAAATTCTTCATAGCAATGCTGGTACCGGTTGGTACAGCAATGGGTTCTTGTTTTATTACCTGGCTGTTTTCAATTTCAATAAAAACACCGGTTTCGTCTTCGTCTCTTTTCGATTTTAGTTCCACCTGTCCTACAGCCGCAATGCTTGCCAGAGCTTCTCCTCTGAAACCCATGGTTTTGATCGTAAAAAGATCATCTATACTTTTTATTTTGGAAGTAGCATGCCGTTCAAAAGCCATCCTCGCATCAGTTTCACTCATGCCCCTGCCGTTGTCAATCACCTGTATTAACGCCTTGCCAGCATCGTTAACTATCAGCTTAATTTCATCTGCACCTGCATCTACGGCATTTTCCATCAATTCCTTAACCGCACTGGCCGGGCGCTGAATCACTTCACCTGCAGCGATCTGGTTGGCGATGTTATCCGGCAATAATTGAATGATATCGGGCAAAATCCTGTAATTTAGAACGACAAAAATAACACATCCTTTCCACTATAAAATTATTAGAGCGGTATGCGTAATATCCTGGTAGTATTATTTCTTTTTATAACTGTTGCAGGCAATGCTCAACAAACTGATGCAAACAAATGGGTTGACAGTGTTTTTAAAACACTCAGTCCCGAAGAGCAGATCGCACAACTGATGGTGGTAAGGCTTTCAACCATTGATTCCAGGACCAAGACCGTAACTTTTTACGACAGCGCGGTAACTGAATTAATTAAACAATATAATATTGGAAGCATCTGTGTTTTCCAGGGAAGCCCTGTAAAACAGGCTACCGTCTTAAACAGTTTACAGGCGATAGCAAAAACCCCCTTATTGGTAACTGTTGATGCCGAATGGGGTGTAGGCATGCGCATGACCGACAGTGTGCTTCCCTTGCCCAAACAAATGATGCTGGGTGCTGTGCAGGATTCTTCCATTGCCTACGAATACGGAAAAATTGTGGCCGAGCAATGCAGGCGTATTGGTATACAGGTAAATTTTGCACCGGTTGTGGATGTAAATAATAATCCAAACAATCCCGTAATCAACGATCGCAGTTTTGGAGAAGATAAATACAAAGTGGCAAGTTTTGGCGTGCAGTATATGAAAGGTATGCAAGATAATGGTGTGATGGCCTGCGCCAAACATTTTCCGGGGCATGGTGATGTGGCTGTGGATTCACATTACGACCTGCCGGTTATAAAAAAGACTATGCCGCAACTGGAAGACCTGGAGTTGTTTCCTTTCAGAAGGATATTTAGTGAAGGTGTTGGAAGCGTAATGATTGCTCATTTATATATTCCTTCAATTGATACTACAGCCAACAAAGCAACCTCTCTTTCCAAAAATAATGTAACAGGATTAATGCGGAACGAACTGGGTTATCAGGGTTTAACTTTTACCGATGCATTGGAAATGCAGGGCGTAAAAAAATTCTTTCCTGATGGGGAGGCGTCGGTTGAATCGTTGATTGCCGGTAATGACATGCTTTGCTTGCCGGGAGACGTACCCTTATCTATCCAAAAAATAAAAGAAGCCATTGAAGCCGGAAAGCTAAGCTGGGCCGATATTGAAATGCACTGCCGCAAAGTGTTGATGGCAAAATATGAGTACGGACTGGCTGATTTAAAACCCATCAATACAAACAATATCACCAACGACCTGAACAGTAAAATAAGCAAGATGCGAAAAGTGATTGCTGAAAATGCATTGACGGTGCTGAGGAAAACAGACAATGATTATTTTCCCTTTCCTGCAACAATAAATTCAGGTTCAGCAGATGTGGTATACGTAAGTGTTGGTAACAACAGCGACAATGCTTTTGCCACACGCATGCGTGCTGATTACAATGCCGATGTGGTTTATTTTGATTATAACCAGGACTCGTCAAAAATTACTGCAACTGTTGCTGATATAAAAAAGAAATACACGAAAGTAATTATCGGTGTACACAATTACAAACGTGCTCCTGCAAATAATTTTGGATTAAGCGACAATGCCATTAACCTGGTGAGCCAATTACAACAACAAAATAAGGCTATCACTTTTGTATTTGGTAATCCTTACGCCATAAAAAACTGGTGTGGCGCCAAAAATCTGATTGCCTGTTACGAAGACGACAGCATCATTCAAAACACAGCCATTGATCTGCTGCAGGGAAAAATTGGCGCTGATGGAAGGTTGCCGGTTTCGGTTTGTCTGCAATTTAAATACGGCAGCGGTATAAGTTTTGACGCCGCCGACGGATCGGTAAAGAAAGGTATTTTAGATCCTTCTAAACTTACCATAATAGATTCCATTGCCGAAGATGCCATTGCTAGAGGAGCTACCCCCGGTGAAGTAGTATTGGTTGCTAAGGATGGCAAAATAGTTTTTTACAAAACTTATGGTAATTATGAATATGGTAAGGATGAGCCGGTAGATAAAGAATCAATTTATGATATGGCTTCGGTAACAAAAATTTGTGCCACCACCATTTCGGTGATGCGTTTATATGATGAAGGAAAACTCGATCTAAAAAAAAAGCTCGGTGATTACCTGCCCTGGGTAAAAGGAACCAACAAAGAAAACTTAACAATTGAAAATATTTTACTGCATCAGGCAGGTCTTGTAGCCTGGATTCCTTTTTACAAAGAAACCATCGACCCCAATGGAATTCCCTACCTCAAATATTATTCCACCAAAGAAAATGATTCTTTTGGTATTCGTGTTGCCAATAATTTGTACATGCGTAATGACTGGGAGGATACTCTTTACAGGCGAATTTTGGAAAGCCGTCTGGGCCGATCAAATAGGTATGTATACAGCGATAATGATTTTATTTTTTTAGGCAAGGTCGTAGAATCCATCAGTGGCAAATCGTTAAATGAATTTGCCGAAGATAAATTTTACAGGCCGATGGGTTTAACCACTACATGTTTTAAACCCAGGGAGCAATATCCTTTAAGCAGGATAGTACCAACCGAATGGGAAAAACAATTCCGCCTGCAGTTATTGCGTGGCGATGTACATGATCCAGGTGCTGCCATGTTTGGCGGGGTTGCAGGCCATGCAGGGTTATTCAGTAATGCTTACGACCTGGCGATCATCATGCAGATGTTATTGAACGGAGGAACAATTAACGGCAAAAGATATTTACAAAAAGAAACCGTTGATTTGTTTACTGCTTATCACAGTCGTTTCAGTCGCCGTGGATACGGGTTTGATAAACCAGAGAAAGATAATAAACTGCGTTCTGATCCCTATCCAAGTTTAAGCGTTTCGCCACGAACATTTGGTCACACGGGTTATACCGGTACCTGTGCATGGGCCGATCCAAAGTATAATCTGGTTTTTGTTTTTTTAAGTAACCGGGTTAATCCTGATGGAGGTGAGAATACAAAACTGTTGCGAATGAATGTTCGAACAAATATTCAGGAAGCTATTTATAAAGCCATGGGATTATAAATTTAAGCTTCACTCAGGGCATAAGCATTCCGGCAGCCCATTGAAGTTTAATTATGGAAATATAATACTTGGCCTTTTTCTCCTGCAGTTTTTGTAATGCCTCCAAAGCTTTTGTTTCCCTGCTGTTAACCAAAAACAATGAACTTTCCCCTGCTCTGAACCTGATTTCTTCTCCACGCTGCAGGGTTGCATAATTGTTGTAGGCAAGTTGCTGCAGGTTTACTTGATATTGTAAAGCCAGCAACTCGTTGTAATAACTTTTGACTTTATTCAGGATCAGCTGTCGCTTGTAATTAAGTTGCAGCTTGGTTTCCTCAATCTTAAATTTTGCCTTCTTATATTCACCTCTTCCCTGCGACAGGCGCAATGGAATGCCTAACTTTAATCCGTATTGAAAATTATTCTCGAACAAAGGCCCGGTTGCCGTTTTTAAAATATCATAACCACTGCCCAATTGATTATAGCTGAAATTAACAACCGGAAGAAGTTCCTGGAATTTTAATTTCTTTTCAATACTCAACACATCCAGTTTGTAATTATAAATAAGTAACTCCGGGTGGTTTACTATAGCAGCATTTAACAAACTGTCAACTGAAGGAATTGAAACTGTATTTACATCCATACTTTGTAAATCATCTGCAGGGATAACATCTTCCGGAAGATCAACAGGTGTGTCTAAACTGTTCCACATGAACAATGACAGGTTAAGCCCGGCATTTTGAAATTCCAGCCAGGCTTCTGATTTCAAAAGTTCAAAAGCCTGCAACTGCGAAATGGCTTCGGTAGTATCAATTGCCGGTCTTTCTCCAATAGCAAAAGCTGTACGTACTAACTTTACACGCTGTTCATTTACTGCAACTGTATTGTTAAGAATTATAAAACGTTGATATTGCTGTACCCAATCCCAATAACTTTCCGCTGCTTCCAGCATCAGGTTGTTTAAAATATTTTTTTTCTCAACAGCTGATGCCGTCCTGAAAATTTTTGCTGTTTGCAGCGCTGCCCTTCTTTTGTCCATCAGCAAATTTTTTGCAAGTGGAATACTGATGCCCAGATAGCTGCTCTCACCAATGGTTTCTTCCGGCGATGTGCGGCTTCCGGCCAGATATTCAAGTCCGGCTTTTACCTCAATACCAAACCAGGTGGGAATGCTAAGTTCAGGTCGGTTATAATTATAATAGTTGGTACCATCAAAGGTTTTTTGGGCCGACTCGTTCATCAAAACCGGATCAAACATACCACGGCTGATGGTAACATCTGCTTTCGCTTTTCCAATCAGGATATTGGCCTGCCTGGCAACCGGATGATACAGCTTTACTATGTTTGTTACTTCCTCAAGAGATAAGGTTTTTACACTGTCTTGTGCCCAGCCAACGATAGGCCGAAACAGCAGCACAACAATAAAAATATATTTAAGGAATTTCATTACTTTTCTTTTTTACCTGTTTCATTAACGGTATAATAATCAGGAGGAAATCCGTTGATGTTCCGCCATAGTTCGTACCAAACGGGTACATTTTTTAACAAAGCAATACCCTGTGCGCCGGTTCCAAGTTTTAGTTCTTTAGGCCAGGGTTTGTCGGCGGTATCCTGCCTGATGAGCAATCTGAATTTACCGTTGACACTTACATTGCTTTCCACCGCAACAATTTCGCCGCCAAACGTACCAGACGAGGCTTTGGGCCATCCGCTAAATACGATAGCCGGAAAACCATCAAACAAAAATCTCACTTTTTGCCCGGGAGCAACCAATGGTAAATCAAGCGGACGGACAAATAGTTCAACTGCATATTCAACTTTATCCGGAACAATTTCGGCGATCATATCTCCGTCCTTTACAAACTCACCTATGCCAGATTTTCTGGCCTTAACTATTTGTCCGCTTTGTGTTGCGGTTAGGTAATACATGCCGTTGCGAATGCTATAGCTGGCATATTGATTTTGCAATTTTGCAATATCGGCTTCGCCACTGGCTACCTGTGTTAACGATTGAAACTGGTCTCCCTGTGTTTTGGTTACTTTCTCAATATTTTCCTGTTGCAGGGCATTCATTTCAATACGGGTGATGGTAAGGTCCTGTTTGCTGTTGGCCAGTTTGTTTTCGGCACTTATTTTTTTTGCCTGTGCATTTTGAAATTGCTGATTTCTGGTTTCCAGTTGTGTTAACGATACCAACCCGCTATCAAACATGGTTTTCTGCCGCTCGTACTGTTTACGACCGATTAGGTAGTCATTGTTAGCAGCCACTGCTTCGGCACTATCTGCCTGTACTTTCAGTTGCAACTGACTAAGTTTGTTCGTCAACTGATTGAGTTTTAGCTGAAGCCCTGAATTGATGGCATCGATTTGCTGATTGGCAATGCCGGCTTTGTCCCTGTAAAATTCAACTGATTGCTGTTTGCCGGCCAGTTGTTCTTTGGTACGCTCCAGCAGATTCGGATCAAGATATTCTGCTTTCACCTCCGACAATTGAACCAAGGTATCACCAGCCTGCACATAATCACCTTCTTTAATATACCATTTCATCACCCGTCCGCCAATGATGGTGTTTACCTGCTGTGGTCTTTGTTCCTGAAACAGGGTAGTTACTGTTCCGCTTGCACGTATATTTTGTGTCCAGGGCATAAAAAGAAATATCAGGAATACCAGGATACAGAATAAAAACCACCATTTCACCCGGCTTTTTTTATCAATCAAGTAAATATGTTTATAAGATTTGAACTCTGAATTTTTCATCACATTTTATTTTTTAATTACTAATTGGCCCGACTGAATTTCGTAAATCCTGTCGCAGGTTTTCGCAAAAGCTTCATCATTAGTAAAAACAACAATGGTAGCCTGTTGAATTGTATTTAACAAAGAAATCATCTTACTGCGGAATTCCAATTCGGTATTCATCCATGGCTCCTCCAGCAACAGCAGACGTGGCTTTGATACCAGTGCTCTTACGATAAGTATTTTACTTGCTACATTTCGGGGCAACCTTTTGCCTGTTGAATCCAGTAAGCTGTCGTATCCGTTGTCCAGTGTATTGATAAACTCGTTAAGGCCTGTTTTATTTACCAGTTCCGTTACATCATCGATTTGTACATTGTCATTGCCTAGCGTGATATTCTCCCATAAAGTACCCTGAAAAATATCCTGGTCATTCATCAGTACACCGGTATTAGACCGTATGGAAGCCAGCGAATAGTTCGAAAAGGGCAAATCATCAAGCAGCAGAGTCCCTTTAAAGTCGGTAAATGCACCCGCCATAATCCGTAACAAACTACTTTTTCCCGAACTGTCTTTACCCATTATGCAAACTTTTTCGCCCGGGTTTATCATCATGGATATGTTGGTAAATAATTGCCGTTTTCCACGGTAACTAAAACTCAGCTCTTTCATTTCCAGTTTTATACCAGTATTTTTTACCGGCATTTCTATGGTGCCGTTTGGCTCAATTTGGATATCGGTAAGGTTTGAAAGTTTTTCCACTGCAGTTAACGTATCATACACACTACCCAGGTTCATAATCAGTTTCTCTACAGAGGTAAGTACCAGTAATATGATAATTTCGGCGGCAATAAACTGGCCGATGTTTATCTGCTGATCAACAAGCAAAATGGTGCCAACAATCAACATGGCTGCAGTTATGACGGTTTTAAAAACCACCATTACATTGAATTGGAACAGTAACACTTTAAAGTGCCTGGTTCTTGAAACCAGGTAGTTGGTTACAAGCTCATCAGTCTTTTGAAGGTGCAGCCGGTTATTTCTGGTTATCTTAATGGATTTGATAACACGTGCTGTTTCTTCCAGCCAGGCAGCCACTTTATATTTGTGAGTACTTTTTTCCAGGCTGGTTTCCAATCCCCGTTTTCCACTATATCTTAAAATCAGCCAAAGAAGTGTTATCAGAATCATACCAAACATTATGAAAGCCGGATGATAAAAACACAATAATATCAATCCAAGAATGATCTGCACAATAGCAGTAGGTATATCCAGCAATATTTTAGAAAGGCTTTTTTGCAGAACGGGAATGTCAAAAAAGCGATTGATCAACTCTGGGAGGTAAATGTGATCGCTCTTATTCAGATCTATTTTTGGAAGGTGCTCAGCAAAGGCAAATGAATAACGGGCAAACAGTTTTTGCCTTATCTTTTCGATGATCTTCATCTGATTTATTTGCATTATACCTGCTACCAGTACACCCACAACTACCAAAGAAATAAGTACAACCAGCGATGCCCGCATGGATGCACCAAGGATAAAACCAATGATGGCCTGTACGCCCAGCGGCAGTGAAAGCTGGATTAAGCCATTAAGAATTGCATAAAAGTATACAGCAGAAATTTCTTTCTTCTCAAGTTTTACCAGGTTCATTATCCTGGCAACCGGACTCATGTTTACAGGCATGAATGTTTAGTTTAAAAATTTACAGAATTTAGATACGGAATATAGAGCTATTTAGCTAAAAAAAGAAGCTGAAATTAGATGAAATCCGGCGGCGGAGTATGCTGCTCCAGACATGGAGAAAGTGAAATTTTATCCGCAAGTAAAAAAGGAGTGGGGGTTTTTGGGTTGTATTCTTTGTGGCAGTTATTTAACGTCTGAATAATTTTAATTTCCTTAGTCTCGTTTTTTTCTGTTTTCTCGGGGCCTTTCTCTTCATCTACCAAAAACAACCGGGTTTGCAATGAGCATATAGAACATATCACCGGTGCCGCTTGCACCAGCGCAAATAATAAAACCAGTATAGTTGCTAATTTTCTCATTGAGGCTGCAAAGTTAACGAGGAGAGTAACAATTAATATTCTGAATTGTTTGATTATTGTAAAATTTTGCCGGTTTTCAGCTCAAGTCGTTAGAATTGGATGGCAGTTTATCATATTCACCTTTAATTGCATAATAGCCAAATATCATCAGGCCTAAGGCGATAGGTGTAAAAATACCAATGATGATTATCCACGGTATGGGTTGATTAATATCTCTTGTTCCGCCGCTGTTAATATTATGAAGGGCACTTGTTACTAGCAAGTAAATGATTACCGGTGCTAAAATTATCCATACAAGGCCCATTATTTTTTTAACTGTATTCATAAATTTTTTTTAATCGTTAACATCATTGTCAATTTTGTTACTCAAATACAATGCTCCAATGATAAAGCACAATGCTGCTACACTAATAGGATACCAAAGCCCTACCAAAGGGTCTTTTGTAAATGCTGTTGCCAGCAAGGTCGCAATAAAAGGAACCAGTCCGCCAAACACGCCGTTACCAATATGGTATGGCAGGCTCATGGATGTATAGCGGATCTTTGTTGGAAATAATTCAACAAGGAAAGCTGCTATCGGGCCATAGGCCATGGTTACAAAGATGATCATTATCCATACCAAAGAAATGAATTTCCATTTGAGAACCGACGATAAATATTTGTCGGCGTAAACAGGATTAGTATCAACTTTAATTAAGGATTTAAATTGATTCATAGGGACCGTATCAGCACTGGTAATTGAAAACTTTCGTCCGTCATGTAATTCCCAGTAGGTTTTACTGTGCTCAATTTTTACATTCAGTAAAGGGTCGGCATTTGAGATCGTATCAATTTTAAATAAAGTTGAGGTAACGTTAGGCTTTGCCATTCGTATCGCCTGGTTTTTCCATTCCTTCGCATTGGTCTGTTTTAGAAAAGTATTAAATATGGGCCTGTAAAAAACTACACCAAGTAACATTCCGGTCAGCATGATCCACTTTCTTCCCACCTTATCACTCAGCCAACCAAAAAATAAAAAGAAAGGTGTGGCCAGTCCAATTGCCCATAATAATATTTCACGGTTTTGAATAAAATCAAGCTTAACGGTATTTTCTAAAAAACTTTGTGCGTAAAACTGTCCTGTGTACCAGATAACGCCCTGCCCCATTACTGCCCCAAACAAAGCAAGCAATACCATTTTGAAATTTGCTTTATGCCCAAAACTTTCTTTGATTGGATTGGTTGAAGTGGTGCCTTCTTTTTTCAGTGCAACAAACAAAGGCGACTCATGCATCTTTAGCCGGATATAAATGGAAACACCAACCAGCAGGATTGAAATCCAGAATGGATAACGCCAGCCGCCCCATTGAGCGTTGAATGCAGCATCACTCATATTTGTTTTCACCAGCATGATGATACCCAGCGCCACAAATAAACCCAGCGTGGCTGTAGTTTGTATCCAGCTTGTATAATAACCTCTTTTTCCTTTGGGAGCATGTTCGGCAACATAGGTTGCTGCGCCACCATACTCACCGCCTAACGCAAGTCCCTGTATTAATCGCAAGAATAAAACGAGCAGGGGCGCTGCAATGCCAATTGCTTTGTAACCCGGTACCAGTCCAATTAAAAACGTAGAGCCACCCATTAAAATCAGGGTGAGCAAGAAAGTATATTTTCTGCCAATCAGATCGCCCAGTCTTCCAAATACCAATGCTCCAAAAGGCCGCACTAAAAAACCTGCGGCGAAAATGGCCAACGTACTCAACAAGGCTGCTGTATTATTTCCTTCGGGAAAAAACTGGATGGAAATCGTTTTGGCAAGCATGCCGAAAATGTAAAAATCGTACCATTCAATCAACGTACCCAGGGAGGACGAAAAAATAATTTTACCGATTCCTTTAACGGGGTTTGATGACATGTGTAGTATTGTTTAATTTTTTATCGGCAAGTAGGTATAATGCCGATGTGCCAGTAAGATGCTTCAATCATCTTTGCTATCGGCATAATACCATCTAATATTTAAAGCATAATCCGTTGGATTATTTTTTAAACAAAGATGGTATAAATATATTAAATTGGCAGTAAAGTAAACCTGCAAATAATAATGGCATATCCTTATCAGATAACTTCTTTGGAACAATATCACAACGACTATAAAAAAAGTGTAGAAGACCCGGAAAGTTTTTGGGGAGCCATTGCCGAAAATTTTGAGTGGCGCAAAAAATGGGATAAGGTTTTAAACTGGAATTTTACTGAACCCAAAGTTGAATGGTTCGCCAATGCCAGATTAAACATCACCGAAAATTGTATCGACAGGCATTTAAAAACCATGGCTGATAAACCCGCCATCATCTGGGAACCAGATAATCCTGAGGAAAGAACAAGAACAGTCACTTATGCCCGGCTGCATAAACGGGTTTGCCAGTTTGCACAGGTATTAAAAAATAATGGAGTAAAAAAGGGGGATCGTGTATGTATATATATGGGCATGGTGCCGGAGTTGGCTTATGCTGTTTTGGGTTGTGCAAGGATTGGTGCCATTCACAGCGTAATTTTCGGCGGCTTCAGCGCTCAAAGTATTGCCGATCGTTTGGAAGATGCCAATGTTGAATTTATTGTTACCTGCGATGGTGCTTATCGCGGCGGAAAAGATATTTCTTTAAAAAGCATTATTGATGATGCCTTGATTGGCAACAAAACCGTAAAGCGGGTAATTGTTTATACAAGAACAAGAACGCCGGTTAGCATGATAAAGGGAAGAGATGTTTGGTGGGAAGATGAGATGCTGCATGCAGAAGATCAATTAGAACTGAATGCAACATTCAATTTTCCTGCC
This sequence comes from Sphingobacteriales bacterium, assembly GCA_024642285.1. GTDB lineage: Bacteria > Bacteroidota > Bacteroidia > Chitinophagales > Chitinophagaceae > Ferruginibacter. The sequence goes on from JAHEBJ010000001.1 coordinate 100,913, forward strand.
GAAGAAATGGATGCCGAAGATCCCTTGTTTATTTTATACACTTCGGGTTCAACAGGCAAACCCAAAGGTGTGGTGCACAGTAGTGCCGGTTATATGGTTTGGACCAATTATACTTTTGTAAATGTTTTTCAATACAAACCCGGCGATGTTTTTTTCTGTACAGCCGATATCGGGTGGATAACCGGGCACAGTTATATTGTATACGGTCCATTGAGCGCAGGAGCAACGGGTGTAATGTTTGAAGGTATTCCCACGTGGCCAACTGCCGGCCGGTTTTGGGACATAGTAGAAAAATACAAAGTGAATACTTTGTATACGGCACCAACAGCTATAAGAAGTTTAATGAGCTATGGGTTAGATCCGTTGAAAGGAAAAGATCTTTCCTCTTTAAAAGTTTTGGGTACAGTTGGTGAACCCATTAATGAAGAAGCATGGCATTGGTATGATGAACATATCGGAAAGAAAAAATGCCCGATCGTAGATACCTGGTGGCAAACAGAAACCGGCGGCTGCCTCATAAGTAATCTGGCTGGAGTAACACCGGCAAAACCCAGTTGGGCTTCTTTACCAATGCCGGGTGTACAACCAATACTGGTTGATGAGCATGGGCATGAGGTAACTCAAAAAGATGAAGATGGATTGGTTAAAGGAAATCTCTGTATAAAGGCACCGTGGCCGGGAATTTTACGAACCACTTACGGCGATCATGAACGTTACCGCACAAATTATTTTGCCACCTACGAAAATTTATATTTTACAGGTGATGGTGCGTTCAAAGATGCTGAAGGGAATTTCAGAATAACCGGAAGAGTTGACGATGTATTGAATGTAAGTGGTCATCGCATTGGCACAGCCGAAGTAGAGAATGCCATCAACATGCACGCCGGTGTGGTAGAAAGCGCTGTGGTTGGTTTTCCGCATGAGGTAAAAGGACAGGGCATTTATGCTTATGTGATCATGAACCAGAAGCATGGCGATGATGAACAAAGTAAAAAAGATATTCTGCAAACTGTTACCCGGGTGATTGGTGCAATTGCCAAGCCTGATAAAATCCAGTTTGTAACAGGTCTGCCTAAAACCCGCAGTGGAAAGATCATGCGACGCATTTTACGAAAGATCGCCGAAGGTGAAACCAAAAATCTGGGTGATACAACAACTCTGCTTGATCCTGCTGTGGTTGAAGAAATACAAAAGGGCAAATTGTAACCATGCTCTGCAGCTTTTTTAATTTAATTTTGGGCTCTTTAAATTTCTTTATGATTAAACCTGGCTATACAAATTGTTTGTTTCTTGCGTTGCTTCTTTCGTACCTTAATGCAAATGCACAAATGAAAAGTTGCTGCGATCCTGCAGGCGTGCCAATTATTTCAACGGTTAAGCAAACTGCTGGTACTTTACAGATGGCTGCCATACTCGACAGTATTGGCAGGTATGCCGATCCCGAAGACTTTTACCTGATGAATGAAGCAAGGACCGCAATCTTTAGAAAAAAACTCGACACAACTACTGATCCTTATAAACGGGTAACACTTTATTTCCAATACAGCAACGAAACTTTAAATGCAGGCAATTCCGATGAAGCCATCAGTGTACTCAGTCAGGTAATTGCAGCCATGCAGTTTACAGGCGATAACATGAACGACCAGTCTAAACCATTTTTTGATCTGTTAGCAATCGCTTATATGCGGAAAGGCGAACTGGAAAACTGTGCCGCCAATCATAATGCACAGAGTTGTATTATACCAATTCAGGGAGGAGGTTTACATACGCTGACTACGGGCTCCGAAAAAGCGATAGAAACATATAAGTTGATCTTAAATAAATTTCCAGCTGACTTGCAGTCGAGGTATTTAATGAATGTGGCTTATATGACGTTGAGTAAATATCCGGCCGAAGTACCGAAGGAGTTGCTCATAGAACCCGGTATATTTTCAATAACCAAATCCAATGTTGTTTTAAAAGATATAGCTACGCGGAAAGGAGTTGATATGAATGGCATTTCGGGTGGTGTTGTTGTTGAGGACCTGGACAATGATGGATTGCTCGATATCATGGCAAGCTCTTACGGATTAAGTGATCAGATCAGATATATGCATCAGCAAAAAGATGGCAGCTTTAAAAATGAAACAGCTTCATCGGGTTTAGTAGGCATTACCGGCGGACTAAATCTGATTCACGCTGATTATAATAATGATGGCTTTGCAGATATTCTTGTATTACGTGGAGGCTGGCTGGGTAAAAATGCAAAATTTCCTTTTTCGCTTTTAAAAAATAATGGTAACAATAGTTTTGAGGATGTGACAATAGAAGCAGGGCTGTATTCTCCGGCGCCCACTCAAACAGCAAGTTGGGGCGATTTTAATAACGATGGTTGGATTGATCTTTTTGTAGGACATGAAAATTACCCCTGCCAGTTATTTATGAATGTAAAGGGAAAGTTTACAGATGTATCGGCTAAGTATGGTTTAAATTTTATCAGCTTTGTAAAGGGTTCGGTTTGGGGTGATATAAATAATGATGGCTTTTCCGACCTGTATATTTCTGCATTGGGTCTTCCCAATAAATTATTTTTAAACAAGGCAGATGCTGCATCAGGCGAAAGAAAATTTGTTGACATTTCTAAGTCGGCTGGAGTAGAAGAACCGTTAAGTAGTTTTCCTGCCTGGTTTTTTGATTTTGATAATGATGGGTTCGAAGACATTTTTGTTTCGGGTTACGATACCAAACGATTTTCGCAGGTTGGTGAAGATGCAGCCCGTGATATGTTGGGGATGGCGCCCATGGGTGAGCAGCCAAGGTTGTATCATAATAATGGCAACAATACGTTTACCGATGTGAGCAAAGCTTACGGGGTTGATCATATCAACTATACCATGGGTTGCAATTTTGGTGATGTTGATAATGACGGCTGGCCTGATTATTATTTAGGAACCGGTGCACCGGAGTTTAACAGTATTGTCCCCAATAAATTATACCGCAATGTTGCGGGTAGGAGATTTGAAGACATTACTTACGCAACCCATACAGGCCATATTCAAAAAGGCCATGCCATTGCGTTTGCCGATATTGATAATGATGGCGATCAGGATATTTATATGGTAACCGGTGGAGCGGTGGAAGGCGACCGTTTCAGAAATGTACTTTTTGAAAACACAACCAATAATGGTAACAATTGGATAAAACTAAAACTGGAAGGCGTAAAATCGAACCGGTCCGCCATTGGCGCTAAAATCAGAATTAAAGTAAAATTGCCAGATGGAGGTTTTCAAAATTTTTATCATGTAGTAAATACGGGCGGAAGTTTTGGGTCTAATCCATTACTGGTTTCAGCCGGGTTGGGCAATGCAGTAAGCATTGAAGAGATAGAAATTAAATGGCCCGATAAGAAGAACTCTTCCCAATTTTTCAAGTCTGTCAAAATGAACACGCTGATGACTATTAAAGAAATAGCAGGCGATTAAAATTTTATTTCTTTCACAATATTTTGGCAGGCAAGTAATTTCATTTCTCCTTCGCTGTAAACTTCAGGGTCTTCATCCTCTTCTTCCTTCATAGCAATTTTATATTTATAGATACCTGATTTTATCTCATACCAGCATTCTTGGTTTTTTGGAAGCACGGTGATGGTAAGTACGTTGGGTTCATAACCATTACCTAAACGTTTGTATAAGCTGACGTAGACTGTTTTACCAGTTACATTTTTAAAGCACAAGTCACTTGTATTTTTGAGAGTACAGCTATCGGGCCTTGCAACCACTATGGGCTGAAACTCAGCATGAGCAGGCATTTTTAGAACCTTTACCAATTCAACCAGCGCTTTACCGCCTTCAATAATATTTTCGGTTGTTGTGTTTTGTGCTGATGCAACCAGGCTGAAGAGGGCAACTGCTGCTGAAATTATCTTTCTCATCTTATTAAGTTTTATACGGTACAATTTCAGGATGCACTGATGACCGGGTTTACATAAAAGAAGGAAGTCAGGCCTTTGAGACCTGACTTCCTTCTTTGTAATTCACACTCAATATTAGTATCCGAATAATTCTTCGAGGCTCAGCTTTTTTATTTCGCCATATTTCTTCATGTCGTCTTCGCTTAATTTTTTATCAGATGCCACAATGCAATAAGTATAAGCCTTGTTGGCAAGATTATCGGTATGGAATTTTTTCAATTCAGGATAACCAATCTTGTCAACAGCGCTATAAGTGCTCTTTCGAATATCTTCATTCAATCCTTTTTGTTGTGCGGCCAGGTAGTTGAAAATTATGCCGTCTTGAGTAATGCGTTCTGTTTCTATATCTTTTTTGATGCCATCACGTGCATATCCAATATTATCTTCTACATTAGGTAAATCATTTAGTAATTCATTCATGGCCTTCACTGACTCGTTGAATTTATCGGCCTGGCAGCCCACATAGGCGATGGTAAAAAACGGATCTTCTTTCTTTTCTGGTTTTGCATAAAAAGCAAAGGTAGAATAAGCCAGTGCTTTAGATTCCCTGATGGTTTGAAAAACAAGGGCTCCCATTCCACCTCCAAAATAATTATTGAAGATGTCAACAACCGGTTCTTTATCGGCACTGTATGCCGACGTATTACGTACCCAGCGCACTTCAGCCTGCACCATATTATAATCGGCAAACAAGATCTTGTTTTTTGTTTGCTCCTCAAGTGTAAAGTTCATTTTTGATGGAGCGGCTTTGAACGCAGCCGGAATCGTATGCATGGTTTTCAAACTTGCTGTAAGCTGCTGCATTGATAGCGGGCCATAGTAAATAATTTTATGCCCATTGCTGTTCAGGCCATGTAATATGTTGATGAGATCGGCAGAGCTGATCTTATTCAAATCCTCATCGCTCAATGTATAATTAAACGGATTTCTTTGACCATACCTTGCATAATTCATCAATGCGCTCATAATAGCGCCTTTGTTTGCCTTGGCATCGGTACGTGATTTCTTTAACCGCTGCTTTAAGGATTCGAGGGCCGCTTCATCAGCCTTACAATTCTTTAAGACATCCTCAAACAAAGTTACCGCTGCATTGAAATTCTCCTGCAAACCTTCTATGGTTACTGTTGTGAATTCGTTGGCTGCACTTACATTAAAGCTACATGCTATTTTGTAAAACGCTTTTGTGATATCTTCGGCACTCATCTTATCGGTTCCTAAAAACTGAAGGTATTGTGCGGCCAGACTTATTTTGTTATTATTCCAGGTCCCCATGTCAAAGCGGTAACGCAGGCGGAATAAACTGTTATCTTTATTCTGCACATACAAAACTTCTGCAGGACCAACTATTGCTTTTTGAAGATCTTTATTGTAGTCTATCCAAACAGGTTTCATAGGAGATGCCTGCATATTGTTCACCATCTTAACAAACGGTGATTGTGCATCCCTGTTTGTTTCTACTGGTGTTATTGGCGGCTTCTCTACTTTTATTACACTGTTGTCTTCTCCCTTGCGTTTAAAAATAACTACATAGTTTTCTCCAAAATATTTATTGGCAAAGGCTACGATGTCAGTCTTGGTTAATTTAGAAAGATTGTCAGTATAGGCAACCTGCTCCTGCCAGTCCAGTTCGCTGGTAAAAGCGTCCATCAGATTACTGGCTCTTGAACCGTATGTTTCATAGGCTTGAATGGATCTTTTTTTCAGATTGTTGATGATTGAAGTGATAAGGTCATCATCAAAATTTCCTTTTTTTAGATTTTCAATTTCGCCAAGCATAAGTGCTTTTACATCATCCAGTGATTGACCAAGCGTAGGCCTGCCCTGCATACGCAACACACCATAATCTATAAGAGTGAAAGCAGAAGCAGAGGCGCCTAGTAATTTTTGCCTCTTCACCAGATTAAGATCCATTAAACCTGCTTTACCATTGGTTAGAATCTGACCAACCAGGTCGGCAAGCAAAACATCTTTTGATTTATTGCCGGCAAGACGGAATCCAATGGTTACATTTTCAGCATCGGGGCCAACTATTTCAGATGTGATGGGTGCGGTGATCGGTTGCTCCGGTTGAAAAGTGTATTTTTTGAATGGCGTATTCTGCATGTATGCAAATGTGGTTTCTACTTTTTTGATCATTACATCCGGATCAAAATCACCACTCATGATTACAGCCATATTATTAGGCACATAATACTTGTTGAAGTATTTTCTGATCTCCACAAGCGACGGATTTTTTAAATGCTCAATTGTGCCGATAGTGGTTTGTAAACCGTAATTGTGATTCTTAAACAATTCGGAAAAGAGTTTTTCAAAAACACGACCTCCATCGCTATCCAGTCCGCGGTTCTTTTCTTCATAAACAGCTTCCAGTTCGGTATGGAAGATTCTTAGCACTGGGTTGCGAAAACGCTCTCCCTGTACTGCGAGGTATTTATCAATCGCATTGGCAGGAACATCATCGGTATACACAGTTTGCTCAAATGAAGTAAAAGCATTGGTACCCTGAGCTCCCATGCTGCTCATCATTTTATCGTACTCGTTGGCAATTGCATATTTTGATGCAATGCCCGAGATAGAATCTATCTGATGGTAGATGGCCTTACGTCTTTCAACATCCGTTGTTTTATTATACACTTCATACAGGTCATCTATTTTATCAAGCTCGGGTTTTTCTTTTGCCCAATCCAGCGTACCATATTTATCAGTTCCTTTGAACAGCATATGCTCCAGGTAATGAGCAAGTCCTGTGTTGGTTGCCGGATCAGTTTTACCGCCAGCTTTAACGGCCACGTAACATTGTATCCGTGGGTCTTTTTTAGTTGGACTTAGAATAACAGTAAGCCCGTTCTTTAAAGTATAAAACCTTGCTTTAGCAGGATCATTGGTTACATATTTGTAAGTGTATCCGGCAGAAGCGGCATCCTTCCATTCAAATTTCCCGTTTTGTGCAATAGCAGTAACAGCAAATAGAAAAGAGAGGGAAAATAAAAACGGTTTAATAAATCGCATAGTAATTGTTTTGAAATTTTGAAGAGCAGCAAATGTACTGTTTATACATATTATTTATTTACCGTTCGCACCATATTTACCTATATTTTTGCAGAAAATGATGAATTCGTATGAAAAGGTTCTTAAAAACCGTTGCCCGTACTGTATTTGTGTTGTTTTTGCTGCTTAATGTGGTGGTAGCTTTTCATGCTTACAAGTTTACCCATTTTTATGATAATGGTTTTATGACTGTAAAAGCACAAGCTGATAAAACAGGTTGGGATAAAATAAAGGAGATTTTATTTGGTATAAATGCGGTGAAGCAGAAAAATACAGTTGCAACAGACTCTACTTTTAACACTGTTTATTTACAAACAAAAGAAGATTTGAAATTGGAGGGATGGTATTTACAAACTGATAGCGCTGTAGGTACAGTTTGCCTTTTTCATGGGCATGGTGGTACCAAATCAGGTGTAAATACCGAAGCTGAAGAGTTCAGGAAACTGGGATACAATACTTTGCTGATTGATTTTAGAGCGCATGGTAACAGCCAGGGAAATAAATGTACAATTGGATATAATGAAGCAGAAGATGTAAAACTTGCTTACGATTTTATTAAGAACAAGGGCGAAAAGAATATTGTGTTGTGGGGAATATCCATGGGTGCATCTACAATAACTAAAGCAATTAAGGATTATAAACTGCTTCCTTCAAAAGTAATTTTAGAAATGCCATTTAGTACTATTGAAGATGCAGTTATGGGCAGAGTAAAAATGATGGGACTACCTGCGCAACCCATATCCACTTTACTTACTTTTTGGGGTGGCGCTGAAAATGGTTTTTGGGCATTTAGTATGAAGCCACAGGAATACGTAAAAGAAATTAGCTGTCCTGTTTTGTTGCAATGGGGCAGGAACGACCCCAGGGTTACTAAAGGTGAAGAAGATGTTATGTTTGCAAATATCCAAAGCGCCAATAAAAAGTTTGTAATTTTTGAGAACAGCGGCCACGAAAGTTTGTGTAAAAGTGAAACTGCCAAATGGGTTAACGAAATATCCGGCTTTTTAAAATGATGCATCCAAAGAATATTTCAATACAGGAGTTTACTTATGAATTACCGGCTGAGAGAATTGCACTGCACCCGCTTGCAGAACGTGATGCATCCAAACTGCTTGTGTACAAAGATGGCGGAATACAGGAAGATCATTACAGTAATTTAGGTCAGTATCTGCCCTCACATAGTTTTTTGGTTTTTAATAACACGAAAGTTATTAAGGCACGTTTGCGTTTTCAAAAAAGCAGCGGCGGTGCTATTGAAATATTTTGCCTTGAACCCTATGAAAAGATCAATGAGTACAGCCATGTTATGAACAAGACAGGTTCGGTAAAATGGAAATGCATGATTGGCGGAGTAAGTAAGTGGAAAGAAGATGTTTTAAAAAGGAATTTGGAATTGGGAATTCGGAGAGTAGAGTTAAAAGTAAAATTAGTTGAAAAACTTTCAGATGCTTATGTAGTAGAGTTTAGCTGGAGCCCTGTTGATTTTAGCTTTGCCGAAATATTAGAGGCTGCAGGTGATATTCCTTTGCCACCATATATAAAAAGAAAAGCCGAAACTGAAGATATTGAGCGCTATCAAACCATTTATGCAGAAGAGGAGGGTTCGGTAGCAGCGCCAACAGCAGGCCTGCATTTTACAGATGCCATATTTGAAAAACTGGCTGAAAAAAATATTCAAAAAGATTTTGTGACGCTGCATGTTGGTGCAGGTACATTTAAGCCAGTGAAAGCGGCCACTATGCAGGATCATGAAATGCATCCAGAGTGGATTGATGTGGACCTGGTATTTCTTGAAAACCTGGTTTCGCAATTAGATAAGACGGTTGTAGCTATAGGTACTACTTCTTTACGAACTATTGAAAGCTTGTACTGGATGGGTGTTAAGGTGATGACAGATCCTGAATTGCCAGATTTAAGTATCAACCAATGGGAAGTTTACGAAGAGCCATTGCGTTCAAGTAACGTTAAAGCAAAAGAAGCCTTAGTATCTTTAGTTGTTTGGCTTAAAGAAAAAAAACAGCAGCGGATATTTACTCAGTGTCAGATCTTAATTGCACCGGGCTATCAATTTAAAATCGCAAAAGCCATAGTTACCAATTTTCATCAGCCCCAATCAACTTTATTGCTTTTGGTTGCAGCTGCTATCGGGCAAGACTGGAATAAAGTATATAATTATGCGCTGCAAAATGATTTTCGATTTTTAAGCTATGGCGATGGAAGCCTGTTATTTATCAACCATTAAAAATAAAAACCCTTTTTTTGCAGAGCAGCTCAGCAAAAAAAGAAACAAAAAAACATGTCGTTTAAGAAAATCATTCATTCTCTGTTTGATAAAACAGGAGTTTATATCGGCAAAAGACCAACCTATAAAGGCCGGGCCAATTTTAGTGTAGATGATTTACACTACGGCTATTCATTTCCTTCGGCCAATTATGCGCCATGGCGTGGTGATGATAATTTTATGAATATTTATGAAGAGATCAAGAAAAACACCCTTGTAGATATTTACCGCTGCTACGAACTTTGGCAACTGGTTAGAAAGATACATTCACTTGATCCAAATGCGGCTGTACTTGAAGTGGGTGTTTGGCGTGGCGGAACTGCAGCAGTGATGGCACGTCAGCTCAATTTATTAAAAAGTAAAGCAAATTTATACCTCGCAGATACATTTGAAGGAGTAGCAAAAGCAAGTGCAAAAGATAGTTTTTATTCGGGTGGCGAGCATAGCGATACGAGCCAGTTTATAGTAGAAGATGCTCTTAAGAAAAAATCGCGTTATCAATATTATAAGATATTGAAAGGGGTTTTTCCTGAAGATACAGCCGATAAGATTTTAATTACTGAACAATTTGGTATTTGCCATATTGATGTAGATGTTTATGATTCAGCAAAAGATATCCTGGAGTGGGTGTGGGATAAAATGATACCAGGTGGCGTGGTTGTGTTTGATGATTATGGATTTCATACCTGTACCGGTGTAACTAAATTGGTAGAGGAATACCGGTATTTACCCGACAGACAAATCGTACATAACCTGAATGGTCATGCTCTAATGATTAAATTAAGATAGGATGACGAGTTAGGGGCGGATCGTAACTTTAGTTCCGATGGGGATATAATTATAAAGATCTTTCATCTCGGTGTATTTTACTGACACACATCCGTCGGTCCAGTTATAAAAATTATCTACAGTCCATTCTTCCTGCGGCCTTGTTGCATGAATGGCAATACCGCCTCCAATTCTTGCTTTGCCCGGAACCAAGCCTTTGGCTTTTCTCTCGTTGAATTTTTTTATATCTATTTCATTTGGAAAGTCAAGCAACAATTCGGGGCCCCATTTAGGGTGCATCTTTTTAATAATGATTTTAAATTCACCTTCCGGTGTTCTTTTATCACCCTCTCTCATTTTATCACTCAAATCGCGGCTGCCAAAAACAATGGGGTAAGTGGCATACCATCCTTCTTCGTCATACACATAAAGTTCATACTCACTTTTATCAACAATAATATGATAAGGATTAGTTGCGCTGAGGTTAAAACCGGTTGTATCGCTAAAATGAGCATTTACTTTTGCAACAATGGCATTATTAACCCTCACCGGAATAAAGGAAACCAGTGCAAATAATGTACACAATACACCTAGGTGAAAAATGCGGATAAATTTCATGCAGTAAACAATTGTTTCTTTGAGTTACAAACGATATGCCGGATAAAAATATTTTATTCCACTGAGAAACATTAACATTTTTTAAAAATGTGGAAAAATATCGAATAGCCAAAGAGGCAATTCGATATGAAAAAACTCATCCCTCACCCATTTTGGTAAAAACCGTAATGGGTAAAGGATTGAGTGAGAGAGCAATTTTACCAGTTACTGAAACGGAACCCGATGTTATAGGGGCGTATATCCAAACTTCTTTCGTACATGGAATGGGGACTGTAAGAACCATATAATCTGATGGGTCCAAGGCCAAGTTCGGCCACATAGGAAAATTTGAACTTTTCCATATCATATTCGCCTTTGTTTTTCAGCTTACCTCTTTCGGTGCTTTTTTGCTTGTTGCGTTGACTGTATAGATACCCGGTGCTTACACCAAAACTCAAGCTTATACCCCGCTTTTCGCTAAAAGGGTGGGTTGAAAAGTTTAACATTACCGGTACGGTAACATAATCCGCCGCCAGTTTATTTTTTGAAAAAGAAATAGAATCCCTGAAAATAAATGCTGCATTGGTTTGTGTATTCGTGTAAGGCACGGGTCCGTTTTCGTTGTAATTGATGTCAGACTTATATCGATAGTTATTCAGTTCAACTCCCAATCCGTATTTTAAATTAACGTAGTGCTTTATTAAGTTTACCCGCTGCATAAAAAGCCAAAAGTTAACATTTACGCTTTTACTAGTCCGTAATTTAAAATCATTTTTATCCAACGCAGGATAGCCCGGCCTGTTTACCAGGTACGAACCTGCATTTGCATAATTTGTTTGATCGTTGTAGTTGGCAAAGCCAATGTCAATTATTCCCCAGTTAGTACTTACATTTTTATTTCTTTTTGGGATTTTTGGGCCATTGATATTTATTTCCACGTCGCCGTCTTTTGCCGGCTTACCTTTTTTTATAATGATCATCCCGCCGATACGAATAGTGTCTTTTCCATTGTCTTCCTGTGCCGATGTATTCAGGCAAATTAATGCCAGGGCTAAAAGTAGATTTAGCTTTTTCATTTTTTTTCAATTTTAAATGATTATTTTAATGCGATTTCAAATCCGGCGATCTTTACACCCTGGCCGGTATTAATATTGGTGGTACGTTCAATCATTCGTTTTGCTTTACGTAAAAAGCCGCCAAGTCCTGTTCGTTTTTCTTTTTCATTATCTAAATTAAGATACCTGTTGTTGCCCTCATCTGCAGTTTTGTTATTGGCAACCGTTATTGCTGTTACTGCCGGCGCCATGTTGTTATTGTTGGAATTTGTAACAGTTTCGTTAAATGCTTTTTCATTGGGATTGGTTTTTACAACGTCAGTGTTTTTTCCGGAAATCTTATTGTTGTTGTTTTCAGGTAGTACGTTTTTGACAACCGTTTCGTTACTCTTATTATTGCTAATATTTTCAAAATGCGGTTTCGGTAAATCATTACCCGGTTTTTTGTTTTCAATTTTTTGAGCAGTAATTGATTCTTCCGTTGCTTTTACCGGATGTTGTGTATTGTTTTTCCTGCTGACTAATGTTTCACCAGATTGCTTTACCAAATTAGTTTTTTGTTCCGTCTCATTGTTTTCAACTGCGTTGTTAGCAATGTTATTTTTCGGAGTAGTAGTTTCAGGTTGTTTATTATCAGGATTCGATTTTTCCATCAGTTCATTATCGGGAGACTGAACCGATTCCGTTTTTACTTTCTTAACTAAACCGCCATCATCACCCGCCGCCGAAAAATTATTTTTATAAACTGATATAGCTGTCCAGACGATAAAACTCAATAGAGCAGCAGCTGCAGCAATACGCCACCACTTGATGCCAATAATTCTGGCTACGGCATGTCGGTACAACAATGGTTTGTCTTCAAATACAATTGATGTATCTGCCTCTGCGATGGTTTGTTGCAGAATCTTCCACTCCGCTTCGGCAGCTTTATCCGCAGATAGCATGGTTTCGACGAGTTTCTTATCAGCAGGGTTCAACTCATCATCGGTATATAGTAAAAGCGATTCCTGCAATGCAGAAACATCATCTTCCATGTACAGCCAGTCTTTTTTATGCATGCTGATAGAATCGGCCTCGGCGACGGTTTGTTTTAATAACTGCAGTTCAATTTGCAGATCCGGATTTTCCCTTACAAATAATTCAACAGCATTACGATCCGTTGCAGACAGTTCGTTATCTACATACAGTAAAAAAAACTCTTCGTAATTATGTCTGTTAATTCGCATTCTTTATTATTAATATGCTTTCCAGTCCCCCTTCAGCGAGTGGAGTGGTTTTAAATCACATTTTGCGGACTCACTATATATTCTCTTAGCTGCAACCTGGCCCGGTGTAAATAAACTTTTACCTGGCTTTCGTTAAGTCCTGTAATTTGTCCAATCTCTTCGTAGCTGTACCCTTCATAATCTTTTAGTAAAACAAGGCTTCGTTGTTTTTCATTCAGCCTGGCAAGTGCTTCATCTAAAATTCTTTTTGTGTCATGTTTAAAGTTGCTGACCGCTTTAGCATTTTCCGGAAAATCGTCCCGCAAAACAACCCTTTTGTTTTTGCGTATGTGGTCGATCATCTGGTTGTAAGCCACAGTAAATAAAAAACTTTTGCTGCGCTCATTGTCAACCTTATCCCTGTTTATCCATAATTTTTCAAAAGCACCCTGTACCACATCCTTTGCATCCTCAGTATGCCTCAGATTTTTGACGATAAAGCGGTACACATTGTCTGCATACAGGTTTACGCATTCATTATATTCTCTCTCCGTCATACAGGTGTTGGGTAGTTAAATTACCTCAAATAAAGGTTGGTTTATGTGTATTATACGAAGGTGGGGATTAAAATGTTACAGAAAATGAAAAAAGGTCCATTTACCCTCCCAGGTAGGGAGTGATATCCCGAAGATTGTCTTGAATAATTTAAATATTACCTTAACTATGAAATCAGAAAACTCCTTATTTCGAGTTCCCTCCCCACTGAAGAGGGATTGGGATGGGGCTTTTTTACTTATTTTTACCCGAAATTAACCACTACTAATATGAATGAGAATTTTGTGAATCGAATTGCCGCTGAACTTGTTGAAATTGAAAATGCAGGGCTAACTAAGAAAGAGCGGATTATCACTAGCGAACAGGGAGCTGAGATCATTGTAAACGGCAAAACTGTTTTGAATTTTTGTGCCAATAATTATCTTGGCCTTTCGGCACATCCAAAGGTTTTAGCTGCGGCAAAGAAATATATTGATGTGCGTGGATACGGTATGAGCAGTGTTAGATTCATTTGTGGCACACAGGATATTCATAAAGAGTTGGAGCAAAAACTGGCAGAATTTTTAGCTACTGAGGATACTATTTTATATGCTGCTGCATTTGATGCCAATGGCGGCGTTTTTGAACCCCTGTTTGGCGAAGAAGATGCGATCATATCTGATACATTGAATCATGCTTCCATTATTGATGGTGTGCGGTTATGTAAAGCTCAACGCTACCGTTATATACATAATGATATGGCCGACCTTGAGGTTAAACTTCAGGAATCGGCTCACCTGCGCAGCAGGATCATTGTAACCGACGGCAGTTTCAGTATGGATGGTACTATTGCACAGCTTGATAAAATTTGCGACCTGGCAGATAAATATGATGCGATTGTAATGATTGATGAATGTCATAGCAGCGGCTTTTTAGGAAAGACCGGAAGAGGTACACATGAGTACCGCAATGTGATGGGTCGTATTGATATCATCACCGGAACTTTAGGAAAAGCATTGGGTGGTGCCAGTGGCGGATTTACAAGTGGAAGAAAAGAAATCATAGAAATGCTTCGTCAGCGCAGCCGTCCATATTTGTTCAGTAATACTGTTGCTCCAAGTATTGTAGGCGCTTCCATTGCGGTTTTAGATATGTTGAGTGAAACAACCGAATTAAGAGATAATTTAGAAAGCAATACTAAATACTTCAGAACTAAAATGACAGAAGCCGGATTTGATATTAAACCGGGCGATCATCCAATTGTTCCTATCATGTTATACGATGCTGTACTTGCGCAAAACTTTGCTGCCAAGCTGCTGGACGAGGGAATTTATGTGATTGGATTTTTCTTTCCGGTAGTACCAAAGGGTCAGGCCAGGATAAGGGTTCAACTGAGTGCAGCCCATGAGCAACGTCATTTAGATAAAGCCATTGCAGCTTTTACCAAAATCGGGAAGGAGCTGGCTGTATTAAATTAATAAGCAAAAAAATGGGCGCTGATTTCAGCGCCCATTTTTTTAACTAAATATCTTTTATCATCTTTTTTCACGTCCGAAAATATATCCTACTTTAATATTAAAAGTAAAATAAGAATCATCGCTTGTAGGATAACCTCTGATTGCATTAGGTTGACTGGTATGAGTAGGGTTGATCTCATACTGGCGGTCGTTAAGCAACAATGCATTTGTTAATTTGGCACCCGTGAAGTAATTATAATAAACAGTTGGATCAATATATCTTGTACTTACATCGTCAAGATAATCGGTATTTATTTTTCGGTAAATAAACTCTGCTCTGAAATTCAAATAAGGTCCAAGTTCATATTTAACACCAACACCAAAAGGTAAATTAATCTGGTTTAATTTGTAGGGCTTACGGTCAGGGTATTCGGAGAACCCTTGTCCTTCGGTACTCAACGGCTGTAAATCAACAGTTCTGCCATTCAGTTTTGTTTGAGGGTTGAAAGAAAAATACCCTACACCTCCGAATAAATATGGTGAAAACGAAGGTGGCGTCCAGTCATCTTTTTTACTGTTAATGATAAATAATGGATGAACTTCAACGCCAAGCATAATATCAGTAATTTTTGAACTGAAGTTCAAATTCCTGTCATATCTGGGTGTTGTTTCCTTAACTTTCTCCAATACTTTATCGTCGGCCGAAACTTTACCAAATGTAGCTTCAAGCCTAACTACATACATATATTTGTACATGGCGCTAAGATATATGCTGCCAGCTACATGGGTTTTACCGAAGTTCAGATCTTTCACGAATTTTTTACCAATGCCCTTATTACCACCAACATCTGTTAAACAGTTCATGGCAGCTATTGAGCCTCCCAGCTCAAATAAAACCGGGTTATCGTAGAAGTTGTTGTCGTAAAAATAAAATTGGGCAGCGGCTTTTTCAGCACTTGAAGTAAGCATCAGTACAAAGCTAAAAATAATAGATATTTTTTTCATTTATCGACGTCCTTTAGTAAAATTATAGTGCTGAGGGTTTTAATAAGGATTGTGTACACTGCAAATTAAGCGATTATTTAGCAATTTTAATTCATCTTTTACCTTTTTTATTTACATACTTACAGATGCTTTGTAAGTCACAAATGCTGCATTTGGGCGACCTGGCAGTACAAATATATCGCCCGTGAAGTATTAACCAGTGGTGTGCCATATGGATATAAGGCGCAGGTATATTTTTAATTAATTGTTTCTCAACTGCCAGTGGAGTCTTTGCATTTGTTGTAAGCCCTAACCTGTTACTTACCCTGAAAACATGAGTATCAACCGCCATATTCGGTTGTTTATCTATAACAGAAGTGATGACATTGGCAGTTTTGCGGCCAACCCCTGGTAATTGAACCAATTCTTCCACAGTCATAGGCACTTTACCATTGAATTTTTCCAATAACATATTGGCCATTCCAATAAGATGTTTGGTTTTATTGTTAGGATATGAAATACTTTTTATTAGAGGAAACAGATCATCAAACTTTGCCTTACTCATTGAAGCAGCGTCGGGGAATTTTTCAAATATAAAAGGGGTAGTAATATTTACTCTTTTATCAGTGCACTGGGCCGACAGGATTACTGCCACCAGCAGCTGGAAGGGGTCGTCATAGATCAACTCTGTTTCAGCGTCGGGGGCATGCTGTAAAAAATAATCTATAAAAAAGTTGTACCTGTCTTTCTTTGTCATAAAAAAAATACTCCCCCGATTTAATCGGGGGAGTATAAATTTACATTAAAAGACTGAGTGAATTAAGCCTGGGGCGTAAGTTCTGCTACTGCTTTTTCTGCGTAACTTAATATGTTTTCAATGGTTTGCTGACTGGGTGTCATTTTCAGTGCTTCAAGCCTTTTTTGGGCCGATGTTATCACTTCAAATTTTTCACGTAAACTCCAGTCGGTTTCCAAAGCAGCCTTAATCTGGGCTGTTTGCGCTGGGGAAGTTTCATTGTATAAATACAATAACAAATCTTCCGGGGTAAAATTGTGCATGTTAAGGTTGTGTTGCTTGTGTTAAAAAATTAAATATCCGTTATCCGATTACATAAACGGTTGTAAAACAGGAATATTGTTTCTAAGCTAAAATTATTTGTTTTCGGGGGCGGAATTCACAATAAACAGGTCTTCATTATCTTTTTTCATCAGGTATTTCTCCCTGGCGTATTTTTCAATACTTTGGGCATTATTCTTTAAAAGATACAGTTCCTGTCGCGTTTCGGTAATTAATTTTTTAAGATGTAGCTCACTTTTCTCCAGTTCGGTAAGTTTGTTTCTTCTTTCAAAATCAGAAAATATATCTTTTGGGTCGAAGAAAAGCATCCAAATTACAAAAAAAGCACCCGTGAGCAGGTATTTGTTTTTTAACCAAGATGGAATATGAGTCAGTAATTTCATTTTACTTTCCAAATTTAATCTTTCCTTTCGGATATATACCAGACTCACCGAGGATTTCTTCTATCCTGATCAATTGGTTATATTTAGCCATACGATCAGTACGGGATGCAGAACCTGTTTTAATTTGTCCACAATTCAACGCAACTGCCAGGTCTGCGATGGTTGTATCTTCAGTTTCACCACTTCTGTGACTCATTATGGTATTGAATCCGTTGTTCTGTGCCATCGTTACCGCATTCATTGTTTCAGTAATAGTACCTATTTGATTTACTTTAACCAACAGGGCATTGCCGATATTTTCTTTAATACCCCTTTCCAGGCGGTTAACATTGGTAACAAAAAGATCATCACCAACCAATTGGCATTTGCCGCCAATTTCGTCCGTCAGCATTTTCCAGCCTTTCCAATCATCTTCCGCCATTCCATCTTCAATTGAACAAATAGGGTATTGCTTAACCCAACTTGCCCAGTATTTAACCAGTTGTTCGCTTGTCATTTTTTTATTATCGCTTTTGTGGAAGATGTATTTTTTTTCTTTAGTATTCCACAGTTCACTGTTGGCAGCATCCATTGCAATTTTTATTTGGCTTCCGGTTTTATAGCCTGCAGTCTGAATAGCGGTTAACACTGTTTCAATTGCTTCTTCATTGCTTTGGATATTTGGGGCAAAACCGCCTTCATCTCCAACATTGGTACTGTAACCTTTTTTCTTTAGCACCGTTTTTAGCGCATGAAAAATTTCAACACCCCACTGCAAACCTTCGCTGAAAGAAGATGCACCAACGGGCATCACCATAAATTCCTGGAAATCTATTTTATTATCGGCATGAGCGCCACCGTTTAAAATATTCATCATGGGTATAGGAAGGATCTTTGCATTAGTTCCACCTATGTACCGGTATAACGGAAGATTAGCTTCCAATGCAGCAGCTTTTGCAACAGCCATACTCACCGCCAGAATAGCATTGGCTCCTAGTTTTCCTTTGTTGGGAGTACCATCCAATGCAATCATCATTGCATCAATGCCTGTTTGATCGGCAACATCCCATCCCAGCAACGTATCTGCTAAAGTTGTATTGATATTTTTGACAGCTTTTAAAACACCTTTACCTCCATATAGTTTTTTATTACCGTCACGTAATTCAACGGCTTCATGAATGCCAGTGCTGGCGCCACTTGGAACGGCGGCACGGCCCAAACATTCGTTCTCGGTTAAAATATCAACTTCTACTGTTGGATTACCGCGACTGTCTAATATCTGGCGGGCATGAATGGAGGCGATGTAGCTCATGATGTTTTATTGTTTTATTAGTTGGTTAATGATTTAAAAATTTCTTCCAGGCTGTTACTCTCACTTTGCAAAGAAACAATGTTGAGATTATTTTTCAAACTCAGTTCAAGTAATTGTTTTCTGACTGACTCTGGATTGTTGGTTTGCAGTTTGTAGCTTTTCGTTTGTAGTTGTTCAATATTTGATACTTCACCCAATTCCCGTAAAAGATCAAAGTTTATTTCTTCTTTAAAAGATACCAATACAATATGTTTGTCTGTTTTTCCTTTTTGCAGATTGGCTAAACTATCATCGGCAACAATTTTTCCTTTGTTGATGATGATCACCCGATCGCAAATGGCTTGTACTTCCTGTAAAATGTGAGAAGAGAAAAGAACTGTTTTATTTTCTCCCAGTCTTTTTATCAGGTCACGTATTTCAACAATCTGGTTCGGATCCAGTCCACTGGTAGGTTCATCAAGTATTAAAACTTCAGGATCATGAATCAATGCAGCTGCCAAACCAACACGTTGCTTATAACCTTTGCTTAACTGACCGATCTTTTTATTGGCTTCCACGGTAAGGCCAACCGTTTTAATTACTTCCTCAATCTTTTCCTTTTTGTTTTGTACTGCATGTACATTAGTAATGAAATCAATGTACTCTCTCACATACATATCATAATAAAGCGGATTTGCTTCGGGTAAATAACCAATCTTTTCTTTTGTTTCGTTGCTGTTTTCATCAACAGTAATACCACAAACAGTAGCTACACCTTCGGTTGAAGGTATATAACCAGTGATGATCTTCATAGTGGTTGATTTACCTGCACCATTGGGTCCAAGGAAACCAACGATCTCTCCTTTTTCAATGGTAAAAGAAATATCATCAACTGCTTTTTGAGTGCCGTAGGTTTTGGTGATTTTATTTATAGTAATTGACATCTATTATATTATGTTTCAAAAATAAAAAACGCCGGATGGAAATCCCGACGTTTTATTTATTATTTTTTATCCCCGCTGTTATTTCCGGAGCTTTGATTCCGGTTTTGGTTTTGCTGCCTGTTGGGGTTGTTATTCCTTTTATTTCGGTTGCCACCGCCTCCGCGGTTTTTATTTTGACTATTGCCAACGCCCTGCTGCTGATTACCACCACCGTCTTGATTTTGCGAACGGCTTTTTTGATTCCCCCCCCGGGGTGGCTGATTTTGTCCACCTTGCTGCCCTTGTCCCCGGCCCCTGTTTCTGCCTGGTTGGTTACCACCTCTTTCTTTATCTCTTCTTTTTCGGCTGGTTTTTTCCAGGCTTTTTAAACTTATCTGTCCTACCACATCCGCATAAACCGGTTCAATTTCTTTTGGTTTGCTGCTCACCACTTCAACAGGTTCAAGATCGGCCGGACGAATACCTTGCTTGTTTAATTCTTTTATTTTTTTAACACGTTCTATAGTTAGCGGATATTGTTTGTTGCTGTCGGGCATGGTGTACCACATCAGGTTGCGGAAAATATCTTTCTTCACCAAAAAAGCACGGCTTTTTTCCATCTCAATCATATCAGCATCTTCCGGAAAAAACTGCAACGCATCCATATACGTATCCAGCTCATAATTTAAACAACATTTCAGACGGCCGCATTGCCCGCTAAGTTTTGTTTGGTTGATACTTAAATTCTGGTAACGTGCGGTGTTTGTATTTACACTTTTAAAATCGGTGAGCCAGCTGCTGCAACATAGCTCACGACCGCAACTGCCTATGCCACCTACTTTTCCGGCTTCCTGGCGGGCACCTATCTGGCGCATTTCCACCTTTACTTTAAA
The DNA here is from genome assembly GCA_024642285.1 of Sphingobacteriales bacterium. Lineage (GTDB taxonomy): Bacteria > Bacteroidota > Bacteroidia > Chitinophagales > Chitinophagaceae > Ferruginibacter. The sequence continues at coordinate 121,338 of JAHEBJ010000001.1, forward strand.
TTCTGATGCGTATAATTTTATCAATTCCCTGAAGTCAACACGGTCATCGGCAATGTAAAAGAAAGTGGCTTTGCGGCTATCTGCCTGCACTTCTACCTCGGCCATTTTAAGCTCAAGTTTTAACTGGCGGGCCATGGCACGGCTGCGGATTAGTACATGTGCTTCACGGGCTTTCGATTCCAGCATTTTAGAAATATCAACATCGGTAGCACGGCGCAAAACTTTTTTAATGTCAGGGCTTTTTTCATCAACCCTATGTTTTTTCATTTGCAGGCGAACCAGTTCCCCGGTCATGTTAACCATTCCTACATCGAAACCGCTCACGCCTTCTACAGCAATCATGTCGCCTTTTTCGTAAAAATGTAAAGTGTTGTTTTTGAAAAAATCTTTACGGCTTCCATTGTTGAAACTTACTTCAATAATGCGACAGCCACTTTCAGGATCACTGAAAGGAAGATTGGCTAACCAATCATGTACATTCATGCGGTTGCAACCTCCGCTTGAGCAATTGCCATGACTTTGACAACCGCCGGGTGCGCCATCTTTACTTGTACCACAACTTCCACATCCCATATCTGTAAAAATTAAAAAGTCAAAATTAAAAATTCTAAAGGAGGAGAATACCTATGAGCCAGGCGGCAGAATTACTATTAAAGTTCATTGGCGTCTTGCACTTGCCGATGTTAAATCGGCATCCCGAATTTATTCGGGACTTAGTTGCTTTTTTCTACCCGGCAAGTAAAGTTCCACATGGGTATGCCGATGAAAGGATTGCGACGCAACGATGATGAATATTGTTGAAAAAGCTGGTATCAAAATATATAATACACAAACATCAACTCAAATCAGTAATTTCTGTTCCTCTGCTCAATTCCTCATTAATTAACCAAAATTAACGATTTGTTGTTAATAATATGGTATAACCTGATGGAAAGGGCGTGAAACAGCATTTTTGCGTTGGCATTACGCTCAATATAATAGCTGGCTTTGTTTAATTCGTTGATAATGGCTTCCTGCTGACTTAGAGAGCAGAGTTTGTTAAGTCTTTGGGCAAAATCGCTTGTCGATGTTCGTTGTTCGATGACCGATGCGTCCATTACCCGGAATCTTATAGCGTCTTCGAGCAGGTGAATAAAATATCTGAGGAATTGTTTTTGCTTTTCACGGCCAATTTTAGCAGTGTCTTCAATCCATTTTACCTGGGCCACGGGACCTGTGCGGATTATTGCGTTCAGCCATTCTCTCAACATCAGTTCCCAATCATCATCGGCGTGTTGTAATAATTGCAAAGCCTCCCGGTAATTACCTTCGGCAACAGCAGCAATCTGCTGTGCTTTTTCCATAGCAACTCCTGCATTTAATTCCAGCGATGCTTCTACTTCCAGATTGGTGAGCATAGGGATTTTTACCAATTGTGTTCTTGATAAAATTGTTGGCAGAATTAAGTCTTCATTTTCTGCAACTAAAATGAACAATGTATTTGCCGGTGGCTCTTCCATCAGTTTTAGTAATTTATTTCCTTCCTTGCCTAAAAATTCTGGCATCCACATGATGAGTATTTTGTACTCGCTTTCAAAACTTTTTAAATTGAGCTTGTGGATGATATCGTTGCACTCATGTGCGGTGATGTTTCCCTGTTTATTTTCGGCGCCGATGAATTGTAGCCAGTCGTAAATATTACCGTATGGATTTTCTGTTATAAACTCACGCCACTCTTTTATAAAATCGGTGCTAATGGGTTTTTCTCCAGGTTTTTTTGTAATGACGGGATAAGAAAAATGTATATCTGGATGAATGAGTTCGTTTGCTTTTTTGCAGGCGGGGCATGTTCCACAGGAATCGTTTCTTGTTTCTTGTTGGTCTGTTTCTGGTTTCTCGTTGGGGGCTGCAGCAAAGAGATCAACTTCTGCAGGCAAGGGTTTGCAGACAATGTATTGGGCAAATGCTAATGCTAGCTGCAGGGCTCCGCTACCTTCCTTTCCTAAAAACAATAAGGCGTGGCTCAGCCGGTTGTGCTGCACCATTTGTACCAGTTGCTCTTTGGTTTCTTTTTGGCCAGTTATGGAATGGAATTGCATGACTGCAAATATAACAGATGTAAGGGGAGTTCAGAATACAAAAAAGCGTGTACGGAAAAGTTAAAGCTTCGAAATTATTTCCTCACTCATCGGTTTTACATTGCTTTTGAAATGAGCAACTATTTGTCCATTTTCATCAATCAGGAATTTATTGAAGTTCCACGAGACCTTTGCGTTCATTACTCCATTTTGATTTTTTGTACATAGCCATTCATAGATAGGAGCGATGTCTTTTCCTTTCACAGATATTTTGGCGGCCATGGGGAATGTTACTCCATAATTCTTTTTACAGAATGCTTCAATCGTTTCGTTGCTGCCGGGCTCCTGCGAAAAAAAATTATTGGCGGGAAAACCAATTACTATCAGGCGGTCTTTATATTTTTTGTAAAGTTCTTCAAGTCCTTCGTATTGGGGAGTATAGCCACATTTGCTGGCAGTATTAACAATTAAAATCTTTTTTCCTTTAAAATCTGCAAAGTCAATCTCTCCGCCATCTAAAGATTCAACTTTAAAATCGTAAATAGATTTTGTCTGGAGATTGCTAGAATTTTCCGGAAGGAATGAATTTCCCAAAAAAAATGAAGCTATGGTCAGCAGTTTAAGCACGGGTTATAATTTGCTTTTGATTTCATCACTCATCGGTTGAACCTTACTATTGAAGTAGTTTATTAAAGTTCCGTTCTCATCCAATAAGAACTTTCCGAAATTCCAATTCACTTCCGCATCTAAAACACCGTTCTGATTTTTATTACAAAGCCATTTATATATCGGAGCCATATCTTCTCCTTTAACGGAAATTTTTGCAGCCATTGGAAAAGTTACACCGTAGTTCTTTTTGCAGAATTCTTTGATCTCTGCATTGCTGCCAGGTTCCTGTCCACCAAAATTGTTGGCAGGGAATCCTACGATAACCAGTTTGTCTTTATAACTTTCGTATAATTTCTGAAGGTCTTCATACTGTGGTGTATTGCCACATTTGCTTGCAGTATTAACGATTAATATTTTCTTTCCTTTGAAAGTTGAAAAATCGATTGTCCCCCCTTCCAGGCCTTCAACTTTAAAATCGTAAATAGATTTTTCTGTAACAATCTTTTTAGATGCCGAATTGTTTGCGACCTTAGTTTCGGCCGTTTTTAAATTACAGGAAAGTAAAACAGCGCTGATAGTTAATAGTTTAATCATTGACTTATGCTTTAGTAGTTAATAACAATAGATTTACCGAATTGTTTATTCATCTGCAGTAAAAATTACTGCCGTTCGTAGCAGCCCATATCAGGCGGACCAACATTTCTGTTTTTATCGTCCAGGTCTTTTGGAAAGCCCGTTAATACTCCGGCATTGATCCCGGGAGCTCCTGCATTTTTTGTAACTCTGAAATCGAAGATCTTTTTGTTAATGTCGATGCTGTCGAAAGAAGGATCAATATTATTTATATTTCCGGTAAGCACACTGTTTGAAGGATCATTTTGATTTCTGTAGATATTCCTATCAAACAAAACGGTAAATGTATTGCCGCCCTGTTTGTTGACTGTTATTTCATTGTTCACAATACCTTCACTGCCCCAAAATATACTGTTGCGGAACACTGCATTCAAATCGGAAATTAATGTGCCGCCAGCCTGAACAGTATAATTATTTACAGTAAGCACAGGATTTTTGTGGGTAAGGTAATTAGTTGAATAAGATGCAACCGTACAATGTGTAAAATTATAAACACCACCATAACTTAAAATAATATTGTTGCCACAATTGCTGATCAAACTGTTGTCGGCCAGCAAGCTGCTGTTTACACAAAGTATACCGGCATCATAAGCATTGTCAACAATACATTGATGTAAAATAAGTTTTGGGTTTGCATTAACGGAAGGCTTTTCAACAACAACAGCCTGGTAAGCATTTTTTACCACAGCATAACTAATTACATTGTCTTTGCTGCTGCCGCGGAAATAAATACCTGGCCAGCTGGCAGGAAGGTCTTTGTAATCTTTATCAAGCCTGTCGCCGGTAAATATAACGTTAGCTGCATGTGTTCCATTTACGGCTAATGTGCCATCCACAATAAATGGTGCGTCGGCATGTAAATAAACTTTGCAACCGGCTTGAATAGTTAGCGAAGCCGTTGTGTCAATTCTGATACTTCCAAGAATAACATATGACAGCGCATTTGTCCAGACGACATTACCAGTGATAATCGTATTGCGTAAAAAAAATGCATTTTGTCCGAAAGCTTGCAATTGAACGTAACGGTCGTTCCCATTATAATTTATCAGGATGCTGTCGCTTACAATAAAGGGGAGATTGGCTGCATTGGGATCGATGGTTACAGAAACAAATACATAGATACTGTCGTTCGCATTAATAACAAGGTCGTCTACTTCAGTTGTTGAAGCACCATCTACATTCATTTTATAAGCTGAGGTTACACCTCCCATCAGTTTTACTTTACTAAGTCGCAACTTCTGGCTGTTTTCGTTGATGATCTTGAATGATTTGGTAACAGAGCCAGTTGTAGTAAAAACAGTGTCGTATTTTAAACTATCGGCAGTAATATAAAGTTGGGCAAATTCGCTGGTGATAAATGAATCCTTTTTACAGGAAGCAAGGATAATGCAAAAGGTAAAAGTAAAAAGGCAAAAAAGGATTGGGATTTTCTTCATTTTTCAAATTTAGACTACTAAATACAAACGGCAAACTATTTGGGTGCATAGGCCAATGTTGCGATGCTTAACGTTGTGCCGACTGTTTGCAGTATCACAGAACCACAGGCTTCTAAAGTAGCGCCGGTGGTTACCACATCATCAACGAGTAGAAGATGTTTACCTGCCAGTTCTTTTTCTTTTACCACTTTAAAACTGTCTTTTACATTTTCCCAACGCTCGGTACGGTGTTTACGTGTTTGTGTTTCGGTGGCATGTTGCCTGATGACATACATATTATATACAGGAACATTCATTACCGAAGACATGCCATCGCAGATTACTGCTGCCTGATTGTAGCCACGTTTGTGTTCTTTTTCTGCGTAAAGTGGTAATGGAATGAGAGCATCAATATTTTTAAAGCGATCTGCTTTCAATATTGTCTTTCCCATCAGCTCTCCCAGGTAAAAACCAATTTTGGTATCGCCCTTGTATTTAAGCTGATGAATGAGATGTTGGATTAAAAATTCTTTTGAAAAATAAAACTGGCTGTAGGCGGCTTGCAGCGGAATCCTGCCCCAAAAATATTTTTCAACCGGATTATTGGCAAGGTTTGCAAAATTTGTGTGGGGCAGATCGTGAATACATTTCAGGCAAAGCAGGTTGTCTTCGTCAAGTAAATCTGATCCACAGCCTGTACAGACATGCGGATAGAGAAGATGAATTGTGCTATTGAAGATATTTTTAAGGTTGGCAATCATTTTTCAAATAATTACCTATACAAGTTAAAACAAATACTGATACAATTCCTCCACCTTACTCAGTGGCACCACTTCAATATTGTGTTTTATTTTGCCCAACGATTTGGAATTGTACTTGCTGAGAATGATTTTTTCAAAGCCTAATTTTTCTGCTTCGGCAATGCGCTGTTCAATCCTATTCACAGCTCGTATCTCTCCACTCAATCCAACTTCGCCTGCAAAACAATAATGTTGGTTAATGGGCACATCTTCGTAACTGCTAAGCAAAGCACTTACAATTGCCAGATCAATTGATGGATCTTCAACTTTTATTCCCCCGGCAATATTTATAAAAACATCTTTAACACCAAAATGGAAACCCCCACGCTTTTCAAGTACAGCTAATAAAAGCTGTAACCGTCGTAAATCAAAACCGCTTACAGTTCTTTGAGGAGTTCCGTAGACACTTTGTGTAACCAATGCCTGCCCTTCAATCAATAAAGGACGCATGCCTTCCATAGTTGCAGCAATGGCAATACCGCTTAACTGCTCTTCTTTTTGTGTAATTAAAATTTCAGATGGATTGCTTACAGCTCTCATACCTGTGCCGGTCATTTCGTAAATGCCCAACTCGGATGTGGAACCAAAACGATTTTTAAGCGTACGTAAAATTCTGTATGCATAATGTTGGTCGCCTTCAAACTGTAAAACAGTATCAACCATGTGCTCTAATATCTTTGGGCCGGCAATCGCACCGTCTTTGGTGATATGGCCAATTAAGAAAACAGGTGTGCTTGTTTCTTTGGCAAAGCGTTGCAGTTCTCCTGCTGTTTCCCTTATCTGGCTTATGCTTCCGGGGCCGCTCTCTACAAACGGCGATTGCAGTGTTTGAATGGAATCAACAATCACCAGTTGTGGTTTTAGTTTTTTTATTTCCTGAAAAATAGTTTGTGTATTTGTTTCGGTAAGGATATAAAAGTTATCGCTGCCAACGCCAATCCTGTCGGCACGCATTTTTATTTGCTGCTCACTTTCCTCACCACTTATATATAATGTAACAACATCGCCAAGTTGCAAACCGTTTTGTAAAAATAAAGTTGATTTGCCTATACCCGGTTCGCCGGCAACTAAAACGATGCTCCCTAAAACTATGCCGCCTCCAAGTACGCGGTTTAATTCTGCATCGGTTGTAAGAATTCTTTTTTCTTCGGCACTGCTTACATCATTTATTGAAATGGTTTTTTGTTTTCCCAATCCGGAGAAATCCCGCCAGTCATCTTTTTCTTTTTTATCGCTGCCTTTTACAATTACTTCTTCCGCAAAAGTATTCCAGGAATTACAGCCCGGGCATTTGCCCAACCATTTGGCGCTTTCGTAACCACAACTCTGGCAAAAAAATGCCGACTTAGTTTTACTCATGCCGTAAATGTAAATTGGAAAAAGAAGAATGAAAAAAGAATTAGCGGGAAATTGTTTTGTCTAAAAAAACTCAATAGGCTGAGCGTAGATTATGTTTTATTAAAACAGTATTGCTTAAAAATTGAACTGTTTTAATAGAGTTGCTGAAAAGTAAAAGGGTCAACATTTCTGCTGACCCTTTGTACTTACTAACCCATTAAATTCTATTGCTAAATTACAATTTCAGCCCACATAAAAAAATTAATTTTCGGGTATGTGAATAAGTTAATAGAAGGGAATAGGCGAAACCAGATTGGGGAAGAATGTAGCTTAATCTGTTGAAAACCAGTGAAATAACATAAAAAAGACAGTCCTGAATTTTAGCAGATTGGTCCAAAAAAGGGAAAATATATTTTTAAAATAATTTGGTTTATAAAATAAACTACTTTACGTTTGTGGGAAATTTGGGAGAATGAAATACCTGCTGACTATATTCCTTTTGTTTATGATGTTTACCGTGGAGGCACAGGTAAATGTGTCTGGAAGAATTACTGATACCAAGGGTAAGCCAGTTTACGGAGTTAGTATAAGCATTAGAGATTCATATGATGGAGCTACCTCCGATTCGAGCGGAAATTTCTCTTTTACTACCACTGAGAAAGGTAAACAGATATTTGAGGCATCCATTGTTGGATACCGCCCGTTTGAGCAAGAGCTTATTTTAGGAACTACTCCAATAATAATTAATGTTAATGTAAAGGAATTGATTACCGAATTAAAAGCAGTTGTAATATCTGCTGGTTCCTTTGTGGCCAGCGATAAAAATAAGGGGGCTGTTTTATCGGCTCTTGATATTGTTACAACCCCCAGTGCCAATGGAGACGTTACCAGTGCTTTTAAAACTTTGCCAGGTACACAGCAAGTTGGAGAAAGCGAAGGCTTGTTTGTAAGAGGCGGTTCGGCAACTGAGAGTAAGATCTACATGGATGGCAATCTGGTAAATAATTTTTTTTACAGCAGTACACCGGGCATTGCAACCCGTGGCCGTTTCAATCCTTTTCTTTTTAAGGGAACTATTTTCAGTTCGGGAGGATACTCGGCTTTGTATGGTCAGGCACTTTCGTCTGCCTTGATCTTAGAAAGCAATGATCTGCCAGAGAGAACACAGGCTGATCTCGGAATATCTGTAATTGGTGTTGGAGGCGGGATTCAACATTTATCGAAGGACAAAAAATCATCTTGGGGCGGTTCTTATAATTATGCTAACCTGTGGCTGGGTTTTGCCATTAATAAACAAAAGCAGGATTTTTTTCAAATACCTGTTTACCATCAGGGAGATGCTAATTTCCGAATTAAAAGAAAGAGCGGAGGTTTTATAAAGTACTATGGCTATATAAGTGCTAATAAAACCGGTTTTAGAAGTGCTGATATAGATTCAGCCGTTTTAAAAAATGCATTTTCAATAAACAATTTTAATACTTACCAGAATATTAACTGGCGTGAAAATTTTGGCATGGGCTGGAAGATCACTACCGGATTAAGCTTTAGTACCAATAAAGATGACATGATTAATGAATTGCAGGATGCAAATAATCAAAAACAGGTTATTACCAACCCATCGTTCTACGCCTTTAAAAATTTTAATCTGAATAATAATGCACAATATGCGCAAGCAAGAGTTGTGGTTGATAAAAAACTAAATGGCCTCAATGTGATTCGTTTTGGAGCTGATTATTTTTACAGCAAAGAAAAATCTACTTATACTTTATTTGACGGAAGCCAGTTTTCCGAATCGGTTACAGACAATATGGTATCGGTATTTTCAGAAGCGGATATTTTTATTACTAATAGTCTGGCTGCAAAAGTTGGCGGCCGGGTTGAACATTCGCAGGTAGTTAATAAATGGAATATTGCTCCCCGTGTTTCGGTAGCATACAAGTTTAAAAACAATAGTCAGGCATCTTTTGCTTATGGATTATTCTATCAAAACCCCGAAAGGAGGTATTTGCCAACTGTTGCCGGCATAGATTATTCAAGAGCGGCTCATTATATATTACAATATCAAAAAATGACCAGCGACCGCACGTTCAGAGTAGAGGCTTTTTATAAGAAGTACACCGATCTGTATAAAACATCTACTTCGCCAACCGGCCGTGAAGTGGCAACCAACAACAACGGATTTGGCCATGCAACCGGACTGGAGTTTTTCTTCAGAGATAAAAAAACATTTAAGAATGTTGACTATTGGATATCCTATTCTTATTTAGATACTAAACGTGATTATTTAAATTATCCGCAGGCCATTACACCGTCTTTTGCGGCCAATCATACAGCAGCATTTGTAATAAAAAAGTTTGTTACCAATTGGAAAACGGGCTTCAACATGAGTTACAATTTTGCCACAGGAAGGCCCTACTATTATTTTGCTTACGATAACACACAGAACAAATATGTAATTGGCGATGCAGGCAAAACCATCAATTACAACAGTATGAGTTTTAGTGTGAATTATTTACCAAGCATCGGCAAGAAAAATCCAAAGGCATTTGTAGTGTGGGTACTTGGTATTAATAATGTGTTGGGGCAAAAGCAGGTATTCAACTATAATTATAATAATGCCGGTACCAGGAAGGAAGCAGTTACACCGCCATCAAAACGATTTATTTTCATCGGCTGTTTTTTAAGTTTTGGTATCGACAGAACACAGGATGCAATAAATAATAACCTTTAAATAGTTTAACCATGTCAAATTACAAACCAGCTCCTGATGGGAAAGACCCAGTACTATGGGAGATTGCTCAAAGAAGAGCAAGTTTTAAATCACATTTAATAAGTTACGTTATTGTAAATGCATTTTTATGGGCTATATGGTTCATGTCTTCGAGCCGTTATCCCGATTTTAACTTCCATAACGTTTGGAACGGACACTGGCCCTGGCCATTATGGGCAACACTGGGCTGGGGAATAGGATTGGCATTTCATTTTGCCGGAGCTTATATTTTTCCAAAGGCAAACTCTATAGAGAGTGAGTATGAAAAACTAAAAAATCAACAACAAAAAAATAAATAAACATCAATCATCGCTAATATCTATCAGTTCTCCCGATAAAATCGGGAGGCTGGATGGTGAGGCCAAAATTAAAATCAATGAAAAAGTTTTTTCTAATCGCCGCTATTTCTTTTTTAGCAATTGGCACCCATGCACAAAGTGAAAAATACCTCGCCAGCATGAAAAGCAATATTGCAGCCATTGATACCAGTTTTAAGAACCCTGCAAATTTATTAGCACTTGCCAACAAATTTGAGCGTATTGCAACAGCAGAAAAAGATCAATGGCTGGCGTATTATTATGCTGCGCTTTGCCAGGTTAATTATACATACATGGAGCAGGACAAATCCAAAGTAGATGCCATTGCAGATAAAGCAACTGAGTTAATTGACAAGGCTGATGCGCTGCAACCAAAAAACTCTGAGATAAGCTGCATAAAAAGTATGATTGCAAGTGCCCATATGATGGTAAACCCCATGCAACGTTATCAGGAGTATGGCCCTGAATCAGCATCTTATCTTGATGATGCCATACAGCAGGATTCAAACAATCCAAGGCCCGAGTATTTAAAAGGCCAGGGACTAAAATACACTCCCGATCAATTTGGCGGTGGCTGCGTTACTGCAAAGCCGATTTTACAGTCATCGCTGGATAAGTATAATAAATTTACTCCAGCGAGTGAAATTCATCCAAATTGGGGTAAGGAAAGAGTTGAAATGTTGTTAGCTGAATGTAAATAATTGGTTAAAGAACAACCGTAAACAAAGTAATATGAATACACAAGACCAAAACCTGTCACCAGCCGATAGTTTGCTGCTGATCAACAATATGATCAACCAGGCGAAAAACCGCTTCAGTGAAAATGGGTTTTTATACCTGCTATGGGGATGGCTGATATTTTTCTGTGCTATCGGACACTTTGTACTTATAAAACTTGACCTTTTTAAGCACCCCGAAATTATTTGGGCCAGTTGCTGGCTGGCAGTCATTTACCAAATCTTTTATTTAACAAAGAGAAGTAAAAAAGAAACGGTAAAAACGTACAGTGAAAATATTATCGGGTTTGTGTGGATGAGTTTTGGAATAACCATGGGAATAATTTCATTCATCGTGGGAAAAACAAATAACTGGGAGTTAATCAATTCTCTGTTGTTGATGTTATATGGTACGCCTACTTTCTTGTCGGGTGTTGTAATGCGGTTCAAACCCTTAAAGGTAGGTGGAATTATTTGTTGGGTGCTGGCAGTTGTTTCTGCATATCTGTTACCGATCTATGTTTTGCTGCTGTTGGCGGTAGCGGTAATTGCCGCATGGATCATTCCCGGGTATATACTTCGCAGAAAATACCTGCTGGAGAACAATGCTGAAATGAAAAGTACATAGATCTGAAGGACGCATTAAAAAATAAATTTTCAATAAATCGATTACTATGTCTACGGAGCAACATCTTTCAAATGAAAAAAGCCTGGCCATCATTCATCAAATGATCAACCAGGCAAAAAATAATATATCTGATAGCGGCCTTAGCTGGCTTTTGTGGGGTGTTGCGCTTTTTCTCACTTCAGTGTCAACTTATATTTTTATTGATATTGGTTCGGATAATATTTTTTTAGGGTGGAACATTTTTGGAATTGTAACAATATTGTTGCTCAGCTATGAGATCTTCAGACCCAAAAAAAAATCGGTAAGAACTTACCTCGATGACATATTAAGGCTGGTCGATATCGGATTTATCGTTTGTCTTTTCATCATCATTTTTTCTATAAATTATTCTGTGGGTCCGAACAACGGATTTGGTTTTATGCTCATGATCTTTGCCTTTTTAATGTTGGTAAAGGGCGGCGCCATTAAATCGAAGGCATTGATAGTTGGTGCAGTTGTTAACTGGGCTGCTGCAATTGCAGTTATCGTAAATACAGAATTCAGGTATGATATGTTGATTATGGCTGCCGCCGTATTGATCGGTTATATCATACCTGGCCTTTTATTAAGAGCTCAACACAAAAGAAATTCAATAAAATAATTATCTCAGGATTTTTCAACATGGAATTTAAAGAACTCGATCCCATATTACATTCTCAATTGCGGCTTGCTGTAGTAAGCCTGCTGATAAGTGTACGTGAAGCCGAGTTTACTTTTCTTAAAGAAAAGACAAATGCAACCGCCGGAAATTTAAGTGTGCAGATCAATAAACTAAAAGATGCAGGTTACCTGGAGGTTATCAAACAGTTCAACAACAATTACCCACAAACCATCTGTAAGATCACAAAAAAAGGAATTGATGCTTTTGAAGAATACGTAAAAGCTTTACAGACTTATATGAATCCCAATGACCAGCAATAAATACAATTTTGAACTATAGTTATCTTAAACTAACTCACTTCATAGGTTTTTTTAAACATTTTTACTGCTTATCCGTTTTACCTTTATTAATAAACTGATACATGCCAGCAATTATAAAAGTTAATAATCTTTCCAAAAAATTTAAGAAAATTAATGCTGTTGACGGACTTTCGTTTACAGTTCAAGAAGGAGATGTATACGGGTTTCTAGGACAAAATGGGGCAGGTAAATCTACAACTATCCGCATGTTGCTTACTTTGGTAAAACCTACAGCTGGTGACATCAGTATTTTTGGCAAAAATCTTTTTACCCATCGTGGCGAAATATTAAAGGATATTGGCGCCATTATTGAAAAACCAGATTTGTATAAATACCTAACGGCATTTGAAAACCTGGCCTTGTTTGCTAAAATAAGCGGGATTAAAGCTGAGAAATCTTTCTTAATGGATCACTTGAAGATGGTTGAACTTGACGAAAGAGCACATGATAAAGTACACACATTCAGTCAGGGTATGAAACAAAGACTTGGAATAGCGGTAGCGCTTGTACATAATCCTAAGTTAATTATACTTGATGAACCAACTAACGGACTGGACCCACAAGGAATTGCAGATATGCGAACACTCATTTTAAAATTGAGTCGCCAAATGGGAAAAACAATATTGGTTTCATCTCACCTGCTGAGCGAAATAGAACTGGTTGCCAATAAAATGCTCATCATTCATAAAGGAAGAAAAATGATTGAAGGTAAAGTAGCAGAATTACTGGATCCGTCAAAATCTGTGGTGTATATAGAAACGCTAAACGATGAGAAAGCAAGGCAGGTCATTATTGAATCGTCCTGGCAAAGATATTTGCAGCCAGGTGCAAAAGGTATTCTGTTAAAAATGGATAAGGAACAAATTCCGGTACTCATCAGCTACTTGTCGCAATTAGATATTGGAATACTTGCAGTTAAGCCAACCCATTCACTGGAAGATTATTTTATTTCACTAACAACGCCCAACAACTATGTGGAATCTTCTGCAAATTGAATTGTTTAAAATATTTAAAAAGCCAAGAACATACCTGGCCTTTGCTGTAATAGCTGCATTTATTTTTTTGATTCAGTTGGGGCTTTATGTAAATGGCAAAGACTGGATGATGTTTATGCTTGGCTCCCTGGATGAAACCATGGTTGTTGATTATAATAAACTGGTTAACGGTTATGCTGTTTGTTTTTTTGTACTCAATTTATTATTGGTACATGTACCTATATTGGTTGCGCTGGTGGCCGGCGATGTAGTATCGGGTGAAGCCAGCATGGGTACATTGAGGCTGTTGGCCGCAAAACCGGTGAGCAGAACCAGCATCATCCTGTCGAAATATTTTGCAACGGCTGTTTATGTTTTTGCATTGTTGATTTGGATTGCTGTAATTTCTTTACTGGTAAGCCTGGCCGTATTTGGTAAAAATGATTTAATAGTGGCAAAAACGAGTGGTTTGCAATTGATAGAATCAAGTGATGTTTTATGGAGGTATTTTTGTGCCTTTGCCTTTGCTTTTATTGCCATGATGGTTGTGGCGGCTATTTCATTGCTGCTTTCAACTTTGTCAGATAATTCGATTGGCCCGATAGTAGCTACAGTAGGCATTATTATTGTGTGTACATTAGTTAGTGAAATGGAAATTCCCATTTACCAAAAATACATAAGGCCATATTTGTTTACCACTTATATGCTCGGTTGGAAGGGATTTTTTTATATAGGCTCAACAGCCGATGGGGAAACCATAAAAGGTTCAATCGAATATTTGCCGGGTATTATAAAAAGCCTTGTTGCTTTGTTAGTTTATATAGTTGCCCTGGTATCTTCATCAGTTTTTATTTTTCGTAAGAAAGACATTTTATCTTAAAGGAGGATCATGAAAAAAGTTTTACTGATAAATCTGTTCATTCAGCTTTGTTTGTTCTCACAAGCACAGGATGTAAACCTACTGGTGCAAAGGGTAAAAGAAAAAATAAACAGGGTGAACGACTATACCGCCGATGCCAAAATGAAAACTAATGTAAGCTTTTTAAAAGTTCCGGTGGCCAGCGTAAAGTTATATTTTAAGAAGCCCGATCAATTAAAAATTGTAAACGAAAAAGGTATTTCATTTATACCCAAAGGCGCAGTAAATATGAACATGAACAATATTTTCAGCAGCGGAAAATATACAGTGCTGGATGCCGGCAGCGATAAGCTGGGAAAAACCGTTGTAAAAGTTGTTAAACTATTGCCCGAAGACAATAATGAAGATGTTGTGTTATCTACTTTATACATTGATGAAGTGAATGAGGTTATTCTTAAAACAAAAACAACCACCCGGGATAATGGTACCTATGAACTGGAAATGCAGTATGGGAACAATATAAGCTACAGTTTACCAGCTAAAATAATTTTTATATTTAACACCAAAGATTACAAAATGCCCAAAGGCGTAACTTTTGATTTTGAAGACGGCAGTAAAAAGAAAACCGCAGACGAAAAACTAAAAAATAAGACAGGAAAAATAGAACTCAATATTAATAACTACAGGATAAATAAAGGAATAACTGCAGATGTTTTTAAATAGTTACACGCAGGTTTCTGGTAACTACTCCGGTATATTGGAAATTTTTTCATCAACCATATTGGCATTAATTACCGAACTCTTTTTGTCTAAAGGGTTTTTGTGTTGTTCGTCATATTCATATCTACCGTTAATAATGTCAACACATTTAAAAATAGCTTCTCTAAAAGAAGATTCGTCTGCTTTTCCCTGACCAGCAATATCAAATGCAGTGCCATGGTCGGGAGATGTTCTTACGCCTGCTAAACCCGCAGTATAATTTACGCCTTCACCAATTGCCAGACTTTTGAAAGGAATTAAACCCTGATCGTGGTACATGGCCAATACAGCATCAAATCTTTCATAATGCCCTCTTGCAAAAAAACCATCAGCTGGGTAAGGCCCAAAACAAAAAATATCTCTTTGTTTGGCATCTTTAATTGCGGGTTTTATAATCTCTTCATCTTCCTTACCTATCAATCCTTCATCGCCGGCATGCGGGTTTAATCCAAGTACAGCTATTCTGGGTTTGTCAATATTAAAATCTCTTTTAAGGGAGTTGTTGATAATCTGAAGTTTACTTACAATTGCTTCACGGGTAATATTTTTAGCGATATCTTTTACAGGAACATGCTCAGAAACTAATCCAATGCGCATGTTTTCGCCAAGCATAAACATCGCAACATCTGAGGCGCCATACAGGTTTTTTAAATACGGTGTGTGTCCCGTAAAATTAAATTGCTCAGATTGCGTATTGCTTTTGTGAAGCGGTGCTGTAACCAATCCGTCAATCATATTATCCTTTAATGCTTTGCCGGCAGTTATTAAACTAAGCACTGCATATTTCCCACCAATATCATTTAATATGCCGGGATTTAAGTTTACTTCCTCATCCCAGCAGTTGTACAAATTGATCTGTTTATTATTGATACGGTTAAGATCACGGGTACTGGTAAAGTTGAAGTTGATATCATTCAGGCTTTTTCTGTAAAAATTCAACACTTTATTGTTAGCAAAAACTACCGGTGTGCAAAAATCAAGGATGCGGTTATCCGCTAATGTTTTGATTATAATTTCAAGTCCGATTCCATTTACGTCACCACAACTTATTCCTATCACTGGTCTTTTGTCTGAAGCTGAGCTCATGATTAAAATTATTTAAGGATAAAAGTACAAATTCTTGGCTGTAAGTTTTTATTTAACCCTTTCTTTTCATTATTAATCTGGAAACAGATACATAATAACGGGCAAAAATCTGGCAGCTTACTTTTTAATACTTATTTCAATTACCTAATAATAATCAGTTGCCTAACTATTCTTTCCGTGGCTGTTTCGATAATTATTGCATAGACTCCTTCACTTAGCTTGTCAAGGTTCAGATTAACATTATTGAATCCCTTTGTCAGTTTTTCTTTTTGACTTAAGACCTTGCTACCAACCTTATCAATCAATATAAATGAAGCCAGAATATTCTTATCAACATATAAGTTAACATTTACGTATCCGCTTGCCGGGTTAGGCATTATGGTAACGGGAGTTTGCGTTTGTGCTTTTCTTACAACAACTACATTGCTGTATTTAATTTCCCCCGTTTTGCCTATAATTTTAAGCCTGTAATAAATGATATTATTAGTAATATGGCTTGTATTGTCGGTAAATCCAAAACTTTGTTCTGTGTTTAATTTAACCATGTCTGCGACAATGCCAATTTTGTTGTAAAGAGAATTATCAGTACTACGTTCAATTTCAAAATGATCAACTTCTTTGTCAGCTATTATCGTCCAGTTTAGGTCTACATTTTTATTGTTTTGCACCGCATTAAAAACCAGGAATTGAATAGGTAGTACATAACCAGTAAAACGCCAGTCACGGTCAGTCTGAGACGGAATTGTTTTTTGCACTGTTGTTCTTGAACCTGGTGTCGGGTCACCTGTAAATGTACCACCTGTGCCCATTCTGTATGATGTACCTTTAATATTTGTTACAGAATTCAATGAATCAAAACGGTTATCCAATCCATCACCATCGGAATCCAAACCAGTTGGCGTTACATTATCATCAGGTAGTCCATTAAGATTAAAGTCATTGCCTTCCACAATATCTGCCATTCCATCATTATCAGTGTCGGTATCCCTGTAATCCGGTGTACCGTCACCATCATGGTCATAAACAAATATGCCGGAACCTCCAAATGCTGCTGGTAAATTATCATAAGTATTTACAAGTCCATCACCATCTGTATCAATGACACCTGGCAATATATAACCGGCGGTTGTCTGTCCTTCAATATTATCCGGTATACCATCATTATCGGAATCTATATCTAAATAATCTGGATTACCTGAACCATCTGAATTTCGCAAGTTTAAGGAACCTAAAGCGGACACAGTTGTTGACCATCCGTTAGTTCCAATAATACCGTCAGCTATACCATTAAGATCTGCATCTGGTAATCCAGCCTCAATCACGTCAACGATGCCATCTCCATCGCTGTCTAAATCATATGCGTTTGGCCTGAAATCACGGTCTATATTTTTATTTGGATAATCATCCGCTCTTCCATCAATTGGAGAGATGTCATCACCAGTTTTTAATAAAGCTGTTGCTGCAAAATTATTATCACTTAAACCATCATTATTTGTATCTACAAATCCATCAATTACTCCGTTATTATTTGCATCGGAACCTCCTGCCTCAACTACATCGGGTATGCCATCGTTATCGCTGTCTGTATCTAAATAGTTTGGAATGCCATCGTTGTCAAAATCAGGGGCACCCAGTCCAATTCCAGAACCAGTAACACCAGTATTATTGGCATCTACATTTTGGGAGAAACCATCTCCATCGGAATCTGTGTAATTGTCTATAATACCATCACCATCTGTATCTACGCCATAAGCCTCTACTACATCCGGTATTCCATCGTTGTCGCTATCCAGGTCATATTGATTGGGAATACCATCCAGATCTTTGTCTGACAAGTCATTTATGCCGTCGAGGTTAGTATCAACCCACGGAAGAAATGTAGGATCCATGTAATTTGGGATTCCGTTATTATTCGCATCAGCACCCCAGTCGAAATTATCGTTAACACCATCTAAGTTATAATCGACAAAACCCGGATAAGTAGGGTCATTCCAGTTAGGAATACTATTACTGTTTGCATCCTGTAACGCAACAGGGTTGTTGAATTCAACATAATCAGGGATACCATCATTGTCATCGTCAATGTCAATACAATTATTTATAGTTATGGTAACAGGTGTTACATCAGAATAATTACATGATGCTCCTCCAAGGTTTATTGCATTGGTAGCAACAACCATTCTGTATTGATCGCCGTTATTTGCAGCTGTAGTTGCAGAAGGTGGCAGGGTGTATGAATTTGTGAATTCATATAAACTTCCGTTCCAAACCGGAGAAGCAACACCTGAAGTTCCGGCTATATCAGTCCACGTTGCACCACCGTTGGTACTGAGCTGCCATTTATAATAGATATATACATTGTAGTAGGATCTTACTGTATCAGATATTGTGAGAGTCTGTCCCGCACATACGGCCGGACTGACTGATGGAGAATAGATCATGTTTGGGTAGCAGGTCCTGATGCTGATATCATCCAATGCCCAGTCGTTTCCACCACCTCCTGGAGCATTGTTTCTAAAAGTTAATCTGAATCCGGTTTGTGTAGAGTTGGTTTTATAAACAAATGAACGTTTTACCCATTTGTTTAAAGTGTCAGATCCGGTTTGTGTTCCGCCTAATCCCTGGTATACTAACTCTCCCGTTGTATAATAATCAACACCATCAACTTCCATAGCGATATTAGGACGTACACCTGCAGAATCTCCAGGTGCTGTTGGAATGTAGGTTGCTCCTGAAGTACCAGTACCGGTTGAATCGCAGCCGCATTTATAACATATATTTTTAAACCACGCAGAAATTTCATAATAAGTATCTGTGCAGGCACCCGTTGCATTATATTCAAATGCAACGTCAGTTCTGTAAGCAGAATTAATGGCAAGCATGTAACCACATGGATTACTGACACTGATTGGTTGATTTAAATCGCACGGTGGATTTCCCTGAGAAATATTACCCGTATTGGCAGCTCCGGTATGATCACCGGTTATATCCCAAACACCAAATACTCGGGCACTGTTACTTTTAGGTACTGTTTGGTTAGTTGTTCCTGCCGCACTGGTATTGTTTGCTACTCCATAATAGTAATCCTGTGGTGAATTAGCACCAAAGGTATTGTAGATATAAGTTGTATTGGCAGATGCCCCTCTGTTTTGTGGATATGCAGGTGATCCAGAAGGAGCACCAAATGTTCCGTTAAATTCATCGCCTATAACATTTGTTGCAGATACTGCATCAGGGCAAGCTCCAGGACTTTCGTATACCATTAAGCTATCTTTTGGAAATGAAACGCTATGGAATACTCCAGTAACGGAATCTCTGAATCTGAATTCACCCCCTCCGAAATTTATTTTTGTTCCATAACCTGCATTTATTGTTACCCTGAACGTCGCCATTAAAATACAGGTTCCACCAAATACAGAAGGCCTTGAGTTGCTTCGTAATATTCCTCCTCTGGTCTTGGTTGCGCCAATACCCATGTTCATTTGTATGGTTGTATCTGTGCCAATTCCAAGTGTACTGTACCAGCCGGGATCACTATCGGCATTGCTATCAGTGAATGGAGTAACAAGCTTTCCTTCATTCGTTCTTAAAGAAAGACTGTTGGGAACATACGCAAATCCTTGTCCGGCCGAAAGTGTATCATAATATGATATGTTGTCAATTGCCCTGTGTTGATTTGCAAGATTTCTCTGAACAACCAGAGTAGCTCGTATTTCCAGTTCATCTCCTGGATCTATGGAACCACCAACTGTACCATCAGTGATGTTCACATAGGTCTTACCATAATCAATGATCGCACTGCCTGCAGGATCAGGATCTGTAATACAAATATTAAAAGAATACGAACCTCCCGAAACAGTAGAAGATAAGTTATTTGTTGTAATTCTTACATAGTAGGTATTGCCAACGGTTAAACCTCCTCCACCAGGATTTGTTCTTGTGTTAAGTGGTGAAGCAATGCAGGCTCCAGTTAATTGAGTTAGTGATCCACATGTTCCAGAAAATAATTGTATTCTAGGTCCGGCAGTATTAAGATTGCTGCCAACCGAACTTAGTGTAATTGTAGGGTAAGCTGACTGTGCAACAAAACTGTACCACACATCAGGTGATGACGCATTTCCGCATGCTGGTAACCCTGCAGTAGCAACAGCTCCAATTAAAGTTCCTGATGTATTTGAACAGGTAGTTGCACTAACTAATGTAAGCGCAGTTGAACAATCATCATTCGACGGTGGTGGTGGTGGAATGAACAACAAGGTCTGCGAAAATTGAAACCACGGATTATTGGTTGAAGTTGAAGTGTTATTTACAGGTAGGTCTGTACCTGATGAACTTCCTGTTTCTATAGTACAGCTTACATTACTAGAACTACCTGATGAATAATTCCATCCGAGGTCAACACATATTCTTTGTCCTGCTGTTATTATTAAAGTACCTACATTTAGTGAAATCAGTGTTCGGTTTGTTAATGTTGTTGTAACGTCAGTTGTCGTACAGGTACCTGCTTCAGTTGCAATACTGCCATCAGTATTAATAATTCTTAAATAAAGAAATCCCTGCCCCGTTCTTCCAGAGTTTGTACTACTTTGGTCAAATCGAACTTGACCAGTAAAAGTTCCGGTAATAACTTGTGCTTGTAGTGGATCGGAAATCCATTGGTCCAATAAACATTTCCTAACCGCAGCGGCTCCACTATTACCGGTTGCTTTTGTAGTAAGTGTACTGCCGTCAGGCGAAGTACTCATCGCATACCTGTTTGCCCCTGAAGTGACATCCCAACCAGCATTAAATGCCGGAGATAAAGATGCAGTCGAGCCGAGGTTCAAGTAGAGTCTTGTCTGTGCACTAAGGTTTGTGTGAATTGCTATTGTTATCAAAAACAATAAAAAAATTCTTTTACGCAAAAACAATGTGTAAAAAATTGGTTTCATAAGATTGGCGTTGTTGGGATTTATTGGAAAAAGAATAATTGATTTTGTCTGATTTTTTGTTTCGAATAAATTCGGCAAAACACAACTATTCAACTACAAACGCAACAGAATTATAAATATTGCTAATCAAGCACTTAGCTAATTTAATAAACAAAAAGTAAATTTATTTAACGATGTTTTCTAAATAAACCTAATATTATTTGATTTTTTTTAACCTGTTACTACAATATTTACAAGATTTATTTGTTAATGTATATTAGTAATAATATTTAGAATCAGCAATATATATTCAAATCCAATTGATTATGAAATCCCATTTTAAAGCCAAAATTCTGGCTCTCATCGCGTCAGTATTTTTATTTGGAAATTTATTCGCTCAACCAGCAAATAATACCTGCCTTACCGCAATTACACTTCCAGTAGGTAGTAATTGTATAGCTACAACTGGTACGTTGTTGGCAGCTACAACAACTAATCCTACCGGTAGCCCCTGTGGAAGCCGGCGTGATGTTTGGTATAAATTTCAACTACCGGCATATAGTGATGTCGCAATTATTACCGTTAACCTGGTAGGGTCTTCTAATTTATTAACTAGTAATACATATATAGAACTGTTTAATACAAATAACTGCACAGTTAACTCAAACTCTACAGGTGGATGTAATAATATTAGTGTTCCCCGGTCATATACAGGATTAACGGGCGGTAATACTTATTACTTTAGAATAAACACAACGGTAAACCCATCTGGTACTCCAACTTTTGATGTTTGTGTAACCGCGCCTGCAGTCAGCCGAATGAAAGAGGTTTTCAAACGGACCGTATTATCAGCAGCAAATGTATTAAGCTATCCTTGGGAAGTAGCATATGGGCCTGATAATTATTTGTGGATCACTGAAGCAAGAGGGTACAAAGTATACAGGATGGATCCTAATACAGGTGGAAAGACGACTGTATTAGACATTAGTCAGGGAGCATCGGGATATCTAACACCAGCTGAACATACAGCTTTCAATGTTCAATTTGCTTCAACCCAAAACCCATGGCCACAGGGTGGATTTGCAGGTTTAACGCTACATCCAAAATTCTTAGATGCGACGTCGCCTCAAAACTATGTTTATATTTCTTATGTACGTACATACAACGGAGGTGGTTCGCCCAATGGATATAGTTTTACAAATAGGCTAGTTAGATTTACTTACAATACATCAACAAACAAGCTGGAGTCTCCGGTATCTTTATGTGATACGCTACCGGGTAGCAATGACCATAATTCTCAAAGGATTATAACAGCGCCTGTGACCATAGGCGGACCTGAATATCTTTTTTACGCACAGGGAGATATGGGTGGTGGTCAATTTGCTAATCGTTTAAGACCAAACAGATCACAGGATCCCCTTTCTTATGAAGGCAAGATTTTAAGGTTTAATTTACTTCCGGATGGAGACCCGGGATTAGCGGCATGGATTCCCAATGACAACCCTTATTCTTCAACTAGTGCAGTTTGGAATATAGGTATGCGAAACAACCAGGGTTTTGCATATGATACAGCTTTAAACATATTGTATGGCACTTCCCATGGTCCATATAGCGATGATGAATTAAACATTATTAAACCATTTAAAAATTATGGGCATCCGATTGTAATTGGTTATGCGGATGGTAATTATAATGGAAGTACATATCCAATAACAAATACCAGTGTTTCTGCCGGTGCACCGTTTACTGATAATGGTGGAGTGTCCACTTGTCCGCCAGTTGGAAATGAAGCAGCAACTATGGCAAATATAAACGCCGGAAGTAATGGTTCATATCAAGGACCTCTTTTTTCAGCTTATGCTACACCAGCTGCAACAATTTTAAATACCTGGCAAACAAATCCTGGTAATGCTGGCTGGTATTCCGAAGCTTGGTCTGGTTTGGATCTTTACTCTAACAAAGTAATCCCAGGATGGAAAAAATCTTTAGTAGCCGCAGGGTTAAAATGGGGTCGTTTAATTAGGTTACCTCTTGGGCCAACAGGTACAACGACAATGCCTAGCAATCTCGATTCTGCTAATACTGGCGATACTATAACTTATTTCCAAAGTACTAATCGATACAGGGATCTGGCATTTGCACCAAACGGAAAAGATATCTTTTTGGTAATGGATAATAGTTCTGCAACATCTGGTCCCGGTGTTGGTAATCCAACTGTACCTGCTTGCCCGGGTTGTGTCTTAAAATATACATTCTTAGGTTATGCGGATGAGGGGGGGCTAAGTTCAATACCCAAAACAGTACCTGTAACCAACGGAAATAATAATTCTTGTAATGACGGCACTCAGGTTACGATTGACGCAAGTAATAATTATTTATGGGTACCCATAACCGGTCCAGATGGAAACATAATGGCCGAAATTAATGGTATGGGGCAGGATCTTGGTTTAGTAACATCCTCTTTTTATAAAAATTCCGGTGCTTTGCGTATAAATGGTGCATATCGTTATCTGGACAGAAATATTACTATCTCTCCATCGATAACTAGCTTCGGTACGCCAGTTAAAGTAAGACTTTATATTTCAAAGGCTGAATATGATGCATTGGCAGCAGATCCTTTAAGTGGAATTACTAATATAAACCAGTTGAGAGTCTTAAAAAATAATGACCCATGTAGTTCAACGCTTACTAATACAACAACTATATTAACACCTACAAATACCCTTTTAGCAGATTTAACTCATGGAAGCAATGGATATGTTTTGCAAGTAAATGTTCCGACCTTTTCTTCATTCTATTTTGGCTCAAACAATGTTGTGTTGCCAATTAGTCTCATCTCATTTACTGGCTCTCTGCAAAATAATTTGACAACCTTATTGAATTGGAAGACAGCTAATGAAATAAATACATCTCAGTTTATTATTGAAAGAAGTGGGGACGGACAGAATTTTAGCCCAATCGGAACTCTGGCTGCAGCTGGTAATTCATCTGGTGAAAGAACATACTCTTTTACCGATGTTGACGTAGCTAATATGTCTGTACAGAATGTATTTTACAGGCTTAAGGTAGTTGATATCGGAGGAGCTTATAAATACTCCAACATAGTTAAGGTTTCATTAACGCCAGGTAAAGAATTAATTACAATTTCACCTAATCCAGCATTTAACGATATCAAAGCGAAAATAACATCACCAACAGCTGACAACGCAAGTTGGCAAATTATAGACAATTCAGGAAGGATTTTAATGAGTGATGATGTGATATTGCGAAAAGGTAGCAATGAATTATTTATAAACTTAAACAAACTGGCCGCAGGGTCATATTATTTAAAAATTTCAGGAACTAATATTGATTGTGAATCCAGGTTCCAAAAATTATAAACTAAAATTGATTAAAGTGCGGTACATAAAAATCTTTTGAGAAGCCCTAACTTCTCAAAAGATTTTGATCCGTATGAGCAGATTGCAATTACCTTATTACTAAACTTACTTACATGAAAAAAGCTACTTACTACCTCATTTTTTTTCTTATACTGCAATTTTGTGGTTTTTCCCAGGTTTCAATTGTTACAGATTCTTCAAAAACTCTTGATGAGATCGTTATTACTGCTTTTGAACAGAATAGAATGATCGGTTGTGGTACGATAGTAAAAATTTTGAGTGATGATAATGCAGATAAATACAATAAAGTTTCCCTGGTAAATGCATTTAATACATTTGCCGGTGTACGTATGGAAGAACGCTCCCCTGGCAGCTATCGTATTAATATGAGGGGAAGTTCATTGCGGTCACCTTTTGGTGTACGAAATATAAAGACATATTGGAACGAAATTCCCATAACCGATGCAGGAGGTAATACCTATTTCAACCAGTTTGCATTTAATAATTTTTCTTCAATCGAATTAATTAAAGGACCGGCCGGCAGTTTATATGGAGCTGGTACAGGTGGCGTGCTGTTGGTGCATAGTTTTGAGAATACTTGGAAACCAGGCCTGCAGTTAGATTATGTTACAGGCAGCTATGGACTACAAAATATCCTATCAACTGTTAGATTTGGTGAGAAAAATAACCGCAGCCTTATTACCTATGCCCACAATCAAAGTGATGGTTATCGTGATCATACTAAAAGTAAAAAAGATAACATAAGCATTGTAAAGCAGTTTACTTTATCAGATAAACAACAGATCACAAGCAGCATTTTATACAATAATTTATTTTATGAAACGCCGGGTGGGTTAAATCAAAAGGAGTTTTTAGCAGATCCAAAACAGGCCCGGCCTGCAGCCGGGGCCTTTAGGAGCGCTGAAGAGACAAAAGCTGCCATCTACCAGCAAAATTTTACAATTGGTATAAATCACCGGTATAATTTTACAGCTGACCTTAAGAATTCCACAACGATTTATGGTGCATTTAATCAAATTAAAAATCCATCAATCCGTAATTATGAACGACGAAATGAACCCGGATTTGGCGGAAGAACATCCTTTATTTATGAAAAAAAGATAAATGAAACAAGGATTCAACTAGTTGCAGGAGCTGAATTGCAATATGGTTTTTATAATACCCAGGTGTCGGGAAATAAAAATGGTAATCCCGATACGTTGCAAACCAACGATGATATACAATACAGTAATAGTAGCTTTTTTACACAGGGAGATATCAATATCAAAACAAACTGGATACTTACGGCAGGTATCAGTATGAACAAATCGAAGGTTGAATTTACAAGATTAAATAATTACCCGGTATTGCAACAGGGACGTACTTATAAAAGTGAGTTTTCGCCGAGGATAGCTGTACAGAAAATATTCACGAATGGGGCTGCTGTTTTTACGAGTATATCAAAAGGATTTTCTCCGCCTACAATTTCTGAGCTGCTTCCTTCAACAGGTGTGATCAGTACCAACCTGGAAGCAGAGCAGGGAACAAACTATGAACTGGGCGGAAGAGGTTCTCTCTTAAAAGGAAAATTGCGTTTGGAATTGACTGGCTTTTATTTTAAGCTCAACAATGCACTCGTTACCAGGAAAGACAGTTCGAATGCAGATTATTTTGTGAATGCAGGAAATACAAAACAAAAGGGAGTTGAAATAAGTGCAGACTATTCAACAACATTCACCAGATCTATTCTTGAATCCTTAATTGTAAAATCTGCATATACTTTGAGTGATTTTAAATATGGGGAATTTAAAAAAGGGAAAACTGATTTTTCTGGAAAAACATTACCAAGTGTTCCTGAGAATACTATTTCTGCTTCAGCAGATCTGCTATTTAAGCAGAATATTTATTTAAGCAGCACATACCTGTATGCAAGCAAGATATTTTTGGATGATTCTAACAACTTCAGTGCTGATGGTTACCATTTATTAGGCTGCAGGCTGGGCTGGAAAATAACTGTAAAAAATAAAACGAGCTTAAATTTCTACGTAGGGGTAGATAACCTGTTAAATGAAACATATAGCCTTGGCAATGATATTAATGCGGCAGCAGGACGTTATTATAACGCTGCCCCAAAAAAGAATTATTATGCAGGGATTTCATTTCAATTTTACTAACAATGTAAAAGATAATTCTTGTTAAAACTTGAAGCAAAGAGTAATCAGTTACATGAATTGGTTGTTTACAGAATTGTTTCTGAATTTTGAAAACAACTGTTTAAACCAAGATTTTTCTGAACTAAAGAATCAGAATGGGTAAGAGGCACATACTTAATTAATATCTCTGCTTTTAATAAGTTGCTCTTAGCATTTGTTGTAAATGTTATATTTATTATTTCTGCCAATTCTTTAGTCTTTAACTATTTTCAATATCAGAGAAATACATACAGTACCTCCCTCATCTTATCACATATATTAATTTATTTTTAGGTTACAATAGCCAGAAGTCTGAGCTAATTAGTAGTATTATAATCTCTTATAGTTTCTAAATCAATCAATTAAACCTGATACATACAAAAAATGTAAATAATATAGCTTGCTTTGCTATGATAATTAAGTTTTATGCCTAAAGAACAATATGATTTTATACAATAATAAGTTGAAATAGTCGTTTTGTAGAAAATAAATTACACTTACGGTACACTTTTTTTACTATTGCTGATTTTGTAAGTGTTCAAATTGATGTTTTAGTATTTCCATTATATCCTGATAAAAACAGATAAAATATTTTATGAAACTACTTTTATTCAGCAAAGCAATTTGTAAAAAAAGACTGTTACTGCTTTCAGTTTTTTTTATTTGTGCATTACAGGTCTTTGCGCAGCCTTCAAATGATGATTGTGCAAACGCAATAAACCGTTCATCCTCAACAAACTGTAATACCAATAGTTACACAATGAATAATGCAACTGCAAGTGCAGGAATACCGGTTGGTTGTGCATCTGGAGGAACACATTACGATGTTTGGTTTAAATTTACAGCTAATAATGCTACTCATACTGTAACAATTAGTAACCTGGGGGCCAATTTTACAAGTCCCGAATTACAAATATTCAGTGGTACTTGTGGTGCATTGACTTCTTTAGTTTGTGGTACAACCACTGTAACAGCAACTGGATTAACAAGCGGAAATGTTTATTATGTACGGGTATCAAAAGTTGGATCAAATGTAACAACGAACGGAGGATTTGATATTTGCATAACTAACCCCAACCCACCACCAGCCAATGATGAATGTACCGGAGCAACATCTCTTACATCATCCACTTCATGTAATAATACCCAATACAGCATGCGATACTCAACTGCCAGTGCAGGTATACCTGTTGGTTGTGCATCCGGTGGTGTTCATTATGATGTTTGGTTTCAATTTACTGCAGTCAGTACCAGCCAAACGGTTACAATTAGTAGCTTGGGATCTAACATTACTAATCCGGAACTGCAATTGTTTAGCGGTACTTGTGGTTCTCTAACATCTTTGGTTTGCGGAACTACCACGCTGACTGGTACAGGGCTGACAATTGGAAACACATATTATGTGAGGATGTCGAATATTGGTTCTGCCCCTACAGGAGGTGGCAGTAACAGCCAGTTTAACCTTTGTCTTACCAATCAAAATCCGCCTCCTGCAAATGATAATTGCAGTGGCGCTACTTTACTTACTTCAAATTATTCCTGTTCATCTACAACCGGAAATTTAAGATATGCTACAAGTGCAAATCCTCCAGCTGGTGCATGTGGTGGCGCAACACTTACAACTACTTTTGATGTATGGTACAGATTCCAGGCAGTTAATGCAACACAAACAGTAACTGTTGGAAATCTTGGTGCCAATTTATCAGCAGCATCAACTTATATGGAAGTACTAAGTGGCGCATGCGGAAGTTTAACATCGCTTGGCTGTCAAACAGTTTCAACAACAAGCGGAAGAAGAACTGTAGCTGGACTTACAGTTGGTAATTTTTATTATGTACGTGTATATGTTCTTCTTAGCCCCACGGCTTCTTCAACCAGTAATTGGAATTTTGATATTTGTGTTCAACATCCTCCGGCAAACGATGATTGTGTAGGTGCTGTAGCATTAACCCCGGGAGTCGCATGTACTAATACTTCAGGAACGCTTGATTTGTCTACTATAAGTGTTGGATTTCCGGCAGGATGTGTCCCTGCATCATCATATGATGTGTGGTATAAATTTACTGCTGCTGCTGTTACTGAAACCATAACGTTAAATAATCTTGGTTCAAGTCTGCTAGCTGCCAACATGCGGATACAGATTTTCAGTGGTACCTGCGCTGTACTTACATCTATAGGTTGTGTCAATGCAACCACAATTACGCAGGCAGGTCTTTTAATAGGAACAACTTATTATGTGCGTATCGCATACCCTTCAAATCCATCAGGTATTGGTACTGTTGCAAATTTTAATATTTGTGTTACAAATGCAGCCAGCCCACCTGCTAACAATCAATGTTCAGGAGCAATTTTGTTAACAAGTAGTACTGTATGTTCAAATGTATCTGCCACATTTATAAATGCTACAGCTTCTGCTGGGCTTCCTGCATGTGGTAATGCTGCGTCTCCAGATGTATGGTTTAAATTTGTTGCTCAAAGCGCTTACCCGGTTATTACACTAAGTTCTTTAGGGGCTAATTTAAGCGCAGCAAATCCAAGAATTCAATTATTTTCAGGTGTATGTGGCTCGTTAGTACAATTAACCGGAGCTTGTGTTGCATCACCGCTAAATACGGCCACTACACCAGGGGGGCTTGGGTTAACCGTAGGAGCAACTTATTATGTAAGAATTACTACAGTAAACTTAGCTGCACCAGTAGCAGCTGGTACATACACATTTAATATTTGTATTACTGATCCAGTTGCTGCCAGTATTGATTATGGAAAAACCTATGTGAATCTTACAGCTGGTACTACCGGGGGTACTGTTAATCCCGGCGATGTACTTGAAATAAGGGCCATACTAGTTGTAGCCAGGCCGGGAAATGCCGGACCAATTAAGGCTATTGACAGCCTTGCTTTTTATGATACCTTAACAGCAGGCGGTGGATTTAAACTACTCAAAGACAGTATGTCTGTTAGAACAAATGAGGGTAAACTTTTCAGGCCGTCAAAAACAACGTATTTTACTGATGCTAATGATGTGACTGATGAAGCCTGGACAACTACAGCCGGTGCAGGCACCGATACAGCTTTACAGATCAACATGGGATTGGGTGCAACTTATGCAGCAAGAGGAAAGTTAAGAACTTCATCAAAACCTTCAAATTTTGGTAGTACTTGTATAATTATGGCAACTTACCGGGTTAAAGTAAATGCCCCATATGATACTCCGATTGATTTTGGTGGAGGTGCCTTTAGATACAGGGATACAGCAACCGGTATTTTTTATACCATTAATTTCCCAAAAGATAGTTTGATGGTTTACATTAGCCCGGGTTCATGCCCGGATGCAACATCGCCTATAAATATTGTGGGTGATGAAGTTAACGGGACATTTGGTGCTTCCCCTGGACCACTTGGTTCACCACAAAGCAGGGGTACCTCGCCCAACACCAATTATTTATATGCTCCATTTGCTGCAAGTGCCCCCCAGGATTATTATTATAGTATTGCAAATAATACAAGCGCTAATGGCAGCGTGATTCAAACGGTTACCAAACCTAATGCAGCAGCACGTGTATTCGGAGTATGGGATATTACAGGTGATCATTCAGGAGCTAGTAATACAGCAAAAGGAAATGCACCCTGTGATCCGACCAAACCAATTGATCCCATAACAAATCCATGTGGTTATATGCTTGTAATAAACTCAGCATATAAGACTGATCTGGCTTTTAATTTCAATGTGAATGGAGTCTGTACTGAAACATTTTATGAAATTTCCGGCTGGTTTAAAAATATCTGTTATAAATGTGGTTGCGATTCTAATGGCGTTGGAACCGGTGGTGCTGGTTTTATACCAACAGCTTCCGGGGATTCTGCAGGTGTTCGGCCTAACATTGCTATTAAAATTAACGGAATAGACTATTATTCAACAGGTGATCTGGTATACCAGGGTTTAGGTGGCACACAAACAGGTTCTGATACCTTGAACAAATGGGTAAAACGTGCTTTTGTATATAAAACAAAGCCCGGTGAAAGCAGTTTTAATATTTCCTTTAGAAATAATGCTCCCGGTGGAGGTGGTAATGACTGGGCACTTGATGATATTATGATACGAACCTGCTATCCTAATATGATCTATTCTCCATCTTCAAGTCCAACTGTTTGTGCAGGCAGAACGCTTACACTTACTGATACAGTAAGGTCTTATTATAACGTATACATTTATTATAAATGGCAACGAAGCGTTGATGCCGGTGTTAGCTGGGTTGACCTGGCGGGAAGTTCCGGTGTTGCATCTACAGTATGGAATGGCAGCAGCTATGAATATGTAAGCACTTACACGCTTCCACCGTCTGCTACTACACCCAATAATAACGGCGATTTATACCGCATGGTTGTAGCTACCAATGCTGCAAATCTTGCAGGAAGTTGCAGTTATTCTGATGTTACAACAGTTACCTTAACTGTGCTCAATAATTGTATTGATATTGATGATGATGATGATGGTATACCCGATTATGTGGAATTTAACAACCCGGTTGCGTTACAGGATGCAGACAGTGATGGTATCCCCAATTGGAGTGATACAGATTATCCTGGTTTTGTTGATAATAATTTCGATGGTGTGAATGATAATTTCGACTGGGGAGCAGATTCTGATAATAATGGAATCCCTAATTATCTTGAACCAGGTTTTCCGGGCTTTGTAGATGTAAATAACGACGGCATAAATGATAATTCAGACAAGGATCTGGATGGCATTCCAAATCAATATGATCTTGATAGCGATAATGACGGAATACCTGATGTGGTAGAGGCGTATGGTGTTGACACGGACGGAGATGGTAAAATTGACAATTATACCGATACAGATAATGACGGATTGTCTCAAAATGTTGATGCAAATAACACCGGTGTTAAAGGTTCAGGTAACGGATTAGGTGCTCCTGATTTTGATGGCGATGGTATTCCTAACTATCTAGATACAGATAGTGATAACGATGGCATACCTGATGTTGTTGAAGTTGATGGGGCATATACCACAAATAATGGAAAGTTGGCGAACTTCGTTGATGCAAATAAAGATGGTTTAAGCGACAATAATTTTGCAGCAACAGCTTTATTAAAAACAGGCGCAGATATTTTACCAGTTGATGGCAGAGCAGATAATTATCCTTTTAAAAATAAAGACCAGGATTTCAGACCAAATGCCTATGATATGGATAGTGATGGTGATGGAATTGTGGATGTACTTGAAGCCGGGTTCCCTGATGTAAATCTCGATGGAAAAATTGACGGTGTTATTGGCGCTAACGGATGGGCAACTGTTATTTCTTCACAACCAAGTTTAATTCTACGATACACCGATTCAGATCCTTTTCCCGACTATCTTGACATCGATTCGGATGGTGATGGCATACCAGATAATATAGAAGGACAATCAACAGCCGGATATAAATTGCCAGGCACTTTGGATTCAGATGGTGATGGATTGGTAAATACTTATGATAATATAGTTGGTTTTGGAGGGTCGGGTATCTTCTTGTATGATCACGATGGGGATAACATACCTGACTACCGAGATTTGGATACTGATAATGATGGAATACCAGATATCATTGAAGGGAATGATTTTAACCTCAACGGAATTTTTGATGATGATGTAACTCTAACTGGTTTGGATACCGATGGCGACGGATTGGACAACCGTTTTGATTCTTTGAATTCGGTTACTAATATCAAAGGAACATCATACAGAATGGGCACAGGTGGTACATTTACAGGTGACCCGACACCAGGTTCAAGAACAACGGTACAAAAGACTATTCCGTCACAAACAGACCGGGACTGGCGCTATGTTGGTTCAGTTTTACCTGTTCAGTTTCTGTCATTCACCGGAATAAAACAAAAGAGCATCGTACTGCTTAACTGGAACATAATTGCCGAAAAACCAGTTGAACGCTTTGAAGTAGAACGAAGTATTGATAACAGCAATTTCAGTAAAGTGCAAACAGTAACTCAACAGGTTTTACTAAACATAACTCAAAATTTTTCGGTAAACGATGATATCAGCAATGTTTCCAATCCTGTAATTTATTACAGATTAAAAGTAGTTGGTAAATCCGGTGAGATAAAATACAGCAACATAATAGTAGTGAGATCAGACATTGTGAATTTGGATTTTGTAATTACGCCTAATCCTACAACGAAAATGGTTTCTGTTAAATTCAATTCGTCATTTGCAACAGAAGTATTTATTTATTTGTACGACAATAATGGAAAATTATTGATGACTCAAAAACAAAAAACAGTCAGGGGGGGCAACAGCATAGTCATAACAGATTTGAATAAGTTCAATACAGGCGTATATGAGTTAAAAGTGATAACCGGAGAGGAAACCTTTGTAAAAAAATTGATGATCAGGAAATAATTGGTGGTTTTCAATTTACAGGCGATGCCCCTTCTGCGAAAGGAGGGGTATTTTTATATTACTTTTGTCGGGATGTATACACACAAAAAATCTTTAGGTCAGCATTTTTTAAAAGATGAAAATGTAATTGAAAAAATAATAGCAGTATTAAAAGAAGATAGTTTTACAAACTTACTGGAAGTGGGGCCAGGCACAGGTGCACTAACAAAATTTCTGATGGACTTGCCTGCTGTAAATTTTAAAGCGGTGGAGCTCGACGAAGAAAAAGTGACTTACCTCTCAAAAAAATATCCGGCACTGAAGGAAAAAATTATCAGCCAGAGCTTTTTGGATATGGACAAGCCTTTTGATGAACCGTTTACTATCATTGGAAATTTCCCCTACAATATCTCTACCCAAATTTTATTTAAAGCACTCGAATGGAAAGATAATGTTCCCTGCATTATTGGCATGTTTCAAAAGGAAGTGGCTCAACGGGCTGCATCTAAAGAGGGAAGTAAAGTGTATGGTGTATTAAGCGTGCTGATGCAGGCTTACTACGAAATTGAGTACCTTTTTGATGTTGGTAACGAATGTTTCGACCCACCACCAAAAGTACAGAGCGGGGTTATCCGCATGAAAAGAAAAACGACTTCCTTGGAGTATAAAAGCGAAAGGGCTTTTTGGGTGTTGGTAAAAACAGCTTTTAACCAGCGCCGCAAAACTATGCGTAATGCGGTTAAAAGTTTATTTTCGGCTGAAGTTTTACAGGATGAAATATTTTTGAGGAGAGCTGAAGCACTCAGTGTTGAGGAGTTTGCAGCGTTAACTTTTAGAATGCAGTAATTATATTACATATGGACCAGAGTTTTTTGGAATACCTTGATTTGCTTGAACTCCTGTTGTTTTTTTCGGGGTATCCTTTAATTTATTTAATTGTTAAATCAATAACAGAGACAGCATGGTCAAAAAAAGTATTCAAAACTAACATCAGTAATTTTTTACCGTTGGCTTATGCCATAACAGGTGTTTTGTACGTTGGATTGCAAGTAAAGAATTTGTATCCCGATTTTTCCAGTGAACACATCCAGTCAGCCGTTCAACTGCCTTACTTAAAATTATGGGCCTTATTGTCTATTTTGTTTTTTATACCGGCTTTAAGCAAAAAGATTGTTATTAGTTTTTTGCACAGCCTTGTTTTCTTCTTCTTTATACTTAAAGATCTTTATTTTTACTTAACTGGCACATTGTTGTTGGAATCAGTAAAAAATGATATGAATATTTATTCCCTCAGCCTGTTAATAAATTTCTGCGCATTTGTATTTATGTTGATTACATTTCTGGGCGTTAAAAAACTGAGGGTATAAACTGACAGACGAGGAGGTAGGCACCGAAATATCTCTCAAATCATTCACTTTTTTTTATTGGAAAGTACTACTGTAAAAATAGCATATGCAAAAAGCTGTTTTTATGATAAAACTCATGTTGACTATTGATTGGAGTCACTGATATTTATATATTCTGCTGATACTTTTACACCGCGATTTTAATTATTAACTAAACAATACTTTTTATGAAACAGTTAAAGAATAAACTACAGCTTTTATTTGTAGTTCTGATTAGTGGCTTTGGATATATAGTGAGTTGTACTCATGATAATTCATTCCCTCCACCACAAGCTCCTTCAGGATTTGTTCCTACCAGGGGAACTAATATTCACACTCCGGGCAGTATGACCGCAGGTAATATTAATGAATGGAAATTAGATAAAGTGCATTCCAGCGCACTATGGTCAACCAGTTACGTTGCTGCATCAGGGTTACTTACTGGCCGTTTTAATCAGTTTGGTATGCATGACGTAACAACACCCAAAATGCTGAATTATGTAACCAATGGTCAGCCATTGCTGGACAGTTCATGGGCTTTTTACGAAGCAGATCCAACCAAAACCTATTTTAACGGGTATGTCCAGATCAATACTTCAAACACTGGAGAACCAGGCAGAGATGCAGGATGTAACGTTGCAGGAATGGGAACTACACCTATTGTTGCCGGAACTCAAAACCTTACAGTAACTAATTTAGCGAAAATTCAAACTACCAAGGTTGAATATGATCTGCTGAGCAATGATTACATAGTAACGCTAAATCTCACCTGGCAGGGAAAATTAGCAGCACCACTTACTACTTCAATAGTAGGCAAACTGAAGTATGTACCTAAAGCCAACGTAAATGGAACTTATGATGTATTCGGTCTTCAGTTAAAATTCCAGTTCAATTGCAGAGATTATGGTATAACTAGTACCAGTATTGCCGACAAGATTGACATAGAATGCAATATGAACTTCCACAATAAGTAATCAATAAAACAAAGTAAAATGAAAAAATTATCAATATACCTGGGGCTGATTCTGATAGTGGTGGTGGGGTTGAGTATAACAGGCTGTTATAAAGATGTTATCCTGCCTGACGCTACGGTTGACCCCGATGGTCCACCACAAGCAGTGAGTTATAAGACTGAATTAGAGCCACTTTTTAACAGCCAATGTGCTTTAGCCGGTTGTCATGTTTCAGGAGCACATAAACCTTATATGACAACAGGAACCTCCTATCTGAACATTACCAGCGGCGGATTTGTAAATCTCATTGTTCCCAAACAAAGTATCCTGTACATAAGAATTAACAGTGACATGAAAGAGTACATTCCAAAGGCGACGGACAGGCAGAAAGTATACGACTGGATAAGGAACGGAGCTCCTAATAATTAAGTGACCTTAAAATTTAACGAAATGAAACAATTAATAAAAATATCAAACCGGTTATTACTGATGTCGGTCTGTGTAATATTTCTTGCATCAAGTGCATTGGCGCAGGACGATAAAGAAACGACTGTAGAAAAACCTGCAAAAGCAAAACCAGTGAAGAATACTTTCCAAAGCGTTTGGATAATTGATAACCAAACAGTGATGGTTCCTGTTAAAAAAACTCTGGAAATGGATATCATGCACCGCTTTGGAACCGTAAAAAAAGGCTATGAAGATTTCTGGGGCTTTTTTGCGCCTTCCAATATCAGGCTGGGCGCAAGTTACGTCCCCATCAATAAGTTGCAGGTAGGTATAGGAATAACCAAAAGAAATATGCTCTGGGATGCCAGTGCCAAATACTCCATCATAACTCAAACGCCACATAAGTATCCGGTGAGTGTAAGTTTTTATACTAACATGGCCTACGATACAAGGAAGGACAAAGATGGAAGTATATTCAAATACGAATCACAGCGAATGTCATTCTTTCATCAACTGATCATTGCCCGTAAAATTACAGACAAGCTTTCTGTTCAGGTTGCACCAAGCCTGTCGCACCAGAACGCTGTTAATGGGTATTACACCAAAAACGACAGCACTGGAACGGCTACTTTTAAAGAAATGAAATTTGATCATTTTGCAATTGCACTCTCTGCCAGGTATAAGATCACCAATGTAACATCTGTAATGATCAATTACGATCAGCCGCTTACCAAACACGCCACCAATAACCCAAATCCTAATTTTTCTTTTGGCGTGGAAATGAATACAAGCAGTCACTCCTTCCAGTTGTTCCTCGGAAATTATTATAACCTGAGCCCGCAACAAAACAATTTGTATAATAAGAACAATCCTTTTGGTTATACCGATTTTGATGATACGAAAGTAAAGGGCGGAAATTTTGTGATAGGGTTTAACATTACCCGTTTGTGGAACTATTGATGGTAATGATTTGATCGCAGATTAGTTTTAATTTAGACGAACCCTGAATTTAATTCAGGGTTCTTTTTATAATTTTGAAAGGAGGTAAAATATTTATCTATGATTTTAAACAGATCTATAATCTTTGTAATTATAGCAATCATATTGATTTCCTGCAACAGTGATACGGGTGACCGGCAAACGCAATCTGGTGATGCCCATGCTGATTCAAATGTAAAGGCTGCCCATAAACCTCCTGCATCAGCTAACGACACGATGATAATTGATTACCAGGCCGCAGTTTTTTATCACCCCGACTCCTTGCAGATTATGAAAATAAAGGCACAAACCGATTCAATGGATTTTGACGGCAGCATGCATGAGTTTTTTTACCAGATGCGTAATGCCCGTATGGTTATTAAAAAAGAATGGCCCAAACTAAAAATTGTGGAAGCAAAAAATTACCGATACCTGCTTTTTATAACTGGAGATAATTTGAAAGAACTCATTGACCTAAATACAAAAAACGATCCTTATGGATTATTTGTGTTCAATACTCAAAAATCGCCACTTTTCATTGATATGATGAATATTGAAACAGAAGTTTCATTTTATTTAAAATAACAGCCGCCAAAAATGGAAATTGGCATTAAGATTGATTTTTTAATGAAGTAATAATTTCAAAATAACGATATGATTAAAATCATGTTAACTTATTACAACCATCAGTTCATACATTCTGCATATCATATATCTTGCTTTTGCAAATAGAATAAGGAGATTAATTAACAACTCAAAAAAATATCTCATCATGAAAAAATTAGTTTTTATAATGGTCGTTGTCATGGGACTAACCAGTATCAGTTTTACAATCAGTAATAACCAGGACAGAAAACCATGGCCTGTACCTGATAAGGACAAAAAAATGAAAAATCCAGTGGCGGCCGATGCGGAGTCGTTAAAAGCTGGAAAAGCATTATGGAATACTCATTGCAAATCATGTCATGGATCTAAAGGTTTAGGCGATGGATCAAAAGCAGGTCAGTTAAAAACCGACCCGGGAGATTTTTCAAAAGCGGACGTACAGAATGAAACAGATGGCACCTTGTTTTACAGAACATCAGAAGGCAGAGATGATATGCCCAATTTTAAGAAAAAATTACCGGATGCGGATGACCGTTGGAACCTGGTGAATTTTATAAGAACATTTAAAAAATAGTTTTATACGAGCTAAAGTATAATATTCCGATTCGAAATCCCCTGATTTATATCAGGGGATTTTTTTTGAATTCTTTCTCTTGTTAGTAAATCCATAGCCGTGGTTTAAAATGATATGATTCAGTAAATTAACTGATTTACGTCAGTGAATTATTATAGTGCCGAAGTTACCTTGTTGCCGCATTCAAAAACAAATAGTATACAATGGATACAGAAAATAAAAATCAAACCCGACGCAAGTTCATCACCTTAAGCGTTGCATCTGCTGCAGTAATTGCGGCAGTTAAATTTTTTAAACCCTCTCCACCAAAAACTAAAACAGTTAAAATGCTTACCCAGGAAGGTAAACTGGTGGAAGTGGATATTGCCGCCATTCCGGACAAAAAGAAAAAGGTCACTAACGGTGAATTACAGAACTGGATAAAAAAATAAATCACAGGATCAACCAAACCAATTAAAATGAATCCCAAAAAATCACGCAGAGAATTTATTGCCGCCGGTTTGTTAACTACTGCAGCAGTTGCCTGCAATAAAAAATCACCCTTTACTCCCGAAGATGAAGTGGCATTAAGTGGAGAGAAAGTAAAACTACTTTCGGTAAACGGTGAGGTTATTGAGGTAGATAAAGCTTTCTTAAAACCTGTTCCACACATGCCATCGGTAAGCAACGAAGAGATCAGGCAGGGAATTCCGGGTAAAAAATTTGTGATGGTAATTGACCTGGCCCGCTGCAAAAATCTAAAAAAATGCCAGAGCGCCTGCAACCATGCTCATCACCTGCACGATGAACAAAACTGGGTAAAGGTTTATCCCATGCAGGATGCAGAGAAAACGGCTCCTTACTGGCAGCCATCTATCTGCATGCATTGCGATGAACCTCCCTGTGTAAAAGTATGCCCGGTAGATGCCACTTTTAAAAGGCAAGATAATATAGTACTTGTGGACAGTGACCGATGTATAGGCTGCCGGTTCTGTATGGCCGCTTGTCCGTATTCTACCCGTGTATTTAACTGGGGCGATCCGGAACTACCTGCAGATATAGTGGCACAACCCTATAATGCGGAGACCAGTATTCCTCAGAAAAAAGGTACAGTAGGTAAATGCGATTTTTGTGCTGATATGACCCGCATGGGTATGTTACCACATTGCGTTTCTGCATGCCCTAACGGGGTGTTTATGTTTGGAGATATGAATGAAGACTCCGTTACCAATGGAGCCGAAACTTTCCGTTTCAGCGACCTTGTAAAGGATAAATCGGGTTACCGTTTGATGGAAGACTTGGGAACAAAACCGAGTGTGTATTACCTGCCGCCGGTTAACCGCAACTTTAAATTTGAAGACGGTCTTCCTCAGGAAGAAACCGTAGAAAAAAAATCTTAAACTAATATCGTGGAAAAGAAACAAAAATTCTCACCTGAAAAAATTACCAGCGATCTGCTGCCTCAACAATTTGGCCGCAGGGGTATGATATGGACCATTTGCCTGGTAGTTATCTGTGCTGTAGGGTTGTTTGCATACATCCGGCAGTTACAAAAAGGTCTTGTTGTAACCAATATGGGAGACTATGTTTCCTGGGGTATCTATATTTCAAACTTTGTTTTTTTTGTGGCGATAAGCCTGGTAGGTTCGCTTATAACAGCCATTTTTCGGTTAACAGATGTACATTGGCGTACTCCATTAACCCGTATATCCGAGTTGATTGCTGTGTCGGCCATAACATTTGCCGCACTCATCATCATTGTGGATATGGGGCGCCCCGAAAGATTATTTTACCTGTTTACTCATGGTAGAATTCAATCTCCCATCATGTGGGATGTAATTGTGATCACAACCTATTTCTGTATCAGTCTGTTTCTACTGTACATTACGCTTTTGCCTGATATCAGGATCATGATAGATGCCCGGGAAAAATTAGGTAAGCGGTTTTCAAAACTTTACCGTTGGCTGGGTTCCTTCTGGAAGGGGACTGAAGCACAGGAACGCATAAGAAACAGGGCCATTACTATCATATGTATCGTAATTATACCGGTAGCCTTTTGTATACACACTGTTACTTCCTGGTTGTTTGCTACTACTTACCGCCCTGGTTGGGACAGCACCAATTTTGGAGCCTACTTTGTTTCGGGTGCCTTTCTTGTTGGTGCTGGTGGAGTAGTTGTAGCCATGTATGTTTTCAGAAAAATATACAAGCTTGAGCATTATATTACCGAAAGGCATTTTAATAACATGGGTAAAATCCTGGTTATGCTTTCGCTGCTTTACCTGTATTTTAATGTGAATGAATATCTGGTGCCTGCTTTTAAAATGAAGAAGGAAGAGCATGAACATTTAACCGGTTTGTTTGCAGGGGAATTTGCGCCCATGTTCTGGTTCGCCATACTTGTCGGCATGATCATACCTATCTTCATCGTAATCTTTAAAAAAGGCAGAAAGCCTTTACCGATGTTTGTAGCAGGTGTAATGGTTGTAGTAGGTGCATGGTTTAAACGATATCTGATAGTGACGCCAACTATGTTGCACCCGTTTCTGCCTAAATACGATGCACCCGAAAAGTACAGTCATTATTTCCCAAGCTGGGAAGAGTGGGCCATTACATTTGGGTCATTGGCAGGCATGCTGTTAATTATAACGATACTCGTAAGGATATTTCCGGTCGTTTCAATTTATAAAACTTTAACCGATCATGAAGATGAATTACCGTCATAAAATTCTGATTATACTTTTTTCCCTGCTGGGATTCATAGTAGGCACTGTGCTGGCTCAGGATACTGAAGAAGCACCTGTAAATCTGAACCTGAAATACTACATGCCCGAAAATAATATACCATTTATAAAAGTGATCACTAATAAAAAAGTTGGGCGCCAGTTTGAAGCTGTGAAAGGGATTGCAGTAAACGTGTATTTTGGTGAAGTTGCTGAAAGCAAGCTGATGGGAAAAATAATTACAGCAGCCAATGGAGAAGGAAGAGTGGCTTTTCCTTCTTCTTTTAAATCAAGCTGGGATTCGCTGGACGTATTTACAATTGTTGCAGAATCTGTTCCGGCTGCAAAAGAAGAATCATTAAGTGCGGAGATGACTATTAAGAAGGCAATTCTTGTTTTAGATACAGCCAATGACGATGGAACAAGAACCGTATCGGCACAGCTGAAAGAAAAACGCGGTGACGAATGGGTGGCAATCCCGGAAATTGAAATGAAACTTAAAATAAAAAGATCACTGGGTAATTTAAATCTGGGCAATGAGGAGATATTTACTGCGGATGAGGAGGGTACAGCCAGTTCTGAATTTGTAAAAGACTCGATGCCCGGGGATGAAAAAGGAAACCTGGTTATAATGGCCAGAGTTGAGGACAATGATGACTATGGAAATTTAACAGTTGAAAAAACAGTGCCGTGGGGTAAGCCGGTTTTGTCTGTTGCTCATGTTTGGGAACGAACACTTTGGTCCACGGGTACTAATGCGCCGTTATGGCTAATAGTATTGGCATTTGTGATAACTGGTGGCGTTTGGGGCACATTGTTTTACCTGGTGCGGCAAATGTTTAAGATCAGGAAAATGGGTAAGGCCATGGATGCTGAACCTGCTACCTGAAAAAATCCTATGATTTTAGTTGTTTAACGATTGCTTGTTTTAAAATGTTCATCTGCTTTGTAGATGAACATTTTTTATTTTAACGAATCGAAAACAGGTAATACTGGGAAAGTGTATATTCATATTTCCTGAAGATGTGATTTTGATATTTAATTTATACTACCGGCTGTTTGAAAAATGATTTTTCACATACAATTCTATTTGCAGCAATATTTTCATTGTACCTGGTTTCCTGTTATTCTCCCAGATACATGTACAGCCCGGCGGCCACCAATGTACCTATCCTTACTAAAAAAGGCGATTCAAAACTGGCAGCCTATTATTCAAATTCTACGTTTGGCGGCCGGGATATTAAAAAAATAAACAGTTTTGGATTTGATGCACAGGCGGCCTATGCTGTTAATAAACATTGGCTACTCATGATCAATCAAAGCTATCGCTATGAAAAAACCAGCGATGATTTTGAAACTTATGTTCCGGACAGCAGTTTCATCCGTTACAAAAGAAGCCTGACAGAAATTGGCGGTGGATATTTTACCGCAATGAATGACAGCAGTAAACTATTTGTTCAGTTTACCGGCGGCATTGGGTTCGGTAAATTTGGTTTCGATGACAATGGAAGAGATGCGGTGGGCGGATACTACAGTCGTTTCCATCGCAGCAATGTGACCAAACTGTTTTTTCAGCCGGCCTTACAGCTGAGATTCAGCAAAAGTTTTACCAGTTCCTTTGCTTCCAGGTTTGTTGTGCTTTGGTATCATTCCATAAAAACCAATTATACAGAGGCAGAACAAAACAGTTATTTGCTGAATGGGTTAACTGCGTCTCCCCGAACATTTTGGGAACCTGCAATCATTAATAATTTTTCTTTTAATAAACTGCCAGCTCTGGAATTTGAATTGCAGTTTGGTTTTGCAGCACTCATCAGCCGCCGCTTTATTGATTACAGAGCTGTAAATATTTCGGCCGGGTTAATAATTAATATCGCAAAGCTGAAAAAGCAGATCAAATAATTTAAATCTTCGCCTGCATTAAAAAAAATTTTAAACGTAATGCAGCATTCTGATTTTATACTGCATCTTCGCATAGGAAATAAAAATTATTCCAAGATCAACGTACTTAATTTTAAAGATCTTAAATATGAAAATAAATATTGCAGCAGCATTATTAGCACTTGTTTTTTTTAGTGCATGCGAAACAGCCCGGTATGCTTACAGCCCCTCAGCACATAATGTGCCTGTGTTAACCCAAAAAGGCGATGGTAAAATTGGCGCAGCATATTCAACAAATCCACGCACGGATGAAATTTATAATGATGAGCGTATTTATTCTAATACCAATGGGTTTGATGTACAGGGAGCTTATGCTTTGTCGGATAACTGGGCTATACAAGCCAGTCATTTTCAACGGTGGGAAAGAACAACCGGAGGTCCCGATTCAGTAACTGTAAAATACAACCGTAACCTTACCGAACTTGGCGGTGGTTATTATTTTGCCATGAATAAAGGAAAAACGGCATTCTTTCAGGTGATGGGCGGCGCAGGTTTAGGAAAATTCAGTTTTACCGATCAATCTGTTTATGGCGATTATTTTCATCAGGCCGATATTTTTAAATTTTATGTACAGCCTGCATTTGTATTCCGAAGCAAAGGTAGTTTCAGCACTTCAATAGCGCTCAGGGGAAGTGTCGTAAAATTCAATTCTATTAAAACAAATTATACTGCCAACCAGCTTTCCGATTACCAGTTGAGCAACCTGGATTACCGTGCTAAATTCTTTTTTGAGCCGGCCTTTGTAAGCAGTTTCGGATTTAAGAATGTACCGGGCCTGCGGTTCGAATTTCAAGGCTCACTTTCTCTACTGGCAGCTTATGACCCATTCAATTACCGCCCGGCTAATTTTTCTGTGGGAAGTTATCTTGATTTTGGTTCGTTAAAAAGAAGTGCCGGTAAATAATACTAAGGATTGAAATCTTTAATTAGTAAATTTGCTGTGATTCACATTACATCTTTCCTGTAGATGCAATCTGTGTTCCGCTATATTTAACGAATTGATTTCAGCATGAGTTTTACACTTCAGAATAAAGTACGAATAGTAACAGCAGCAGCCCTTTTTGATGGGCACGATGCTGCTATCAATATCATGCGCCGCATTATGCAGGCAAAGGGTGCAGAGATCATACACCTGGGACATAACCGCAGCGTAGCTGAAATTGTGGAATGTGCCATTGAAGAAGATGTTCAGGGCATTGCGATTACCAGTTACCAGGGCGGCCATGTTGAGTTTTTTAAATACATGAAAGACCTGCTGAATGAAAATGGCTGTGGTCACATAAAAATATTCGGCGGTGGTGGTGGAACCATTCTTCCATCAGAGATTGAAGAATTACATAACTATGGTATCACCAGGATTTACAGTCCCGATGATGGAAGAAAAATGGGATTGGAAGGCATGATTGAAGATGTGGTAAAAACATGCGACTACAATCTGAACGGGAATGGCGAATATAAAAATCCAATGACATTGGGGGAAGTGCATGATGTAAGAAAAATTGCCAGGGCAATAACCAATGCAGAAAATGGATTGGCTCCGTCAAACGGTCAACAAAAATCCGACAGGAAAATTCCGGTTTTAGGGTTTACAGGAACCGGTGGAGCAGGAAAGAGTAGCGTTACGGATGAAATCGTTCGCCGGTTTTTAAATGCTTATGCCGATAAAACAATCGCCGTAATTTCTGTAGATCCATCTAAGAAAAAAACCGGTGGTGCATTACTGGGCGACAGGATAAGGATGAATTCGATCTCTTCGCCAAGGGCTTATATGCGTAGTCTGGCTACAAGAGAAAGTGATAAAGCATTAAGCGAATATGTACAGGAAGCTATTGATATCTGCAAAGCTGCAAACTATGATTTGATCATTTTAGAAAGCGCCGGCGTGGGCCAAAGCGATGCTTCTATTTTAGATTATGTTGATATCAGCATGTATGTG
This sequence comes from Sphingobacteriales bacterium, assembly GCA_024642285.1. Taxonomy (GTDB): domain Bacteria; phylum Bacteroidota; class Bacteroidia; order Chitinophagales; family Chitinophagaceae; genus Ferruginibacter. The sequence continues at coordinate 165,699 of JAHEBJ010000001.1, forward strand.
ATGACGCCAGAATACGGAGCTCCATCGCAACTGGAAAAAATAAACATGCTTGATTATGCCGATCTGATCTGCTTAAATAAATTTGACAAGGCCGGGGCGTTGGATGCGTTGCATGATGTACGTAAACAATACAAGCGTAACCATACTTTGTTCAGTGCTAAAGATGAGGAGCTGCCGGTTGTAGGTACCATAGCTGCACAGTTTAACGATGCCGGCGTAAATGAATTGTTTGAAAGGTTGATGGAAAAGATCGCTGAAAAAACCGGCGTTAAGTTTCATGGTGAGATAGAACATCATGCACATACCAAAGAAACGTTCAGTCAATCAACCATCATACCTCCTAAAAGAGTAAGATATCTTAGTGAGATTGCGGAGACAATTGCTGATTATGATGCATGGGTTGATGAACAATCAAAAATTGCTTCACAACTTTACCAGTTAAAAGGCACAACTGATTTAATTAAGGAAAAACTTGGCGGAGAGTTTGAATCAAAAGTAATTTCATTGGGAAAAGATCTGGAAGAAGCGCTTCATCCGGAATGTGAAAAACTAATTGAAGGCTGGCCCGACGTTGTTGAGCGTTATAAAAAAGAGTTTTACGAATTTAAAGTAAGGGATAAAGTAATTAAGCAACCGCTTACTTATAAAAGTTTATCAGGCACTGTACTTTCAAAAGTCATCTTACCAAAATACAAAGACTGGGGCGATATTTTAAAATGGCAGTTGCAGGAAAATGTTCCCGGCGAGTTTCCATACACTGCCGGTGTTTTTCCACTGAAGCGGGAAGGAGAAGACCCGACCAGAATGTTTGCCGGCGAAGGCGGACCGGAAAGAACCAACAGGCGGTTTCATTATGTGAGTGTTGGTCAGCCTGCAAAGCGCCTGAGTACTGCATTTGACAGCGTTACATTATACGGTGAAGATCCCGGCCATCGTCCGGATATTTACGGCAAGGTTGGTAACAGCGGCGTAAGTATCGCCACAGTTGATGACGCAAAAAAATTGTACAGCGGTTTTGATTTATGCGATCCAAAAACATCGGTGAGTATGACCATCAATGGACCTGCACCTATGTTGCTGGCATTTTTTATGAATGCCGCCATTGATCAGCAATGTGAAAAATACATTCTTGAAAATAATTTGAAGGAAGAGGTTAATAAGAAGATTGAAGCGATGTATCCGTTGGCAAACCTTCCCAAATATGTAGGTACAGACGGTAAAGAAATTCTGCCGGCAAATGGAGATCTTCAAGGCGCATTGCCCGAAGGAAATGATGGATTGGGTTTACGTTTGTTGGGATTAAGCGGCAAAGATGTTTTACCTGCCGAAGTGTATGAAGAAATAAAAGCAAAGGCACTGGCAACTGTAAGAGGTACCGTGCAGGCCGATATTTTAAAAGAAGACCAGGCACAAAACACCTGTATTTTTTCTACTGAATTTGCTTTAAAGCTGATGGGTGATGTACAGGAATATTTTATTAAAAACTCGGTACAGAATTTTTACAGTGTGAGCATCAGCGGTTATCATATTGCAGAGGCTGGTGCCAATCCTATTACGCAATTGGCATTTACTTTATCAAACGGGTTTACATATGTTGAATACTACCTGAGCAGAGGAATGAACATTGATGATTTTGCACCCAACCTGTCATTCTTTTTCAGTAATGGAATGGATCCCGAGTACAGTGTGATTGGCCGTGTTGCCCGTCGTATTTGGGCCAAGGCCATGAAAAATAAATACAAAGCCAACAGCCGCTCTCAAAAATTAAAATATCACATTCAAACTTCCGGCCGCAGTTTACATGCCCAGGAAATTGATTTTAATGATATCCGTACAACGCTGCAGGCATTATATGCTATTTATGATAATTGCAATTCTTTACATACTAACGCATATGATGAGGCCATTACCACACCAACCGAAGAAAGTGTTCGTCGTGCAATGGCTATTCAGTTAATCATTAACAGAGAACTGGGTACAGCCAAAAATGAAAACCCCAACCAGGGAGCATTTTTAATTGAAGAGCTGACCGATATAGTTGAAGAAGCAGTGATGGCTGAGTTTAACCGTTTGACAGAACGTGGCGGCGTGCTGGGCGCTATGGAGCGCATGTACCAGCGTAATAAAATTCAGGAAGAAAGTTTGTACTACGAAACCTTGAAACATACTGGTGAATATCCAATTGTTGGTGTAAATACATTCTTAAATAAAAAAGGTAGCCCTACTATTTTACCAACTGAAGTTATCCGCTCAACAACCGAAGAGAAAGAATTTCAGATAAATACCCTGCATGCTTTTCACAAACGTCATGCAGATATTAGCACTGAAATGCTCAAACGACTACAGAAAGCGGCAGTAAATAATGAAAATCTTTTTGCCGAATTGATGGAAACAGTGAAGTATTGTTCGCTGGGGCAGATTACCAATGCATTGTATGCAGTTGGAGGACAATACAGGAGAAATATGTAATACCATTATCAATAATAAAAATCTACTACCGCCGTGAAGCCATATAATTTGTGCGGCTGAATAGAAACACCAATTTTGTTATAACTGTTCAGCAGCAGAGCCCGATGGCCCAACGAAGGAACACCCTCATCGATGAGTAACGACAAAACAATTTCCAGCGGATCGGAATTTCCATAGTCACAACATTCACCGTAATAATTCTCTATTGCCTTGCAGGCCTGGGTCTGTCTTTCGTGTCCGGCGTAACCATTTTTCCCGGAAGAATAAGCATGACATTGAGCGCTTTTATAACAGGCCTCATTGGGACTGAAAAGCGGCAGCGGTTTTAATTTAAGCAGGGTTTTTATCAGCGATTTATAATAGTATGTGTCGTTGGTTAAATAATCTTTACCCGACACAGCCGGATATTTTTTAAGAACGGTATTTGCGAAAAAGGCTGGATCAAAATGAATCAGGTTTAGTATATAGATTACTTCTTTTTCGGCCTTTGTCATATAAGTAACTGAAGCAGCTGTATTGCAGGCCATATATTTTGCGTCATTCCACGCATCACTATATACAGCCAGGGGCGAAACAGCCGTCATACTAACACTGCTGTTTTGCGCAACCAGATTCAAGGAGAATAATCCAATCAAAAAAGAAAAAAAATATTTCATTTGCCGGCTTGTGTTGTGATTACGGAAAACTCCTTTTTTTATTGTACAATAAAAAGCAAAAGGCAGTTATTTACGAAATGATTAACAACAGCTTAATAAGTATTGGTCATATCGGCATCCACACAAATAATAAAATCAGCCTTGCCAAGGTTTTCAGCAAGCAGCTCTTTTATATTTTTTTGAGATACGGTGCTTATGGTTGCATATTTCAGCTCGGGCCGTTTCCTTTTCAGATACCAGTTAATGCCGTCAAAATTATCAGAATGAAATGCACCATTATAATGAATGAACAGCGAGCCTGGTTCCAAATGCTGTAAAATAAAATAAGCCATCGTCGCATCCTTTGTTGCCTGGGCTTTTGGCATATTGGAACCGCCATGTCCACCCATCATCTCTACCATTTTTACATAACCGGGTAAAGTAGAGTCGTAGTCCATTGGCAAGGGAGCCATCCAAGTTTTTTCCTGGGTTGATATCGTGTCCAGCGCTTCAAATCCTTTTTTTGAAACCAGTGAAGCATAGCGCCGGGGAATATTGGTGGCAATAAATTTTGCGTTCTTTTCTTTGGCAAAATTTACAATGGGGGCATAATCGGTTTTATAATTATTCCATAAACGCGCTGTTGAGTCTAAGCCTTTGGCTGTTATTTTTCCTGCCAGATAATCATTTAAAGCCTGCTGATTATCAGCCTCAAACATTTCGGCGCCAAAGGTTAATTTTCTGCTTTCGCTTAAATCCTTTGCCACAGCGAGCTCCAGCCAATGTGAAATAGCATTGTTATGATACTCGCCAAACAACACAATGTCTTTTTTGGCAAGCTGTTTCATCATTTTACCATACGAAATTTTCTTTCCCTTTGCATTATATAAAACATAAGCTGGTTTGTGCTGGGCAAAGATTCCAATGCTTAAAAAGAAAAGTCCGCCAGAGAGTATAAATTTTTTCATTATTATTTCTTGAATTGGAAAGATAAAACGAATCTATCAAACAGTCTTTGGTTTTTCAATTATGTATTGACTCGCCAAAATGCTATATTTGGCAACCTTCAAAAAAACAATCATTATGGCATCGACCAGAGCTTATGCAGTGCAGGACGCTGTAACTCCACTTGCACCGTGGACTATCAACAGGAGAGACCTCAAACCAACGGATGTGCAGATACAGATTTTATTTTGTGGTGTTTGTCATAGTGATTTACATACTGCCCGTAATGAATGGCATAATACAGTTTATCCCTGTGTGCCGGGCCATGAAATAGTTGGAAAAGTAACGGCTGTTGGTAGCCAGGTTACAAAATTCAAAACTGGCGACTTGGCTGGTGTTGGCTGCCTGGTAGACAGTTGCCGGGTTTGTGAAAATTGTAAGGAAGGCCTCGAACAGTTTTGCGCCAATGGCATGGTAGGCACATATAATGGAAATGAGAAGGACGGGAACGGAAACACCTATGGCGGATACAGCAAATCAATTAGCGTTCACGAAGATTTTGTTTTACATATATCGGATAAATTACCGCTTGAAGCCGTTGCACCATTACTTTGTGCAGGAATAACTACCTATTCGCCTCTACGTCATTGGAAAATAGGAAAGGGGCATAAAGTTGCTGTACTCGGTTTGGGGGGCCTGGGGCATATGGGGGTTAAACTCGCCGTATCAATGGGTGCCGAAGTTACCATACTGAGCCATACAGCATCCAAGAAAGCAGATGCCAAAAGACTGGGGGCTGCTCATTTTGTATTAACAAGCGATGAGGCTCAGGTAAAAAAAGTAAAAGGTTCTTTTGACTTTATTTTGAATACAGTTTCTGCTGATCATGACTATAATTTATACCTTGGTCTACTCCGTTCAAATGGTGTGATGGTTTGCGTAGGAGCGCCAGCTTCCCCGGCGAAAATACCCGCGTTCAATATTATTTTTGGCCGCAAAAGTTTTGCTGGATCATTGATAGGAGGAATTCCTGAAACACAGGAAATGCTCGACTACTGTGCTGAACATAATATTGTTAGTGATATAGAACTGATTGCAATGAAAGATATTAATGAGGCGTATGAACGGATGTTAAAAGGTGATGTGCGGTACAGGTTTGTAATTGATATGGCAACTTTGTAATTATCTGCATAAACACAATTCAAGCTGCCTTGCCTGGGTAGCTTTTTTTGTTCAACTTGTTTATTGAATTTGTTGCGTAACTTCCATTCAATAATTTATTTATGAAGCCTGCTAAGATCATTATAGTTTTTTCTCTGGCTGTAATTGCAAACAGTTGCAGCACTGGTAAATATGCTGCCACCAATAAAAGTTATAAGGAACAGACAAAGACATTTGCCAACGCACTGAAAACACAACCTCCGGATATTGACAGCACAAAAGCTGCTTCTTTCTGGGTGGGCACTACCAATTTCAGTATGCGTAAACCCAATCTTGTCATCATACACCATACAGCGCAAAACAGTTGCGAACAAACACTCACAACTTTTACCCTGCCCCGTACGCAGGTAAGTTCGCATTATGTGATTTGCCGTGATGGCACTGTGCAGCATATGCTTAGTGATTACCTGCGTGGCTGGCATGCAGGAGCCGGCAAATGGGGAAATGTTACCGACATTAATTCGATATCAATTGGAATTGAACTGGATAATAACGGATTTGAACCTTTCCCTGAAACACAAATAAATAATCTGTTGATTGTATTAAAAGCGCTCAAAAAAAATTACAACATCCCTGCTGCCAACTTTATAGGCCATGCGGATATTGCACCGGGCCGGAAAGTTGATCCCAGCCGTTTTTTTCCATGGGAACAACTGGCGCAGAATGGTTTTGGCTATTGGTACGATACTGCAACAGTAAACATGCCTGATAATTTTGATGCCATGCAGGCTTTGCGGATCATTGGATATAATACAAAAGATACTACGGCAGCCATTCAGTCTTTTAAATTACATTTTACGCCGCAGGATAGTGCCGCTGCACTAAATAGTACAGATAGAAAGATCATCTTTGATCTGTATAAAAAATACTAGAAAACTTTATTTTTTTGAAAAATATTTTCCTACTACCGGAAATTTAGCTAGTTCTTTGGATTCAACCCTGCTTACTAAGAAAGTAAATAACAGCATCAGGACTGCTCCGCTTCCCAAAGAAGCGATCATAGATTCGGGAAGTAGTTTTACCAAACCCATATGTGCTAAATAAACCAGTACGGTAAGTGTAAGGTAGGCAACAAGTTTTTTTACTGCGTAAGGAACCGGGTAATGTTTTTGTCCCAGCAGGTAACTGCTTATCATCATAAATAAATAACAACTGAATGTAGCAAGTGCCGCCCCTGTATAATGCAGCTTTGGAATGAGAACAATATTCAACGCAATGGTAATGGCTGCACCACCAATGGTAATAAATGCGCCGTACATATTTTTATCGGTAAGCTTGTACCAAACACTCAGGTTATAATAAATACCCAGAAAAATATTGCCCAGGGCCAGCAACGGTACAACCTCTAAACCTTCCACCCAGCGTGGGTTTGCAAAGGTTAAAAATATCCAGCGGAAAACGTCGAGGAATAAGCCAATACCTAAAAACATAAAGCAACAGGCGATCACAAAAAATTTCATCACCCTGGCATAAGTCTTTTGTGCATTCTCATCTACGCTTTTATTAAAGAAGAAAGGTTCGGCTGCCATGCGAAATGCCTGAATCATTATGGTGATGAGCAATGCTATGCGGAAGATATTAGCGAAGATACCCAGTTCATGGTCGGCCTGGCTTTGCGGCAGATCTACCACATGACGGTATATTAAACGGCTGAGTACATCGTTGATCATTCCACCAAGCCCCACAATAATTAAAGGAGCACTGTAACGCATTACCTCTTTCCACAGTTTAAAATCAAAACGAATCTTTATCTGCCTGATCTCTTTTGAAAGTATGATTAAAGTAAACAGGCTGCCGCAAAGATTGCCCAGCAGGTAATAACCCAATCCAAATTCTTCATTGTGAATGAGGCCTAAGAAATTATCAGGATTGCCTTCCAGAATTTTTGGAATAACGCCCATGAAAAAAATAACAACCAATACATTTAAAACAATGCCTGCAACCCTTGCAAATGCATATCGTCTTGGCCGGTTCTCCTGCCTCAGTTTAGCAAAGGGTAAAGTGTTTAAGTTATCAACGGCAATAATGGCAATCATCCATAAAACATAATCGGGATGATTATCAAGATCGGCAGACGATACTATGGAACTCTGAAAAAACAACAGCAATGCAGTAAACAAAATGCTGCTGAATAAAAGTGACAATGAAAGTGTGCTGTATAATTTTTGTTTGTCCTGCGTTTGAGAGAAACGGAAATAAGCTGTTTCCAGTCCATAGGCATACAGCACATTTAAAAACGGAATGATGGTGTACACCTGCACCAGATCAGCAGTTTTTTCGGGCATCACAATAAAAAATGGCAATGCCATATTCATTAAATAACCCAGAAAGCGGCTGGCAATAGTAGGCACACCATACCATATTGTTTGTCCTGCCAGTTTTTTAATGCCGCTCAATTACGTTTTTGTTTTGAGTTCAAATTTAACTTTATAATTCTTAAATACCGGGTGGAGAGAATCTTTTTATTGAAGAGATGTTGATCAACAGCAACAGGTTCAGGAATTATTGAGCAAATCTCGGCGACCTGGTCATGGTGGTATCCGTAAGTGTTTGCAAAAAATAGATCAGGTCATTTTTTTCGGTATTGGTTATAGCAATACGATTAATGAGCAGCGGATCCAACGTTGGTTGCGTGGTGATGATACCTGTGCGATAATGATCAATTGCCTGGCCGATAGAATAAAAGCGGCCGTCGTGCATGTAAGGAAAAGTAAGGATAACATTGCGCAGACTGGGAACTTTAAACTTCAGGGAATCATTTTTATCATTGCTGATACGCATTCTTCCATAATCATTTAAGAATGTATTTACAGCCATACCGTTATTGCGGAAACTGTTGTCGGTAAACAAGGGCTCCTTATGACAGGTTTCGCATTTGGCTTTAAAAAGGTTGTACCCGTTTTGTTCAGGCGCTGTAAAACTTGCTTCGCCTCTTTTTACTTTATCATATTTAGCATTGGACGAAACAATGGTTCCCATAAACTGTGCTAATGCTTTCAGTAATTTCTGGCTGTTGATCTCGGTTGTGCCAAATGCTGATTGGAACATGCGGGGATAATCCCCATCGGCTTTTAATTTGTTCAATACATTTTCTACTGTTTCAGCCATTTCGTTTTGTGCAGTAATGGGTGCCAGCGGTTGCACTTCAATGTGATTAATGCCGCCATCCCAATGCAACTTCGTCATCCAGGCCAGGTTAAACAGGCCCGGTGCATTACGGGTGGTAAATGTATTATTAAAGCCATGACTGAAATCGTGATCATAAGTTGCAAAAGCTGCAAACTGCTGGTGGCAACTGGCGCAGGGGAAATTGCCATCTTTGCTTAAGCGGCCATCGTAAAATAATTTTTTACCTAACTGAAAACCTTCTTCAGTTAATTTATTGTTTACATAAATATCAGGAGGTGTTGGCCAGCCGGCAGGAACTTCCAGATTGATATAGGTAGGATTATAAGGTACGTTGTCACCCGGCACATCATTATTCTTGCAGGCGGAAATAAAAATTGCCGAACACAAGATGGTTATCAGAAAAAATAGGATGATCCTTAATTTCAACTTAGTATAATTTTACGTCGGTTATTTTAAACATGTTACTGTAGTTATCCGAAATATTTTTTGCCAAAGCGCCGGGATGAGTTGCGGCGGGATTAACGGCAATTTTAAGATCATAAGCTCCTTGCCACCAGGTGTCAAGATCAGCTTCAATAAATATTTCGCAGGTTTTGTCGGGATCAACATTCAGCGGAACATTTATGGATGACGGAACCGTAAGATTGATATTTTTTAATACACTGTTCGTTCCTGCAAAACCACCAATATGGTATTCCACTTTGTTATTCACTACAGTTGATTGTGGTGATGTTCCTTCTAATTTAGCCATGATATAGCCGCTGTTCCAGGTCCAGAACATATCGTTCAATGGATCCAAAGCTCCAGTTTGTGCACCACTAACATTCCGGGCACTATCAACTCCCAGCAAGAAAGAAAGCGATGAGTAGATTTGTGATTTGGCTGTAAAACTAAAACTAAGGCTGGCTGCATTGCCTTCGTCAACAAGATAATATTCTGAACTGCCAGCCGAAATCTGCGTACCATTCATTACCACATTGCTTATATAATATTTAAACTTAGCAACGTTGTACTGCTCTCCAAAGCTATTGCTGTAAACGCCCGTATTCAAAACAAGCGGATTGCCTTTAACCGTATTTTTAAAAGTGATTTTTACCGTGCCGGTCCGCAGATCTTCATCCGGCGATTTCTGACAGCTTAACAGGAAAAGGCCTGTGCTGAACAAAAGAATCAGTAAAGTACGGTTCATTATAAAATAATTTTTTTTCTGTTTGATTTCAATTCGCCAACAATTTTCTTGCCCTCCAGCCTTTTTTCTTTCGCCTCTTTTGATGGTTTAGTAGCTTTTCGTTTTTTAGGAACAATAAGTGCTTTGTTTACCAACAGCCCCATTTTTTTTAATACCTGCTGCTTATTGGCCAGTTGGGTACGTTCGGTTTGGCTTTTTACCAGCAAAAACCCTTCCGAGTTTATTTTGTTTACAAGTTTTTCCCGAATACGTTTTTTTTGATCATCGGTTAACAGTACCGATGTATCTATATGCCAGTATCCTTCCACCATGGTTTCCACTTTATTCACGTTCTGTCCGCCTTTTCCTCCACTTCGGGCTGTTTTAAATTTAATCTCGTCGGCAATGTTCAGCATTGTGCCAAATTTACGCTTAAAAAGTACGATTTTGCAGCTATATACGTTTTAAAAGCATCTAATATTTCGGTTATAACTAATTTTTATACATTTTTGCAATAAACCAACCGATTGGAAATGATAGAAGGTATTTACCATTCATTAACGGAGCGTAAGCAACAACATAAGAAATCTTTTGCCGTATTGATTGACCCTGATAAGGTAAATAACAGCAATCTTGAACCCTTGGTTGAACTGGCTGTTGAAGCTAATGTTGATTATTTACTGGTTGGTGGCAGCCTGGTTATTTCCAACTATTTAGATGAATGTGTTCAGCTGATAAAGCGCAGTTGCGATATTCCTGTCATTTTGTTCCCCGGCAGCCCTAATCAGGTGTGTAAATATGCTGATGCATTATTGTACCTGTCGCTCATCAGTGGCCGTAATGCTGATATGCTTATAGGGCAGCATGTAATATCTGCTCCGGTAGTAAAACAAAGCGGGCTCGAAATTCTTTCAACCGGGTATATGGTGGTTGACGGTGGTGCGCCAACAACTGTTTCATACATTTCCAATGCAACGCCTTTACCTGCCGATAAAAATGAAATTGCCATGTGTACGGCTATGGCCGGCGAAATGCTGGGTATGAAATTGATTTATATGGATGCCGGCAGCGGTGCCAAACGTGCCATCAGCGAAGACATGATAAAACACGTGGCTGATGTAATTGACGTTCCACTTATTGTTGGTGGCGGCATCACTGAGCCTGAAAAAGCATACCTCAATTGTAAGGCCGGCGCCGATATAATTGTTGTAGGTAATGCCATTGAAAAAGATCCCAATCTCATCAGGGAAATGGCGGCAGCTGTTCATAGCGTGAAGGTGAAAGTATAATTGTTTACCTTAGGCAGAACAATTATCGAACTCATTCCGGTAAGTTCAAAAATTCTCAGCAATGAAAAAGTTATTTTTTGCAATTATTGTTTTTGTACTGTTCAGTTCACTGAATCCTGCAAACAAAAAGCAATGGGTTTCTTTATTCGACGGCAAATCATTAAATGGCTGGAAAGTGGGAGATAATGCAAAAACATTTTTTATTGAAGATGGTGCCATTGTAGCCAATGGCAATGTTGCTCATTTGTTTTATGACGGACCGGTACAAAATCATTCTTTTAAAAATTTTGAGTTTAAAGCTGATGTGATGACGAAGCCGGGTTCTAATTCGGGCATTTATTTTCACACAGTTTACCAGCAAAGTTCGTGGCCTCAAAAAGGTTATGAGGCACAGGTAAACAACAGCCAGGGCGATTGGCGGCGAACTGGCAGCTTGTACGCCATACAGGATGTAAGGGAAGTGCATGTAAAAGATGACGAATGGTTTACTGAATACATAAAAGTTGAGGGAAAACATATTACTATTAAGATCAACGACAAAACAGTAGTTGATTATAACGAGCCGGAGAATGCGGAGCGCCCAAAAGGAATGGAAGGTCGTTTGCTCAGCTCCGGAACTTTTGCATTGCAGGGCCACGATCCTGGTAGCAAGGTTTATTTCAAGAATATTAAGGTGAAGGTGTTACCCGATTAGAATTTTCTTTGAAACTTATATCTTTCTCCTTTGTCAACGGGAATTGCTAAACAATTCGTTGATTTATTGCTTTGGCCACCATTTCTGTAAGAGAAGCAACATGTAATTTTTCGTAGATTTTTTTTACATGACTACGCACGGTTTCGTAACTGATAGAAAGTTGATCTGCAATCATTTTATAACTTAATCCATTTACCAAACAGGCCAACACTTCTTTCTCCCTGTTGGTTAAATGATAATCGGGCGTTTCTCCCGGCATTACATGCTCGGGTATCTGTTGCATTTTGGTGAGCACTTTACGGGCTATGGAAGGCGACATAGGTGAACCTCCAAACTGGAGTTCTTTTATAGATTCAATGAGTCTTGTATTGAGAAAGTTTTTCAAAATATATCCTGATGCACCTGCGCAAATAGAATCAAACACACGGTCATCGTCCTCAAAAACAGTCTGCATGAGAATCAAAATTTGTGGAAATTCTTTTTTGATCAATTTTACAGCTTCAATGCCGCTCATCCCGGGCATTTCAATATCCATCAGCACTACATCGGGTTTGCAATCATTAATATCTTCAATGCAATGCAACACATGAGCAAAAGAGCCCACTACCTGAAAATCTTTTTCGGTTTTCAACAGCAGTGTGATGCTCTCCCTGATGTTCTTATTATCATCAAATATGGCAATGCGTAAACTCATCTGTACAAATTTCGGTAAAATAATCTCTCTAAAAATCCCCTAATCAGGGGATGGGGATGCCAAGCTTAATCTCTGTTCCTTTTCCAGGTTCGCTGCTGATCATTAAATTTCCTTTCATCTCATCCGCACGTGCCTGCATATTCCTGAGTCCGTTACCCGAAAGCGAAAGTTTGTTTTCTTTCATTTCATGCTGCAGGTCAAAACCAATGCCATCATCTTTTATTACCAACTCAATATGTTTTCCGGTATTGGTAATAAACACGGTAATTACTGAACATCCGGAATATTTATAAGCATTATTTACGGCTTCTTTAAAGATGAAGTAAAAATTTTTTCTTTTTTCCATGCCCAGGTTGGTTGTAAAAATTGATGGGTCATAATTACATGCAAAACTGATATTTCGTATTGCCAGTAATGGTCTTGCAAACGATTCCATCCGCTGAATTATCTTTTCCATACTGTCGTTGCGTGGATTGATGGCCCAGACCGTATCGTTCATTTCGGCCACCATATCGCCGGAAGTGATGTTTATCTTTTCAAGTATATCCTGTAATTCTTCTTTATTGTTGTCTTCATTTTGCATCTGCGCCACTTTACTGAAAACCGAAATGCTGCTGAGTGTGGAGCCTACGTTATCATGCAGATCCTGGCTGATCAGCAATCTTTCCCGGAGCATCCTTTGCTCTGATTTCATCAGGCTTCTCCTGCGGTACCGGTAAAAACCATAGCCACTAAGCAGCAAAACTGCCACAATTAAACCATAGGCAAATTTCTTTTGCTGGTTTTGCTTTTCGGCAGTGATGGTTTTTAATTCATTTTCCGCCGAAAGCAGTTTTAACTCCTGCTCTTTTTTTTCAAACTCAAACTGCGTTTTGTAAAGCTCTACCTTTCTTGATTCTTCAGCATTAAATACACTGTCGCGGTATACAATGTACAGCTTATAATTTGCAAACGCTTTTTCGTAATTTCCTTCCAGGCTGTCAATATGAGATAAATGCCGGTATGCTATACCAATATATTCCTTTACTCCCAGTTGCTGTAATGTTTGCAATCCTGCCTGCAGGTATCTTTTTGCATCCTGAATTTTATTCAGTTTAATATATATTGACCCGATATAAATTTTTTGTTCCGCTGTAGCATGTATTTCATTCTGTTGCTCCCATTTTCTCAATGAGATAAAATTATTCTCCAACGATCGTTGATACATGTTTGCCGCAGCCTGTTTATTACCGGCCTGCAATGCGGAATCTCCTATATAGTCAAAAGCATTTGCAAGGCAGGCATATGCCCATGGTGTACCCCAACCAGGAGCACCAGGTTCCTCATAAATTTTAATTGATTCATAAAAATATTTCAAAGCTTCAGCGTACCTGCCAGATTTTAAAAAATAGTCACCGATGGTATTGTTATTTTGTGCACAGGCAAACTTATCTCCCAGTTCAAGGTTAATTTTCCTGGCCGATAAAACGTTTTTCAACCCCAAAGAGTCATCATTTAAATCCCAAAACGTTATGCCAATGCTATGAAGTGCTGCAGCCACCCCTTTTCTATCTTTCAGTTCTTCCGAATATTTTAAAGCTTTAAAGTGGTAATCAATGCACTCTGATAAATTCCCCAGGTAAGAAGCGCATTCTCCCATTTTGTTGTAGATATAGGGCATCCTTGTTTTATTGCCTGTTTCTTCCAGGATTGCAATAGTCTTCTTGTAATAGTTAATTGATTCGGGGTAATTTGCTTGCCGGAAAAAAATGGCAGCTATAAGGTTTAAGCACTTTCCAAAATTTTCTTTATCCCCTTCTTCCTCTAGGATAGCTGAAGCAGTGAAAATATCTTTTTTTGCTTCGGTATAATTTGTTTGTAAAAAATAATGAAGACTAATGAGATAATGCGAAAGCCCTATGCCTCTTTTATAATTTATTTTCAGGGAAAGAGATAAGGCCTCTGATCCATATTTCAGAATTTCATCATTAAGTTTAAATTGTTCCAGCAATAAACCCAGTTCAAAGAGTTGATTTGCTTTACCTCTATCCTCACCGGACTCATTAATAATAATAAGGAGACTGTCAATTCTTTTGTTCTGTAAATGATTTGCCTTGGCTGTTGGTTTCTGCGCAAAAATCAGCAATGGAGAAAAGTAAATTAATATGTGCAACAGCAATGATCTCACCACATGCATATTTTTTACTAAAGTAATATATTTAATCCCGGCCATACTGGCCGGGATTGATATTCTTTTTAAATGACTTTGGCATTGGTATGAGAACAACATCAGAGCCATTGCCGGGTTAATACAAGACTGGTTAATTTGTAACGGATATTTTTCTTGTTGCATAGTAATCGCCTGCTTTCATTTTAAGTAAATAAATTCCGGGGTTTACATTGCTGGCATCCCAGGTTACTTCATTGCTTTTTTCTTTAAAGCTGTTATTGGCAACAGAAGCCACAAATCTGCCCGTTACATCAAAAACCTGCAGGTTAACTTCGGTTTGTTTTGAAAGATCGAAAGAAATATGAACTGCCTTTGAATCAGCATGGATATCCTTCAACTTGGTTTGGGAAATGCCTTGTTCTTTGTTGTTAATTAACCATCCGCCGCCGCAACAAAGTTTGCCTAAGTCAGCACATTGGCCAATATACCAGCCCATATTGATATAAGCCTGTACCTCGCTTTGATCCACACATTGTTTTTGGCATAAGCAACCACACTTTCCTTTTCCCCCTTTTGACATCAACACTTTACCATGACAATTTTGTGCAGCGGCAAACTGATTCATAACACTTAATGAAAGTACTATGATTATTATTTTAAGTGATCTCATTTTTTTTATTTTAAAGATTAAACTTAATAAGTGATTGTACCTGCGGCTTCAAAACTAAACGTGCCGGTAATAAAGTCAACCGGTCCGTTAATGGTAAATGATCCGGAAGCGCCATTAAATCTTCCTGTTCCACCGGTTATAGTCCAGGTGCCTGTTATGGTACCTGTTGTGCTTGTTTGTGTAAGAAAACCCGAAGCATCAATAATATCACTTCCGGTATAATAGATCAGGTCGCCATTGGAAGCAGCAAGCTGTCCGCTTACTGTTGTAGTAAGCAGCATGGTTGTAAAGCTAAGGTTGCAGGTAACATCCTGTCCTCGGCTTGATGATGCTATCAAAGTACCTAAATGAGTGGCATTGCCATGCAAAAAATACCCGGGGTTAGCAAATCCGGGCAGGTCGCCGGAGCATGCAGTTGGCGGAATGGCAGGGTTGGTATCAACTGTAGAGAAAAGGCTTGCTTTGAACGGCCTTGTTACCAGTGAGTTTTGGTTTTCTTTTATCATGGCTGACCCAGACTGTTCAGAGCCGGAGATCTTAAGATCATCGACATCTTTACGGCATGAACCAAGCAGCAAAACGGCAGCAATCAGTATTGATAAATTTTTCATAATCGTTTTTTTTAAATGGTAAATATTTTTATCGATGTAAAACTACTATGCACAAAACCCTGCCACAATCCCCTAACCTGTGGAAATGTTATCCCCGATAATGGGGAGCTATTGCAGTATTAGATCAGCTGTATTGAAATAGATAATAGATGGGATTTTGGAGCTTCCTGCTTTGCAGGAACGGAATTAAAAGCAGGATTTTAAATTTCAGTTTGAATGTGAACCGCTGCTCAGGACCTCTTGAGTTTCGATTAATAAAGCGGCTCAGGAATTTTGAAATGGAAGCTTACTTATGTAATGATTTTTATCTAACAGGTTATGTTCACTTCAGTATCAGCCATTGCTTTAATTCTGTCATAAACCTTTTGAATACTCAATCAATGGGTTCCCACAATTCAACTTTGTTTCCTTCCGGGTCAAGTATATGAATAAATTTACCGTAGTCATAGGTTTCTAATTTGTCTACAATGGTTACGCCGTTCTTTTTTAATTCTTCAACAAGTGCTTCCAGGTTTTCTACCCGATAGTTTATCATAAAATCTTTTGCAGAAGGCTCAAAGTATTTTGTTGTTTCTTTAAAAGGCGTCCATTGTGTTTGCGCTTTTTTTGTGCTGTCGAATCCTTCAAACCACTCAAAAGTTGCGCCATAGGGGTTGGTGGTTAAACCCAGGTTTTTTTGATACCATTCAGTTATTATTTTGGGGTCTTTGCATTTGAAGAAAACGCCGCCGATACCTGTAACTTTTTTCATTGTATTAATTTTATTGGTGGTAGTAATTGATTTAAAAGCAAAGCCGAGGCAAAATGTTGCAACAAGTGTCAGCGTTATTACAAATGGTTTTTTCATGTTATTAAAATTGATTTGAAATGAATGCTTCCTTAATCGCCTGCTCCTGCCTGGTTTTTTATTAATGTAAGTATTAAGACCTTAGGCTGTATTCTGCATTTATTGTTTCTCAAACCTGCTGAAATACATATACCAGTTCCATTCCCAGTTTTTCCCATTGTCTTCAGAAAAAGCCTGGCTCCAAATTGGATGCTCTTGGTCTCTTACATCCCAACGAAAGACAACCAATATTGGTTTACCGTTAAAATTGTCCTTAGTAAAAAAGTATGCAATATTATTTTCAAAAGATCCAAAAACAGGCGGTTGTAATATACCTTCATTTGAGTCGGCCCAATAAATTGCCCACAATCTGGTTTTGGGGTTGAAAAGCCTCACAGACATTCCTTCAAAAGGTTTCCCGTCAAATGTTGCAAGGAAGTTGTCAATATTGCCAATGCCATTTAATACCCGGTACATTTCCTGGGTCGATTCAAAGGCTGTCCATTCTGTGCAGTTGCTTAGCCTGCTTTTTAATTTTCTGTTTTGCAGTTTCCACTTTCCTTCATAAAAATCAAAGTCCTGTGCAGAGGATGTTGCCGAAGCTGTAATTATCAGTTCTCCATTTGCATCAAATTTTACAGCTGGAATTTCTATGGTATCGTTTTTCGTCATATTATTTATTTAAGAGTCGTCCGTAGATCAAGATGATATGAGTTGTGTCACTAAAATTCAAAGTCTGAAATGATGAACCTTACTGGTGGCGGAGCCCACAGAACCTTCCTGCCTTAAACAAAAACTGATGTTATGCACAGTCATTTTTGATGTCAGGTAGCCATGACCTGACTTGCAATTTCAAGGACGTGTTCTTCGTCGGTGCCGCAACAGCCGCCAAATACGTTTAGCTGATTAAATATTTCCTTCAGCTTCTTATTCTCTCTACCTAATTCCTGTGGGTTTCCCCTGTCTAATTCTGTTGCGTTATCCAACTCAGCATGACTTTTACAAGAAGCATTTGCCCTAATTCCCTTTATTCGCTTGGTCCACTGCTCCTTTATTCCGTTTTGCAATTCATTTATAAAGTGTTTTGGATGGGCGCAATTAATCATAAAATATATCGGAGGTTCTTTTACACTTTCGTCAACTTGTTCAATTGCTTCTTTTAAATTTATTCCTGCTGGCAGTTTGCCATTGGTTTCAACTGTAAAAGAAATGACAACAGGAAGATTTAAGGTATTAGCAGCTCGTACAATGCCAATTGCTTCCTCTACATAATTCATCGTAATTGCTGACACCATATCAACTTGTGCACCTGCAAAAACTTCTATTTGCTTCAAATGATATTCTTGCGCTTCATCAACAGTCATTTTATTTTCAGGTTTATACCCATCGCCACGAGGACCAACGCAGCCACTTATAACAATAGCAGGTAAAGCATCTTCAAATTCATCTTTCAAATCAACCAAAAGCTGAACTGCTTTTTCATTGACTGTTAATATTGCTGACTTTGGGTAGCCAATTTTTTCAATCCAATCAGTGTTCGCCCGCCAGGTAGGGCTTTCCAAAATGAAACCTGCTTTTGAATCTTTTGCAATATTCAAATACCGTCGATAATAATCCCTAAGTGCATTATAACCTTTTTCATTTTTTAGTAAATCAAAAGCAGCAAAATGCGGAAGTTCATAGCCTTCAAGGAAAACAAGCGTCGTTTCTAGTCCGCCGTCAGTTAAAAACAAATCAGCAGATAAATTCGGTAGAATGGTTTTACTATTTGCCATAGTGATGTTTTTTAATTGTGCACAACGGGCGGGGCTTTGTGCTGGGCTGGACGTTAAAACGTCCAGCCCCGGAACCGCTGCTGATTGAAAATATGAGTTTGAAGTTAACAACAAAAAGCTAAATAGGCATTCGTCAAGCCCCGATATGATGCACAGTAGAACCTGCCTGCCGGCAGGCAGGTTACCGCTGCTGATGAAAACCAGGCCATGCCCGTATATTGGTAAACCAATGTTGGCTGAAGCCTTTTTAAGTCATTAATTTAATATCAAGCCCTTTCCTCAATGTGTTTTGAATTTCTGCAACTTTGTCCGTATGCTTGATTAATTTTTCAATATCTGATTTGGGAGAGTCAGATATTACACTTGTTTTATACATAAAATTAGTTCCAGCTTCACCTTCGGCCCCAAATTCACCAGTAACTTCAACTTCAACACCTGATATTTTTATATTCATTTTGTCTGCTTCCCGATATAAGTCATTACAAAAGCAAGTTGCTAAAGAAAGTAATAAAAGTTCTCCACCATTTATAGAAGAACCAAATCCTGAATGTTTAGCTGAAATATGCATTTCCTTAGCAGATTCATTAGTCGTTACAAAAATTTCATGGTGCTTGAATTTACTTTTTATTGTAGCAGATATTTTCATAACTATTAATTTGTAGATAAAGTTTCAGTAAGCATAGCAGCAAACTGATTTTTGGCGGTTCGTTGTTCCATTTTACACTAGTTGGGGATTTAGTTGAGTTCTTTTAATGCCTTTTATTAGTAAATAAAAGCAAAAAATCCATTCTCCAAGTGCACAAGGAATAAGGATTGCTGGATATACCATGTTTACAAAGTTTGGAACAAGAAACCAAACAATGCTGTTGAAAATATAGCATACACCTCCAATAAGTAGCAGAATTCCCAGCCATTTTGGAAAAATGACTGATAAAACGATTAAACGACAAAGAACAAGTAAGTGGAAGCCAAAAAACAAAAGACTAATATTATATCCTGTCCCGTGCAACTTAATTGTCAATAAAGCCAAAGCGTTGAGTTGGTCGGTATTGAATACGGTAAGGAAATCAGCTTCTTTTAAAAAGGATAATGCTGCAAAATGAGTCAAGGCAACAACGCTTAAAATAGTAATGCTGGCAAACCTGAGTAAAGTAGAAAGTATAGATAGAGGTCTGTTAGTTTCCTTCAATAAAATGAAAAGGATTGAGGTTACGCCTACATCACACAGTAACATGAATAATTCACTTACAAAACCAAACCGGTACCAGAATTCAGAAGACAAAATGTTCTTTGCAGTAACAGTTGCATTATTATAGTCAACCAAACTGTCACGAACAAAGATTTGAGCAATGAGTCCCAAAATTATTATTAATAAATAGAGGAGACCTCCAATTCTTGCGATAGTAAATTTTTGATACATTGTCGTTTTTTCTACAAAACGCATAACAGGAAATTTTGTTACAATCTAATAGTGGATCCGCTGCCCAACCTGCCTACTGGCAGGCAGATGTACTTACTAAAGTACAGAATATATTGTGTTGATGAGTAGTATTCCGTCGAACCCGAACCTGCCTACCGGCAGGCAGGCTTAAGCCGATAAAAGTTACTGCTGCCCGGCTCAACGTTGCGTCAGCCCCAGCTGACGCAAAACCCCTTGTTAGCTGCAGTGCTACTTGCGGGACGAAAGACTTAATGTTTAGTGGAATCTGTTTGGGCATGCTCTTGCATTGATTCTTGCAGGAAGACGACTTTCCATTTGCTGTTTATTTTTCTGAATAACATCGACATACCAAAAGGTTCATATCTTACTTCCTGTCCGTTTTTGTAAGTTGCTATTAATGCGCCTGAATAGCTCCACAATACATTGTCCTCACTTAAATACATGTATTTTTCTGTACCCTTTGCAATTATTTCACTAGTGAGTTGCGCATAAAACTGTCGAACCATATTTTTATAAGCAGCCTTGTTATAAAATACGCCTGAGGTCTCTACATAAGTGAAGTCATTACCCGAAAAAGAAAATAAATTATATAATTTTGTCGTGTCAACTTTGGCTGCCGCATCATGAATCTCTCCAATCACAGATTGAATTTCACTTTGTATTTGTTGCTTTTGGTCTTCACTTAATTCAGTGTTTGATTTTTGCGAGCAAGAAAATAGAATTATTGTAATAAGCAGCGGAGTTAAAACTTTCATTTTATTAATAATAATTAGAAATTTAAAATTATTAAAACGTCAAATCGCATTGCAGCTAACATCCAGTTCTTTGTGCAGTTGGGGAATAAAATTCCGTCTGCTCATAACCGTTGCTAATTGAAAATATATTGTTGAAGTTAAGAACAAAAGTTGATAGTAATTCGTCTGATGGAACTAAAGCTTAAATTTACAGTTAGCTGATGTTAGAGGGTCTGGCCCAACTTGCATAATACCCAATGTTATCGGCTATCCTTTTTCTGTCTACCGTTTTTGGACCTTGTTTTCTATCCACTTATTAACTTTTGTTTCCAGAATGATGAGGGGTAAACAGCCGTCTTTTAAAACTTCATCGTGAAACTCTTTAATGTCAAATTTATTTCCTAATTTTTTCTTTGCTCTTTCACGCAGCTCAATAATTTTTAATTCCCCCACTTTATAACTCACTGCCTGTCCTGCCAAAACCATAAATCGTTCTATCTTTTGTTCAGCATCAATGGATGATACTGGTTGATTCTCCAATACATAAGCTATGGCTTTTTCCCGGGACCATCCATTGTAATGTATTCCTGCATCAACAACTAATCGAACTGCCCTTTCTATTTCTTGATTTAGTCTCCCCAAATATTGATAGGGGTCTGTGTACATACCTAATTCTGTTCCTAAACTTTCAGCATATAATGCCCATCCTTCCCCAAAAGCACTTGTCCAATATGCTTTTCTAAATTCTGGAATATCGGCTTCCTGTTGAATAGCGAACTGGTAGTGATGCCCAGGAATAGCTTCGTGCATAAACAGAGATTCCATTGAAAAATAATTGTATTTAGCTGGGTCAAGTACTACCTCATAAAAAATTCCTGGTCTTGTTCCATCTCTCGATGACTTAGTGTATTGAGCATTAGCACCAGCAGCACGAAATTTTTCAGTAGCTCTTACTTCAAACTTTGCTTTTGGTTTTAAATTAAAAAGGATATTCAGTTGTGGCGACATTTTATCCTGAAAACTTCTGAATTTATCCAACACTTCCTCTTCCGTTTTAAATGGAAAGAATTTAGGCTCAGTTCTTACATACTGAAAGAAAGACTTTAAATCACCTTTAAAGCCAACTTTTGTTTTTAAAGAATCTATTGCTTTACGGATGCGTGAAACTTCACTAAGCCCTAAAATAAAAATTTGCTTGGCTGTAATGTTGGTTGAAGTGTAATACTTTAACCATAATTCGTACTCTTTCTTCCCATTAGAATTATCTAAAAGCCCTGATGTTTTTCTTGCTTTGGGTATATAATCAGTAACTATATAATCGTGTAATTTTTTATAGGCTGGTTTAATAATATTTTCAATAGCATCTGAATAATCTTTTTTTAATTGGACCGCAGAAGTACTATCTAAGTTGTCAGGAAGTTTTAGTAAAGGCTTATAGAAAACATTTTCTTGACTTGTACCTACAAATAATGGTTTTAATTGCGGTGGCACTTTTTTCATTGCAGCCCTTGGGTTTGTATTATTTAGTGCTATACCTTTTTGCATATTAGCTATTGCTTGGTCAACCCAAATTTGAAAAAATTTCATACGGCTAATAAAATCTCTATAGTCCTTTTCAGTGTTGAAAGGAATAAATCCTGCTCCTGAACCTAATGTGGCAAACTTTGTTGGAAAGCTAAATACGAATTGGTCAACAGGTTTGTAAAACCCCAAAGAATTATTTAGTATTTCGTTTTCGGATTTCAGCTTGTAGGTAAGCACATCAATACTTAATAGTTCTGATTCTGTTAAACCTGATTTACTTATGAAACGTAAAGTGTCAAGATATTTTTTATTTAATGCTTTTGCCTTCCTTATATAGTCTTCACTGATCGTAATTTCAAGTTGGCTATTGTAATCATTGACACCTGCTTCTGTGGCAGCTAATGGATTTAGAGCATAATATTCCTTTGAATACCGTTCTAATAATTCTCCAAGAGGAAACGGGGCGTCTGCTCTAAATGAAGATTGAGAAAAACTTGTTAGTAAAGCTAAGGTTGCGATTAATATTGTTTTTTTCATTCTTTATTATTCTTTGTTAGTGATGGTAAGTTTGTTTGTAGGTGTGTCGTGTTAGGGTTGCCAATAACGGTTGAGTATTTGCGAAGGCAGGGAATTCATTGATTGTCCGGCCCGGTACAAATGCCCATTTGAAAATATGTTGTTGAAGTTAAGAACTAAAGTTGAAAGTTGCTTGTCCTGCCCTAACCACAGCTTGGATTTGCAAAATACTTGATGTTACAATATCAAGCGCAACTTGCATAAAACCCAATGTTGTGCGTTCGTTATTTTTTATTATACAATTTTCCGTTTTTGACTACTAAAAAGATGTCATTTATATACTCGATGTTTTCTATAGGATTGGAATTTAAAAAGAGCAAATTTGCTTTTTTCCCAACCTCTATTGTTCCTTCCCTTTCAAGGATACCAGTTGCCATTGCAGAATATTTTGTTGCAGCTATTATTGCTTCTAATGGACTAAATCCGCAGTCATTAACTAATACCTTCATTTCGTGCTGAACAAATGTTTTTTGGTCAGAATCGCTACCAGCAGCGATGAGGACACCTATTTTGTGTGCCTGCTGAATTATTCTTTTCCCAATTTCATATCTCCAAACCATTTTAGGGTTGTTATTATGTGTTTCTAATACTGTAATTGTTGCATCTAACA
>JAHEBJ010000002.1:0-121079 GCA_024642285.1 Sphingobacteriales bacterium
TTATGGTCGTAAGACTGCAATTTTATTCTGATTCTCTGTGACATATAAAAAGAACTTTTTAAATCCGTTTTTTAATTTGGAGTGCAAAGGTAAGGGGTTGAATGTAAATAGCAAAAGAAAGGTGAAAGTTTTTTGGAAATAGTTTTAACCCGGAGTTCAGAGATTGAACACCGGGAAATCTTATACCAAAATCAATAAAATAACCAGAAAACGAACTAATCTCTCTTTTTTACTGAACCACTGCTGCTGACAGACTGGTTTAGGGTAGCTGCCCCATGATATACTATGTCGGCGCTGCTGCTGGCCTTAGCATCCAGACTTACACTGGCGTGCAGCTTGATAGTTGCGCTACTGCTGGCTTTTGCCGAAGTATTTTCCGATAACAGATCCCATGTTTTAATATCTGCACTGCTGGAGGCAGTGGCACGGTATGTTTTGGTTTTTCCCCTTAAAGTAATGGAACTGCTGCTGCTGGCCTCCGTTTCAACTTCAGGCGCATCTATTTCTGCCTTAATATCAGCGCTGCTGGATGTCTTGAAGAATATTTTTTCTTTACTTGTCAATATACCATCTACTATCACATCAGCAGATGCAGAAGCCTTAATTGCTGTTAAAGTGGGTACAGTTATATAAACCTTCATGTGAGTATTGGAAAACCCATGATTATTTTCAGTTCTAATTTTCAATGTGTTCCCCGACACAGTAGTTTCAATGTACTTGATCACATTATCATCAGCCTCTACCCTTACCTCCGTAGCCGGGCCGGTTCTGATTTCTACGTCAAAACTGCCTCCAACAGATATTTCGGTAAATGTACTTACACTGCGGGTTTCGCTAATTATGTTACCGCTTCCTTTGGTATACTCAAAGTCGCAGGCGCTTAAAATCAATAAAGAAGTTAAAATCAGTAATACTTGTCTCATGGCTTTTGTTTTAGCGAAGATAAAAAATGTTACCGTTAACCTGGTAACCTCCCATCATTTACATCCAACTTATTATTTACCTTCGCTGCTCTATGACAGAAAAAATACTTATCCTCGATTTTGGTTCTCAATACACCCAACTAATTGCACGTACTGTACGTGAAGCAAATGTATATTGTGAGATTGTACCTTATAATAATGAAATAGTGTACGAGCACGGATTAAAAGGTATTATTCTGGGAGGGTCGCCTTTTTCGGTTAACGAAGAAAAAGCTTTGATCGTAGATATTAAAGCCATGACATCTAAAGTGCCGGTATTAGGCGTTTGTTACGGGGCTCAGTTAACTGCAAAGTTATTTGGAGGTAAGGTAGAGAAAAGTGATAAAAGAGAATACGGCAGAGCAATTTTTACAACAGAAAAAAGTGATACTCTTTTTACCGATGTTCCAAAAACATCGCAGGTATGGATGAGCCATAGCGACACAATTAAAGTGTTGCCCGAAGGATTTGAATTACTTGGAACAACGGAGAGTATTCCGGTGGCGGCTTTCAGAAAGAAAACGGATAACGGACAGCCGAATACAGACCACCCATTGTACGGATTGCAGTTCCATCCTGAGGTTTACCATTCTGCCGAAGGCAAGACTATTATCAAAAACTTCTTAGTCAATATTTGTAATTGCAGTCAGGATTGGACGCCAGCCCATTTTATAACCGATACAGTGGCAGAACTTAAAAAACAGATCGGCGATAAAAAAGTGATCATGGGTTTGAGTGGTGGTGTGGATAGTACGGTAGCTGCAACCTTAATTCATAAAGCCATTGGAGAAAACCTGTTTGGCATTTTTGTAGATAATGGTGTTTTGCGTAAAGCAGAATTTGAACAGGTTTTAGAAACTTACAACAAACTGGGCCTGCATGTAATTGGTGTTGATGCAAAAGAACATTTTTACAATAAACTTGTGGGATTATCGGACCCCGAAGAAAAAAGAAAAGCAATTGGCGGTGGTTTTATTGAAATTTTTGACCAGGAAGCTCACAAAATAAACGGAGTTGAATTGTTGGGGCAGGGAACTATTTATCCCGACGTGATTGAATCGCTGTCTGTACATGGGCCATCTGCAACTATTAAGTCGCACCATAACGTTGGCGGATTGCCCGATTATATGAAACTAGGGTTGGTTGAGCCGCTTCGGTCTTTATTTAAAGATGAGGTTAGAAAAGTTGGGCTTGAACTGGGAATACCTAAAGAAATGTTATTTCGGCATCCGTTTCCCGGGCCCGGATTAGGAATACGGATATTGGGAGAAGTAACTGAAGAGAAGGTACGGTTATTGCAGGATGCTGATGCGATATATATTAATGGTCTGAAAAAACACAATTTATACGAATCGGTTTGGCAGGCAGGCACTATTTTATTGCCGGTTAAAAGTGTTGGTGTAATGGGAGACGAACGAACTTATGAATTTACAGTTGCATTAAGGGCGGTTACTTCGGTTGATGGAATGACTGCAGATTGGGCCCATTTACCGTACTCTTTCTTGGCAGAAGTTAGCAATGAGATAATAAATAATGTACCGGGCATTAATCGGGTTGTTTATGATATCAGCAGCAAGCCGCCGGCTACCATTGAATGGGAATAAACACGAAAACCCCCAATTAAGTTTTTACCTGGGCTTAATTTTAAATAGACTTAGCACCATGAACAAATTTTTTATTGTTTCGCTTGTTTTCTTTTTTGCGCTGTTTGGTTGTACAGAAGTTTCTGCACAAACTGATAATGAAAATCAGGCTCCGCATTATAAAATCGGAATCTTTGCTCCTTTATATCTTGATTCAGTTTTTACTAAAACAACTTTTCGATACAGACAATCAGTTCCGCGTTTTATTCAACCTGCCGTAGATTTTGTGCAAGGCGCTTTAATTGCTCTTGATAGTCTGCAAGACGGTGAGGACTATATTGATGCTTTTGTTTATGATACCAAATCTTATACTGAATCGGTTCCTGATTTGATTGGAAAAGGTAAGCTCGACAGTTTGCAACTGATAATTGGCAGCGTTAAAGACGCAGAATATTTACAACTAGCCGATTTTGCTTTGTTGAAGAATATCCCCTTCATTTCAGTTACGTATCCCAATGATGCAGGAATAACCAGCAACCCGTTTTTAGTCATCATGAATCCAACGTTAAGGGCTCATTGCGATGCTATGTATAGCTACATTCTGCAAAACCACGGTACTGATAAGATTTATTTGGTTCGCCAAAAAGGTGCACAGGAAGATATGGTTGCTTCTTACTTTAAAGATTTTAACAACCAGGATGGGCAACCGTTGCTCCCAATAGAAGTAATAAACATCAGCAATAACAACTTAACCGCAGATTTTTTAAAAAACAAATTAGACAGCAACCGCCAAAGTGTTATTATAGGCGGCAGCCTCGACGAAACCTTCGCCGAAAACATTGCAAAAGCATGCTTTGGCCTTCAGAAGAGTTACCCGATAAAACTGATCGGTATGCCAAACTGGGATAATTTTCAGGCCTTGTTCAACAAAAAAAATTTGCCTGATCTCCCGATTTATTACACCACCGCTTATTATAACGACAAAACAGATGAATACAGCAAGTCGCTGAATTATGCTTATTACTCAAAGTACAAGATCAAACCCGGCGATATGGCATTTAAAGGTTACGAAGCGGTTTACAGGTTTACCAAATTACTCGTAAAAAATGGTGAAGAATTTATGAACAGGATAAATGACAAGACTATAAAAGTTTTTTGCGACTATAATTTCAGGGCTGTAAGAATGAACAACGTAGTGGCTATACCGGATTATTTTGAAAACAAACATTTGTATGTAAATAAAATAATGAACGGACTTATTTCCAAAGCATGGTAATAATTCGTTTCCTAAAAATTAAGGCAGGCTTTTTGGCCTGCCTTAATTTTATAAGCTTATCTGATTTTAATATACCAAATGCTTTCGCTGCATAGTATACAAAAGAATAAATAGCAAGGCAATGCCAATTCCAACATAAGCCCCAACTCCTGATAAGGAAAATGCTCCTATAAACAGAATCTGTGTAAGGAACGGAAGCAGTTCGCCGATGATATAGAACATGTATCCCTGCTTTTTTAACTTGCGCATTTGTAACGCACCATAAAAACAAAGTCCCACGGCCACCAATGATAACAAAAGAATAGGTATCCTGTTTTCGTAAGATTTTGTGATCGTCGCTATCATGTTTTCCGGATCACCCATCAGCGACTTTGCCCAGCCTGGCATACTATCAGAATTTATGCTGGCCATAGTCTTATCAATATTTTCATATGATGTTTTGGCGGAAAAGAAACCAAATAAAGAAAAAAGTGCCAATATAGAACAACCTATAAAGGTTAAAATAGTAATTACGTTTAAACCAGATGGCAACTTAGGTTTGTTAGCTTCATCATAATTTAAAACATCTGTAGCGTTGTCTTGTGTCATATCAGTTATTTTTTGGTACAATATAGGCAGTTTGAATTTTATTTCAAAGCAATAGAACTATTAGTTTGATAAACGGGAGTTCGACACAACTATTTTTTACGTTTTAGTTTAAGGTAATCCAAAAAATAAACCAGCTTTACAGTTATCTCGTTACTGTGTGGATTTTCCAGCACTTTGCAAAAATTCCTGAAATAGGTAGTATTTAAATACGGATCAATGAATGCATTGCCACCTAACGCATTTTTCCAGGCAATGGTCAATCGGCTACCCAATAAAAAATCCCAGGTAAAAAACATGTCTACATTAAATGTATTGAAGTTGAGATTTTCATTGGGAAAAAATGTAGTGTCTCTCCAGGACCCGTTATCATTTAAATTATAAAAATTGGTGTTTTGCAATAAGGACCAGTAATGACGCATGCGTATGGTGAGGTTCATTCGGGAAGTAAAATTATATTGAGCGCTGGCAATTGCCGTGTTTGTTTTTACATTACGACGTGCAATCACAGGTGAGCCATCGGGGTTCGTTTTATATGCATATCCCCAGTTACCTCTATCCTGCACAATATTCATACTGGAACTTACCTGAAGTTTATTACTGAACCGATACCTTAAACCCAGTTCCCCGGTCCAGTACGGATCATTTGGCAACGGCGATTCAGCTCCGCCCAACTTCCAACTGACGAAAAGCTTTTTGCGACTGTCGGAGCTGCCATTAAATCCAAAATAGTAATAGGGTGTGCGGCGCAGAAAATAGCCGGTATATATATTGGTATGAACAAAATAATCTTTATTCCACGCCGGGCTGGTTTGAAAAGAAAGTGAAAGATCCCAGAAATTTTTGAACAGGAAAAATGCACTTGCATTTATCTGAAAGCTTGCCCATGTAAATGGCTTATATAAATACGTGTTATTAAAACTCAGTCGGAAATTATGATTAAGAAAATGACGGGTGGGTTTGTTTATTATATAATTTATGTTGGCATAATATTCAAACGAATTATTATTCTGGATAAAACCCAGATCGTTTGGATCGTATTTATCACTTTCAATACTAACACCGGCACGGTATTGAATTATTCCGCTCACCTTACCAAAACCGGCAACTGTTGTAAATCCACTTTTATTTATCTCCCTACCCCAAATGTTACTATACCGGCCACTGAATAAAAAATTATAGTTGTTCCTTTTATCAAATAGCGAAAGATCAACACTACTGACATTTGCGTTACGTTGATTTCCTTTACGCAAAACATTAGTATTGGTAAAGCTTATAGATGACCGGTTTTTTAAAGCCTGATCAAGCACAAGAATATTGTAGTTGGTGAGCGGTTCAGTTATTATGGTTGTATCTTTTCCTGCAACATGATCCCTTATTACGGCACGCATGGGTGCCGTAACTGAGTTGAATATTCCAATTCCCAGCTTGCCCTTTGTGCGGCCAGAAAATTTGGTAGCGTTGTATAACCTGGTTATGCCGGGGTTTTTTAAAATCTGACAATCAACTTTATTGCCGTAGGTGTTTAGGATTTCGGAAGACCGTTGAGGCTCGCCTCCTATTCTTCGGCTATAAAACAAACCGGCTTTGTTAAATAGTTCAGTTCCTTCGGTAAAAAACGGACGATAATCATCAAACTTTACTTGAAAGGGTGTAAGGTTTAAAAATACGTTATCGCTTTGCACCTGGGCAAAATCCGGTATCAGGGTCATATCCAGCGTAAAACCCTCACTTACTCCATATTTAACATCCATTCCCCCACTTTTCAAAAATTCAGTAACCTTTCCTTTTGCAGTTGGAGATACCCTGAAACCGCCGGAGAGATAGGGTAAAAATGACAGCCTTGTTGGTGGTTTAATATTATTCAATCCGCTCCACACTCCCCATTGATTCAGTTCACCACTTACATTTGGATTGATAGGACTCCATGAGCTGTTTTCATTTTCGGCCCTGGTAAACCGGGCAAAATTTACTCCCCAATTCTGCAGTTCTTTTTTCGAAAACCTTATGGCACTAAATGGTATTTTTATTTCCGCAACCCAACCATCTGCTTTAATACTGGTTTTACTTTCCCAAACCGCATCCCAGCTATAGTCGTAAACAACGCCGCCATTATTGATACCGCTTTGAGATATTTTAAGATCGCCCTGCACATTTGCCGGAGTAAGTTTAAAAACAAACGCATTTTGTTTGTCGATGTAGGTATCAAATCCAACTGTAAAAATATCAACATCCTGCCTGTCAAGGACATCACGTGCGGTTAATTGTTTTCGAATCAACGTTGGATTATCATACATGTATGCAGCTACATAAACTGCATTATCATCGTAAAGTATTCTTACCCATGTGTTTCGTTTAGACACGTTTCCGAATTCAGGCGAAATGGTTATGAAATCGCTGATACCTTTATGATTTTTCCAAGCCACTTCGTCCAGATTACCATCAATTTTTATTGGGTAGGTTGTTTTGGAAGCAACAAAACTTTTGGCCTGTGCGTACATAACAGAGGGAATAAGGTAAAGGGACACAAATATTAACAGACGAATAAGCATGTAATAGTGGTAAAGATAAAATATAACCTTTATCATTAGTCAAACTCAATTTTAATCAGTTAATTATTTATTCACTCTTAAGCATTGTCTTTTCTTCGCTGCATTTCTTTCCTGATTAAAGCAAGTTCTCTACCGGTTTGTCCGGCAACAGAACTGTTTTCCTGAGCTCGTCGCATTAAATAGGGTATTACGTCTTTAATAGGTCCAAATGGTAAATATTTGCTTATTGAACAACCAGATTTGGCAAGATTAAATGTGATATTATCACTCATGCCATAAAGTTGCGAAAAATGAACATGTTTATGATTGTGAGGCAGATTTTTCTTATCAAGTAACCGGGTAGTATACAAATTACTGTATTCGTTGTGAGAAGCAACAATAACAGCAATTCTATCAATGTTTTCAATACAAAACTCCACCGCCAAATTATAATCTTTGTCGCAGGATTCTTTATCGGGTTGAATTGGTGACTTATAATTCATTTCGGCGGCCCGGTTTCTTTCTTTTTCCATATAAGCACCCCGAACCAATTTTGCTCCCAAAACAAAATTGCGTTCCTCAGCTGCAGCAAACGAATCTTTCAAAAATGATAAACGGTCGTGCCGGTACAATTGTAGTGTGTTGTAGATGACCGGTTTTTCCCGGTTGAATATATCCATCATTAAAATGGTCAACGCATCCACTGGATCCTGAATCCATGTTTCCTCAGCATCAATTAATACTCCTATATTTTTTTTATCTGCCTGCTCACAAAGTTGTTGCATTCTCAACCGCACTTTATGCCACTCTTCTTTTTCTCCATCAGATAATGATTCAACTGCATTCAAATACCTTTTCATTAAAGTATCTTCCGATGCATGCATTGTTGCATCAAGTTTCTCCAGCAACGAAAATCTGGCAAAACCCGTTACCTTAATACTCATAAACGGAATATTGGGTTGAGTAGCTGCATAGTCTATCACTTTGCTGAACTCGTCTTTAGCATGCTCAAAATTCGCTTCTCCTTCTTTGCCTTCAACACCGTAATCCAGTATTACCTGCACATTAAACTTCTCCAGTTTATCAGCAACCTTTGCAGTTTGCTCAAGCGTTTCGCCACCAACAAACTGTTTAAAAATAGTCTGCCTTATAGCGAGTTTTGTAAAAGGGATATGCCAGCGGATCGCCCAAGGCGTAATTTTTAACGCCAGATTTACTATCCAGGGTTTGCCCATAATATTATAAAGAAAATGGGCCTTTTTCAGCTCGGCATTCGACTTAGAGGCAAACGCAATCCCGGTATTTTCAAAAGAAATAGTTTTAGGTTCATTCATAAACAGCAATTCATTCTTCGAAATTGATGAAACCAAAATGAATTACCAAATAAAATGACGAATAAGTGTAAACGGCAGGTGATTATCTTTGCAGAAAAAAAATGGAAAAGAAAGCAAGTGAATCATTGGTAGTGATGACAGAACTGGTATTACCAAATGATACCAACACCTTTGGCAACCTGATGGGTGGACGACTTATGTATTGGATGGATATTGCAGCAGCATTGGCGGCCATGAAACATTGCGGGGCGCCGGTTGTCACAGCGTCTGTTGATAATATTTCTTTTGAAAATCCGATAAAACTTGGAAACGTAGTACATATAGAAGCATGCCTTTCCAGGGTTTTTAATACCAGTATGGAAGTTCATTTAACTGTGTGGGGAGAAGATGCGATACAACAATATAAATATAAGAGCAATGAGGCATATTATACTTTTGTGTCGCTTGACCCCAATGGCAAACCCCGTAAAGTAAATCAACTGGTCCCCGAAACGGAAGAAGAAAAAAAATTATTTGAAGGTGCTTTAAGAAGGCGGCAATTAAGGTTGATACTGGGTGGTAAGATGAAACCCGAAGAAGCGGTTGAACTAAAAGCTTTGTTCGTTACTGACTAATACTTTCGGGCTTATATTTTTTACTCTGTTCTATAGCATCCATAATGTCCTGCAGAATTTTTTCAGTGGGATCGTCAAAATTGATTTGCATAGGATCTTTAAAAGTAACGCTAAGCCTGGTTCCTTTTTTTCTGAAGCGAATTCCCTTTTTATCAAATGCTGTGCTAAACCCATCAATTACGATGGGTACAACAATTGGTTTTTGATATTTGATAATAAATGCAGTTCCTTTTCTTCCCGGTACAAAAGGTGTGGTAGTGCCTTGCGGAAAAGTAATTACCCAATTTTTATTGAGTGCTCTTTCTATCTTCCTGGTATCACTTGGATCTAACCCTTTTCTTACTTCTTTCGATTCATCCACCCAAACCCGTTTGATCATCACCGAACCTGCCAGCGCAAAAATTTTACTCATCAGATTTTTTTTCATCGTCTCCTCTGCCGAAACAAAATTGATACGGGTATATGGCCATAATAAATAAAAAGGTATTCCTAGTTTGTGTTTTTTTCGCCAGCTGACGGCGCAAAAAATATGTAAAAAAGTAATCACCTCGGCAAAATAGGTTTGGTGATTACTGACAAACAAAACATTTTTTTTCGGCAATTTGTGCAGCTTTTCCATTCCGTTAATCTGCAATTTATTTACTATTGCCAGGCCCGGATAGGATATAGCACCAACAACGGTGTAAACCAATTTCTTAACAATTACCGACTCCTTGATTGCATTAAGCAGCTTACTCATTGATCATTCTTTTTTCCTTCAACCATTTCTGCAATTTATGTAAACTCGGGTAGAGTTTATAAAATTAAACAAAGTAAAAGAATACATAAGCCACATCACGGAGCATTATATTTGCACCCATGAAAATTAACACAGTAATATTTGACATGGACGGGTTGCTGATAGATTCTGAACCGCTGTGGAAAGACGCCGCTGAAAAATTATTTGATGAATACGGATTAAAACTGACAGCCGCACAATACGCAAAAACAACCGGCTTGCGTACCAAAGAGTTTCTGGAGCATTGGTTTACACAGTTACATATTCCAGGCGAAAAATTAAACGATGCTGAAAAAAAGATTGTTGATGATGTCATCAACCTGATAAAACAAAAAGGCAGAGCTATGCCGGGGCTGGAGTATATTTTTAATTTTTTCGTTCAGCGTAATTTTAAAATAGGATTGGCCAGTTCTTCACCGATGGAGTTAATTCAAGTAGTTATTGACTTGATAGGAATCAGGTCTCATATATCAGCGGTTACCTCTGCTGCAGAATTAAATTATGGAAAACCGCACCCCGAAGTTTATTTGAAATGTGCTGTTGAACTTAAAAGTTCTCCAGACCAGTGTATCTGTTTCGAAGATTCCTTTAACGGGATGATTGCGGTAAAAGCAGCCAAAATGAAATGCATTGTTGTACCATCGGTAGTCCAATTTAAAGATCCGGTATGGGAAGCCGCAGATTTTAAAATTGCCACACTAAATAATTTTAACGAGCTGCTTCTCAGTAGTTTTTAATGCATATATCAATAAATTGGCTTTATAAAGGTTTTTTATAACCAACTTATCGACAAAAAACCGGAATTCTTAATTATTTTCCCTTTTTTAATAGAAAATCACTTGTAAAAGTTGAAAGTTTTACAAAAAAAAGTATATTTGAATTCCAAAACGGTTTTAAATAACACTGTTTAAACTAATTAAAAATTATATTACTCAAAAACAAAAACACGAAAAATGAAAAAATTATTCCTTGCATCCCTTGTTATGTTTGGCTTTTGCACATTTGCCACTGCACAAAGCGCTAAAGAAATTGAAGCTAAAAAAGCCGCTGCCCGAATTGAAACTCCGGCTACTACAGCTGCTGTAGGCCCAACTATTTCAGCTGCTCCGTCGGACGCACGTACTTCGGCAACAAATGATGTAGATGCTGCGGGTGTAGTTGTACCAAGTGCAAAAACTACAACTAAAGCAGATGCTAAAGCAGAAGCGGTAAAAGTTGATGCTAACAAGACTGATCTTGAAAAGAAACAAGCTGCAAGAGCTGCAACTCCTACTAAAGCAATCAGACCAGCATCAAAAGGAAGTAATTAATTATACTTTTTAACTTTATTGAAAACACTCCATTTTTGGGGTGTTTTTTTTTGACAGGAATTTTATGAAAAATATTCTTTTGTTACATGGTGCTATTGGAGATAAGGATCAATTTGCGGATTTTGAGTTGAAACTGACAGATACTTTTCTTTTTACACCTTCCTAACATTAACGGCCATGGTGACTATCAATTCAAAAACCAGGATTATTCGATACCGGGTTTTGCCGAAGATGTTATGGATTATATGGATGAAAAAGAGATCAGCTCAGTTTCTGTTTTTGGATACAATATGGGCGGCTATGTTGCATTATACCTGGCAAAACACTATCCAACACGTGTAAACAATTTAATTACATCAGCGACTAAATTTGAATGAGATTAATCTATCGCTTCAAAAGAGATTACAAAGTTGCAAACTGAAAAAATTAAAGAGAAACTGCTTGCTTTAAACAGCTGGTATAAAGTACTTGAAAAAACTTCAGAACTACTTATCAACATGGGAAAGGATAACCCATTGAAAAAGGCCGACTTTCAATTAATAAATCAAAGGGTATTGCTCTTACGTGATAAAAAGACAAAATGGTTTCGCAGTAAGAAACTGATGATATTTTTAAATTATTACCCAACACTCAATTATTAGTTTTGGCTGATACGTCCATCCTATTGAAGTGGTAAATCAGTTTATCTAGCCAAAAAAAATACTCTTTTTTTACAGTCAGATGAGTTTATTTAAACAGATAATCAGCTTAAATAAATAAAATCAGGCAAAAAATCAGTACTGAAAGAGATTTTAGCCAAAAATACACTCACTAAAAGAGCCAAAATCGGTCTTGTTTAGCTACCTTTGCCCTCCCGTTTTAAAAACCACGGGGAATTTTATGTCTTTTAAAATTAATAAACACTTAAACGCAGATGCACAGGAAGGTTCAGTCCCCGATACAACGGGAGGCGAATCTGCTGCGACACCAAAGGTACCTGAAGAAATTATGGAATCGAATGAAACAAATCCAACTGCGGAAATGGCGGTTGAAACAGAATCAAACATTGAAACTGCTGTAGAAACAGCGTCTGTTGTTGACATGGAAGTTAAAGAACCAGTTGATGAAAAAATTGTTACTGCTCACGACGATTTTGACTGGAGTGTTGACAAGCGCAACGTAACCAGTTACTCAGCAGCTGAAACTGCCAAGTACGACGAAGTTTACGACAACACGTTCAAACAGATCAATGATGGTGAAATGATCATGGCTACCATCGAATCATTAACCAAAACTGATGCCGTTGTAAACATCGGATTTAAAAGTGATGGTCTTATTTCTTTGAACGAATTCAGAGACATGCCGGGCGGCGTAAAAGTTGGCGACATTGTTGAAGTAATGGTTGTTGAGAAAGAAGACAGGGCCGGCAATTTAAACCTGAGCCGTAAAAGTGCACGCACAACAAGGGCCTGGGAAAAAATTGTTGACGTTCACAAAACCGGTGAAATCGTTACTGGTACAGTTACCCACAAAACAAAGGGCGGACTTATTGTTGACGTTTTTGGTATGGAAACTTTCTTACCCGGTTCTCAAATTGACGTTAAACCGGTTACTGATTACGATCAGTTTGTTGGTAAAACAATGGAATTTAAAGTGGTTAAGATTAACGAAGCCATTAAGAATGCCGTTGTATCGCACAAAGCACTTATTGAAAGTGATATTGAAGCTCAAAGAGCTGAGATCATGGGTAAACTGGAGAAAGGCCAGGTACTGGAAGGAACTATCAAAAACATCACTGATTTTGGTGCGTTCCTTGATCTTGGTGGCTTAGACGGTTTACTTTACATCACTGATATTTCGTGGGGTCGTATCAACCATCCTACCGAAGTATTGAAGATGGATCAGAAAATAAACGTTGTTGTATTAGATTTTGATGATGATAAGAAGCGTATCAGCCTTGGCCTAAAGCAACTTACTCCGCATCCCTGGGATACACTTACAGAGAGCCTGAAAGAAGGTGAAATTGTAAAAGGCAAGGTTGTAAATATTGAAGACTATGGTGCATTCCTTGAGATTATGCCTGGTGTTGAAGGTTTGGTTCACGTAAGTGAAATTACATGGGCTAACACACCAATCAATGCTAAAGAATTCTTCAACTTAAATGATGAGTACGAAGCGAAAGTTGTTACCCTTGATAAAGAAACCCGTAAGATGAGTTTGTCTATCAAGCAAATGACCGAAGATCCATGGAGCACTATCGAAGTTTCTTTCCCTGAGGGAAGTAAACACAATGGTGTTGTTAAGAACATTACTCCTTACGGTGTGTTTGTTGAGTTAACAACAGGTATTGGCGGTATGATCCACATCAGTGATCTGAGCTGGTTAAAGCGTTTCAACAATCCTAATGAGTACACCAAAGTAGGTAACGATATTGATGTTGTTATTATGAACATTGATAAAGAAGGACGCAAACTTCAGTTAGGGCATAAGCAGATTGAAGAAGATCCATGGAATACACTGGAAACTGCTTTCCCTGTTGGGAGTGAGCATGAAGGTACCGTGGTAAAGAAAGATGATAAAGGTGCTATCGTTCAGTTGCCTTATGGCCTTGAAGGATTTGCTCCTGCACGTCACCTGGCGAAGGAAGATGGTAAATCAGTTGGAATTGATGAGGTTGCTAAATTCTTAGTAATTGAATTCGACCGTAACGATAAGCGTATTGTTTTAAGTCATGCCCGCCTTTGGGAAGCAGTTATTGAAGAAGAAAAACAAGCGGTTATTAAAGAAAAGAAAGCTGATTTTGAACAAACCAAAAAAGCAGTTAAAACACTTCAGGGTAAGGTTGAAAAATCTACTTTGGGAGATCTAAGTGCATTGGCTGATATTAAGGCAAAATTGGACAGTAATGCGGCTGATGAAGCGGCTTCTGCTGAAGAGCCAAAAGGAGAATAAGATTAAATCCTTTAATATAAAATCCCGTCCATTGGACGGGATTTTTTTTACCCTCATTATTTATTTACTATTCATTGTCCAGTATCTTCACTTCTGTCCTTCTGTTTATTGCCCTTCCCTCTTCGGTTTTGTTAGATTCAACGGGCATGGTTAAGCCATAACCTTTTGCAGTAACTCGATCGGGGTTTATTCCTTTTAAAAGCAAATAATCTCTCACTGTATTTGCTCTTGCTTCCGATAAAATCAAATTACTTTTTGCAGTACCTACATTATCAGTATGTCCTCCCAATTCAATTCTCACATCTTCCTTTCGGTTTAAAAAAGCAACCAACTCATCAATCACTTTGTAAGAGTCTTCTTCAAGATCCGCTTTTCCGGTTTCAAAATTACAATCTTCCAATACAAAACTTTTTGATGGCATGAACTGTATATCAACCTTAAAGGGATCTTTATAATAGGCCTTTCCTGTTAATGGTGGTATATCCAATACCACATAACTGGTTGAATCTTTAAACCCAAGGATAAAGATCTCATATTTATCACCGGCGGGCAGGCGAACAGAAAATTTGCCGGTTGTATCGGTAAGGCCATAATATTCCCGTCCGTTTAAATCACTTCTGAAAATCACAACTTCGTGGGGCAGTATCTTACCCTTAAAATCAGTCATACGCACATCTACGGGTGCATCTTTAGGTATGTTTCCATCCTGCACCTGGCTGTCCGTATTATTTTTCGCCGAAAAATCATAATTGCCCGTTCCGTTCATTATTGTAATCACATGGTTAGCAAAATCAAGTTGTATCGACCCCAATTTGGCAATGCCAGACTGCCCCAGCATGATAGGAGCATTTAAATTTTTGGTAACTGTGGCCCTAACATTTTCAAGAACTAATCCTGCAAATTCTATGGTCTTTATATTAACCACAACACCTTCATGTAACTCCGTACTATTATAATTGGCCGGACTGATAACATCGCCTGTGGTAAGTTGCCCG
Organism: Sphingobacteriales bacterium; assembly: GCA_024642285.1. Lineage (GTDB taxonomy): Bacteria > Bacteroidota > Bacteroidia > Chitinophagales > Chitinophagaceae > Ferruginibacter. Next base: position 14,900 of record JAHEBJ010000002.1, read on the forward strand.
TTCTTCAGCATAAAGTTTGCTTCGCCATATCCAATCGTTACATCAGGAGCTGCGGTAGCCAAACTAAAAGTAAGGTTCAGCCCGTTTGCTTTACAGGGTACAATAGATAATCCATCCACCTGTTTCATCTTTATAGTTGTTTGAGAAATAGCAAATACTGATACGCCGAGCAATATCAAAAGCGATGAAATTCGTTTCATATGATTTGGTTTAAACTCTAACTAAAGATAATTATAAAAAGGACATTTAGGCTTTTTCAATTATTGCGTGTTATTGTAAGACTAAAACTGCTGGCTCTAAAGCTTTTGCTGCAATTGAACCATCATCTCTCCCTTCCAGCTTTTAAAATCGTGGGCCATAATATGTTTACGGGCCTCCCCAACCAGCCAAAGATAAAACGCAAGATTATGTACACTGGCAATGGTGAGTCCCAGGTATTCCTGCGCTTTCATCAAATGCCTGAGATAGGCTTTGCTATAGTAATTACTAATAGCACAATCAATGCCATCATCAATCACCGAAAAATCATGCTCCCATTTTTTGTTATCGATATTGATTACACCCTTGCTGGTAAACAACATCGCATTGCGGCCGTTGCGGGTTGGCATCACGCAATCAAACATATCAACTCCCAATGCGATTGCTTCCAGTATGTTCCAGGGCGTACCCACACCCATTAAATAACGCGGCTTTTCTTTGGGCAGGATATCGCAACACAGTTCGGTAAACTCGTACATCATTTCCATTGGTTCGCCAACACTTAAACCTCCAATGGCATTACCGGTTGCGTTTTTTGAAGAGATGTATTCTGCCGAAGCAGTTCGAAGATCTTTAAACGTACTTCCCTGAACGATTGGAAATAAATTCTGAGTGTAACCATATTTGTCGGGTGTGGTTTCAAATCTTTCGAAACAGCGGTCAAGCCAGCGGTGAGTTAGTTCCATACTTTTTTTGGCGTAATCATAATCGCTGGGATATGGCGGGCATTCGTCAAAAGCCATAATTATATCTCCACCAATTGTTCTTTGGGTATCCATCACGTTTTCCGGTGTAAACAAATGCCTGCTGCCGTCAATATGGCTTTGAAACAAGGCCCCTTTTTCAGTCAGTTTTCGATTGTTGGCCAGCGAAAAAACCTGGTAACCGCCGCTATCCGTTAAAATAGGCTTATCCCAACCGTTAAATTTATGCAGCCCACCTGCAGCTTCCAGCACTTCCAGACCCGGCCGCAAGTATAAATGATAGGTATTGCCCAAAATAATTTGAGCATTTACATCAGTTTTCAATTGTTGCTGGGTAACTGCTTTTACACTACCAACAGTTCCAACAGGCATAAAAATAGGCGTAACAATTTCTCCGTGATCGGTAGTTATTTTCCCTGCCCGGGCTTTTGTAGCCTTATCGGTATTTTCCAGCTTGAATTGTAATGCTGCCATAAAATAAACGCCTGTCCTTTATTAAGATTTTATAATACTGATTCCTTTTACTGCTATTTTTGCCAAATGAATTTTACCCAAATCTGGCAAATTGTTTTTTATACCTTTTGCCTGGTGACCCTTGTACAGCTTTTCTACTACCTGTTCTTTTTTACGAGGCTGGCCTTTTATAAACCAAAACCAAAGGATAATTCGCAAACCCATCCGGTATCAGTAATTATTTGTGCCCGTGATGAGGCCGCAAATTTAGCGAAAAATCTTCCGGGAGCATTGGTTCAGCAATATCGCACCACCCATGAAGTTATTGTAGTAAACGATAACTCTTTTGATGACAGTAAATACTTACTGGAAGAATATCAAAAAACATATAAGCAACTGCAGGTTGTTGAACTGAAACAGGAAGCCAAACTGATACCCGGAAAGAAATTTCCATTGAGCATCGGTATTAAAACTGCCAAACACGAAATTGTTTTATTGACAGATGCTGATTGTGTTCCTGCCAGTGAATTCTGGATAGATAAGATGCAGGAATCCTTTGATGAAAATACAGAGATCGTATTAGGCTACGGTGCATTTCACAAAAAATCTGGTTTATTGAATAAAATAGTACGTTGGGAAACTTTTCATACTGCCCTTCAATATTTTTCATACGCATTGGCCGGGCGGCCATACATGGGTGTTGGCCGTAATCTGAGTTATAAGAAAACCATTTTTTACAGGCACAAAGGATTCTCAGCACATAATAATATACCCAGCGGCGACGATGACCTTTTTATCAATATGGCCGCAACCAAAAAAAATACAAAGATCAATATAGACAAAGCTGCTTTCACGCTAAGTGAGCCTCCCAAAACATGGGCTGCGTGGGTAAGGCAAAAAAACCGTCATTACAGCACAGGGAAATTTTATAAAACAAGCCATAAGCTATTGTTGGGATTATATACGCTGTCACATTTTTTGTTTTATCCCTTGCTGGCGGTATCACTGATCTTTTTTAACTGGCAACTGGCTTTGATCGTTTTTGGTATACGTTTTTTAGCACAGGCCTTTGTTTTATACCCCTGCCTGAAAAAACTAAATGAGCAGGCAATGTATCCCTGGTTTTTGTTTATTGATATATGGATGTTTTTTTATTACCTGGTATTTTCGGCTGCGGTATTTAAAAAGCCAAAGAAAGCATGGAAATAATTCAAAAATATTTTGGTGATTTTACAGAGCAGCAGATTGAACAATTTGCAGCGCTTAAAGATTTGTATATCGACTGGAACTCCAAGATCAACGTGATATCTAGAAAAGACATGGATAATTTTTATGAACACCATGTTTTGCATTCGCTGGCCATTGCTGCAAAGTTTGATTTTATCGATGGCATGCGGGTGATGGACCTTGGATGCGGCGGCGGTTTTCCCGGCATACCATTAGCCATAATGTTTCCGCAGGCAAAATTTCATATGGTGGACAGTGTCAATAAAAAATTAAAAGTAGTTTCCGAAATATCTGAAGCTTTAGGCTTACAAAATATTACCGTACAACATGCACGTGCCGAGGAAATTAAAAACAAGAAATTTGATGCTGTAATTTCAAGAGCCGTTGCACCACTGAAAGATCTTTGGCGATGGAGCAAACCCTTAATTCAAAAAAATAAAAAGTCGGTAAAAGGAGTCCCTAACGGATTGGTTTGTTTAAAAGGCGGAGATTTAACGAATGAAATTTTTGAAAGCGGCTGTAAACCGCTGGTTTGGGAGGTAAATAAAATATTTGAGGAGCCTTTTTTTAATGAAAAGTATATTTTATTTATTCCGGTAAATTAACATTAACTACCACTTTGTGGTATTGCTATTTTCATTATTTTATATAACATTTGTGCTAATTATGAGCTATTCTGTTGCAATAGTAGAAGACAATAACGACATTCGCCATGCTCTGGAGCAAATTATTGATACTTCTGATGACTTTGTCCTTGCAGGGTCCTGTATAACCGGCGAAGAAGCATTGGTGAAATTACCCATCCTTAATCCCAAAGTTGTTTTAATGGACATTGGCCTTGGCGAAGGCATAAATGGAATTCAAGTTGTGAGGGAACTCAAGCAAACAAATCCGAACATTCTTTTCATGATGTGTACTATTTACGAGGAAGATGAAAAAATATTTGAAGCATTAAGTTCGGGCGCAAATGGTTATATCCTTAAAAAAACGTCTCCGGTTAAATTACTCGAAGGCATCAAGGAATTGATTGAGGGCGGTGCACCAATGAGCAGCCAGATAGCCAGCAAGGTAGTAGCGGCTTTTCAAAACAAGTCGATTAAAACATCGCAGGGTTCGTCTTTGGATGCTTTGTCTAAGAGAGAGAATGAAATTCTCGAAATGCTGTCAACCGGTTTGTTATACAAAGAAATTTCAGATAAACTCACTATCAGTTCCGAAACGGTACGTAAACATGTTTACCATATTTACGAAAAGTTGCATGTAAGCAATCGTGTTGAAGCCGTGAATAAATTTTTCGGACGTTAAAAATTACACCAAGCAAGCACAAATACTAAACCCCCGATCCGTCCGGGGTTTATGATTATAGAAATTTCCATAGCCAAACATCCGTCTGCGGCGTATTGCCTATTGGAAAGTCATGGGTATAGCCCGATAACTTAAATCCGTATTTTTCGTAAAATTTTTGGGCCCTTAAATTATGCTCCCAAACACCTAACCAAACCACTTCATATTTTTTTTCTTTAGCAAAATCCAGGATCAGGTCCATCAGTTGTTGAGCAATGCCTTGTCCATGAAATTCCTTCAACACATAAATGCGTTTTAATTCCAAAGCTTTCCATTTTTTCATCATCGGAAAACTTTTATACTCTTCTTTAAACTGCAGATAGGCAACTGGAGCATCATTAAATTCAGCAAAAAAACAAAAAGTTTCGGGGTCGCTAAGTTCATTACCCAATTGTGCGGAATTATAATACTGATCGAGAAAAGACTGCATATCAGCTTCTGTACAGGTTCCGGTAAATGTATCAAAAAAGGTTTGCCTTGCAATGGCCGTCAATGCATCTGCATCATCTGGGGTTACCCTCCGGATATTTACTTCCATAAAAAGCTAAAATTTGTTAAACCGGAATCTCAATTAAGTTTTACCAGTTTAATTCCAGTTTATTATTGCTTCTGTCAATATCAGCCATTCTATTCGAAGGATCAATTTCCACCAGCTTTACATCAGTAAGCCTGCGTTTGATTTCAACAACATAAGTAGGGTGTGTCCATTTCCACTCTTCCATGATCTGTCTTTTTTGTCCTGCATTTTCAGCAGGCTTGTTTCCAAACATCAAATTCAATGGCACATAATACATTTCGGTGCTGCCATCGCTAAAGCTAAGCTGCAGATCTATGGGCATTGGCATGTGCCCAATCCTGCGTAACCTTATTTTAGTAACGCCGCTCTCTTCCCATAAACTGTCAATTTTATAATCGATAGTTTTAGTGGTATTCACAAAATACTCTTTATACCAATCGAGTTGTAAGCCACTTACCTGCTCTGCCACTCTCATCAGGTCTGTAGAATTTGGATGTTTAAAACGCCACAGTTTGTAATACTCAAGCAAGAATTTATCCCGTACATCAGCTCCAATAACATATCCAAGTTGCTCCATGAACACTTCGCCTTTTGAATAAGCAGCCGTGCTATAACCATAATTAGAATTGTAGTGATCGCTATGTGTTGTCATCGGCTCTTCAAAATTACTTTTGGCAAGGTTAAAATAACTTGCGTATGCTGAGCTATGATCTTCCGGAACAATATCAATCATCGCTGCCAGATTTTTATTGTTCGGATTTCTTTGAAGTGCATCCTTTAAATTTTGCAGGGATGATTTTTTGTTATAAAATTTCGATATCAGGTCTTCGGCATAACTGGTAAATCCTTCGTCCATCCAGGCATACATACTTTCATTTGTACCCAGCATCATCTGGTACCAACTATGCATCCATTCATGAATAACTGTCCCTAAACCAGGACCAACTAGTAAAGTTGCCATGGGGTATTCCATTCCCCCATCGCCGCCTTGAATAAATGAATATTGAGGATAAGGGTACTTTCCAAAATGCTCCTCAATAAATGGTAATGCTGTTGATGCCGCAGTTAGTACAGTAGCCCAGGCAGAATCATTCCGAGGATTATTTTCCTTGAAATTATAGATCGAATGTAATGTTGGACCGCCATTTGGCATTTTATAACTCAGGTGTTTGTATTCCGGATCGGCACACCAAACAAAGTCGTGAATATTTTCACCAATAAAATGCCAGCTACGTTTTTCTTTGGTAGTGGGTTTCAGTTCGGTACCCGGTGCATCATAACCCCAGCCAATTTCATTGGCGTTCATCAGCACACCTGTTCCTCCAATTTTATAATCTTTATCTATGTTGATGGTAACATCAAAATCGCCCCATACACCATAAAATTCCCGGGCTATATAAGGTGTAGGGTGCCATCCCTCATAATCGTACTCACACATTTTAGGATACCATTGAGCCATGCTTAATCTCACTCCGGTTGCAGGATTGTCTCTTCCGCTACGACGGATCTGCAACGGAACCTGGGCTTCAAATTCCATGTCGAAAACAACCTTGCTTTTTGGAGCAATCGGCTTGGTTAAAAAAACCTGTAAAACGGTTTCGTGATATTTAAATGGTTGCGGCACTCCATTCATTTTAAGAGAAACTATTTTTTGATATCCAATTTCATCTTCTTTTAAATTGGCAATGCGGTCTTTAACCCGGCCATCCCAATCCTGTCTTCCATTAATTAAAACTTTTCCCAATTCCTGGCTTCTTACATCCATATTACTGCCCGGCTGAAATGCGTTAAAATACAAATGGTAAAACACTTTATCCAAAGCATAAGGTGAATTATTACTGTACTCCAGTTTTTGTTTTCCGGTAAACCGGTTTGTATTAACATCCATATCAATATTCATCTTGTATTTAGCGCCTTGCTGCCATCTATCGGGCTGTGCTGTTGCCATAAACTGAAAACAAATAGTTGTAATCAGTAAAAAAAGTATTTTCTTCATTTATTATAATTTAGATAGTGGTAAATTTCGGTAAAATAAACTTATGAAAAATATAAAACTGATAAATGGTTATCCATTTACGAAATTCAGCAGAGAAACATATAATGCTGTTGAAATGAAAGAAAGAGCTGCTTCATTTTATGAATGGATGAATAGAAGAAGAACCTGCCGTGATTTTTCGGATAAACCAATACCCAAAGAAGTAATTGAAAATATTGTACTGACAGCTTCTACTGCACCAAGCGGGGCCCACAAACAACCCTGGACTTTCTGCGTTGTAAGTGATGCCGAAATAAAAAGTAAAATTCGGGTTGAAGCAGAGAAAGAGGAATATGAAAGTTACAATGGCCGTATGCCGGAAGATTGGAAGAACGACCTGCTGCCATTACAAACCGACTGGAAAAAAGAATTTCTTGACATTGCTCCTTACCTCATTATTGTATTTAAAAAAAGTTATGATTTTGATGAAGAAGGAAAAAAGGCAAATACTTATTACGCCAATGAAAGCTGTGGACTGGCCTGTGGTTTTTTATTGGCTGCTATACACAGCGCAGGTTTGGTTGCATTGACGCACACACCAAGCCCTATGAATTTTTTAAGTAAAATATTAAACAGGCCGGTAAATGAAAAACCTTACTTGTTGATACCTGTTGGATATGCAGCTGATGAATGTTGGGTGCCTGATATTAAAAGAAAAGAATTGGATGACGTAGCACAGTTTTATTAAAGTTGAACTATTTTTTCCCTTCAATAACAATTACAATTTCGCCTTTAACTATTTTAGTATTAAAATGATCGTGCACTTCCTGTAAACTACCCCTTGCATTTTCTTCAAATTTTTTGGTAAGCTCCCTGCTGACACTGCATTGCCGGTCGGCACCAAAATATTGGATAAAGTCGTTCAGAGTTCTTACCAAACGCATAGGACTTTCGTAAAAAACCATGGTGCGTTCTTCTTCGGCTAATTTCTTCATCATCGTTTGTCTTCCTTTTTTAAGCGGAAGAAACCCTTCGAAACAAAAACTGTTGATGGGAAGGCCACTGTTTACCAAAGCAGGTACAAAGGCCGTAGCACCGGGCAAGCATTCAACATTGATATTGTTTTTTATACACTCTCTTACCAATAAAAAAGCCGGATCGCTTATACCCGGCGTGCCGGCATCAGTTATCAATGCCATTGTTTTACCTGTACCCAGTTGTTTAACTAAATGTGTAAGTATTTTATGTTCGTTATGCTGATGGTAAGGCGTTATTGGTTTTTGAACCTGATAGTGATTTAATAAAACCGAGGAAGTACGGGTATCTTCTGCAAGGATAAGATCAACAGATTTTAGGATCTCTATCGCCCTGAAAGTGATATCAGCAAGGTTGCCTATGGGAGAAGGAATGAGATAAAGCATTTTGATTTGATGATTTGGTGATTTGATGATTCCCTGAAATCCCAATCACCAATATTTACTTTAGCTGACAGTAATTTCAAACACTTCCATCACCGGGTTTGCCAGTAATTTTTTTGCAGCTTCCTCGGCAGTGGCAACCGCTGCCTCCTTATTATCTGCTTCTATCTGAAGATCGATATGTTTACCAATCCGCACATCCGAAACATTCTTAAGACCCAAATTTTGTAAACCGCCCATTACCGCCTTGCCTTGCGGGTCCAGCAAATCTTTAAGCGGCATCACTTTTATCTGTACAGTAAATATCATGATTGTTTTTGTTTGAGGAGCAAAGATAAAATTATATAAGCGATAAAAACAATTGGCACCGCAAGCCAATGTAAAAACAATGCTGCAACAATTGCAATTACAAGCAATATGATTTTAGGGAGATTATTCTTAATGCTGAAGTCTTTAAACTTCAGGGCCATCATCGGCAGATTACTCACCATCAGCCAGCTAAGGAAAACAATCAGCCCGTATAAAAACCATTTGTTGAAAATAATATCAACCATTATCTGACTATGAATATTCCAATAGATAAGTGGTAGGGAAGCTATCAACAATCCAACTGCAGGTGTTGGCATTCCTTTAAACCCAAAAGACTGAGAATCATCTAAATTAAATTTCGCCAATCGCCAGGCTGCTGCTGCTGCTAAAATAAATGCCGGTAAAAGCCAGATGATAGTTGCATTTAGTCCATCTTCTTCTTGTGCAATACTCATGCGTAAAAACTGGAACAAGATCATGGCGGGAGCTACGCCAAAGCTTACCACATCGGCCAGTGAATCAAGCTGCTTTCCCATTTCGGAGCTGGCTTTAAATAACCGTGCAACAAATCCATCTAAAAAATCAACAAGGGCAGCAAGGCCGATAAACAGCGATGCCATCCATATTTTTTCGGGGATATCAATCAGCTGCATTCCATCAGCCGCATATTGAATAACTATACCGTTTTGAAGCGTAACTACAATTGCGAGGCAACCAAAAACTAAATTCAACAGTGTAAAAAGATTCGGAATATGTCTGGTCATCAAATTATTTTTTCATGTAAGCTTCAATCTCCTCAGCAGTAATCGGAATATTTTTCATCAGATCTTTATTACCGTTCTTAGTGATCCAGAAATTATTTTCGATCCGTACGCCCATTTGTTCCTGTTCAATATAAATACCTGGCTCAATAGTGAATACCATACCGGCTTTTATGGGTTCTGTTCTGGTACCAAGGTCATGTACATCTAAACCAAGGTGATGAGAAATACCATGGTACAGATATTTTCTATAGGCTCTGTTATCAGGATCTTCATTTTTAATATCTGTTTTTCTAAGCAGCCCTATTTTTTGAAAAACAATCGTCGCTTCGTCGCCAACTTTTTCGGTGTAGTCAACAATACTGATTCCCGGTTTTAAAATACTGGCAGCATATTGATGCAGATGCAGACAGGCATTATACACAGTCTTCTGCCGGCGGCCAAACTTACCACTCACCGGTACGGTACGTGAAAGATCGGCATTATAACCTCCGTAATCGGCACCAAAATCCATCAATATCAATTCTCCGGCTTTACACTCACGGCTGTTATCAACATAGTGAAGCGTACGTGCTCTGTCGCCACTTGCGATAATGCAGCCATAACCCGGCCCTGTTGATCTTTGCGATAAAAACGAATGATAAATTTCTGCTTCAATTTCATACTCCATTACACCCGGTTCAATCATTTGCATCACCCTGCGGAAAGTAATATCGGTAATATCAATGGCCTTTTGCAGCACATCTACTTCCAGTGCGGTTTTTATGGCTCGCAGGTCCTTCATCAACTTAGCGCTGCGCATGTAATTATGCAAGGGAAAACGTTCCTGCATTAACTGGGCGTAGCGATAATCACGAACGTTAACCTTATTTGCTTTGCGGTCGTTCTCGTTTGTGTTCAAATAAATAGTGTCTGCTAAATGAACCCATGCTTGCATTTGAGCATCGGCTGTATCCAGCCAGATGATTGTACCAATACCTGAAATAGCTGTGCCCTCATCAGCCCGCAATCTGTGCCCATCCCATTTTTCTTTTACCTCATTAGGACGGACTAAAACCAACACTTCCCTAAACTTGGGATCGGGGTTATCTGGAAACAAAATCAACATCGTGTCCTCCTGTTCAATACCGGTCAGCCAATACAAATCGGAATTTTGTTTGAACCGGTGAAGTTGATCACCATTGGTTGGTAGTTCATCATTACTGTTAAATATGGCAATGGAATTTTTTACCATTTTTCCAACAAAACGTTTCCTGTTCTGTATAAAAATTTCGGGATTGAGGGGTAGATATTTCATGGTTCTATATTTTAGGGATAAAATAAAAAATGAATTGCAATATACATTTTAATCGTGTTTTATACTATTGACAAACAGTTTACAACAGGCTTATTAATTCTCGATAGTTTAATACCAGCTGAAAAGAATGAACAAACGTAAAAATGCACCCGTTATCAACAATATCGAAATAAATCCAGTATTATTCAAACTTTTTTAAAATAAGCTCCTATTATTTAATAATTCTGATTATATAAACGATTTTAATTCCTGATTTATAAATATACGTCGGCCATTTTACTTTTTTGAAATTACAATTGCCTAACTTTGTGGCAACGATTGCATAACCTAAATATCTACTTGCTATGTCAGTATCATCGATGCTAGCTGTACCTAAAACAGCGTTAATAGAACTCGGTTTTTCCAATGCAAACAATATCCATTATCAATTATCACCCGAATCTTTGACTGAGCAGGCTGTTCAGCGTGGAGATGGTGTTTTAAATGATACCGGAGCTTTGCTTATTAATACCGGAAAATTCACCGGAAGGAGCCCAAAGGATAAATTCACAGTTAAAGACGCTCTTACTGAAAATACTGTTCACTGGAACGATTTTAATATTCCTTTTGAGGAAAAGAATTTTTTTCAGCTAAAGGAAAAAATGCTTGCCCACATGAGCGATAAGGAACTTTGGGTACGTGATTGTTATGCCTGTGCTGAGGAATCTTACAGGCTTAAACTAAGGGTGATCAATGAAAATCCATGGAGCAATTTATTTTGCTACAATATGTTCATCCGCCCCGAGGAAAAAGATCTGGAAAATTTTACGCCAAACTGGCACATTATTCAGGCGCCGAGTTTTAAAGCCGATCCTGCTGTTGATGGCACACGTGCTGAAAATTTTGCGGTGATCAGCTTTACACATAAAACTATTTTAATTGGGGGTACCGGGTATACCGGCGAAATGAAGAAAGGCATTTTTACGATGCTGAATTTTGTGTTGCCAACAAAAGCCAATGTTTTAAGTATGCATTGCAGCGCCAATATGGGTGAGGATGGCGACACGGCAGTTTTCTTTGGACTTAGTGGAACAGGTAAAACAACTTTAAGTGCCGATCCTAACCGTAAATTAATTGGTGACGATGAACATGGCTGGACGGAGAACAGCGTGTTTAATTTTGAAGGCGGTTGCTATGCAAAATGTATTGACCTGAGCGCAGAGAAAGAGCCTGAAATTTATAATGCCATTAAACCAGGCGCATTGGTGGAGAATGTAACTTTTATTGAAGGCACTAATAAAATTGATTTTGCCAGCAAAAAAATTACAGAGAATACAAGAGTTAGTTATCCACTAACCTTTATCAGCAATGCGCTGGAACCTTCTATTGGAAAGACACCTAAAAATCTGTTTTTCTTAACCTGTGATGCGTATGGAGTTTTACCACCCATCAGCAAGTTAACTGCCGGACAGGCCATGTACCAGTTCATCAGCGGCTATACGGCAAAGGTGGCAGGTACTGAAGCTGGAGTAACTGAGCCTAAATCTACTTTCAGCGCCTGTTTTGGTGCACCGTTTTTACCGTTGCATCCTGCACAATATGCTGAGATGCTGGGTAAAAAAATGAACGACCATAATGTAAATGTATGGATGATAAACACCGGCTGGAGCGGCGGCGCTTACGGTGTTGGAAGCCGTATGAAACTTGGATTTACCCGTGCGATGATCACTGCAGCGCTGGAAGGTAAACTGGATAATGTTTCTTACGAGGCTCATCCGGTATTTGGTATGCTGATGCCTACTGAATGCCCCAATGTACCAACCGAAATTTTAAACCCACGAAATACCTGGGCCGATAAAAATGCTTACGATGCCATGGCTAAAAACCTTGCCGGACAATTTGTGAAAAATTTTGAGAAATATGCCAGCGGCGCTAATGAAGAGATCTTAGCAGCTGCACCTAAAGTTTAATACCGAACAAACTAACCGCTTATTTAAAAACCTCTGAAGTTTCAGAGGTTTTTTATTTAAATCTTTTTATTTTTTTAGAATTGCATTTCCGGAATCTCTCCTTCAACAATCAGCTTTCCAGCAGTTTTACCAACTATTTCCTCAACAGAAACACCCGGCGCTCTTTCTAATAATTTAAATCCATCGTCAGTAATTTCTAAAACAGCTATTTCCGTTACAATTTTTTTAATACACTTAATTCCTGTGAGCGGTAAAGTACAGGCAGGTAATAATTTACTTTCCCCCGCCCGGTTTGTATGCATCATGGCAACAATAATATTTTTGGCACTTGCAACAAGATCCATAGCGCCGCCCATTCCTTTAACCATCTTGCCGGGTATTTTCCAGTTGGCAATATCTCCCTGCTCACTTACTTCCATAGCGCCTAAGACGGTGAGGTCAACTTTGCCGGCACGTATCATTCCAAAGCTCATAGCGCTGTCGAAAATAGAAGAGCCGGGTAATGTGGTAATGGTTTGCTTACCTGCATTGATAAGATCTGCATCTTCTTTACCTTCAACAGGAAAAGGTCCCATACCCAATAAACCGTTTTCGCTTTGCAACACTACATTAATCCCTTCGGGAATGTAATTGGCTACCAGCGTTGGTATTCCAATGCCCAGGTTTACATAGTACCCGTCTTTGAGTTCCTTTGCTATGCGTTGTGCTATTTGTTCTTTAGTTAAAGCCATGGTCAATTCGATAATTTGATAATCAGCTGATTTGCTAATTTCTTAAATTCAAAATCTAATGCTGATTCTAAAAATGCCGACACTACCTTTATCACGCCAGCAAATTGGTTATTTAGCAGATTTTGTTACTGTTCTTTGTTCAATTCTTTTTTCGTAATTCACCCCCTCGAAAATGCGATGTACATAAATCCCGGGCGTATGAATAGTATTCGGGTCTAACTCTCCAGGCTCAACCAATTCATCCACTTCGGCAATGGTAATCTTTCCGGCCATAGCCATCAGCGGATTAAAATTGCGGGCTGTGTCTTTAAAAATAAGATTGCCATCAGTATCTCCCTTCCATGCTTTTACAATGGCAAAGTCAGCATCAAAAGCATATTCCAGTAAATACTCTTTATCATTAAATACTCTTGATTCTTTTCCTTCTGCAACTTCGGTTCCAACGCCGGCTGGCGTAAATATAGCCGGCATGCCATAACCGGCAGCCATGCACCTTGTAGCCAATGTACCCTGCGGTATTAATTCTACTTCCAGTTCGCCACTTAGCAATTGTCTTTCAAACTCGGCATTCTCTCCTACATAAGAGGACACCATTTTCTTAACCTGCTTTTGTTGCAGCATCAATCCTATTCCAAAATCATCAACGCCTGCATTATTCGAAATGCAGGTAAGATTCTTTGGACCTTTTTTTACAAGTGCGGCAATACTGTTTTCGGGAATGCCACAAAGGCCAAATCCTCCGAGCATTAAAACTGCTCCATCATTAATATCTGCAACTGCAGCATCCGCATTTTTATAAACTTTATTCATCTTATTCCGGTGAGAGGTTTGTTGGTCTTATCTTTTCATTATTCTTTCGTTCGGCCTGCGTGGTCATACTATCCAGAATTTGTTTGAACGCCGACGTATTGGTTTTATAATAATCAAAACTTTTATAAAAAGCTTCTTTACTCACTTTGTGAATGGCAAATATCTGTTGCTGTAAATTCAGGTTTTCTTTTACTGCATCTTTTGCCGAATCTTTACTAATAAACTCTTTGGTGTATGCATCCGCATTGATCACATCCCACAACACAGCCTGCATTTTTTCGGGATTAAGTACACCCTCAGGTATTTCTTCATTGCTGCCACAGGAAGATAATAAAAACAAAGAGAAAAACAATATGAATATCCTGCTCATTTCAATTCATCTTTATATTTACCTGCATTGGTAATATCAAGCTTTTGCAGTAATTCGGATGCTCTGCTTTTGTCTTGTTGAGGTGCTTTGGTAAATATTTTTATCATTTCGGTTGATTTTCCCTGGAAAAAAAACTGGCTGATCATTTTATTAGGGTTATCGGTGATGAAATTATTGAGCAGGTTTAACACGTTCATTATTTCAACCCTTGCGCCATTTTCATCTTCGTACAATTTATCCAAGCCCAGTCGGTAATAATTATAGTATACGTCATGCATAATGGTGTAGCGACTGTTCATCATATTCTCAACCAGCCAATAACGGTTTCTAATACCATCGAAAGCTTTCCATCCCGCAATTCCACGACCATCAGGTGCATTATTAACAATGTTCTGGGCTTTTTGGAAGTAAGGATCGCCTCCACGTAATGAAAACGAATCGTAATCAAATCCCAATATCATATAAACATAGTAGGCCAACACCGCTGTCAGGTTTGAAGTTAAAGCATCAGCACCGGACACCCGATTTTCATTAAATTCCCCCACTTGAAACTCAACATACTTGAAAATAAAATTATCGTCCTTAAAATTAATAATTGGAGACAAATAAGATGTGTTGTAAACGGGTCTGGCGGCCTGCACCGTAAGGGAAGCAGTGTAAACATTCAGCTCGCTGGTAGATTGAAGGTTTAATAAAAAATTACATTCTATTTTTTCATTTTGCTGGTAAGTATCAGAAGTCCATTTTCGATTATTAATAAAATTATACAACGCAGTCTGTAACGTACGAAACACATTCTGATTGACATTGTTTTGCACCTGGCTGCTTACGATCGTAACATTTGCCTTTAATTCCTGGGCACCAGCAATTTTAAATGCAACGAGCAGTATAATAAGTAATTTAATTTTACGCATGTAACAGATTAATAATTGAGTTTACAATATCTATGGCTACTTCTTTTTTCGATTTTATACCGAACGGGTAAGAATTTCCGCTTCTGTCAAAAATAGTGATTTTGTTAGTATCATGTCCAAATCCGGCGCCGGCATCGTTTAGGGAGTTCAATACAATCAAGTCAGCATTTTTTGATTCCAGTTTTTTTAAAGCATTTTCTTTTTCGTTATTTGTTTCCAAAGCAAAACCTATCAGCAATTGTCCATTCTTCTTTTGGGAACCAAGTGTTTTTAAAATATCGGCTGTTTTAGTCAGATGAACAGATAAGTCATCTTCGGTTTTTTTAATTTTTTCTGATGCTGTATTTACTGGTGTATAATCTGCAACGGCAGCACTCATTACTGCAATGTCGGTGTCGGAGAAAATACTTTGCGAAGCTTCGAACATTTCTGCTGCAGTTTTCACTTTAATAATATTTATTCCTGCAGCAACTGAAATATTTGAAGGACCAAGTACCAGAGTTACATCAGCTCCGCGGTTTCGCATTTCTTCGGCAATGGCTACACCCATTTTTCCGCTGGAATGATTACCAATAAATCGAACGGGATCAATCGGCTCGTAGGTAGGCCCTGCGGTAATTAAAACCTTCTTGCCCGCCAACTCATTTTTCTGCAAAAAAAAACCGTTGAGCCATGTCAGAATAGCCTCAGGCTCTGCCATCCTGCCCTTACCTACCAGTCCGCTGGCGAGTTCTCCTTCCTCAACCGGGATAATTTGATTGCCAAAACCTGATATGGTCTCCAGGTTTTTCCTGGTTGATCCGTGTTCCCACATATCCTCATCCATTGCCGGCGCTACAACAACCGGGCAGGTTGCCGACAGATAGACTGCCATCAACAGATTGTCGCACAGTCCTGCAGCCATTTTAGCAAGCGTATTTGCACTTAAAGGGGCAATCAACATAATATCGGCCCAACGGCCAAGCATTACGTGATTGGCCCAGGAATCGTTCTCAGACAGATCGGATAAAACCGGATTTTTTGAAAGTGTTGACAAAGAAAGCGGTGTTACAAAATCTTTAGCAGCCGATGTCATTACAATTTTTACTTCTGCGCCGGCCTTTACCAATAAACGGGTGAGTATTGCGGCTTTATATGCAGCAATACTTCCACTTACTCCTAATAATATTTTTTTTCCTTC
The DNA here is from genome assembly GCA_024642285.1 of Sphingobacteriales bacterium. Classification (GTDB taxonomy): domain Bacteria; phylum Bacteroidota; class Bacteroidia; order Chitinophagales; family Chitinophagaceae; genus Ferruginibacter. The sequence continues at coordinate 31,117 of JAHEBJ010000002.1, forward strand.
TAACATAAAAAATCCCCGCCACCAATTAAAAGTGAACGGGGTTAAAATTATGACTTCTTAATTAAATAAGATGCTAAAATATAGATGGCGATTAACTAAACAGATCTTCATCATTCTTACGGAAGTACACTTTTTCTTCCATGAATTCGGTTGTAGCCATTAACGCAGGATTGGGCATACGCTCGTAAGCTTTTGATATTTCTATCTGCTCTTTATTCTCATGAATCTCTTCGAGGCTGTCGGTGTGACTGGCAAATTCTTCGAGTTTGTTATGCAATTCTTCCTTCAGTGTTATATTGATCTGATTTGCTCTCTTTGCAATGATGGCAATAGATTCATAAAGGTTACCGGTTTTTTCTTTGATATCCGATAATTTTTTAGGTTCAACAACGCTGCTGGTATTAGCGCTTAGCTGACGTCTGAGTTTGCTCATTTTTTATTTCTTTAATGTGATTTAAACTTAAATTACTATAACTTTCTGCTTCCTTCAAAAGTTTACTTTCGGGGTAACGGTCAACAAAATCCTGATATTCATCAGTAACCTGCTCGTAGCGCTCAATTTGTTTTTCTTTGACACTCAACTTTGCAAATTTATAAAACGATTTTACGATCTTCAGCTTGTATTCCTCACCTCTTGCAGATTCGGGATAGTTGTTGCTGATATTTGTAAATGCTATTGCCGCTGCCCTGTACTGCCCCATATTGTAATACAATTCTGCTGCTCTGTATTCTTTTTTTTCCAGCTTGGCTCTGCACTTGTCAATTATATCACTTGCTTCCTTATTCCTTTCTGAGCCAGGGTGCGTATTTATGAAAGTCTGCATCATGCCCATTGCCCTTACTGTATTCACCTGTTCAAGCTCAAGTTTTGGAGACTGTTTATAAAAGCAATAAGAACGCATGTAATCAACTTCCTCTGCACTATTACTATTGGGAAACACTTCTAAAAAGCCTTTAAACAGGTTTTCAGCATCGGCATACATTTCCATGTTATAAAAACAGTAAGCATATTTATAATACAGTTCTTCAAACTTAACCGTTCCTTTAAATACGGGGAAAGATTCCTCATACAATTGCTGGGCTATCTTAAACTTCTTTTTACCATAATACTCATCAGCCATTTTAAGCTTATACTCATAGTCTTTGCTTTTGAGTACTTTATTGTATTTATTACAGGAAGTCGTAAAAAACAACAAAACAGAGACAGCCAGTAAAATTCTAAATAATTTCATAAAGGATTGCAAAATTAAACTAAATAACCCAAAAATGAAGGCAAAAAAACAAATGACCAAAATTCAATAGTTAATCATTTGATAAAGAGATAGTTTAGCTTGAAATAACGAGATAGCCTTCCAATATTGGAAGGCTATCACATCTATTTAAGAAAACCAGTAATTAATTACACTTGATATCTATAGTATTCTTCTCTCCGCCACCAACTTCGCAATTAGTAGTAATCCTGTCGGCACTAATTCCCTCGCTCTCAATCAGGTATATTTTGATTGTTTCTAATCTCTTCTGGCAATTAGCCTGAGCAGATTTAGACGCTTCGGGATATCCGTTTATCGTAATCATACACTTAGGATTAGCCTTTAACTTAGAAGCCACCGTAGCCAACATAGCCTTGTTATCTCTGCTTAGTGAGGTTGCGTTACCCTGGTAAATAAGACTAGGGTAATCGCAAGGACAAGGTATTTCTTGTACGATTGGGTCTTTGCAACATTCAGGATCGGGGCATTTACCAACACCTTCCGCATTCACAGGCTGACATTCTGTTGGAGTAATCAACTGCTTATCCTTACAATCAGGAACGCCGTCACCATCTGTATCTCTTGTTACACCATGCGTGTCAACAGGACAACCTGCAGGGGTATTTGGCTCTCTGTCCAAATGATCACATACACCATCACCATCCGCATCATTACAGTCTGATTTAGGTATTTTAACATTACGATGATTTCTCAACTCATCATATGCGTAATCCAATGGATTGATCCACCATAAGGGTTCAACAGATTTACCACCAATGTTAACATTTATACCGATAGAAGCATAATTATAAGAATCGTAATCTCGGGTTTGGGAAGCATCACCCCATGCATGTTCTTGCCATTGCTGCCCATCAAGCAAATCAGATTTTACTATTGTAAACCTGTCTTCTATAGCTAAATTAATTCTTTTTCCCAACCTGATTGCAACACCCGCAATAAATGTGGCAGATGGTTTCAATGTGTTGTCACCCAACAAAGGTCTCCGCGTATTCTCATTATCAGCTTCTGTTTCATATGTCTTATCCATTCCAGCTTTCAGGTCTTTTAGAATATCCTTACGCTGTTTATATGAACCGGTACCATATTTACCAACTAAACTTCTATAAAAAGTTTCATAGTTACTTCCATTGTCATCAAGAGCATTCACTTTTACATTAAACGCTGATATGCCTAACCCAGCTCCTCCATAAATAACAATGCCAGTTTTTTGTTTGTGAAAACGAATATTATTTAAAGTAAAAATACCCTGTATACTCAAGTCCTGTAACCGTGTTTGATAATTATAATATACATAATCATTTCCACGTTGCCCGATATTTCCGTTCGCATCAGTAGGAACTGTAATACCTGTAGTGTTAGAATTTATTAAAGCATCGGGAGCATAATAACGCTGTCCAAAAGCTATATTAGAATTCCAGGCTGGATTCTTTAAAAAATTCTCAGATGCATTATAATTCAGTCCCTGCCCTTTTGCATTCAAATATTGCAAACGCAGAGAAAACACATAGCCAAATGCTTTACGTACATGAACTTCAAAATTGGGAAAAGTAAACGGTCTTGAAGTTACATCACCACTAATAGTGAAAACCCCAAGAGATGCACCTACTTCCCACATATTACGCGGTTTAGCCGGGAAATTGTATGTCCCGTTCCAAAACTCGTTTTGCTGAGACATGCCTTTTTTAGTAATTACTGAAGAGTCATAAACACTGCCAGCACCACCAACCTGAGCTGTTAATCCTGTGGAAAGTAATAATGAGAATAAACCCAACAACAATTTGCACTTTTTGCTTACCATAATTTAATAATTAATGTTTATTTTAAATACGTGTTTGTTAATTTTGTTCAAAAATATCAATTGCTAACCAATAATCAAATTATTTTATAACTTATTTCCTTTTGTTCAGTGTATTTTCCAGAATTTCTTAGTCAAGATACCAATTCTGTTATTTCGTTGCACACAAAATTAAGTAATTTGTTCATTGTCTGCTTTATTTTCCGGTGATAAAAACCCAAAAAAATTAAATTTATTTGACGGATATTCATTCGGTGGTATATTGCTTCAATTTTATACATGGATTTTATCAAAAATATAATTGGAGAGGAATTAAAACTCTTTGAGAAAAAGTTTGCCGAAGCTGTCAAATCAGAAACCCGTTTGCTGGATACAATAATGAAATACATTATCAAACGCAAAGGCAAACAACTGCGACCAATGTTTGTTTTTTTGAGTGCGAAACTACATGGCGAAATAAATGAAAGTACTTACCGGGCGGCTGCATTAGTTGAGCTTTTGCATACAGCAACACTTGTTCACGACGATGTTGTGGATGATTCATTTGAAAGACGAGGTTTTTTTTCAATCAATGCTTTATGGAATAAAAAAATAGCCGTGCTGGTTGGCGATTACCTGCTTTCTAAGGGATTGCTTCTGGCCACCACTAATAATGATTTCAGGCACCTGCATTTACTTTCGGATGCAGTGAAACAAATGAGCGAAGGTGAGCTTTTGCAATTGCAAAAAACCAGGAAACTGAATCTGGATGAAGCTGTCTATTTTGAAATCATCCGAAACAAAACTGCGTCGTTGCTTTCTTCGGCTTGTGCGGCTGGAGCATACAGCTCCAGCAAAAATGAAACGCTCACTTCGCAAATGAAAATATTTGGCGAAAAAGTTGGCATCGCCTTCCAGATTAAAGACGATTTATTTGACTACGGTACAGATGACATTGGCAAACCTACCGGCAACGATATAAAAGAAAAAAAACTAACCCTTCCGTTGATCTACACATTGAATAAAGTATCTCCGGCTGTAAAACGAAAGATAGTTTATATCGTAAAAAATGAAAACAAAGATCCGCAAAAAGTAAAATTTGTAATTGATACGGTTGCTGAAACAGGCGGTATTATTTATGCCACCGAAAAGATGAACAAATACCGGGATGATGCGCTTGAAATATTAAACGGTTTTACTGAAAGCCCTGTAAGAAAGGGATTAGAGGAACTTGTGAGATATACTACCGACAGAAAATATTAACATGAACAAACGGTGGAAAATATTAACCCCCGACGAAGAGAAGGTAACTTCCGTATGCAATGCTCTAAAAATTAACCCTGCCATTTGTCGTGTTTTAGTTGAACGGGGCTTTGATACATTTGATAGTACAAAAGAATTTTTCAGGCCCGAGCTAACCCAACTTCACGATCCTTTTCTCATGAAGGATATGGATAAGGCGGTAACACGAATCCTCTCAGCTTTCGAAAAAAATGAAAAGATTTTAGTCTTTGGCGATTACGATGTTGATGGCACAACTTCGGTTGCCAGCATGTATAAATTTTTGTGTAAAATTTATGATCCGGCACTCATCGATTTTTATATTCCGCATCGATACAGGGAAGGTTACGGTGTAAGTAAGATGGGTATTGATTTTGCCGCTGATAATAATTTCGCTTTAATTATTTCGCTTGATTGCGGAATTAAATCAGTTGAACTCATTGCCTATGCAAAAAACAAAGGCATAGACTTTATTGTTTGCGACCATCATTTACCCGATAACGTATTACCGGCGGCGATTGCCATTCTAAATCCTAAACAAAATGACTGCGACTATCCTTATAAAGAGCTTTGCGGATGTGGCGTTGGCTTTAAATTGATAACTGCACTTGCTCAACAATTAAACATTGAAGAAGAGCATTATTATTGTTATTTAGATTTGGTTGCGGTTGCCATTGCAGCCGACATAGTGCCCATGACCGGCGAAAACAGGGTTCTTGCCTATTTCGGACTTGAAAAAATTAACAGCCAGCCCAACCCCGGCATTAAAGCACTTATACTTTTAGGTAATATTCAAACAAAATTATCGATCAACAATGTGGTTTTTGTAATTGCTCCCCGTGTAAATGCAGCGGGCCGTATGGACGATGCGAAAAAAGCAGTGCAGTTATTTATTGAAGAAGACTATGAGAAGGCGTTGGAGTTCGCAGAAATGCTGCACAGCGATAATACTGATCGAAAGGAAGCCGACAGCAGCATTACTGCCGAAGCTCTGGAATTAATTGCTGAAGACCCATCTCTGCAAAATAAAAAAACTACAGTTGTTTACCGAAAAAACTGGCACAAAGGTGTTGTTGGCATTGTTGCCAGCCGGCTCATTGAAACCTATTACAGACCTACAGTTGTGCTTACACAAAGTGGTGAGGTTGTTGCTGGCAGCGCCAGGAGTGTTGCAGGATTTAATTTGTACGAAGCCGTTCACGCCTGCAGGGAACACCTGTTGGGTTACGGCGGACATTTTGCTGCTGCAGGACTTTCACTTTTGCCCGAAAATGTAGATGCTTTTGCAAACAAATTTGAAGAAGTGGTTTCGGCAACCATTCCCGATCATCTGCTGATTCCGGAAATTATAATTGACACTGAAATTTCTTTTGCTGACCTGACTAAAAGTTTTTACCAGATCATTTGCCAGATGGAACCCTTTGGTCCGGAAAATATGAGACCGGTTTTTGTTGCCAGGAATGTTACCGACACAGGTTATTCAAAAATCGTAAAGGAAAAACATATTCGTTTTGTGGTAAAGCAGGATAAATTCTCATTTACAGGTATTGGTTTTAACCTTGCCGAAAAATTTGATCTACTCAAAAAACCAATTGACCTTGTTTTTACGCTCGACGAAAATGATTGGAACGGCAATATCAGTTTACAACTAAAAGTTATTGATCTGCGAAGCAGTGAGTAATGAAATTATTTACCTACATAAGTTATTTCTATTTCCTGCTGGATAATTGGGATTTTAAAATTGCATGGTACCTGATGAGGCAGGAAATAACCGGCGAAAAAAAATACAAAATAAATACCACCGGTGCTGATGAACTAGATAACCTGGAAGAAAAAGGCATTGATATTTCGCATGCCACCGTTTACATGCCGGTAAGTTATTTTCTGCTTGAAGAAATTTTCAAACAATTACCAAATACCTGCAGAAATCATTTTTTGGACCTGGGTTGCGGAAAAGGAAGAGCGCTGTGTTTGTCTGCTCATGCAGGTTTCAAGCAGATAACAGGCGTTGACTTCGCTAAAGCACTGTGCGACCAGTCATTGGCAAACCTTGTGCTTACCAAACTACAGCTTCCTGATTTTGAGTTTACTGTAATTAATAATGATGCTTTTTATTATGAAATTTCGGATGATGTGGATTGCATTTTTTTCTTCAACCCTTTTGATGAGATCATCTTGAGTGGGGTAGTAAAAAATATATCCGAAAGTTTACAAAACAAACCACGAAAGATTCATATCATCTACGTTAATCCATTATTTAAAGAATTGTTTTTAAAAGCGGGCTACACTCAAACCTGGCACAGCCAGAAAATGAAATATATAGAAGCAGTAATTTTAGAAAACTAAAAAAGGGATTGCAGTTTTTGCAATCCCTTTTCTTTCACTTAGTGTTCTAACTCATCAGTTCTACACTACGGTTTATAAAACTTGTTAAACTGTTTCCTTTTAACAATCCCTGAGAAAGTAAAGCCAGGTCGGCAAGATTATGAACTAATTTTTCTTGTTTTTCCGGCGCCACTTCTGCAAGTACTGTTTTATAAATAGCATGGTTACCATTTACTGTAAGCGTAACTTCGTCAGGCATTTGAGAATAAAATGCACCCATCCCGCCCTGCATAGCCGCCATATCTTTCATCCGGCGTATAAACTCGGGCCTTGTTGCCACAACTGGCGGCGCTTCCGTACTCAATCCTTTTACTTCTACCGACACATTTAATTCAGGAATCTGCACTGCAAATAATCCTTTCAGCTTTTCTTCATCTTCTTTGCTCAAAACGCTATCACCACCCTCTTGTTTATCGATTAAGTTGTCGACTATATCACTGTCCACTCTCACAAACTGAACATTCTCCCACTTCATTTCTATCTGACTAATGAAACCATTGTCGATAATAGTTTCGAGACTTACTACAATGTAACCCTTGGCTGACGCCTGTTGTATGTAAGCATCCTGCTGAACCGGATTGGTTGTATAAAGTATAACCAGTTTACCATCTTTATTCTTTTGCAAAGTTTCCGTGGCCAACCTCAGCTCTTCTAACGTGTAATATTTATTTTCTTTACTGTCTTTTAAGATGTGAAACTTGTTTGCTTTCTCTAAAAATTTGTCATCCGTCATCATTCCGTACTTAACAAAAAGTCCCAGGCTCTCCCATTTTTCTTCAAATTGTTTCCGGTCTGCTTTAAAGATCTCTTCCAGTTTATCGGCTACTTTTTTAGTAATATGCGAATTAATCTTCCGCACATTTGGATCACCCTGCAGATAGCTGCGACTCACGTTCAGAGGGATATCCGGACTGTCGATCACACCATGCATAAGCATTAAAAATTCAGGTACAATATCTTTTACCTCATCGGTTACAAAAACCTGATTACAATACAATTGAATTTTATCTTTCTGAATCTCGTAGCTCTGCTTGATCTTTGGGAAGTACAAAATTCCTGTAAGATTAAATGGATAATCAACATTCAGATGGATCCAAAACAATGGCGGCTCTCCAAATGGATATAATTCTTTATAAAAATTCTGGTAATCTTCGTCAGTTAATTCAGAAGGTTTTTTAGTCCATGCTGGCGCAGGATTATTGATCTGCTTGTCTTCAAAAAAGATTGGAATAGGTAAAAAGCGACAAAATTTTTCCAGCACGGTACTGATTCTTGATGGCTCCAGAAACTCTTCGCTTTCGGTATTCAGATGAAGGACAATATCTGTTCCCCTGTTTTCCTTTTCTGTTTCTTCCAAACTAAATTCCGGACTGCCATCACATTCCCAACGAACTGCTTTGCTACCTTCCTTAAAACTTTTTGAAATAACTTCTACTTTATCACTCACCATAAAAGAGCTGTAAAAGCCAAGTCCAAAATGACCAATGATGTTGGCCTCATTCTGTCCTTTATATTTCTCTAAAAATTCTTCGGCTCCGCTAAATGCAACCTGATTTAAATACTTATCAATCTCCTCTTCGGTCATTCCCAATCCGGTATCAGAAATGGTCAATGTCTTTTTCTCTTTATCAATTTTTATGTCAATTTTCAGATCGCCCAGTTCGCCTTTGGCTTCGCCGATGGAAGACAGGGTCTTCAATTTTTGGTTGGCATCAACGGCATTACTTACCAGTTCACGTATAAAAATGTCATGTTCGCTGTATAAAAATTTCTTAATAATTGGGAAAATGTTCTCGGTTTGTACCCGTATACTACCTTTTTGCATAGTTTGACTAGTTTTTTCAGAAGGGTGCAAACATAGTACCAAGCAAAATTTGCTGTCAGCTTGGCATTTGGGGTGACTAAATAATCGCCACGAATGAGCGTAAGAATCATGAATTAAGGCCAACTGGGTTTTGCCAGTTTTTACAAACTCTACTTTACTATTTCAATCTGATCATTGGTAAGCAGCGGCAGATTTTTAAACCGCAGGACAATGTTTCCGGTGGTGATCACATCTTTTTCGCAGTAGGCAACAATGCGTTCCAGGTTTTTCTCTTTCCAATAAACATCACCTACCATGCTACCGTCTATATCATCTTTGGGAGAAGGCACATCCAATACCGCCGCTAAAAGCTTTAGGGAAGTATAATGTTTGTAGTCACCGAAACGCCAATATTGAAAGGTATCGATCATATTGGTTTCCCAAGGTTTCATATTTTGAAAGTCGAGAAAGGGAGGAATTGACATGCGGTTGATCAACAATCTACGGCAGATGAATGGGATATCAAACTCTTTAATGTTATGTCCTGTAAAACTCCACCGGTTATTGTTCACTTCCATCTTCTGCAGGGTTTCAATAAAATCCTGCAGCAATAACTTTTCATCATCGCCATAAAAAGATTTTAAACGCAGTTGAAATGATTTTCCCTCCCGTTTAAAATAGCCAACGCTAATGCAGATCACTTTTGCGAATTCGGCCATAACACCTGCCCTTTGCGGATAAAATTCAGCCGCCATTATCTCTTCGGGTAACTGGCGTAGCACTTTTTCCTGCCATAGCGTTTGCCAATCCTCACTCAATTCGGCAAATGTTGCCTTTTCAGATACCGTTTCAATATCTATCAGCAGCAGGTTTTCTAATCTTATGTTTTGCATCCTCTATCATTAAGAGTTACAAAATACAAATCGAAATCTAAATATGCAATTGGGAAAATGCTGAATGATGAATGATAAATTCTTCCACAAAAACTCACTACTTAAAACTCACGCCTAAAACGTCACCCCTATAAAAATCTGAATACTCTGGCTCTTCCAGCTCTGCCTGTTATCAATAGCATTCAATTCGGTTAACCCTAATTTATAACGAGCTCCAATATTTACAACCGGAATCTGTATCCAGATGCCGCCAATAGCCGCCCATTCACCATTCTTATAAATATTGCCATTGCTTTTCAAACTGTCCACAGTTTCTTTAATCAATCCGCCATATGCAGGGCCAATTTGAAGTTTTACCCTTTTGCTATTTCCAACATTAATATTCAATAAAACCGGCACTTCAAGATAGTTCATGCTGGCTTTTTTTTGACTGCCGCCAAGGAACAGATCATAATAAATATCATTGGCATCGTTACTAAACTCAGAAGAAGTTTGTACAAAATTAATTTCGGGTTGTATACCAAATCGCCTGGTAATATTAAACTGCATAAAAGCCCCTGCCTGAAAATTAAATTTAAACCCTTCTTTATACGACATCCCCGTTATCTTATTAATATTAACACCTCCCTTTGCGCCAAAGCGAAAAAAGTTTTCACGATCGCCGTTTAAAGGATTGCGTTGTGCAAACGAACCTGTAGAAATTAAAAGAAAAACAACCAGAAGTAATTTTTGCATGATATTATTTTTATGGAGGATATCACATTTATGCCAATATTATGCCAAAGAAAAACAATGTTTCGTAATCTTATTAAAAGAAAATAAAAAACCCCATCCTTTTCAGAATGGGGTTGTATATAAAATAAATCAAACCGATTTAATCTTCTGCAATCTTCACTTTACCTTTTTGTTTAGCTATCACTTCTTCTGCAATATTATTTGGTGCAGGATTGTAATGACTAAACTCCATGGTAGAAGTGGCACGACCGCTCGATAATGAACGCAGCTGCGTTACATAACCAAACATTTCACTCAACGGAACTTTGGCTTTAATAACCTGTACACCATGCTTGCTGTCCATACCTTCCAGCATTCCACGGCGACGGTTTAAGTCACCCGTAACATCACCCATGTATTGATCAGGAGTAAGTACTTCTACTTTCATGATCGGCTCAAGTAAAACAGGTTTTGCTTTACGGCCGGCTTCACGGTAACCCTGCTTGGCACAAAGTTCAAATGACATGGCATCTGAATCCACCTGGTGGAAGCTACCGTCCTTAACAGTCACTTTCATACTCTCCATTGGGTAACCTGCCAATACACCTGTTGTCATTGCAGTTTCAAAACCTTTTTGAATGGCCGGTACAAATTCTTTTGGAATGCTACCACCAAACAATTTATTCTCGAACTGGAAATTTGATTTTCCTTCTTTCAGGAACTCTTCATCCGCTGGCCCTATCTCAAAAATGATATCGGCAAACTTACCACGACCGCCGGTTTGCTTTTTCAGAGTCTCCCGATGATCAATTGTATTGTGAAATGCTTCTTTATAAGCCACCTGAGGTGCTCCCTGGTTGATCTCAACTTTGAACTCACGTTTCATCCTGTCGATGATGATCTCAAGGTGTAATTCACCCATTCCACTTAAAATGGTTTGTCCGGTTTCCTCATCAGTCTTTACACGCAAGGTTGGATCTTCTTCCACCAGTTTGGCGATAGCCATACCCATCTTATCAACGTCGGCCTGTGTTTTAGGTTCTACCGCAACACTGATAACCGGCTCAGGGAAAGTCATTGCTTCCAGAACGATCGGATGATCTTCATTACAAAGTGTATCTCCTGTTTTGATATCCTTAAATCCTACAGCAGCTCCAATATCACCGGCTTCAATATAATCAACCGGGTTTTGTTTGTTGGCATGCATCTGCATGATACGGCTGATACGCTCGTTCTTTCCGGTACGGGTGTTCAACACATACGAACCCGAATCTAAACGACCGCTATATGCCCGGAAGAAGGCTAGACGACCCACAAATGGATCCGTCATTATCTTAAATGCCAATGCGCTGAATGGCTCCTTAGGATCGCAACTGCGCAATAACTCTTCACCTGTATCAGGATTTGTTCCTTTAACAGCTTCAATATCCTTTGGACCCGGCAGGTAACGTACGATAGCATCCAATGCTGTTTGAACTCCTTTGTTTTTAAAAGAAGAACCACACATCATCGGGATAATAGAAATATCGATTGTAGCCTTACGGATTGCTTCATGAATTTCAGCTTCGGTAATGGTATTCGGATCATCAAAGAATTTCTCTAACAGATTATCATCATAATCGGCAACGGCTTCAATCAGGTGCTGCCTCCACTCGTTCACTTCTTCCACCATATCTTCCGGAATGGGCACTTCGCTAAAAGTCATTCCTAAAGTGGCATCATCCCAAACCATGGCTTTCATGGTGATCAGATCAACCACACCTTTAAAATTATCTTCGGCACCTATCGGCAACTGCAAAGGCACAGCTTTAGCACCCAGCATTTCTTTGATCTGCTTTACAACATTTAAGAAATCTGCTCCGGCGCGGTCCATCTTGTTTACAAAACCAATACGTGGTACTTTGTAACGGTTAGCCTGGCGCCATACAGTTTCGCTCTGTGGCTCAACGCCAGATACAGCACAAAACAGAGCTAATAAACCATCCAATACACGTAATGAACGCTCTACCTCTACAGTAAAGTCCACGTGACCCGGGGTATCAATAATGTTGAATTTATATTGCTTGGTATCGGGTGTTTTCTGCCCCTGTTCCATTGGAAAATTCCAAAAACAGGTAGTAGCAGCCGAAGTAATAGTAATACCTCTTTCCTGCTCCTGGGCCATCCAGTCCATGGTAGCGGCACCATCGTGTACCTCACCTATTTTGTGGTTAACACCGGTATAATACAATATACGCTCGGTTGTGGTGGTTTTACCGGCATCAATATGAGCGGCAATTCCAAAATTTCTTTGATAACGTAAATCTGCCATTTTTTTTTGTTTGCTCCTTTATCCAGTTAAGAAAAAAGGTTTGTTATTAATTAAATTTTAATGTGATTGTTGATGAATGATATCTCCCGTAGGTAGTTCCCTGTAACGGGCTGGGCTGATATGTTTTACAATACTCTCATAGTGTGCTAAATAAATACCGCTCCATCCTTGTATTACCGCTGTACCTTTTAGCGGCGCAAAGGTATGGTTTATTTGAATACGGGCAAAGCGAAATATCTGCCTTTTTAAGCCCAGGCCTTATCGCCTTTTTTGTACGGATAAGCTCCGTCATATTTACCCGGTATGGGTAAAAACCGTAAAGCCTGCTTTGTACCAATCTCCGATGTGAAATATCCCAACAGGGTTAGCTGTTTCATCAATGTATAATAATGTGGCGGTTCACCATAAAATTCTTTGAAGGCTTCCTTTGCCGCATCACGGGCGGATTTTTCCTTTTCATTTTTTGCTTCATTGAAAGCTTTTGCTTCGGCCTCAAGTGCAGTTAAAACGGCCATTCGCTGTTCGGGTGCCAGATCCACAAAATTCTTATCAAATTGTTTTTTACAACCTGCATCAAGGCTTGTCAAACCTTCTGTAAATGCTTTTTGCACTTCGGGGCGATAGCAATCGGTTGTGTACACATTCATAAACTCACCAATCTTTGCTGCTTTTGCTCCGGGCGTATCGGTGTCTGGCAGGATGGTATCTCCTACTTCATCAAGCGTAGCAATGTTTGAAGCGGATAATAATCCCATTCCTTCTTTTACCGAAGATCTGCATCCCGATAAAAACACATCACCACCAATTAAAGCACCGCCGGTTAAAACGGCAATCATTTTTAAAAGCTCCCTACGTTCCATAAAATTTATTTACTCAATTTTTAATTGGGTTACAGGTTACCCTTTTTCAATTCCTTTACTGCAAAGTCAGCTGCTCTTGCAGTAATTGCCATGTAGGTTAGAGAAGGATTCACACAGCTGGCACTTGTCATACAGGCACCGTCGGTAACAAAAACATTGGGTGCATCCCAAACCTGATTATTACCATTGAGTACCGAAGTTTTAGGATCACGGCCCATACGTGCAGTTCCCATTTCATGTATGCCCATGCCCGGTGTATAGCCCCAATCATTCTGACTTACATTTTTAATCCCCGCTGCTTCCAGCATTTCAGCCGCATCGGCCATCATATCTTTCCGCATGCGTATTTCGTTCTCTTTCATTTCAACATCCATTGCCAAAACCGGTAATCCCCATTTATCGGTTACAGTTTTATTCAGGTATATTCTGTTACTGTGATCGGGCAGCATTTCTCCAAAGCCGGTCAGGCCAATTCCCCATTTCCCCGGTTCGGTCAACGATTCTTTTAGTGCCGCACCGATTGTCATCTCAGCAATCTCAACACCCCTTCCCCTACCGGCACCTCCCTGATAGCCGAAGCCACGCAGGTAATCACGTTTATCATCATAAATATTGCGGAACCTCGGAATATAAATACCAGTTGGCCTTTTTCCATACACATACATATCTTCAAAACCTTCGGCTGTTCCCGAAGCACCGATTCTGAAATGATGATCCATAACATTGTGTCCCAATTCGCCGCTACTGCTGCCCAAACCATCGGGCCAGATATCGGTGGCACTGTTCATCAACAACCAGGTGCTGTTGAATGAGGAGGCACAAACAAAAATTATTTTGGCGGTGTAGGTATAGGTTTTGTTTTCAACAGCATCAATCACTTCAACGCTGGTTGCTTTCTTCTTGTCTTTATCAAAAATTATCTTAGTTACGATCTTATCGGTTTCCAATGTAAGGTTACCGGTTGCGTTAGCCGCAGGTAAGGTTGCAGATTGTGTACTAAAATATGCACCAAAAGGGCAACCCCGCCAGCAGCGGTTCCGGTACTGGCAGCTCACCCTGTTCTGCTCGGGTTTGGCCTGCGTGATATTTGCACTGCGGCCGATGATCATGTGGCGTTTTCCGTTATAATGTGCTTTTATTTTTGCGGCCACATCTTTTTCTACAACATTTAAATCCATCGCCGGTAAAAATTCACTGTCTGGTAACACCTCAAGACCTTCCTTACTGCCCTGTATACCGGCAAATTTTTCTACATAACTGTACCAGGGAGCAAGGTCGTCGTACCGGATCGGCCAGTCAACAGCAATGCCTTCTTTTGCATTGGCTTCAAAATCCCATTTGTTCCAGCGGTAACTCTGCCGGCCCCAAAGTAAAGAGCGGCCACCCAGATGATAGCCACGGTACCAGTCAAAACGTTTGTCTTCGGTATAGGGATTTTCTTTTTCGTTGGCCCACATTCCGTCTGTTTCTTCATTGAGTGGATAATCCCGCCGCAGTACCGGATGATCCTCTTTCATCTTCTGTGTTGCATGGCCACGGTGCGGAAATTCCCATGCTTCTTTATTGGCATTCACATAGTCTTTCACATGTTCGATATTTCTGCCTCGTTCAAGCATCACTACTTTCAATCCTTTTTCGGTCAGTTCCTTAGCCGCCCATCCGCCGGCAATTCCCGATCCAACTACTATGGCATCGAAATCAAATTTTGACATGTTGTAAAGATTATAAAATGATCAGTTAATTTCTGTTTATACATCGCATACTTTTATCGCATCTGCAAGCGATGCAATCTTGTCATTCTTTTTTGGAATAAATTCCTGCGCCACGTACCCTTTAAAACCCGTTACTACAATCGCATTCATGATGGCAGGATAAAAAAGTTCCTGCGTTTCATCTATTTCATTCCTTCCGGGTACTCCGGCCGTATGGTAATGACCGAAATATTCATGATTTTGCTGAATGGTACGTATTACATCGCCCTCATTGATCTGCATATGGTAAATATCGTAGAGCAGTTTAAAATTAGGACTGCCGAGTTTTTTGCAAAGTGCAACTCCCCATTCCGATTTATCGGCCATATAATCCTTATGATCAACCTTACTGTTGAATAGTTCCATCTGTATTACAACGCCTTTCTTTTCGGCAAGTCCGATTATTTTTTTCAGTCCTTCCACACAATTGTTCATCCCGGTTTCATTATCCATACCGTTTCTGTTTCCGCTAAAGCAGATTAAATTTTTGTACCCCGCTGCAGCAACAAGTTCAATGTGTTCGGTATAATTTTTTATTAAAGTATCATGGTATTGCAGATCATTCCATCCTTTTGTCAAACCAATTTCGGCACCGTTACACATGCTGCTGTCCATGCCATGTGTTTTTAATATAGCCCAGTCTTTGGGACCAACAAGATCAATTGCTTTAATTCCGATTTTTTTGGCTGCTAGACAAAGTTCATCCAGCGAAAGAAAACCGTAGGTCCAGCGGCACACGGAATGATTGATATTGTTTTTCAGATCGAAAGAATGATTATCAAAACTTCGGGCCACCGATTGAACAGGTGCCAATGCAACTGCAGCAGTACCTGTAATCAATGTTTGAATTAGTTTTCTTCTTTTCATGTTGTAAGTGGTTCAACGGGTTTTTTCCCGTTTTTGAAAATCAGTAAAAATAAAAGTGAAACGCCAGTAGCAAATAGGCAAGGGATGAGCCAGATTGCTTTCCAGTCATGACCTCCATCAGCCAATACATATTTATCAACAATCAATCCGGCCATATAAAAACCTATATACATGCCCACCCCATAAGTTGCCAATGTTATTAACCCTTGTGCCGAGGAACGGATTTGCGGACCTGCTTTCTGGTCGGTATAAATTTGGCCTGTCACAAAAAAGAAATCATAACAAATACCATGTAAAATAATACCCGTGTATAACATCCACACATTGCCGCCCACATCCCCGTATGCAAAAAGCAGGTAACGGAGTATCCAGGCAATCATCCCTATCAATAACATTTGTTTTATGCCAAACCGGGCAAAGAAAAAAGGCATCAGGAATAAAAACACGGTTTCTGCAATTTGCCCCATTGTCATCTTGCCAGCAGCACCAACCATGCCTGCCTCATTCAAAAACAAATTGGCCTGTCCATAATAAAATGCCAATGGAATACAAATGAGGATTGAGGCAATAAAAAAAACGAGGTAATTTTTATCTTTTAGTATTTTGATCGCATCAAGTCCCAGCACTTCACTAACAGTAACTTTTTGTCCGGCTTTTGGTGGTGGCGTGCCGGGAAGAAAGAAACTACCAATGCCAAGCAGGGCAGAAACAGCCGCCGCAACTTTAAATGTGATAGACAAGGTATCCGGATTTTTTTCCCAGGCCATTCCGCCGATGATCAGTCCGGCAACTATCCAGCCGATTGTACCCCACATGCGTATGCCCGAAAATTCCTTCTCGGCATTGGTTACCTGTTTCAACGTGATGGCATTCACCAATGCCAGCGTGGGCATATAAATGACCATGTAAATGATGAGCAAAGAATAGAATGATGCAAAGCCGGTTTGTCCGGCAATAAAATATAAAACGCCGGCACCCGCCAGATGCAGTAATCCCAATATTTTTTGCGCCGAAAAAAACTTATCAGCAATAAGACCGATGATGAATGGAGCAATGATGGCACCCAGGCATTGTGTACCGTAAGCCAGCCCCGTTTGTTCGCCGGTGGCAGCGATATTACCTTTCATTAAAAAAGTTCCCATGGTAACAAACCATATTCCCCAAACAAAAAAGTTCAGGAACATCATGGACGACAATTTCAATCGGATGGTTAGATTCATGCAGCAGCAATTTGTAAGTTGGTAAAAAGTAAATCCTCAGGTAAATATAAATTTTTTGCCTTTATAAAACTGATAAAATAGTTCCCTTTATTCTTCGGGTGCTTGTATATTAAAACCGTCAATTATATTCCGATGCATTTTTGATAACAGTTGCTAATTATTTTTCTTTTAAATTTACTGAACTGATAATTCACTAATTTTTGGCAATGCAACGAAAACTGAATATGGGCATGGTTGGCGGAGGCAAAGATGCTTTCATAGGAGCAGTACACCGCATGGCGGCAAACCTGGATGGACATATTCAATTGGTATGTGGAGCTTTCAGCAGCGATGCACAAAAAAGCAAGGTAAGCGGAGCGGCTTTAAACCTGCCTGCCCAAAGGGTTTATGGCAGCTATGCCGAAATGTTTGAGCAGGAAAAATTATTGCCCGATGGCGAACGGATGGATTTTGTAAGCATTGTAACGCCCAATCACCTGCATTTTGAACCAGCAAAAATGGCTTTGGAAAATGGCTTTGATGTGCTACTGGATAAGCCCATGACATTTGATCTTGCCGAAGCAAAAGATCTGAAATCAATTTTAGATAAAAGCGGGAGACTACTTTGTCTTACACATACGTACACAGGTTATCCCATGGTTAAGGAAGCAAAAGAAATCATCCGTCAAAATAAACTGGGGGCCATCAGAAAAATATATGTCAGTTATCCGCAGGGATGGCTGAGTACTTTTTTAGAAGGCAGCAACCAGAAACAGGCTGCCTGGCGTACCGACCCCAAACGCAGCGGCATGGCCGGAAGCATGGGCGATATCGGAACACATGCTTTTAACCTGGCAGAATATATCAGCGGTTTGCAGGTTGCAAAGATTTGTGCTGATATAAATACTGTTGTTGATGGCCGTAAACTGGATGATGATGGAACCGTGTTACTTAAATTTAATAAGGGTGCTTCTGGAATGTTGTACGCCACGCAGATAGCTGCAGGCGAGGAAAATAATATCCGGCTAAATATTTACTGCGAAAAAGGCGGACTGGAATGGAAACAGGAGGATAACAATTCACTGATTATTAAATGGCTGGATAAGCCGGCAGAAATTTTAAGGGCCGGTAATGATTATTTAAGTCCGTTTGCAAAATTCAATTGCAGAGTACCCGCCGGACATCCTGAAGGATACCTGGAAGCATTTGCCAACCTGTACCGGAATTTTGCATTGACATTGATGGCAAAACAAAACGGAACAATAGCATTGGAGGAGTGGAAAGATTTTCCGGGAATGGAAGAAGGCATCAGAGGCATGGCTTTTATTGAAAATGTAATTGCCAGCGGCAAGAGTGAAACCAAATGGAAAGAATTTGAAGTATGACAGCAGGCAGTTTATTTATAAAAAATAAAATATGCAAACAATTAAAGGGCCGGGAATTTTTTTAGCTCAGTTCATGTGCGATAAAGAACCGTTCAATTCGCTGGAAGGAATTTGCAGATGGGCTGCATCATTAGGATTCAAAGCAGTGCAGATACCCACCTGGGAAAAAAGACTGATTGATTTGAAACTGGCTGCAGAAAGTAAAGACTATTGTGATGAGCTGAAAGGAAAGATAAATTCTTATGGTCTGGCCATTTCAGAATTGAGTACGCATTTGCAGGGACAGCTGGTGGCTGTTCATCCGGCATACGATGTACAATTTGATTCTTTTGCACCTGAAGAACTGCATGGCAATTCAAAAGCAAGACAGGAGTGGGCGGTACAACAGGTTATGTACGGGGCCAAAGCCTCGCAGCACCTCGGGCTTACTGCCCATGGTACTTTTAGTGGCTCCTTGCTCTGGCATACTTTTCATCCCTGGCCGCAGCGGCCCGAGGGGTTGGTGGATGAAGGCTTTACTGAACTGGCAAAACGATGGATGCCTATCTTAAATTATTTTGATGAATGCGGCGTGAATGTCTGTTATGAAATTCATCCGGGAGAAGACCTTTTTGATGGCATCACTTATGAAATGTTTTTGGAGAAAGTGAATAACCATCAGCGTGCCTGCTTGTTATACGATCCATCGCATTTTGTTTTACAACAACTGAATTATATTGAGTACATAGATATTTATCACGAACGCATCAAAGCCTTTCATGTAAAAGATGCCGAGTTTAATGCAACCGGAAGACAGGGAACTTTTGGTGGATACCAAAGCTGGTTGAAACGTGCCGGCCGCTACCGCAGTCCGGGCGACGGGCAGGTAGATTTTAAAACCATCTTCAGCAAACTCACCGAATATGGTTACGATGGCTGGGCTGTTATGGAATGGGAATGTTGCATTAAACATCCCGAAGACGGAGCAAGAGAAGGTGCAGCGTTCATCAACGATCATATCATAAGAGTAACTGATAAAGCTTTTGATGATTTTGCAGGCACCTTGCCCGATGCTGATCGGAATAAAAAAATTCTTGGGATTAAATAAAAAACTACTGATCATGAAGAAATTAATTGCAATCTTTTTTGTTGCAACTTATTTATACGCTTGCAGTGGCGGCGATGATAAAAAAATTGAATCCGGCAATAAATCAACTTCTGCAATGGACAATCCCGATTATGATGCCGGGCTGAACCTGATTGCGAAATCGGATTGTTTTACCTGCCATAAATTAAGAGAGCCGTTGGTTGGTCCGCCTTATGGAGAAGTTGCAAAAAAATACCCTAATACGCCTGAGAACGTGAGTTTGCTTGCGGACCGGATATTAAAAGGAAGTTCTGGTATTTGGGGACAGGTACCTATGCTGGCACACCCCAACATAAAAAAAGAAGATGCAGAAAAAATGGTAAAATATATTTTATTGCTAAAGGAATAAATCAATTAAAATGAAAAGAACAGGATTTATCATGCTGCTGGCAATTGGTTTTGCCGCATGTAATTCTCAATCAGAAAAAAAAGAAGAAACAGTAATGGCTGAAACAAACACTGATAGCGGATGGATTTCGCTGTTCGACGGGCAGAGTTTAAAAGGCTGGCACAATTACGGAAAGGCATCAGTAGGCGAAGCATGGAAAGTTGCTGATGGAAATCTATACCTTGACACAACGCAAAAAGATGGTTGGCAAATAAAGGGTGGTGGCGATATTATAACCGATGAGGCCTTTGAAAATTTTCATCTTAAACTGGAATGGAAAATAGCGCCCAATGGCAACAGTGGTATCATATTTTATATACATGAAGACACGGCTAAATATGACCATGTTTGGCAAACGGGCCCCGAAATGCAGGTGCTGGACAATGACGGGCATGGGGATGGAAAAATCACCAAACACCGGGCAGGCGATTTGTACGACCTTATTTCCTGCAGCACTGAAACGGTGAAACCCGTTGGCGAATGGAACGCAGTTGAAATTATTTCAAACAACGGCAAACTTGATTTTATTTTAAATGGAACAAATGTAGTCAGTACCATTTTATGGGATGAAGCATGGACCAATCTCGTTGCAGGCAGCAAGTTTAAGCAATGGCCAGGATTTGGAACTTATAAGGAAGGGCATATTGCATTACAGGATCATGGCAATACGGTTTGGTATCGAAACATAAAAATAAAACGACTTTAACCGATAAAGCGAATACATAAAAAGCAGCTCAAATAAGCTGCTTTTTATTTACCGTATCTATATTTTTCGAAGCAGTTTTTTTACTTCCTTATTGCTGGTGGTAATACTTCCAAAATAGTCAGGTGCATAATTAGTTTCCTGTTCAACAATAAAATGTTTTACACCGGCCAGCTTAGCCGATTTAAATATCTTTTTAAAATCCAGCATACCGTTGCATATCTCTGTGTTCTGCGTTTTATCAGTTTTCGACATATCTTTTACATGCCATAAATGAAACCTGCCGGGATGAGCGTTAAACAATTCTATAGGATCATAACCGGCCTTTACCACCCAATAGAGATCCATTTCCATCTTCATCAGATCTTTATCTGTATTATTCAGCAATACATCATAACCGTTTCCTCCGCCAAGATCTGTAAATTCAAAATCGTGGTTATGGTAAGCCAGTTGAAGATTGGCTTTTTTACAAATCTCTCCTGCCTTATTCAGACGTTCGGCTAGTATTTTATATTGGTCTATAGTTTTACGTTTGTCTGCACTTAACCATGGAATGATGATATACCTGTTCCCCAATTCATTGGCAACTTCACATAAATTTTTTACATCATCGCCATTGCCATTCTCAAATAAAAATTTGTCGGGCATGTAATGGCCACTGGGGCTGCTGAGGTTATTAGCCTTTAACAATGTAGCAATTTCCTTTACCGTTTTGCCAAAAAAAGTATTTCCTCCAGCAAGTCCGTACATTTCCACTTCGCCATATCCTGCTTTTGCAATCTGGCTTAAAACGCCGGGTACATCTTTACTGATTATATCCCGAAGGGTGTATAGTTGCAATCCTATTCCTGGTGTTTTACCAAATACCAATTGCGGCATGGCTACAAATCCTGCAGATAATACAGCCGAATGTTTTAAAAATTCTCTTCTTTTCATCTGCCTATTTGTTTTAATATACTGAAAATAAGAAAATAAAATGGCCGCTCCAAAAATGGAGCGGCCGTATAAAATTTATCTCAATTTAATTAGATCCTGAAGTGAGCGAAAGCTTTGTTAGCCTCAGCCATACGATGTGTATCTTCTTTTTTCTTGTATGAAGCACCTTCACCTTTACTTGCTGCTACAATTTCATTGGCTAACTTATCTGCCATACTGCGTCCGTTACGCTCACGGCTGTATTTGATCATCCACTTGATGCTCAAAGAAACTTTTCTGTCTTGGCGAACTTCAGCAGGAATCTGGAAAGTTGCACCACCAATACGGCGGCTCTTTACTTCTACTCCAGGTGTAATATTAGCCAGCGCTTTTTTCCAAACCTCATATCCATCTTCTCCGGTCTGCTTGGCAACTTTATCCAATGCATCATAAAAAATTATGTAAGCACCACTTTTTTTACCAGCCCACATCAGGTTGTTTACAAAACGTGTAACCAACTTATCATTGAATTTAGGATCTGGTGCTAAGGGAATCTTTTTCGGTTGTGTTTTCCTCATTGTTATTTATTTATTGACTTTTTCAGGATTGTAGCCCTGAGCCTGTCGAAGGGTTATTTTTTAGCTTTTTCTTTTTTAGTTCCGTACTTACTGCGGCTCTGCTTACGGTCTTTTACACCTGCAGTATCTAAACTACCACGTACAATATGATACCGTACACCCGGTAAATCTTTTACCCTTCCGCCTCGTATCAACACGATACTGTGCTCTTGTAAATTGTGACCCTCACCCGGTATATAGGCAATTACCTCAATTTTATTGGTTAAACGTACTTTAGCAACCTTACGTAAAGCTGAGTTAGGTTTTTTAGGTGTGGTTGTATATACCCTTGTACATACGCCACGACGCTGCGGACAACTGTCCAAAGCCCTTGATTTGCTTTTCGCTTTAATTACTTCTCTTCCTTTTCTTACTAATTGTTGTATTGTAGGCATTTTATCCTTTTATTTTTCGGACGGCAAAGGTAGGATTTACAATTTGATTTGAGAAACTAAAAGTTAAAAAAAATCAATTTTTATTCACATTAATGAAAAAAACCGCCTTAAAGAGGCGGCTGTATTGAAATTCAGTAGGTTTTTGGCTTATACCTTCAGCATCCAACCGTGATTATCAGTTGTTTGGCCGTAGCGAATGGCGTTTAATTTATCCTTTACTGCAGGGGCAGTTTTCCAACTATCCACGTCAAATTCCATCACATAATCTTTGTATCGCAGCTCTTTTATCAACGATATGGTAGCTGCAGTACCGGTACCAAACACTTCTTTAAGTTCGCCGGCCTTTTGTGACGTAATAATCTCATCAATATTCAGTCTTCTTTCCTCCACTTCAAAACCCATTTCTTTTAATACGGTAAGTACGCTGTCCCGGGTTACGCCGGCCAGTATAGTTCCCGTTTCCAGGCCGGGAGTTATGACCTTATTGCCTATTATGAAAAATACATTCATCGTACCACACTCCTGTACAAATTTGTGTTCGAAGGCATCGGTCCACAAAACCTGGTCGTAACCCTTTTTCTTAGCTTCAGCAGTAGCATACATGGCTGCTCCATAATTTCCGGCAGCTTTTGCATATCCTACACCACCCGGCACTGCTCTCACATAATGCTCTTCAACATAAATACGCATAGGATTGCTATAGTAAGGCCCGGTTGGGCTAAGCAGGATCATGAATTTGTATTTATCGCTGGGCCTCACACCAATCATTGGGTCGCAGCTAAACATAAACGGTCTAATATACAATGAATGATCTTTTTGTTGTGGAATCCAGTTCTTATCCAGATCGATCAACATGCGCATACCTTCCATGAATAATTCTTCGGGTACCTGTGGCATTTGCATTCTTTCGGCCGAAATATTAAATCGCTTACAATTATCAAGAGGCCTGAATATGAACGCTTCTCCAGCCGAGTTTTTATAGGCTTTTACGCCTTCAAATATGGCCTGACCGTAATGTAAGGCTGCAGTAGATGGATCTAATAATAGTGGTTGATAGGGTTTTATTTCTGCATTCTTCCAAACTCCGTCCTCATAATCCACTTCCAGCATATGATCAGTAAAGTATTTGCCAAAGGGAATATTCTCAAGGTTTATATCTTTAAGTTTACTTCGTTCAACTTTTGTGATATTAATATTTACAGCTGCAATCATATTCGTTAATTTTACGACAAAGAAACGAAAAAAACAAGACTATAATTTCCAATTTATGAGTTTAGATAATGTACAATTGCCGGAATCCGTACTACAAGGTTTATATAACAAATCATTATATACTTCAAAGTCAAACGAATCAAAAGAAAAATCTGTTGAGAATTCAAACATTAGTTTTTTAGGCGACAATTGTAAAAAAATCACAGTTATCGTAAGTTCAACAGAGGCCATATATTTACCCGATGATGAATTGAATTTTTTATTGGGAATCTTAAATGCATGTAATTTAAGTATGGCCGATGTGGCCTTAGTCAATGTTCATAAAAATGCATCAGCTAACTATACTGATATAACAGATCAGCTTAAAGCTGAAAAAATATTTTTATTTGGATTAGATTCGGATAGGATCAGCTTGCCGTTGCAATTTCCAAATTATCAAATTCAAAAATTTAATAACCAGATGTATCTGTCCTCACAATCCTTAAAAGCGTTACAAGGTGACAAGGAAGAAAAATTAAAGTTGTGGAATTGCCTGAAAAAGATTTTTTTACCTGCTTAATTGATTCTGTAAGATGAATACTTTAATATTTGCCACTAATAATCAAAATAAAGTAACTGAGGTAAGATCTGTATTGGCCGACAGCTTTAATATAATTACATTAAGAGAAGCTGGTATTGATATTGACATTCCGGAACCACATAATACGCTGGAAGCAAATGCGAAAGAAAAATCGAAGACAATTTTTGAACTCACCAAAAAAAATTGCT
The DNA here is from genome assembly GCA_024642285.1 of Sphingobacteriales bacterium. Taxonomy (GTDB): domain Bacteria; phylum Bacteroidota; class Bacteroidia; order Chitinophagales; family Chitinophagaceae; genus Ferruginibacter. The sequence continues at coordinate 55,736 of JAHEBJ010000002.1, forward strand.
TCAGTGAAGACACGGGCCTTGAAGTTGAAACCTTACATGGTGAACCTGGGGTGAAAAGTGCCCGATATGCAGGTGACAACAGGAGCTTTGATGATAATATTGACAAACTGTTGCTTAATCTAAAAGATAAAGAGAACAGGGCGGCCCGCTTTAGAACAGTTATCTCCCTGATTTTTGATGATAAAGAATATTTTTTTGAAGGTATTTGCAACGGAAAAATAACAGACGAACGAAAAGGTTTGAATGGATTTGGTTACGACCCTGTTTTTATACCCGATGGTAGTGACAAAACATTTGCTGAGATGCACATTACTGAAAAAAACAAATTCAGTCATCGAAAAAAAGCATTGGAAAAATTAATTAATTTTTTGAACATAAACTATGGCCAGAATTAAACTTGACATACCGGAAAGAATTATTGCCTCGTTTCAGATTCCAGTGCGAATTACCGATATTAATTATGGAAACCATGTGGGCAACGATGCATTTGTAAGCATCATTCATGAATCCAGAATGCAATGGCTAAATCAATATGGATATACCGAGTTAAAGATTGAGGGTATTGGGTTGATCATGAGCGACCTGGCAATAGAATTTAAGAATGAGTCTTTTTATGGTGATGTACTTGATGTAAAAATTGGAGCTGATGGATTATCAAGGGTAGGATTTGATCTGTATTATCAATTGTTCGCCATTAGAAATAATGAAACAATATTATTGGCAAAAGCAAAGACCGGAATGGTATGTTACGATTATGAATTAAAAAAAGTGGTTCCCGTTCCTGAACAACTTTTGAATATTTTAGCTGGCTAAATTACTATTCATCGTTCCAGATTTTCCAGTTTGCTTCGGCCTGGATAATCAGCATTTCGTACCCATTACAAATCAGTGCTCCTTTCTCCTCTCCCTTTTTCAGAAATAAAGTTTTAGTGGGTTTATAAACCAGGTCGAACAAATAATGACGGGGAGTTAAAAAATTATAGGGAATATCAGGACATGTATTCTCATCCGGCGACATGCCTAAAGGTGTTGTGTTAATGATGATATTATATTCCTCAAGTAATTCCCTGTTCAACTGGGAGTAAAGTATGAAATTATCTTTTTCGACTACCAGTCTCGACACTACTAAAAACGCTATCCCCAGTTTTTTAAGAACAAACTGAACTGCTTTCGAGGCACCTCCCGAGCCCAAAACCAGCGCCTTTTTATGTTCGGGCTTTAAATTTTTAATAAACGATTCTTCGAATCCGATTATATCAGTGTTAAAACCTTTTATTTCATTCCCGGTAATTTTTATACAATTGGTGGCGCCAATTTCAGCCACTTCCGCCGAAAAATGTGTTAAGAAAGGCAACACTTTTTCCTTGTATGGAATAGTAACACTCAACCCTTTTAGCAATGGATTATTTACTAATAGTTCGGAAAACTCGGTGATTGAATGTAAAGGAAAGGAATGGTAAACAGCATCGTTAATCCCCAGTTTCTCAATTTTCTCTGTAAAATATTTTTTAGAAAATGAGTGCGTTAGCGGAAAACCAATAATGCCGTAGCTGGCCATTAAACTGATTCTTTATTTAAATACAAATGGAAAGTATCACCACGCAAACCTATTCGCATGGCTTCTAATGGAATCACTTCATTGGGTGCAATATTTCCGAGGTTAACATTACAACCAATCAGTTCCAAAAAGTAAAGCTGCTGAGCTTTTTGGGGCGCCTCCCAAATAATTTTCTCTTCGGGTATCTGCGTAAGTATTTCCTGAACTAACCCCTCTCTTACTTCTCCCGTTCCCCGGTAAATTCCCACATTTCCGGCTTCACGTGCTTCGGCAATCACATACGTTGATCCTGCTTCAAGTTCAGCCCTCATTAATTCTATCCATTTATACGGAGGAATAATATGGGCTGCATCTTTGCTTCCTACTTCGCTCAACACAACGCCATGTTTAGCCAGCTTTTCAATATAACCGCATTTTTCGGCATGAGGAATCTCTATTGAACCATCACTCACTTCCATGTAACTCACCCCAAACTCTTTACAAACTTTTATATAATCGTCAAACTGGTTACGTATAAGAAAGGCTTCAAATAGAGTTCCACCGAGATAAATAGGCATATCATAGGAGCGATAAACCTCGAGTTTGTCCCTTAAATTAGGCGTAACAAAAGAAGTTCCAAACCCCAGTTTAACCACATCAACATGCGGATGTGTGACACTCATGAAATTTTTGGCCTCTTCAATGCTCAGGCCTTTGTCCATAACCATGGTTATGCCGTGTGCTCTGGGTTTTTTATTACGTTCGGGAATCTGTGAAAGTTTAAAGTTCATCCTTGCTAATTTTACGAATGCAAATATAACCGATGCAAATTACATGCAGCTACTATCCAAATCATGTTTTGAATAAACTACCTGAGTAAACTTTATAAAGACCTGCGCTTTTTAAAACGGGCAATTACATCAACTACCTGCTGCACCTGCAAAAGAGCAGGATTTATTGCAACGAATTTTTTTACCAGTTTAGGATTTCTATTCATACCAGCTTCAAGATTGAGCAGCGCTTCCTTTGATTTGCCCATTGCGTAAAGCACCGCACTTTTATAGAATAAAAATATGGGCTTACCATCAGTTTGTTCAAAAGCAAAACCTGCATATTCAAGCGCCTCTTCAAACATCCCGGCTTTATAAAGGCAATTCAAGAGTTCGGTCCATCCATTTATATTTTTGGGCCTTACCCTTACAACATTTCCAAAATGGGTTATGGCATCATCCAGTTTTTCCAATTCCAGATAACATTGGCCCATGGCGAGGTTATACTCAGGTTGCATTTTGTGAACACGCATGGCTATTTCCAGATTTTTTATAGCGCTGGTCCAGTTACCTTCGTTCATGTATGTGCAGGCAATTTTATAATTTAACTGCGTATCCTCAATATTCAGATGACTTGCTTTTTTGTAATTAAATCTTGCCTGGGCGTAGTTGCCCGTTTTATCGTAACAATGACCAATGGCTTCATAAATAACATCTTCAGGTCTTGCCAATTCCAGTACTTTTTCAAGTACTTCCACAGCCTCTTTATATTTACGCAACCTGATCAAAGCATCACCCATATTTCGCAATGCATAATCAAATTTTTCGTCGATGGCGATGGCGTACTGATAAGCATCAATTGCTTTTTCATAAAGTTTTAAACCCTGATAGGCTGCCGCCAGATTAAACCAGGCCAACTCATTAAATGGAAAATCCTCAATTATTTTTTGGTGTAAACAAATACCCTCCTCATTCCGGCCAGTAAAATCTGTCCAGAAACAGATCTTGTACAAGGCTTCTTCATTATTAGGTTCCTGAGTTAATATCATTTTAAGGCAATCAAAAACCTTATCAAAATTTTCGTAATCATCATAAACATCACACAGCTCAAACAATAGATCTAATTTCTCCTCGCCTTCAAAATTTTCAATTGCAGCTTCAAGCACCGCAGCCGCTTTTTGTTGCATATCAAGTGCCAGATAAACATCGGTTTTTAAAATATAAAGATTGGTATCGTTTCTGTCAAGCAACTCTGCCTGATCTAAAATATACAGAGCCTCCTTATAATGACGCAGGGCGATCAGCAGGTCTGCCTTTTTAAGCAATAACATTGCGGAATAAGGGTATTGATCAATTCCATACTCAGCTACCTCTAAAGCTGCCGGTAATTTTTCATTTTCATCATAATAATCTATAATGCGTTCAAATGAATCTTCTTCTAAAAAAGAATTGGGTTTGCCTGTTTTTAGGTTCTCAAATTGCCGGAGTAAAGCTTTTAATTCTTCTCTGTCCTGGCGATATGGAAATTTACTCATTGGCTGTAGGTTATTGTAAATTAGGTACTTTTAAAGAAATAATCAACTTTAGTCAACCTTTTTTATACTTAAACGTTAATATTATGTAAAAAAGAATTGATGAATGGTATGGTAATACCAAAAAAAAATCGATATATTTGTTTTGAATTAAATTAAACCAATGATAAAAAAGTCCAAAATGATACTGGTTATTGTTATGCTTAGCGGCATAACTTTCAGTGCTTTGGCTGATAAAGGCATCGGTAAGAAAAGTAAAGCTAAGGTTAACCTTAATATAGCTACTGCTAATTCACTCCGTAATTCTATATCTCTTAATTTAACAAGTGGTTTAAAGTATACAGGAAGTTTGATCGTAAATCAAAAGGATAACGGAACTTCTTTATTCAGTAATACTTTACTTACTTACCAAAAAGGTAATACTGTTTACATCATACCGCACAAGCAGGTAATTGCAGTTCCTGATATGAAACAGGGCTATACTGGAATGAAACTGATAATTAAAACTCACTAAATATAAAAGCTTAAGAAATTAAGCTTTTTTTATTCCTGCTACTTTTTTAATTTCCTTTTTTTAGACTTTGATTCTCTTCATAAGTCATCGTACGATATCCAGACAATGGAAAATCAAATTGAGAAACCGGTACAAGGTCGTAACTTATTTTAGCAATCGTATATACAAATGTCATTTTTCCGGATTCAATTTCATATTGAATAGCCAAGCCCGGAAGTTTACTGAATGTTGCATCATAATCTTTATTTGCAGTAACCAGTTCGGGTGAATAATATACTTCAAAAGTCTTTCCATCAGGCATTTTTGCGATCGCTTTTCGGGTATTATACCCTTCGATCGTTTTATACTCATTAGTGAGGTCAAAAGTTATATCACTATACATTTTGTTTTTTTCTTTCCAATTATCTTTTGTTAGTGTGATCATCAGTTTTTGTCCGCTAAATTCTTTTAAGATAACAGCATTATCTAACTTGGAATTAAATATCGTAATTTCTTTACCCAATGGACTTACCATATCGGTTCGGTTGTTTTTACCTTTCAAATATATAGTAGTGCTTGCACCCTTCAACGCATTACCCTGAGATCCTGCATTGATTGTCATATCGTAAACGATGGTTGCCTCAGCAATAACTTTCTGTGAAAATGCTTCGTTGCCTGCCAAAATCAAATAGACAAAAAACACTAAAATTATCATCTTCTTCATTACTTATTTTGTTTGCTTAAAGATAATAAAATCCTGTGCCAAGATTATGATAATGTCTAATAAAAAACCTGCAAACCGTATTTTGGTCTGCAGGTTGTGATTTAATTAACTAAACTTATTTCTTATTGCCCTTTTTTCGTTGTTCCTGCATTTTCTTATTGCTTTCCTGCATGGCTATCATTCGTTCCTGAAATTTGCTCTGTTTCACCGGTTTCTTGCGGTTTTCCTCTATTTGAGCAAGTATCTTTTCATGATTAATGATATACTTCTGAATAATAATTTGCAAAATCAGGGTGATGGTATTTGAAACAGTGTAATACCATGTTAATGCTGAAGGAAGATTATTGAAAACGCCCAACAATAAAACCGGAAATATATACGGCATGTACTTCATCACCGGATTACTGTTATCCTGCATGGTGCTCATACTATATATCGAGATCACCAAACTGGTTAATGTAGCCGTAATAGTAAACAAACTCACGTGATCGCCATAAAAAGGAATTGAGAACGGTAATGATGCAATTGAATCATAAGCAGCCAGATCAGTCGCCCAAAGAAAATTTTCGCCCCGTAAAGAAATATTGGATTGAAAGAAATAGTATAACGACATAAAGATCGGTATCTGTAGCAATGCAGGTAAACAGCCTCCTAAAGGACTTACTCCGGCAGATTTCCAAAGTTTCATCTGGTCCATACTGAACCCTTGTTTATCATCACCATGTTTTTCTTTCAGCCTGTCTATTTCTGGTTTAAGCGCTTTCATTTTTGCGCCGCTTAAATAACTCTTATACAATATTGGCGAAGTAATCAACCTGATAAGAAAGGTCAATAAAAAAATCACCATTCCCATGCTGGCAATATGCTTCCTCAAAAAGTCGAACGCTGGTAAAAGAAAATACCTGTTTATATATTTTACAAATGCAAACACTCCACTTCCATAAGGAACTATGTTTTCCATTTTGTTATTCTCTTTGCGTAAAATATTATAATCGCTGGGGCCATAATATAACTGCATGGGCACATTCGCGATAGCTCCAACCGGCAACGCAATATTACAATTGGCGGTTGTTTGTGAAATAATTCGAAGTGAGTCCACAGGAACTTCCCATTTAACTGCTGCAGTTTGGAATTTATTCTTCGCTATTAAGGCAGACACAAAGAACTGCTGTTTAACCGCCAGCCAGTTCACTCCCTTATCAAATTTAATATCATCGCCCGAACCTACATATTCAAAATCGTAGCTATCATCTTCCAGATAGCAAATATGTGTTTGCTGCCTTTCATATTTTATGTCTTTCTCAACCTGAGGAGTTTCGGTTTGCCATAACATATTTATGGTATTTTTAGAAACAAGCTTGTCAGCACCATTCAATGAGATGCTGAAATCAACCATATAACTATCGGACTTTAAAGTGTAATGATGACTAATTTCTTTTCCGGTGGAATCTTTAAGTAGAAAACTGATACTTTCAGATTTATCTGCATTAGTGACCTTACTACTGCTTACGAATGAAATTTCTGCAGTTTGTGTGGTGGTATTAACTCCGGTGTTAATAAGGTAGGATAGTTTTCCAAATTTTCCGTTGTCCAACATAATAGGTTTCCCGTCAAAAGTTTTAAATTTTTTCAATTCAACTTTCTTTGGCTGACCTCCTTTATTCGTAAATACGATCTTCAGTAAATTATTTTCCAGCGTGTCCAGGCGCTCCTCCTTAACAGAATCAGTAATAAATACAGCTGGCAATTGATTTTTGGCTTTTACCAATGAATCTGTTTTTACAGAATCTGCCAAAGCTGCAACCGGATCTATTTTTGGCTTTGTTGCCGCAATTGAATCTTCAATTCTTTTCTTCTCTGTTAAAAAGGCCTGGTTACTACGGCTATTAATAATAAACATGCCTATTAATAGTGCTCCAATTAAAACAAATCCAATAACCGTATTCTTATCCATTCCCATTTTAGCTTGTTTTTAAGGTGGCAAAGGTAATTAAAGTTTTTGCCTTAATCTTACCTGTTACAAAAAAGCCTTCCCCGGGCAGGGAAGGCTTGTATTCAGATAAAGTATTTTATTTTTTTGCTTCCGGTGCAGCTTCTGCAGCAGCTTCAGCAGCCGGTGCAGCTGCACCAGCTTGAGCTTTAGGAGCAGTTGCTTCCTCCTGCTTCAATTGCCTTGTTAAAGTAACAGAAGCAATAGGAATACGAGGAGAGTTCAATACTTCCATATTATCGGCAGGCACATCCTGCACCCTGATATTCTCATTCAATTTCAGCTTTTCTATATTTACATCAATATGCTCTGCCAGGTGTCTTGGAAGCACTTTTACTTTCAACGACTTCATTTTAATAACCAGTTTACCCCCTTCTTTAACGCCGGCAGGTACACCAATGTAATTGAGCGGCAAAGTGGCTATCACTTTTTTATTATCAACCAGTTCTAAAAAGTCAACATGCAATAACTGATCGGTTACCTTATGAAACTGCATATCTTTTAAAATACAACGGTAACTGTTTCCATCAATTGTTATGTTGATGATTATAAATTCTGGTGTGTACACGATGTCTTTAAAAGCAGTTGCCGGAGCTGAGAAATTAATCTCGGTAGAACCACCATAAATTACACCAGGCACCATTTTCTGAGAGCGAAGTTGGCGGGTGGCTTTTTTTCCGCTTTCGGTCCTCAGTTGTCCTTCGATGTTAATTGATTTCATTTTTAATGATTTTTTAATGAGGCGCAAAGGTAGGTATTTAAAGGATAATTCTATAATGAATTAATGGATTATTGCCGTGGCAATAACCCATTAATAATTACCTTATAGCCCATTATTTCTTATTCGCCATTCGGCTACGCATAAACAGGCTGTTTATACTCTTATTTTCAAAGGCATTACGTATGGTAACAGCAAATAATTCGTCGGTCGACAATACCTTAATTTTCTTGCTTTCGCCCCGTAAAGGAATAGTGTCGCAAACCACCAATTCTTCCAAAACACTATTATCAATATTTTCATAAGCTTTACCACTTAATACCGGGTGAGTACATAGCGCCCTGACACTTCTGGCACCATTATCTTTCATCAATGCGGCACTTTTACATAATGTTCCTCCGGTATCGCAAATATCATCTATCAATACCACATCCCTATCGGTTACATCACCAATTACCACCATACTGGCTATCTCATTGGCCCGTTTACGGTGTTTATCACAGATCACCATCTCACACTCAAAATAAGTTGCAATTTCTCTGATACGGTTAGCACTTCCTACATCGGGTGCGGCAAAAGTTAAATTGGCCAGTTTTAAATTTTCAATGTAAGGAATAAAAATAGCGGAAGAATCCAAATGATCTACCGGTATATCAAAATAGCCCTGTATTTGCGGAGCATGAAGGTCCATTGTAATCACCCTGTCGGCACCAGCCGCAGTAAGCATATTGGCCACTAACTTTGAGCCAATGGCCACCCTTGGTCTGTCCTTTCTGTCTTGCCTGGCCAAACCATAATAAGGGATGACAGCAATTACTTTGTAAGCTGACGCTCTTTTTGCCGCATCAATCATCAACAACATCTCCATTAAATTGTCGCTGGGAGCATAGGTACTCTGAATTAAAAACACAAACCGTCCTCTTATACTCTCTTTGAACTCAACATATATCTCTCCATCACTGAACCGTTGAATATTTACTTTCCCCAGGGGCTCTCCAAATTTTTTAGCGATTTTCTCCGCCAGGTATTGCGATCCGGTACCTGAAAAAATTTTTGCATTTGATTCCATATATTTTTTAATTTGAGCAAGTGAGAATTGGTATGATGCGAAAGTATCATTAAGTTCAGATGTTTTAATCATCATGCAATGGAAAATGTCAACAAGCCTTCCACATCGATAAAAAACTGGGCCACCGACGACCGGCCAAGGGAAAAATTATTAGCCAAGGGTGCCGCCGCATTAAGCAATTCGGAGCTGATTGCTATTTTGATAAATAACGGGGCTAAGAACAAAAGTGCTGTTGAGCTTGCCAAAGAAGTTTTAAAACTGGGTGATGATAATCTCAATGAACTGGGGAAGCTTTCACTAAACGATTTCAAACAAATAAAAGGTATCGGCCAGGCCAAATCAATTATAATTGCAGCAGCCCTTGAATTGGGAAGAAGAAGACAGGCAGCATCGGGCATCGAAAAACCGATCGTAAGATCAAGCAGTGATATTGCTCAATTTCTGCAGGCACAATTGAAAGATCTCTCCTATGAAGTTTTTGCCGTAGTTTTTTTAAACCGGGCTAACAAGATTAATCATTTTCAGATCATAAGCAGTGGCGGCATAACCGGTACTGTAGCCGATCCCAGGGTTATCCTAAAAAAGGCTTTGGAAGAAAATGCTACCTCCATAGTGCTCAGTCACAATCATCCATCCGGTAATTTATTACCCAGCCGGGCGGATGAAGAACTCACAAAAAAAATTAAAGAGGCTGCAGCTTACTTAGACATCAAGGTACTAGATCATATTATAGTAAGTGATGAGGGGTTCTATAGTTTTGCAGATGAGGGGATGCTTTAGTTCTTAGTTCTTAGTTCTTAGTTCTTAGTTCTTAGTTTATAACTTAAAAAGTATGGATTATGTCAACAATTCAAAATTTTGAGGATCTGAAAGTTTGGCAAAAATCGAGGGTATTGTGTAGCGAAATATTTTCGATGATAACAAGTGGTTCCTTTGCAAAGGACTTTGCGCTAATCGACCAGATAAATAGGTCATCCGGTTCGGTGATGGACAATATTGCTGAAGGGTTTGGGAGAATGGGAAACAGGGAATTTGTCAATTTTCTTACCTATGCATACGGTTCGGCACTTGAGTGCAAATCCCAACTATACAGAGCTTCTGATAGAAAATATATAAACCCGGAAAAATTCAAAGAGTTGATAGACATCCTGGAAGAAATCAAAAAAATGATAAACGCCCTTATAAGCTACCTCGGAAAATCAGATCTAAAAGGTCAGAAATTCAAACTCAGGGAGAACAAATAAGAACAACCATCTTACAGTTCCGAACTAAGAACTAACAACTAAAAACTAACTACGCCTGCGCCGGTGGCCCGCCAAAATTAAAAGGGATCTCCACGGCTTCCATATCCTGTATAGTACCGTTTGCAGTTTCAAATTTTTTCACATTATCCACCATGGCTTTCATAAAACGCTTGGCATGAAAAGGCGTAAGAATGATACGGCTTTTAACTTTACTTTTTGGAGTGCCGGGCATTACGTTTACAAAGTCGATCACAAACTCGGCATGGCTATGTGTAATAATGGCCAGATTCGCATATTCTCCTTCAGATACCTCTTCAGATATTTCAATATTAATTTGATTTGGTTGCTCGGGAAGATTACTCATTATTTATTTTTTTACAAAGATAAAAACAAAGAGCCCCGATTTGGGGCTCTTCATCTATATTATTATTCTTTAAAATTATCTTGAACCTATGTACTTCCATTTCTCGTCAAATGTTACACGGATTGATGGAGGAGCAGGTACAACTGCCGGATGATGCAAAAAATACTTGATTAAGATATCCCTGTTTCCCTGCGTTGCATTTACACCACTTGGGTCCAAAGACGCATACCTTGTATTACCAGCCTGATAGTTTGGAGGACCACTACCACCTTGTGCAAGCTCACCATAATAGTTCCAAACACTTGCAACCGCACCGTTAGCTGGGTTAAAATTAATCCTTAATGCATAGCTACCCCAACCTGAGTTTGCAGTTCCATTCAACATTGGATGGAAAGGAGAACCCCAGATTGTATTGTCAAACATTAAACACTGAGATCCGCCGCTGGTAATAAGGTGTAACTCCCAGGCACCACCGTTAGCCTGTGGAAAAGGATCTCCATAAGTTGGGTTATTCCATTGTGTAAAGGCTGTACTAGTTACATCAACCATTGGTCCGGTAACAGCATAAACACCATCCCAGGCGTTTTTCGCTCCTATTTCAATAACTACCGCCTTTTGTGTAGATAACACCCCACCAGCATCAGCAGTTAAAATAGTAAAACCTAAACCATACAAAGCACTTGGATCAAACAAAGTTGCATTTGGTATAGTTACAAAAATTTCTTTTGAAAACTCACCGGGGGCAAATGTAGCAGTAAAAGTACCGCCTTGTCCGCCTGACTTTGTAACACCACCGGTAGCACCATATGATAAGGTGTACCATGCTGCAGGTAATTGAATATACGCTGGATTTGCAGCAGTAACCGCAGCCAGATCATCCTTAACAGTAACTGTCATTGTTTTATTTAAATCTGTCTCATTTGCAATATCTCTACGCAATTGAACAGCTAAAATTTTTGTAGGGGTAGGTACAAAGTCAACCGGATTCTTAAGAACCGCAGCAGGTGTACCACCATTAATGATCTTTACCAAAGTTTGGCCGGCATCGCCCATGGGCGTTGATACAGCAGGCTTCTTACAAGCGGTAAATATCAAAGCAACTACTGCCAGGTAGGCTAACTGCTTTGAGATGTTTATAAATTTTTTCATATAAAGTGTTTTTGTTGTTTACAATACTTATTTTAATAACCATCCCGTTATTTACGGGATGGTTATAAATATCATTTTAGTTATCCCACCAAACTCTTCCGTCCTGAGTATCTCCTCCTGCAATTCTTGCAGCAGCAGCCTTAGTTTGCTCGTTGTTAAAGTTATAATCATTAACACCGTACACATAGCGACGAACAATTTTTCCGGTTGCACTTGTAGCAAACCTTGTTCCTTTTAAATTAGGAACACCTGTCCTTCTCCACTGAGCCCATGCTTCGTTTCCTATAGGGAAACTTGCCAACCAAAGTTGCAAAGCAATTCTGCTGAGTTGAGTTGGTGTAAGTGCATCCTGCACATTATTACTGGCAACCCTGAAGTTGTCATAAGGAGCAGGAGAAGCACCAATTCCACCTGAACCAGGTGCAGCGGGAACACCGGCGCCTGTATTATAATTAGCAGGCCCTGCAAGGTATGCAGCAGGCATCGTAACCTCCCATTGTGCAAAGGAAGCTGCAACGGCTGCGTTATAATCTGCTTCTGCAGCAGCTGGTCCCCCAGCAATCCAGCCTCTCTGATAACCTTCTGCTCTTGTTAATAAAACAACCGAAGAAGTTAAAATATAAACTGGTGAAGTTTGTGTTCTTTTACTAAGTGCCAAAACTCTTGACTGTCCGTTACCAACTGCATTACCAAAGGCAATGGCAAGGTCACGTGTTAAACCATAAGCAAACATGATACTGTTAGTACCAAATGCCTGAGAACGGGTATCGCCAAGACCACTTAACACATCACCCATTGTTTTGCTAGATGCATAATCATCACGGGTAAGGTAAACATTATACCAGCTGTTGGCAAATGCTCCGCCAGGAAAGTTAATTACAAAATTATCACTGTTTGATGTCATCAAACCACCTGATGCAGTCGCAGCATCAGCAAAAGCCAAAGCAGCTGGTCCACCTGCAGCAGGATAACGCTTCGACATCCGCATAGCCATCACCATTCTCATACTGTTGGCTAATTTTTTCCATTTGCTTAAATCTCCTCCATAGGCAATATCGCCTTTAATAGGACCACCATTATCAAAACTTGCGGCAGCTTCTTTCAATTCTTTGATCATATCAAAGTAAATATCTTCCTGCAAGTCAAACTTAGGAGCTGTATTGCCTGCACCTTTCAGCGCCTCGCTGTACGGTACATCTCCCCACCTGTCGGTAGTTTGCCAGAAATGATACGCTTTCAAGATTCTTGCAATCGCAATTTGATTTGCATTTGAACCGTTTGCTGCAGCCAAAGGAGCAGTTTTAGGATCGGAATTGTAATCAATGATCGTTTGTAAGTCCTGCAATGGACCTGAATAAGTACCACCCATTTCAAGCTGCGGTAACGAATACAAAGACGCATCTGTATACTGGTTCTCGGCTATATGCTGAGGATACAAACTTGTTCTCAGGTTAGCAGAAAAACCACTGATTCCCGACAAAACGTTAGTCAATAACGCTGAAGTAACCGGGGTAGTAATTCCATTGGGGTTTTGGTTGGTGTTGCCAAATTGGTCTATTTTGGCACAACCCGCTCCCCCTATCACTAAAGCGATAAGGAGAACCGTTGCTATATTTTTTATTTTCATTTTTTTCATTTTATATAAGTTTTTGCGGTGATTAAAATTAGAAACCAAGTTTTAAGTTAACACCAACTGATCTTGTTCCAGGTAACTGGCCATCTTCGCCATATACATTACTGATCTCAGATGGGTCAAATCCTTTGGTCTTGGAATATATTAACCATGGGTTACGTGAAACTACAGAGAACACTGCATTTTTCACATACTTTCCAATTCCCAATTTCTCAACCGGAAGCTTATATCCGATGCTTAATTCCCTTAACTTAACAAAGGTTAAATCATATACGCTGTTCTCAGAAATACTGTTGCTTCTAAACTGATGGTAATAAGTCTGACCATCTACATAAAAATCAACTGGCTTTCCTGTAGCATCAACACCAAATACGTGTACTCCACCACCATCAGCAACCGGGTCACGCAATGGAATACCACGATCGTTCAACTCGGCTGTACGTGCTGTTAAACCAGAGAAGGTTCCCCAGAAATCAGACAATGAGAAGAATTTACCACCATAAGAATAGTCAACGTTAACATTGATAGTAAAGTGCTTGAATAAGTTGAAAGTATTTTGAACACCACCTGTGTAGGTTGGTAACACACTACCAAACTTAGTATCTGGCTCACGAATGAACAAACCTGCATTAGAACCAGTGGTAACCAACTGAGGTACACCATTGATCTTCTTAATACCACCGCCAAACATCTGGCCCCATGGTTGTCCTACTTCATTTACAGTGTAAGCTGAAGATGAACCTGAGAATGCGCCGGAAGCAACAGTTAACCTGTTGATTCCAGGAAAGATACTAACAACTTCATTCTTTGTAATATAACCCCATGCTGCAGTAATTTCCCAGTTAAAGTTAGGAGTCTGTACCGGCCTAACAAAAGCAGTAACATCCCAACCCTGCTTGGCTATTTCACCCGCATTTCTTGAAATTACAGTATAACCTGTTTGAGCAGGTACTGAAACGTTCACAGGGAAATTCTTGTTTGTTCTGTCCCAATAGGTAACATTGAAACCAACCCTGTTCTTTAAAAAACGCATTTCCAAACCTAATTCTTTTTCTACGTTAGTTGCACCAGCTAGTCCCGGATCAACTATGTTATTTGGAACTGAAGTTAAGATATTACCGTTCCACTGCTGAGTACCAATTGCATAAGTTGAGTTAAGCTGGTAGATACCCAATGTATTTAAACTTTGTCCTATTGAACCTCTGATTTTACCATAGCTGATAAATGGAACTGAAGTTCTGATCAGGTCGCTGAACACAAATGAAAGACCACCTGATTTAGAATCGATAAAGTTTCCAGAAGGCTCAGTTGAAGTATAGTCACGACGATAAGTTCCTTCAACAAATAAATAGTTACGGAAACCTATATCGGCACGTATGAACAAACCACGACGGGTAAATGCCTGACGGGTATTACCATAGTTAACAGGGTTCTTTGAGTTTGACAAAGAATATAAACCCGGTGCACTAAGACCACCCATTGTATTGGTATTTACTCCCTGGAATGTAGTTTTCAAGATATCAAAACCTGCGTTGGCATTAATCTGGAAGCTTTTGATCTTCTTTGAATAGCTAAGTAAACCTTCGTAATTCTGACGATCGCTACGTGTGTTGTTTACACCATAACCGGCAAATGCATTTCCTTCCCAAGGATTAAATGACATCTGATTAGAACTTTGTTCAAGCTCACTCCGGTAGGTTATTTCCTGGGCAGTAGTTAACTGCTGCTTACGGTAAGTAGCTTTAACTTTCAGATCGTTATTGATCTTATAGGTTAACGAAACATCTCCAAATAAGCGATCTCTGCGAATATCATTTTTGATATAATCAAAATACTGATGGTAGTTGAACCAGTAGTTACCGCCATAAAATTTAACAGGATTGCTCGCTGAGTAAGAAGTTGGGTTACCATGATTCCAGCTTGAAAGGATACCCTCAGGGCTGGTTAAGGTTCTTAATTCTCTAAGCTTACCCATATCTAAATTACGGTGAAACCACTGACCGAATGAACCAGTACTTTGGTTGGAGTAGCCATCATCACTCTCTGTATTCTTATTCTCTGCAATATAGTTTACGTTAACACCAAGTGTCAAACGAGAACTTAAATCCATTGTCATATTTGCATTTAAAGTATGACGCTTAAGATATTCTGTTGGAGTGATACCTTTAATATCTAAGTTGGTATAAGAAACCCTCAGGTTCAAATTATCAGTAGCTTTTGAAAAGCTGATATTATTTGTTTTGGTTACGCCTGTTTCCCAGAAATCACGAACGTTAGTTGGCTGAGGTGTAAGTTTTGCTGTTTTAAATGAATATTCACTTCCAGCATACCAGGCATACCAAGGAATGTATTCCTGACCGGCAATACGTGGACCCCAGCTGGCATCATCAGTATAGTCATGATAGTACTTACCATCAAGTGCCTTCCAACCTTCTGGCTGTCCGGCCTGGTATTGATACAGGATAAAATCGCCTGCAGCACCACCAGCATATGAATTCTGATAGTCAGGCATTATATAAACCTTATCAAACTGAACACCTGAATTAATTTCAATACCCATTCCTTTAGCACCTTTCTTTGCTTTCTTTAATGTAATTACAATCGCACCATTCGAACCATCTGGTCCAAATAAGGCTGCAGCAGCAGGTCCTTGCAGTACTGAATAATCTTCAACGTCATCTGGATTGATATCAGCACCACTAGGCATGATCGTTCCATCAACAACATATAAAGCTCCACTACCTGCACCAAGACCATTCTCACCACGTAAACGAACTGTAGTTTCAGCACCTAATTTAGAAGCTGACTGGCTACGCACCTGAGCTCCTGCCACTTTACCGGCTAAGGCGTTGTTTACGTTAGTCTGGCGGATAGTATTTACCTGGTCGCCGCTTAAGTTTTGAACATTAGATGCAGTACTTCTTGCAGTACGCTTGATACCAAAAGCACTTGTTACAACAACTTCTTTCAAATCGCCGGTAGAACTTGCTTCTAACACGGTATTTAAAAAATTCTGAGTACCAACCGGTACTTCAATAGTTGAAAAACTTGCAGCGGAAATTACAAGAACATCGTTTGCATTAACTCTTATTGAATAAGCGCCATTTGCATCGGCAGAAAGCCCTACTGTTGGGGAACCTTTCAGTTTAACCGTTGCAAAAGAAACCGGGTTACCGTCAACATCTGTAACCTTACCGGTCACCACCCGGCTTTGCGCAAATGCAAATACCCCACAGAGCATCAGCATTGTAAACAGTGATAAAAATCTTCTCATGTGCATTTAATTAAGTTTAATGATGTGTAAAAATAAGGATAATTTCTTAACGTCAAAATAATGTTAAATTAATTTTGAGTAAAAACCCATCCTATAACAGGACAATTATGGTTGTTGAATCGCTGCTTTAAATTGAAATATTGTTAAAATTTATACAAGGCCTGCAGCTTTACTTCACTTCTAATGTTACCCTTAATCTCATCCAATCCGCTCCCAATAAGGTTTTTGTCTCTATAAATAGTTTGAGACCACTTAACCCAAAAACTTAATTTTTTTCCTATATCATAATTAATATTAATGTAATATCGGTAACCTTTATCGTAAAAAACAGGAATAGAAAAACTGTATAAAACATCATTTTCGTAGGCATAAAGTCTGCTATTATATCCCTCTGTCTCAAAATATTGTAACCGGATATTGCCGGACAAGGGACTTAATAAGGGTTTATATATGAAGTCAAAATAAATCAAAAAGCCTTGCTCAGCAGCGGTACCTTTTTTATCGAACCACACTATTTCGGTACGGTTACGAAGAGTAATCTTTGAATTTAGCCGGTACATGACCTGCGTACGCCAGTTCTTCCTGGGTTGTTGAATAACCGGTGAAAGCGTTAACTGGTCGGGGTTTACATTGATGGCTTTTGATTCGGATTTATACCGGGTATAAATATCGAGTTGCTTATTAGGTCTGTAACTTACCTGCACAACATAATCAGAGCCTGTTGATGGTGCATCAACACGATACCTTAACCAGGGGAATTTATAAAAATCTGCATAAGCATCAATTCGCAGAAAAACATTGGGCTTGATGCTGATTCCGCAATACAAACCTTTTTCGTTAGTTGGATAAGTATTTTCGGTAAATGCCGTGGAATACAGGGATTGATAGGATTTGGAAATATTTCGATACAACAAGCTAATATCAACAGCAGAAGAAGCACTAAGGATAACTCCGTTAATAAAAGCTTTATCAAATGAAGAAGTAAAAGCAGCTTCACCAAAAATATGCAGGTTGCGGAAGATGTAACTGTAATCGAAACTATAATTACCAAAGCTACTGCCGCTCAATGCATACTTATTATAAGGATCGGCAGACTTAATTAATGGCAACTTAAACCTGTAATGAACGCCATTGATCCCAACATGCAGCCTTTTCAACTGGTACGCCATATTTCCTCCAAATGCAAGCTGACGCTGTATTCCCTTATCGTCTGTTTCGCTTTTGGTGCGATGATATCCGGAAGTCTGTAAAGACGAAATATAATCATCCTGACTTTGAGAGGTATCTGAGACCAGGTTGGCATCAATATTTCTAAAGGAGCCGAACAATGTAATCTGCCAATTATTTTTCGCTAAAGTAATACCTAAGCCACGGTGAAAATTGATTTCACCCGGCGAATTATACGGACGAAGAACATCTGCTTCTCTTTTAATGTTGGTAACATCTACACTTTTTTTAAATGCTAGGCTTTGCCATTGGGTTAGGCCCTGGCCCATATTAACGGTGAAATCTCCAATAGCAAGCGATTTAATAATACCTAGTTTTCTGATAAAAATATGTGCTGAATAAAAATCGAAGCCCTGCTTCTGGGTTCCTTTAAAAAATTCCTCCCCGGCATCTTTTTCGGCTACAATACCATATTGAAAAAGATTTCTATACGCATATTTATACCGAAACAAAATTTTTTGGGGTGAGCCCGGGTAAAAATTTGCAGCGGTAGATGAATCGAGTAAATATCCTTTTGATTTTTCAATTACCTGTGATGCCCTGACCAGCATACTGTGATCACCATTTATGAACCGGGTATTCAGGGTGCCGGATACCGAAACCCGGGAACTAACAATAACGTATGGCCGTATTTTTTGAATCGTATTTATATCCCAACCGGGTACAGCCTGTAATTCATAAAGGTTAATTAATTTGCCGGTCAGTGTCCGGTATAAAATAAAATTCTGAATCTGAATAGCGGTAAGTACCCTTAATTCTTTCATGTCGCTTGCACTGGCATTGTTGAGGTTCAAGGGATTTCGCATTAGTTGTACCATTTGCTGCAGGTACGAATCGTCCTCCGTTTCATTATCTTCATTATTCTCGGTAATATTTTCCAGCTGCTGTTCTATAATTGGGGTATTGATTTCAGGTATCTGCGCCAGTAATTCAGGACAAATAAAAAGTAAAACAATCAAAACAATCAATCGACTCATTCAACATCCTTTTTAAAATTCATGATGAGTAAAATGCCGGGCGTAAAACCAAGTTGCGGATGATAACCGGACGTAATATCCAGCCGCAGATTTTTCCAGCATACACCTGCTCCGGCATAGGCCGATGACGTTTCGCTTATAAATCCGGCCTTTGCAAAAAACTGTTTCGCAAACTGGTATTGCAATCCACCAGTTACATTTACGGCTTTGTCTTCTTCTTTGATAATCTCAGTGCTGATAAAAAATTTCTCCGAAACATCATAACCCAATCCAATTTTATAAGCAGCGGCTAATTTTTCTTCATCGCCCTTTGCTATTTTAACTGCAACCGGGTTATACACATGCACGCCTGCATTTAATTTTTCTGTTACATGCATGATAGCGCCTATTTCAAAATTAAAAGTAGATGCAGTTGCGTATGAAGGAATGCGGTAACTGTAATAATTAAATTGTACACCCACATCTAAAAATTTTCCCAACCTGCGGGCATATGCCAATCCTATTTTATTTTCATTAAAATTTTTAAAGCCTGCATAATTAGCAACCAGTCCGAAATTACCAAGTTTAGTAGGCAACGACCCGGCCAGGGTATAAACACTTGTTTCGCTAAGCATAAAGCGCCGTTCGCCAAAAACACCTACTCCGGCGTTTTTTACACCGGCAAGAGCAGCCTGGTTACCGGTAAACGACATAGGATCATTTTGCTGTACACTGTAAGCCGACAAACCAATGTATGGTTGCGCCAGCGAATACCTGAGCGATTGCGCCACAGAAAAACTTATTAAAACAAAGGACAATAAAAATAGTGAAAATCGTTTTTTCATACTTTTTTGCAGTTGATTCTTCGAATGACAAGATAGCAAATCCTTACTTGGAAAGAATAACTGCAAACGCCCTGCTTTAAAACAGTTTGTATTAATTACAAATTCACAGCAGCATTGATTACTTTTGCTCCATGCAGATCTTAGATGGAAAAATAGTTTCGAAAGCAGTTAAGCTAAAAACAAAAGACAAAACGGAGCTGTTTAAAGCGGCTGGTAACAGGGCTCCGCACCTTGCAGCTATATTGGTTGGCAGTGATGGTGCCAGCGAAACCTACGTGGCCAGCAAAGTAAAGAATTGCGAGGAAGTTGGATTCAAAAGCAGCCTTATCCGCTTTGATGAAAATATCAATGAAGCGGAGCTGATTGATGCCATAAAAAAATTAAATACTGATGATAGTGTTGACGGCATTTTGGTGCAGCTTCCTTTACCCAAACAAATCGACGAAGAAAAAATTATCAGCCTGATCAACCCGGAAAAAGATGTGGATGGATTTCACCCGGTAAGTATTGGCAAGATGGTGCAGGGTTTGCCCACTTTTATTCCGGCTACTCCTTATGGAATTTTGCTGATGCTTGAACATTATAAAATAGAAACCAGCGGCAAACATGCAGTGGTGATTGGCCGCAGTAATATCGTTGGTCGACCCATCAGTATTTTGTTAAGCAGAAATACTTATCCCGGAAACTGCACAGTAACTGTTTGTCATAGCCGCACAACAAACCTGAAAGAAATATGCCTGCAGGCCGATATCATTGTTGCAGCATTGGGCATTCCTGAATTTCTGAAAGCTGATATGGTAAAGGAAAATGCCGTGGTAATTGATGTGGGCATAACCCGTGTTAAGGATGACACGAAAAAATCAGGCTTTGCATTAAAAGGCGATGTTGACTTTGCAAATGTTGCACCCAAATGCAGCTTTATTACTCCTGTGCCAGGCGGCGTTGGCCTGATGACCATTGCCGCTTTGCTGATGAATACTTTTACCGCCTGCGAAAATAAATTCAAGTAATCCTGAAAGCTGGTTGCTTTTATTTCTTTACCAATGACACAAACTATAAATAAAAAAACGCGTTCACTTCCTGTAATGGAGCATTTTTATACCCTGCAGGGCGAAGGCTATCACCAGGGCAGAGCCGCTTATTTTATAAGGCTGGGTGGTTGCGATGTGGGTTGTGTTTGGTGCGATGTTAAAGACAGCTGGGATATTAGTAAACATCCGTCGGTTGAATTAAACGAGTTGATCTTGCAGATTGAAAAAACACCGGCAAAACTGATTGTCATTACCGGAGGCGAACCTTTGATGCATAATCTTGATGAACTGACTGAATTGCTTCAGGCAAAAGGTTTTGAAACCAATATTGAAACATCCGGAGCTCACCCATTGACCGGCAGATGGGACTGGATCTGTTTCTCTCCAAAAAAATTTAAAGCTCCCCTACCCGGAATTTCTGCAGTTGCAAACGAATTAAAAGTTGTGGTATTTAATAAATCAGATTTTGATTGGGCTGAAAAATTTGCAGCCGAAGTTTCTCCATCATGCAAATTATACCTGCAACCCGAGTGGGATAAAGCTGAAGAAATAACACCGATGATCATCAGCTACATCAAACAAAATCCTCAATGGGAATTGTCGCTGCAGATCCACAAGTACATCAATGTACCGTAAAATAAAATGTTATATTTTGGCCATGAGAATATTAGCGCCTGTTTTTCGTTATAACTTCACACATTGAATTTATATTAATGCTCAATCGAAAGTTTTATTTCCGCAGAATTATAGTTTCATTCTTAATTCTTAATTTTTCCTTTTTAAGTACTTCTGCGCAATGGTACGATCCTGAAAAAGTGAATAAAAAAGCCGGTGAAATTTACGGCCAGGCTTATGAAGAAGCCACTTCAGGAAATTATACCAATGCCATAAAATTGCTGGATGCGGCATTAGCACTCGATTCCAAATTTGTTGATGTTTATTTATCCCGTGCAGGTATTTATGCCGAGCAAAAAAATTACGCATCCTCTGTTGCCGATTTTGAAAAAGGTTTACAAATGGATTCGGTGTATTCAAAAACATATCTTCTGCCCTATTCTATTTCTTTGGCAGGTGTTGGAAAATTTCAACAAGCATTGAATGCCGTGAATGAGTTTTTGGCAAATCCGGATCTGAACACACAAAGTATAAAAGCCGGGAATTACCGTAAATCAACTTATACATTTGCTGTAGAGTTTGAAAAAAAACATCCCGTTAATGATTATGTTTTTTCGCCAGTAAACATGGGCGACAGCATCAACACAAAAGACCTTGAATATTTTCCTTCGCTAATCATTGATGGCAGTAAGATGATATTCACTCGGCGTGTGGCAAGTGATGAAGATTTTTATGAAAGCAATTTTGTGAATGGCAAATGGAGCAAGGCTGTACCGCTTGGTGGTAAGGTAAACACCAACCTTAACGAAGGCGCTCAAAATATATCGCAGGATGGGCAACTGCTCATTTTTACCGGCTGCAATTATCCCGAAGGACAGGGCAGTTGCGATCTTTATTTCTCTGTACAGACAAATAACGGTTGGAGTGAGCCGCAAAATCTGGGCCCAATTGTGAATACTGATTTCTGGGAATCATCACCATCCTTATCGCCGGATAAAAGAGATCTTTATTTTGCAAGCAGCATGGCCGGTGGTTTTGGCGGTCGTGATATCTGGGTTACACACCGCCTGCCAACGGGTAAGTGGAGCCGCCCCGAAAATTTAGGTGAAGCAGTTAATACCAGCGGCGACGAAAGCTGTCCATTCATGCATGCCGATAATGAAACACTTTACTTCAACAGCAACGGTCATCCCGGCTATGGAATAACTGATCTGTATTTCAGCAAAAAAATAAACGACAGTAGCTGGCTGGAAGCAGAAAACCTGGGCTATCCTATTAATACTATTGACGATCAGGGTTCATTGATAGTCGCCGCAGATGGCCGTACAGCTTACTATGCAAGCGAAGCAACAGATACCAGGGGCGGTCTTGATCTGTATACATTTCAATTAAGGGAAGGCATCAGGCCGCTGAAAACATTGTGGGTGAAAGGAAAAGTTTTTGATAAAAAAACTTCGCAGGGTTTGCCTTCGGCGGTTGAATTGACGGATGTTAAAACCGGCAACCTCATCAGTAAAATACAAACTGATGAAGATGGAAACTACCTGGTTACTTTACCAGTTGGAAAAGATTATGCATTTAATGTAAACCGGAGAGGATATTTATTTTATTCTGATAATTTTTCGCTGACGAAAAATACAGATTCTGTTTTTACTGTTGATATTCCTTTGCAACCCATTGAAAAAGGAGCTACCATAGTTTTAAAGAATATCTTTTTTGAAACGGGAAAATTTGAAGTGCAGAAGGAATCAAAATCTGAACTGGACAAACTGGTTGCGTTGTTAAATGACAATCCAAATTTAAAGATCCAGATAGACGGTCATACCGATAATGTTGGCCTGGAAAAAGATAATGTGCCTCTCTCAAATAACCGGGCAAAATCGGTGGTTAATTATTTACTGAACAAAGGTATAAGCAACCAAAGGCTTAGCTACAAAGGATTTGGCGCTTCAACACCCGTTGCCGGCAATGAGACAGAAGCCGGCAGGGCAATGAACCGCAGAACAGAACTTTCTGTGCTGAGTAATTAATATTTTTTCTATTATTGTTGTTCAAATAATTGATGATTGGGTTATGAACAACGATCTCCTTTATCAAATTGCACTCACATTGATACCCAATATTGGCGATGTTCACGCCAAGGCATTAGTTGAAATTTATGGCAATGCCCAATCCATTTTTAATGCAAAGAAAAAAGAACTGGATGCCATCGATGGCATTGGAACTGTAAGAGCAAAATCGATCAAAGATTTTTCTGATTTCAGCAGTTCCGAAGAAGAAATAAAATTCATAGAAAAATATAAGATCACACCGGTTTTTATAACTGACGAAAAATATCCAAAACGATTGTTGAATTGCTACGACAGTCCTTCCCTTTTGTATTATCGCGGCAATGCCGATCTGAATTCATCAAAAATAATTTCCATTGTTGGCACACGTAATAATTCTGATTATGGAAAACAGGTCTGCGAAAAATTTATTGAAGAATTAAAAACAGAAAATGTAATTGTTGCAAGCGGTCTGGCTTTTGGCATCGATACCATCGCACACAAATCAGCATTAAAAAATAATCTGCAAACCGTTGCAGTACTGGCGCATGGCCTAGACAGAATTTATCCACAACAAAACAAACAACTGGCCAAACAAATTACTGAGCAGGGCGGACTGCTTACCGAATTTATCAGCAATACAAATCCTGATAAACAGAATTTCCCAAAACGCAACCGCATTGTTGCCGGTCTTTGCGATGCCGTTGTTGTGATTGAAAGCGGTAAAAAAGGGGGATCGTTAATTACCGCTGAACTGGGCAACAGTTATAACAAAGATGTGTTCGCCATCCCTGGCCGCACCAACGATGCAAAAAGCGAAGGCTGCAATTATCTGATCAAAAACAATAAGGCTGCTTTGATAAACTCTGCTGATGATTTTTTGGAAATGATGAACTGGAAAGCATCGCCTAAATCAACTGCAAAAAGACAACGTGAATTATTTATTGAATTAACTCCCGATGAAAAAATAATTGTAGATATCCTGCAGCAACAGGAAAGTATTCAAATTGATGACCTGTATTTTAAAAGCGGACTAAGCAGTAGTGCAGTAGCCACTGCTTTGCTTATGCTTGAAATGCAGAATGTGGTTTTAAGCCTGCCCGGCAAGGTTTATAAACTCAGCTAGACAACCCCTAATTATTAATTTTGCATTTTTAATTATTGCTTTACCTTTGCCTATGGCAACAATAAATAACTCCGCAGCTAAAGGCTCCAAAAAATTTTACGGTGAAGGCTTAACGTTCGATGACGTGCTACTTATGCCTGCCTATTCTCAAATTTTACCCCGTGAGGTAAATATCAGCACCCAACTTACCAGATCGATAACCCTGCATGTTCCACTCTTAAGTGCGGCCATGGATACCGTTACCGAAGCATCACTTGCCATTGCACTGGCACGTGAAGGCGGATTGGGCATACTTCACAAAAACATGAGTATTGAGCAGCAGGCCGACCAGGTGAGAAAAGTTAAAAGAAGTGAAAGCGGCATGATCATCGATCCGGTTACACTGCACCCTGACGCTACCATCGGCGAAGCATTGCGGCTAATGAAAGAAAATAAAATTGGCGGAATACCCATTGTTGATAAATCGCACAAACTGGTGGGCATACTCACCAACCGCGACCTCCGTTTTGAAACACATTACAAGGACAAAGTGAGTACCGTGATGACAAAAGAAAATCTCATTACTGCACCCGAAGGTACCGACCTGAAGAAAGCCGAGCTCATCTTCAAAAAAAATAAAATTGAAAAATTACCGGTGGTGAGCAAAGCAGGAAAACTGATGGGGCTTATCACTTTCAGCGATATTTTAAAATTGAAATCGCATCCACATGCCGTAAAAGACTCTTACGGACGTTTATTAGTAGGCGCTGGCGTGGGTATTACCGGAGACATCATGCAAAGAGTTGAAGCCTTACACAAAGTTGGCGTTGATGTGATTTGCCTTGATAGTGCACACGGACATACAAAAGGTGTGATTGGCGCATTAAAAAATATTAAAAAAAGCTACAAAAATATTCAGGTGATTGCAGGAAATGTTGGAACCGCTGCCGGTGCAAAAGCATTGGCCGAAGCAGGCGCCGATGCCGTGAAAGTAGGCATAGGACCGGGTTCCATATGTACCACAAGAATTGTTGCCGGTACAGGCGTACCACAAATAACTGCTGTGATGGAAGCCGCCGCCGCACTAAAAAATAATAACATCGGCATCATCAGTGATGGCGGAATAAGATACACCGGCGATATGGTAAAAGCATTGGCGGCAGGTGCAAGTTGTGTGATGATGGGAAATGTTTTTGCAGGAACCGAAGAGAGTCCGGGAGATACAATAATTTTTGAAGGACGTAAGTTCAAACAATACCGCGGCATGGGTTCTTTAGGTGCGATGGCGCAGGGCAGCAGCGATCGTTATTTCCAGGACGTGGAAGACGATATTAAGAAGTTTGTTCCCGAAGGCATTGAAGGCCGCGTTGCTTTTAAAGGCCACCTGAGAGAAGTTGTGCACCAGTTTACCGGCGGCTTACGGGCAGGCATGGGCTACTGCGGCGCAAAAAATATTGCGGAATTACAACAGGCAAAATTTGTAAAAATTACAAACGCAGGAATTAAAGAAAGCCATGCGCATGATATTGCCATAACAAGGGAAGCACCGAATTACAGTCCCCTCTAAGGCCCCTCCTATCCTCCCCGATGGGGAGGGACACGGAGATGATTGCAGCGGAGAACTTTGTTTTTTGAATTAAGTATATTTCTTCGTGTTGCTTTGTGCCTTCGTGTCTTTGTGGTTAATTCCCTTAATTTAGTATCCAATAATTTTCTATGCAGAAAATAGCAATCAGATTACTGTTCCTTTTCGTTTTGGCCAATTGGCAATTCAGCTCTTCAGCGCAGGACAGTTCCCGTTTACGCATCTCTTTACTCACCTGCACACCCGGCGATGAACTGTACTCTACTTTTGGTCATAGTGCCTACCGCGTTATCGACAGCAACAGCGTTACCGATATTGTGTACAACTACGGTACATTTAATTTTGATGACTCCGATTTTTATTTAAAATTTATCAGGGGGAAATTATTATACTATGTTTCGCCGGAACCTTTCAATGATACGGGTGGCTACATGGGATTTAAAACGCTGTACCAATCAACCAACCGAGGAATTACGGAACAGGTTTTAAATTTATCAGCCGAAGAAAAAATAAGCATCCGAAGTTTTTTAAACGAAAACATAAAAGAAGCAAACAAATACTACAAGTACGATTTCTTCTTCGATAATTGTACAACAAGGCTTCGGGATATTCTTAAAAAACAACACGATTCAGCATTTACCCAAACTGCTGTAATGCCTATGGGCAGCAGGTTTCGTCAGGCCATTCATCAATACCTAGATCAAAACAATAAAGCCTGGAGCAAACTGGGTATTGATATTTTATTGGGGCAACCTTGCGATGCGATGATGACAGCAGAACAAATGCAGTTCCTGCCCGACAACCTGATGAAAAGCCTGGACAGCAGCAAACACAAAGATGTTTTATCATCAGAAAATTTATACCCCATTAATAACGATGGAAATAAAAAAACTTTGTTTACACCATTTGTTGTTTTTGCATTACTCTTCGTTTTTATTTTTGTAACCGGTCTGATTAAAAGCAAATTCGCAAACATATTTTTACAAGGATTTGATGGCCTGTTTTTCTTTTTAAGCGGCGCTTTGGGCGTGATGTTAATTTTTATGTGGACGGGCACCGATCACCAGATGTGTAAGAACAATTTTAACTTATTGTGGGCATGGCCAACACATACCGTCATGGCGTTTTTTGTAAACAGTAATAAAAGCTGGGTTAAAAAATATTATAAGTTTACCGCTGTGGCATTGATGGGTGTTTTAATAAGCTGGTATTTTTTGCCACAGCAAATGAACAGTGGGTTACTGCCGATTGTTTTATTGTTGATCTATCGCAGCGTAAAAAAGTCATTGAACACCAATTAGTTTCAATTAGTGTAATAAAACCTTGCAGCTAAAAACCATCACATATCAATCTTCAAAAAATTTTTACCGAACAGTTGGTGATGGACAACCAATGGTTTTAATTCATGGCTTTGCAGAGGATGGTAATATCTGGAAAAATCAAATTGAATTTCTACAACATCATTTTTCATTAATCATCCCCGATCTCCCAGGCAGTGGTCAATCTGAATTGATTAATGACATGAGCATAGAAGGCATGGCGGAACTTATAAAAGAGCTTATTGCCAGTGAGATTAGGTTCTCCCTTCAGGGAGCGGAGGGGGTTTTGCTCGTTGGCCACAGCATGGGCGGTTATATTTCATTAGCACTTGCGGCAAAATATCCCGAACTTTTTTCTTCGCTTACATTGGTTCATTCATCTGCCTTTGCCGACAGCGCAGAAAAAAAAGCCAATCGCCAAAAATCAATTGAATTTATAAAGAAGAATGGCGCTTCTGAATTTTTAAAAGCAGTGATTGCCGATCTTTTCACCGAAAATTTTTATGCAAACAACCGGGTAATCGTTGATGAGTTGATTGAGAAAAGTAAAAAATTTTCCGACGAAGTAATTATCAGTTATTATCAGGCCATGATTAACCGGACCGACAAGACCTCTGTTTTAAAAACTTTTAATAAACCTGTGCATTTTATTATTGGCGAACACGATAAAGCAGTGCCATTTGCAGATAGTTTAAAACAAAGCCATTTGCCGGCTGTTTCGCATATACATATCCTACGGAACACAGCACATATGGGCATGTTGGAAGAAACTGGCAAACTCAATACTATCCTTTCAGATTTAAAATAATAGCTTTTAACACACGCATAAGATAAAAGGCAGCGTTTTTCGTTATTTTTAGGTCTAATAATTGCTTTATAAACCGTCATGAAGAAATTTCTCCTTATTTTAATCTGTTCCGTTGTTTCTGTATCAGCTTTTGCCAATCATACTAAAGGGGGCTGGATGTATTATGAATACCTTGGTCCGGGATCGGCTCCCAATTCTTCAAGGTACAGGATCACACTTAAGTTGTACACCGAATGTAATTTAAACCCCGGTCAAACCGACGATATAGTTCCTTTTACTTTTTTCAATGCAGCTAATAATACGCAGGTATTCAATATTTCTGTGCCAGTAATCAGCGATGTGAATACCAGCAATTGTACAAGCTCCGAATGCCATCCTTGTATAACCAACGTCCCATTCATCTGCTATAAAATTCGAACCTATTCAACAGTGCAGGAATTGCCAAACACACCCAGCGGGTATATAATATCCTATCAGCGTTGTTGCCGAATTGGCGGAATTATAAATATTCAAACGCCCTCAAATAACCAGGGCGAAACATGGACCGTGAGTATTCCTGGTACCAACGTAGCCGGAGCAGTGACCAATTCAAGTGCACGGTTTTCGCAGAACGATACTGCTATTATCTGTACACAAAACCGATTTACTTTTGATTTTAGCGCATCTGACATTAATAATGATTCGTTGATCTATAGTTTTGTTCCTGCTTACACAGGTGGTTCAAATACAAACCCTGTTCCCAATCCCTCATCAAATCCTCCATTTACCGCAGTACCATATACTGGCGGTTTTACCGGCACTTCTCCCTTGGGTGGAAATGTAACAATCAATAGATTTACCGGAATAGTTTCAGGTACAGCACCTGGCTTGGGGGTTTATGTAATTACTGTAAGAGTGCAGGAATTTAAGAGAGGAACAAATATTTTGATTTCGGAGGTAAGAAAATCTCTGCACATAGAAGTAACCAATTGTACATTAACTGATGCTGAGCTTTTACCTAATTATACAAGTTGCGATGGTTTTACGTTGAATTTTAGTAATGAAGGTTCCAGCGCAAATATTCAAACCTACGATTGGGAATTTGGCGACGGAGGATCTTCAACACTTGCGACACCAACTCATACATATGCAGACACAGGCGTATATCTTTTAAAACTTGTTGTAAACAGGGGATTACCTTGTTCTGATTCCACCACCTCCGTAGTAAAAGTTTATCCAGGTTTTTTCCCGGGATTTACCTTTGCCGGTCAATGTCAAAACATACCAGTTCAATTTACAGACCTTACTACCGCTACATACGGTGCAGCTTTTAAATGGGAATGGAATTTTGGTGATTTCTCCTCTCCCAATAATATATCAACAATAAAAAACCCTACGCATACTTACTCGGCAGTAGGTAATTATGATGTAACATTTATTGTAGAAACAGATAAAGGATGTATCGATACGCTTCAACAAACAATTTCTATTCTGGACCAACCTCCTTTAACCATTTCGAACGACACGTTGATTTGTATAATTGATACCCTGCAAATAAATTCAACAGGTACTGGCACAGTTTTGTGGAGCCCGAATTATATGATCAGTAATGTTAACAGCCCCAATCCATTAGTCAGTCCTGATGTAACAACAACTTACACCGTGCGGCTTACCGATGCTTTTGGTTGTACCGCAACCGATTCGCTGACCGTGAATGTAAAATCCTTTGTTACACTTTTTGCCGGCAACGATACAAGCATTTGCCGCACTGATTCGCTGGTACTGCAGCTCACCAGCGATGCCCTGCATCATATCTGGACGGAGACGCCCAATAACAATACTTTGAATGATCCTACATTAAAAAATCCTACGGCTACTCCGTTGGTAACAACCAATTATCATGTGGCGGGTAACATAGGTAAATGTATTACCGAAGATGATATAACGGTTACTCCGGTTCCTTACCCGGCCGCAAATGCAGGCCCAGACGAAACAATTTGCCTGGGACAGTCGGCGCAACTAAACGCAACAGGAGGAAGCATTTATACCTGGAGCCCTAATGTATTTTTAACGTCGGCAAATATTCCCAATCCGCAGTCGGTGCAACCAACCGACAATGTACGGTACGTAGTTACCGTACGTGATGTTTTGGGTTGTCCTAAACCGGTAAAGGATACGATGTTCCTTTTTGTAGCAAAAATTGTTGCTGATGCCGGACCAAGAGATACCTCGGTGGTTGTTGGCCAATCGCTGCAGTTATTTGCCACCGGCAGCACCAATTATGCCTGGACACCGACTACCTGGTTAGATAATCCATTTATTAATAACCCTGTTTCGTTGCCGCAAAACGATATTGAATATGTGGTAAGGGTTAGTAACGATGTGGGATGTTTTGATACCGACAGCATCAGGGTGCATGTTTTTAAAGTAAACCCTGATCTCTATATACCCAACGCTTTTACGCCTAATGGCGATGGAAACAACGATGTTTTCAGGCCCATTCCCCTTGGTATGAAAATTGTAGACATCTTCAGAGTTTATAACCGCTGGGGGCAGATGCTGTATTCAGGCACGGGCAATGGTGCCGGCTGGGATGGCAGCTTTGCAGGCAAAAAGCAGGAAGCGGCAACTTATGTATGGTATGCCGAAGGAGTTGATTATACCGACAAAAGAATTAAGCGAAAAGGTACTGTTATATTGATAAGATAATATTGATAATGTCAGTAACTAAACCGCCGTCTCTTTTGCTGAGACGGCGGTTTTCGTTATTTTTAAGGCTTCCAGCTGCACAACTGATATTTTATGAAGAAGATTTTATTTCTCTGCCTGCTCGTTTCATTTTTTTCAGAAGCATTTGCTGATCATATCTCTGGTGGAGAAATGACCTATTTATATTTAGGGCCAGGAACTAATCCCGGTACAAACAAATATCAGGTTACTTTAAGACTCTACCGTGATTGTGCCTCGGGTGGAGCTCAACTGGATCCAACCGTGGTTTTTACAGTTTTTAATACAGCCACCAACGCACAATTTCTTAATATTCCGGGCATTGTCGGTTCCCCCACATTAATTATCCGTAAAACACCGGTTGATCCATGTGTTGATGATAATATTGAACTACAGGTTTGTTTTGAATACAAAATTTATACAACCGTAATCGACAATATTCCTGTAACACCCGATGGTTTTACCGTTGCTTACCAACGATGCTGCCGGGTTGCAGGTATGGAAAATATTAATTCGAACGGAAATGGTTCAACCTATTTTACCAAAATACCGGGCAATGCTATTTCGGGCGCCGAAACCAATAACAGTCCACAGTTTAAAACCAAGGATACGGTATTGATTTGCTCATCCCGCCCGATATTTTTTGATTTTAGTGCCGATGATGTTGACGGCGACTCACTGGACTATCGTTTTTATAATGCTTTTGTTGGTGGCGGTCCGGCAGGTGGTGGAAATATACCTAACCCGGCTTTTCCTCCACCCTATACACCTGTTACTTATATAAACGGATACAGTGTTGTAACTCCGTTGGGGCCCTCGGTAACCATTAACAGAACAACAGGATTAATCAGCGGAGTGGCACCTAATGTTGGTGTATTGGGTAATAAAATATTTTCTATTACAGTTTTAGTTACCGAATATCGAAATAGTGTTCGAATCGCCACGCATTTCAAAGACCTGCAGATAAGAATTGTAGATTGCCAGGTTCCTACTGCAAATCTTAATCCTGTTTTTACAACCTGCGATGGGTTTAGCGTTACGTTTTCGAATAACGTACCAAATAACCCCGTACCGACATTCGATTGGGATTTTGATGACCCCGCAAGCGGCCCATTGAATACTTCAACTGCACAAAGTCCAACTCACATGTTTACCGATACCGGCGTTTTTATTGTTAAGCTGGTTTTAAACCGTGGCCAGCAATGTGGTGATTCTACAACAATGCAAGTGAGAGTTTATCCTGAATATTTTCCGGGATTCATTACTTCTTCTGCGCTTTGTGTAAATACGCCTGTTCAATTTACTGATACCACGTATTTCAGGTATGGTACAACAACGGCATGGCGCTGGGATTTTGGAGATGGCTCAACCCTGGCAGATACAAGTAGATTGCAAAATCCTGTGTATTCATTTCCTGCAGCAGGGTCATATACAATTGAATTAATGGTGACGAATGATAAAGGCTGTACAAGTACAATCACTAAATCAATAACAATTAATGATAATCCGCTGGTAACTGCAATTAGTGCCGACTCTACGTATTGCGGGCTCGACAGTTTATCATTGAGTGCATCAGGAACGGGCAGTTTTAACTGGACACCCAATACTAATATAGTAGGAGCAAACACACCTACACCAAGAGTTTTTCCAGCTGTACCAACCTGGTATGTTGCTATTTTAACCGATGTTGTGGGTTGCTTTAGCAAGGATTCCGTTTTTGTTACACCCAAATTTGATCTTACAAATTCTATGACGGCAAGCCCACTTGCCATTTGTGAAGAAGATACTGTTTTGTTAATGGGGTCTACAAATAAAATTGATAATATCATCTGGCAATGGAGTCCGGCAGGAAGTGTAGAATCTCCAACAATGGATACAACAAGAGCTTTCCCTGCTGCAACAACCTTATACACATTAACTACGAGATGGGGATCAAATTGCGTGGCAACAGCCTCACAAAATATTACCGTTAAACCCTTGGCTGTTCCAAATGCCGGACCCGACTCAGCACTGTGTAACGGACAGGCATCAATACAATTACAAGCCAGCGGCGGCGATACATATGAATGGTCACCATCGGCAGGATTAAGCGATATCAACATACCAAACCCCATCGCATCACCAACTACAACAACAACCTATGTGGTAACTGTGGGCGTAAATGGTTGCACAAAAACCAGACAAGACAGTATGGTTTTAACGGTACGTACATTGCCGGCCATCAATACCACCAACGATACCTTGATCTGTTATATTGATACCTTACAATTAAACACAACCGGTACAGGCAATTTTGTATGGACCCCAAATTATATGATCAGTAATCTAAACATTGCTGATCCTTTAGTTAGTCCGGATGTACCTACTACATACAGGGTGCGGTTAACAGATAATTTTGGTTGCTACCAGGATGATTCTGTTTTTGTTGATGTGCGGACAACTGTATCATTGAATGCAGGTAACGACACAACAGTTTGCCAAACCGATACAATAAGATTGAATCCGCAGAGCGATGGATTAAGTTATCAATGGACGCCATCAACCTACCTGGATTTTGATAACATCAAAAACCCAAACACTACACCGCTTTCATCAATAACCTATACCGTTGTTTCAAGTATTGGAAAATGCAGTGCAACCGATGATATCAGCTTTAACGTGGTTCCTTATCCGGTACCCAATGCCGGGCCTGATATCAGTATCTGTTCGGGATTTTCGGCGCAGCTAAATGCAAGTGGAGGTACCAGTTATTCATGGAGTCCTGCTGAATTTTTAGACAACAGGAGTATTTCAAATCCAAGATCGGTTAATCCCACGGCCAGCATTCAATACATTGTTTCGGTACGTGATAACCTGGGTTGCCCTAAAGCTGTTACCGACAGTGTTTGGGTAATTGTAGCACCACCGGTAGTTGCAGATGCAGGACCATCAGATACAACTGTTGTGTTAGGTCAGCCGCTACAACTGAATGCAACAGGTGGTGATACCTATACCTGGTCGGCGCCAATATGGTTGAGCAATCCTAACATTCAAAACCCTGTTTCATTGCCGCAGGACGATATCAGTTACACAGTTATTGCTACCACTACACAGGGTTGTGTGGGCAGCGATGTGATCAATATTAAATTGTACAAAGTGGATCCCGATCTGTATGTTCCGTCTGCTTTTTCGCCAGATGGTGATGGTCGTAATGATATCCTCAGGCCGATTCTTTTGGGCATGAAGGAACTACATTATTTCAGGGTTTATAACCGATGGGGAAAGTTGTTATATTCAACCAAAGAAAAAAACCAGGGATGGGATGGTAAATGGAAGGGACAGGGACAAGATGCTGCTACTTACATCTGGATGGCTGAGGGAATTAATTACCGCGGTGAGTTAAGGCAGAAAAAAGGTTATACAATTTTGATACGATAAACAAGATTTGCATAAAGGCAAAGGGCATAAAGAGTTTTTCTTTGTGCCCTTTGTGTAAAACCTCTGTGCAACTTTGTGGTAAAATTAATCTCCATCCATTATTTTGCAACTATGAAAAAAATAGTTTTAATAACCGGCGCAACAGCAGGCATAGGTAAAGCCTGTGCAGAAAAATTTGCAGCAGAAAAATTTGATCTTATCATCACCGGCCGCAGGCAGGAAAGATTAAAAGATATAAAAACACAGCTCGAAAAAGATTACGGCATTGACGTTTTGCCTTTGTCTTTTGATGTGCAGCATAAAGCCGCTGTGGACGAAGCGATTTCCAGTCTTCCGGAGCGCTGGCAAAAAATTGATGTGCTGATAAACAATGCAGGTCTTGCATTGGGTAAAGATAGTTTTGAGGATGCCGATATCACCGACTGGGAAACCATGCTCAACACCAATGTGCATGGCTTGTTGTATGTGAGTAAAGCCGTGTTACCATTTATGCTGAAAAATAAAAAAGGGCATATTGTAAATATGGGATCGGTTGCAGGTAAAGAGGTGTACGAAAAAGGAAATGTTTATTGCGCCAGCAAATTTGCAGTGGATGCCATTACCAAATCCATGCGGATCGATCTGCTGAAAGACAATATTAAAGTTACCGGTATTAACCCGGGGGCAGTTGAAACCGAATTTTCGCTGGTACGTTTTAAAGGAGATGAAAAGACAGCAGGTTCGGCCTATGATGGTTTAAGACCATTGATTGCAAAAGATGTAGCCGATACGGTTTTTTACTGCGTAAATTTACCCGAACATGTTTGCATAAATGATGTTGTTATTACCTGCACACAACAGGCCGGCACCTATTATTTCAATAAAAATAAATAAAGGCGTTTATAAAGTACTTTCCCTGCAATAATAATCAAACTGTTACGTTTGCTTTGTTAGCATATTGTCCGTTTTAAGACCAATCGGATAATTGTGACTGTTTATAATCCCAATACCCAATCATAGAAAATCGTATGAAAACCCTTCTACACACTGCAGTTTTTAACATTGCTTTAGTTTTTGCGGGTTTCAATTCGAATGCACAAAATGTGATTCGCCAGGCTCCTTGCTTGTCGCAGGGTATATTACAAAAAGCCGACAGTATGAAACTGTTATTGGCAAAACAAGGTTTTACCGTTGTGAAGGAAGCATCCATACAAATGGTTAGTGAATATGAAATGCCGGTGATAGTGCCTTTAAATGAAGGAAGCTGGTACCAGTTTGTTTTCATTGGCGATATGACTTCTAAGTTATATGAGGTGAGAATGTTTGATTGGAACGAAAAGCAGGTTGTTTATCAAAAGAAATACTGGGGCGATGTGGATGGTAATGTGATCAGTTACTCTTACATTCCTAAATTCTCAGAATTTCACATGATTAAACCCGTGCAGGTAAACAAAAAGAAGAAAGATCTCTGCGGTTATGTGATGCTGTTGAAAAAAAATAATTAACCAGTGCTTGGTTATAATACAAAGTCCTTCGGAAACGGAGGACTTTTTTTACGCCTTGATTTTACAACCGCGACGAAAATATTGACTTCAGGCCGATACTTAAAAAGGTTCAACAATATCCTATCCTTCCCACCCGGGGAACTTAAATAAAAAAGCACAGAACAAATAAATGCTGTGCTTCTTTAAATCGTTCTATTTGATTTGCAATTTTTCTATTGAGTTAATGAGATCCTCACCTGCAATCCTGCCCTTGTATTTACAATTGGTGCGCTGGAAGAAATGTATGGGTTAACTCTCCGCTGATCGAAGTATAATTTAATGTTAATACGGTTGTTGATGAAATAATCCACCGAAGGTGAAATGGTAATATCCTTACTTCCACCAGTTGCAAAATTATTATCCTGGTCAAGGCGGCTGTTGGCTGTTACATTATCACGTATCCTGAAATCGAGGCGGAAGTTGATCTCATTATCCATTTTCTTACCATCACCACTTAAGAACTTAGGCAATTTAATATTGAGGAAACTAAACGGATTCTTCATACCACGTTTACGGTAGCCTGCACCTATTGAAAATTCGGTACTGCGTACTTCACTCAACTGGTAATCTATCAGACTCAGACTAAGTTGCCTTGTTTTAGCATATTCAAATTTCACCTGCAGCTGGTTGGTAAACATCATGTCAAGTCCTAATAACGGCGAAAACTGTTCGCCTATACTGATATTAGGCAACAGGAAGTATGGCACGTAGTTCTTAGACAGTGTATCATAGAAAGACGGATATCCATATTGTGAAACGTCCTCGTACAATAACGCAGAAGTAAATCCATTCATACTGAGATTACCGGTATAACCGTGCGACAGATTAAGGTTGGTAAATATCTTATCCAGTCCTTTGATCTTGCTCAAACCATTATAGTCCAGTTTCCAATTCAGTTTTGGTTTAATACCCCGGAAAGGATTCGATTTGATATTTGGATTTGTTTGTTTGATCAACGAAACCGAATTCGGATCCTGTCCTGTATAGGCCGCCAGGAAAGAAGGAATCAATACGTCAATGGCATACTTTCCATAACCATAATAATAACCTTCGGCATCAGGCGTAGTAAGGTTGTTAACCTGATTGTAGGTATTGGCCTTACCCAATCTTTCAGAAAGTATCTTACGGTAATCCTGAAACTTTTTGAAAGTTGTTGAAACCCGGTTTGGATCAAACTTTCCAAACAGTGTTTTAAAGGCTACATAAGAAATATCAAAGCCGCCACCTGCATAGGGATTAAGATGTTTAAAGTTGTGATTGATACCACCAGTTGTATCAATAAACCTGAATGTTTCAGTGTAATTCTTGTTGAAGGTCTTGCTCATATTGAGCGTAATGTTCAAATCTCTTACGGGTTCCAGCTGTGCCGACAGCGTTATCCGCTGATCGTAGTTCTGCATGAAAATACTATTGAACGTAGTGTCCTTTGTAATGAGGCCCTTGGTGGCCGCTCTGTTCATCCATGCTGTATCCGGTTGCCGCCCAAGTATAAAATCAACACCGGGCGCCATGCTGTTCCAGTTTTGGCCTACAATTTTAGTACTGTCAGTATATCCCGGCAATCGGGTATTTGCGTTTTCGGCAATTGAGAAACTTACCTGCTTAACGCTGGTTAGCAGTTTACCAAATACTTTCTGTCCTTTGCTCACATAAGGTACAGCGGTCTGGTCAATCTTTCTCCTGTTCTTAACTACTTTTCGTCCACTCTTTTTTATGATCGTGTCTTTGTATTTAGTAATACGGCCACGCCATTTTTCCCGGTCTTCAATATTGCTTGGTGCTTCCAGTTGTTTCAGCCATTTTGATTTTTGATACAGCCGGTTAAAATCAAACTGGGCTGTAGCTTCTGATTGCTGACCATTTTCAAGAATATTGCCCAACTCCACAGCCAGCCTCGAAGCACCTATCCAGTTGTAAGATGCCTGGTAACGCACGTTCATCGTTGTCCAGTCGAGTAAAGGAAACTTAGCCGTTGGCAAAGTGTAAGTAAAGTTAGCCGAATGCGTGTAGGTTGTATTTCTTCCTCCTTTCAGCAGGTTACGCCAAACGGTATCTTTCTTCTCATCGGTATCCAGCCGGCCTGCCGGTTCATCAATACGTGAATTATTTACTGCAGTAAAATCAAAGTTGATACTGCGTGTTAAATTCCAACGGAAAATATAATTACGCTGGAAGGTATAATACTTATCGTAGGTTTCGGGTATCTGGTATTTTGATGTACCAATGCTACGTGGCCTGATGGCACCGAACTTGCGATTAACATCGGCCCTGAAACTTAATTGTGAAGGAATTAAATTGATATTGAAATCCTTGATCAGATCAAACCAATGTGTTTTCCGCTTGGTAAAAAATTTGATCTTTTTAAACGGCTCAATATATTTTGGCTGCGGCGAAAAATTATAACCCAACCCATAGCGATGCCGGGTGATATCGTTGTATTCAATCAACGGCGAATGACTCTTAATTTTTAGATAGGAATAACTAACATCAAAATTTGAAATATCGTAGATCTTTGGCGCCTTGGTACTTGTCCTGTTTTTACGCACATTGGTAAAATTCACTGTGGTAGTAGATGTAAAGTCAAGGGCGTTATTCTTTATCGAATCTTTTTGCTCAGCAGTTGAGGCATCCTTTAATTTATCTCTCAGTTTAATGTCCATGTCATAAGGATCATACTCTGGTGTACTAACAGACTGCTGGTAACTGGCAAATACCGGAATAGATAAAGCTGCTTTTTCGGGCAACAGTTTACCTAATTCAAGATTAGTTGAAACATCAAACTGGTAAAAATTATCCCTGTACCGGTCGTTAACTCTTTGTTCCAATGTACCAAAGCCGCTGCTATGCGTATTTGCTGAAACCGAAATAGTTCCCAGGTCGGCGAGGTTAAGATCGATCCTTCCCAATGCGGCCCATCCTCCTTTTTCATCAATAGATGAAAGTCGTAATTCATTCACCCATATTTCGCCGCAGGCCGAAATGGCATTCGTATTTTCAACGCCAATTAAAATACCTCTTATTTCTGCCAGGTTTGGATTACCCATTACAGAGAACATATGCCCGTTATCCTGCAGTTGCCGGTAAATTACCGCCGGCGATGCACTGAAATCATTATTACGAGTTTGTTTTAACTGCACCAGTGTTTGCAGGTCCACATCTAACGAGTTACTTGGAACCCACAACG
This sequence comes from Sphingobacteriales bacterium, assembly GCA_024642285.1. Lineage (GTDB taxonomy): Bacteria > Bacteroidota > Bacteroidia > Chitinophagales > Chitinophagaceae > Ferruginibacter. The sequence goes on from JAHEBJ010000002.1 coordinate 94,602, forward strand.
TATCGTTATACCTTGTTGAATTGGGATCAAACGCTGTTCCGGCATCAAGCGCTGTCATGTTCAGCGGAATCCTTATCTCATAAAAATTATTTACAAAGTCGGTTCCCATCCTTATCACTGCAGTAAGGTCTTTATCGTTTAACGAACGATATGTTTTTTGTGCCTCTTCTGCATGAATATACATCTGTAGTTTGCGGAACTGGCGAAGATCGCGGTTGGCAAATGTTTGCTGCACAGCCCTTGAATCATTACGTGCAAGATCGCAGAACTGTAAGGTTAATGACTGCTCATTCTGCAAAAGGTTAACACCGTTATTGCTTAATGTTTGTACTCTTTCTATTTCGGTTGGTGTGCGGTACGGCAAAGGCACACGCTTATCGTTTTCTTCAATATTTACTGCGCCCTGGTTAAAGGTTGTTGCACCACCTGTTGGCAATTGCGTATAAATGCCAGAAGTATCAATTTTATAATTGAACTTACGCCATACATTCCTGGTAAGTTGCAATTCACCAAAACGCAACACAACGCTGTCTTCAAAATCTGTAAGGAACATCCGCATAAACCTTATCGATTTAAAATCCGGAATATTACCAATCTTACGATCGTATTCACTGATAGGAATGCGGAACTGGTACCAGGTTTCCTGACGCTGCGTACTATTAACGAGGTTTACGGTAACCAGTTTTTTATCAACAATAAAATTGGTGCCGATATTCATTTCGGGAGCCGTAGTAGGTTTTATATCTACTATGTACTGGAAATACTCTTCAGTTTGGTTTAAGGTATTATCACGGTTAAGGTCTTCTGCATCGGGATACAGAGTAGCGGCCGATGAATAAGTTGTACTTGTTGAAGCAACCGGTGAATTGCCTTCGGGACTATTGAAATTTTTGTAGCGACCTGTAATGCCAAGGCCCTGCTGGTCATAATCATCGCCACGGTAATAATGATAATTATCGCCTGATGGATCGAGCAATGCATTCTGGTAGGCGATTGAACCGGTACCAAAGTTAGCTGCAATTAGCGCCAGGTAGGCATTCCGTTTTGTTGCTTCGGCTGTATCATCCAAACCATCATATCCAATGTCCTGATATTTTCGGTCATCAGGATTATTACTGAAAGCATTGGTAACCTGTATTGGATTGGTTGGCACCCTTCCCCAGTTTGAATTGTCAACGGGTGCGGGTGCATTGGGAGTTGGCAAACCATTTTCATAAAAACGCTTACCGTCTTTTAAAATATCTTCCGAAATATTTCCGAGGTTGAAATATAATTTACCTCCTGACGAACTACTGGCATTTGGATATCTCGTTCCATAATTGATAAACGGATCCTGCATCCAGAATTCGATAAATTCAATATTGGCCGTTTCAAAATCCGGTTGATCAATTCCTCTCATTAAACCACCCCAACGGGTTTTAGGATTAAGCAGTTTTCCACTTGCATTCACACTTCCTAAAGCATCATCATAATTATAGGGTCCTTTATCAGTAGGGAAATAAGCAAGGTCGAATGTAACCAACTGGCTTTCGCCAAATCCTGTTGTACGTTGCGGAAATATTTCACGTTGATAAACCTGTCTTACCCTTGGATCACTTAATTCTTCACGATCATCGGAAAAAGGATTGTTAGGCCCTTTATAAAACTGAAGTGTTGGTTCAATCTGGTACCAGGCAATTTTTGCCCTGTTCTTTCCTGCATTAATATCATCGTTCAGTTGTGCCTCGGGGAAAAGTTCAACTCCATTCCTGTCGGTTGCTTTAAAAGGTGCTGAAGCCAAAGCCCAGCTGATTGGAGGAAAACGAAGGTCAAGTCCTGATTGTGTTCCGTCAAAATCATCGATATTAATAATACCTTTCGATCCTCTTCCTATTTGTGGTGCATGGCCGGGTCTTAAAATGGCACCTTCGGCAAAAACATTTATGGAAGATGGTGTTGTTGTTTTATAGAATGGCAGCTTATCTAAAATTTTGGTCAGCCGCGGCATGTCTTTACTGTAATTTACGTCCAAACCGTACATAGCGTTACGGATGGGTTCATTTGTTCCGCCCGAATTACTATTATCATAAGTTACTTTGCTGAAGAAAGGCCGCTCACTTAATCTGACAAGCGTTCCACCAATCGACAATTGTTCCTTTAAAGTATTCTTTGCCATATAGTCGAAACGCAGGCCCATATAACTACGTTGCTGTAAACCAAAGGAAGCGTTGTTCTCGTAATTTACCTGAACAGGAATTCCTGAATTGATGATTGCAGAATTGGTGATCTTGATGGTACCCAGATCGTAGTTAATATCATAATCTATTCCTTCAATTAATATACGTCCGCCTGCCGATACAGAAACAGAACCACGTGGAATATTATAGCCAATGCTGATATCGGCCGAGCCGGATATTTTAGCCGAGCCTTTTAAAACAAACCGGTTAAGGTTTGGAAACTGTTGTGCCACTGCTTTTATGGAATCATAGAGTGCATAGAACAAACTGTCTTTAATGGCCGGCAATGCCGGGTTGGTATAAATGCCTTCGGCAAGGTCACGTCCAAAGGGTTCCAAAACCGGGAACATGACTCGACTATATTGAGAATAAACCGTAAACCCTTCTACGTAATCAAATACGCCGTCGGGTTGCGGATCGAGTTGATTATTCAACCGGTCGAGATTAATCAGTGAAATAATTGGTGTACCCTGGTTCTTGTCACCAAAAGGAACATAGCGCTTCCATCCCAAACCGGGTTCCTGGTACAATACATCCAGTTTAAAATCTTCCGGCGTTAAAGTTCCATAACCTATGGCATACACATTCTTCAACATCAAATTCCAAATTGGTAAGGTTGGCCTTTGCGATGTTGCTTTTAATAATTTTAGAAATAAGATCCGTTGTGTAGCTTGGGTACTGTCGGGTGGAAGGTCTTGAGAGAACTCACCTACCTGGTAAATTTTTCCGTTGTAAGAATATTGGTAAGCTACTGCTAAAACCTCATCGGTTTGCAACGGCTGACTCAAAGAAATAAATCCTACCTGACGGTTATAAAGATATTGGGTTGAATCAAGCTTGCGGGCAAAAGTTTTTTCAAAATCCTGCACCGGCTGCAACCCCAAAGCAACCAGATTATTAAATACTGCAGACGAATTTCGGTTACTTGGATCGGCAATAATATTTGAATACAAAGGATTGCTGCCATTAGAAGGAATGCCTGAAGGTGATCCGCCACTTTCGCCAAGACTGGCTAAACCAACCACATCACGTGTTTCGGTGGTTGTACCATTTCTGTTAGTTACCCAAACTTCCATCCTCAAAATCTGAATCGGAGCAGTAATGGCGGGTAACTTGCTCATCACCGAATTATAATTCTCTTTAAAATATTGTGCTAATAAGAAATGCCTGTTCTCTTCATACTCATCCGCTTTCAACTCAAACAACTGGCTTGCAGTACCACCGGCAAGGTTAGCCGACTGGCGTTGCGATTTTTGATTAGCCACAACACCTGTCACAAACAATTTACCAAACTGCAATGTAGTTTTTACTCCAAACAACTGTTGGGCGCCGGGTATTAAGGTACTGCGTGACGGAAATGCAACGTTACCTAATTCAAACCGCTTGATGATCTCATCATCCAATCCGGTGTAGTCAAGTTTAAGTTGATTGTCCTGTCCGAAATTGGCTAGCGTATTGTAGTTGATAGGGAATTTTAATTTACCGCCAATATCTGCATTCACGTTTACCTGAGCGTTCATATCAAAATCAAAACCACCATTTTTTCTTGCACGTTCGGGCAGCGTTGGATTTTTAATATTTTGTCCCTGGTAACCTGCGGTGATATCAACATTTCCCTGCGGTGTAATATTTATTTTTCCGTTTCCAAAAAGACGGTTGAACAAATTATCATAGAGCGATAATTTGGGCTTTATTCTTCCTCTGTTAAGAATGCTGGAAAGGTTAGCTCTTTTTTGAAAATATTCGTTCTCGGTTTGCTTTGCCCTTATTTTCCAATATTCATCAAACCCGTATGAAGTTGTAGTGCGATAATATCTTGATCCAATTTTCTCATACACCACATAGCGCTTTGTTTTAGGATCATAAACTACCGAATCTTTTATATTGGAAGGATTATTAAGATCAAAAGTATTTCGGGTACCTCCGGCAAATGCATCACCTCTTCTGTCCCAGATTGGATATTTAAGACTATCGCCGTAATTAGGAACCGTATCAACTTTATTTGCCAGGAATTCCGGATGCAATGGTGAGGCCATTACAGTATTTGTATGGAGTATAAACAGCACTACTGCCAATACCACAAAGCCAATAAGTCTTGAGTCTTTTATTCTAATAAGCAACATCCGGTAAATCAATTAACGTAGCGTTCTTTTCAAATGGCTTTCAGGGCTTTTTTAATTAAGTCTTCTAATTGCGATACTGATGGTTCGGCACGGATAATTTTCTGGATGGCATTTTCGGCCTGGCTTCGTGATATACCCAAGGCTGTTAATGCATTTAACGCATCTCCTTCCAAACTATTGCCCATGTGACTGGAAAGATTTGCATCAGTAGTTATCCTGCCCATTTTATCTTTTAGCTCCAAAACCAGCCTTTCGGCGGTCTTTTTGCCTATTCCTTTGACACTTTCAAGCAATTTAATGTTGCCCTGCACAATGGCCCTGCTTACTTCATCGGGTTTCAGCGAAGATAACATCATCCTTGCTGTTGCCGCTCCCACACCGGAAACACCTGTCAGCAATACAAACATATCCTTCTCCTCTTTATCAAAAAAACCGAATAATATGTGCGCATCTTCCTTCACTTGCAGGTGCGTAAACAACTTGCCCTGCTCCAGGTTTTGTATATGGGAATAGGTGTTCAGGCTTATATTTACTTCATAGCCTATTCCATTCACATCTATATAAACCTGGGCCGGATTCTTATACGTAAACTTTCCTTGCAAATATGCATACATAATTAATATACAGTCGATAGCGAAAATAAGGAATATTTATGAGCTATAACCGTTAAAATCTGACTGATGTTTTTTATGTATTTTTACCGTTTGATACAAAAAATTGAAAAGACCTAATAAACTGGAGCTACATGCAAAAAATTAATGCTGCTATTACCGCAGTTGGTGGTTACGTTCCCGAATACAAACTTACCAACGCGGAATTGGAAAAAATGGTAGATACGAATGATGAATGGATACAAACAAGAACAGGTATTTCGGAGCGAAGAATTTTAAAAGAAGAAGGAAAAGGCAGCAGCGATCTGGCCGTGCCCGCTGTTTTAGAATTATGTAAAAAAAGAGGGATCAGCCCTGAAGAAATAGATTGTTTGATTTGCGCCACAGTTACGCCAGACATGGTTTTCCCCGCCACGGCAAATATTATATGTGACAAGATCGGAGCTGTTAATTCTTTTGGTTTTGATGTGATGGCGGCTTGCTCTGGTTTTTTATATGCATTAACCACTGGTTCAGCATTTATTGAAAGCGGCAGATATAAAAAAGTGGTGGTTGTTGGGGTTGATAAAATGAGCAGTATTGTTGACTACAGCGACCGAACTACCTGTATTATTTTTGGTGATGGTGCAGGTGCAGTTTTACTTGAAGGTACCGAAGAAAATGTGGGTATTAAAGACAGTCTTTTAAAAAGTGACGGCAGCGGCAGCAAGTTTTTGCATATGAAGGCGGGTGGTTCTGTAAAACCATCAACTGTTGAAACCGTACTGGCAAAGGAACATTTTGTGTTTCAGGAGGGTCAATCGGTATTTAAGTTTGCCGTGAAAGGTATGGCCGACGTGAGTTACGAGCTGATGGAACGTAATAAATTAACCGCCGATGATATTGCCTGGCTGGTGCCTCACCAGGCTAATCTGCGTATAATTGATGCAACAGCAAATCGCATGGGCCTGCCAAAGGAAAAAATAATGATTAATATCCAGAAATACGGAAACACAACGGCCGCAACCTTACCGCTATGTTTATGGGAGTGGGAAAAGAAATTGAATAAAGGCGATAATATTATTTTAGCTGCCTTTGGTGGCGGATTTACCTGGGGAGCAACATGGGTGAAATGGGGGTATGACAGCTAACCATTAAACTTATTGGCACGTTTTTTAAGTATCTATTATGGATTAAAATTCTACTTATGAAAAGAATACTACTCTTGATTTTTATTGCCCTCTTTGCTTTAAAAACAGACAGTAACGCCCAATTTACCCGCTACATTGTAAAATTAAAAGACAAAGGAACAAATCCCTTTTCGCTGAGTAACCCTATTCAATATTTAACGCAGCGGTCAATTGATCGCCGCACCAGATACAATATTCCGCTTGATTCAACCGACCTGCCGGTAACGCCAAGATATATTGATAGTATCCGTATGGCAGGTGCAGTAATTATTTTAAACCATTCAAAATGGCTAAACCAGGTAGCCATACAAACCAGTGATGCTGCGGCTTTGGCCAAAATAAACAGTTTCCCGTTTGTAGTGAGTACGGGACCAATTGGCAGTTTGGTAAATTCCAGCGGTAAGCCGGTTAATAAAAAACTGAATGTAGAAACAACCGAAATTACTGGTGATCAAGCAGCGCCACTCATCGCCGGCGATTTTTATAATTATGGTCTGAGTTATAACCAGGTTCATTTGAATAACGGGGATTTTTTACATAACCGTGGATTCAGGGGACAGGGTATGCATATGGCGATACTGGATGCCGGGTTTTATCATTATTTAACATTGCCAACGTTTGACAGTGTAAGGAATAACAACCAGATTTTAGGCACCTGGGATTTTGTTGCCGGTAATGCTAGTGTGAATGAAGATCACACACATGGAATGAATTGTTTTAGCATTATTTCGGCCAATATGCCGGGTACTTTTGTTGGTACTGCACCTCAGGCTTCCTATTATTTGTATCGTACAGAAGATGTTGGCAGTGAGTACCCGATTGAAGAACAGAATTGGGTTGCTGGTATGGAAAGAGCCGATAGTTTAGGCGTGGAAATAACTTCTACTTCCTTAGGCTATTTTACTTTTGATAATCCGATATTCAACTATACCTATGCCAACATGGATGGTAATACCAGCATCAGTGCACGGGGTGCAGACCTGGCTGCTAAAAAAGGAATGCTGTGTTTGATTGCCGCTGGAAATGAGGGCAACAGTGCATGGCATTATTTAATTACACCTTCTGATGCCGATAGTGTGATAGCAGTTGGTGCTGTAAACAATGCCGGAGTGGTAGGTGGTTTCAGCAGTTATGGACCAAGCGGCGACGGTCAAATAAAACCTTCTGTAGCGGCTGTTGGTGTGAGTGCTGTTATTGCAAATCCAAATACCGGACAGCCAACTTTTGGTAGCGGCACTTCGTTTGCCACACCTAATATGGCTGGTTTAACAACCTGTTTGTGGCAGGCTTTTCCCGAGATTAATAATATAGGCATCATCAATGTAATGCAGGAATCTGCAACACGTGCAAATAATCCGGATGACCGGGTTGGTTACGGAATACCTGACATGAAGAAAGCTTTTGTAAAACTCATTAAACAATTATATGCTCAGCAATCCTCGGTTTCAAACTGCAGCGTGACTTTAAATTGGGCTGCCAAAACAGATTCTGCGATCAGTATTGTGGTAGAAAGAAAACTTCCTTCTGAGTCTGTTTATACAACGATCAGTACCAAAACTTCCTCCGGCTCTTTTAAACTGAATTATTTTTCACACACTGATGATCTGAGAAATTTTCCTACATCAGGTATTATCTATCGTTTTAAAATGAACATTGCTGCCGATACAAGTTTTTATTTAGACAGCATGACTATTAGTTTTACACCAAAGCCAAACCTTGGAATTGACAATGCAGCTGCGGCTTGTACAGGCTATACAGTTAACCTGACAACAGTATTTAACACATCAGGGTTAACAACAAACTGGACGCTTGGCGGAAATGCAGTTGCTACACCCAATGCAGTTTCAGCAGCTGGCAACTACCAGTTAATTGCAACAAATTCCAGTGGCTGTTCCGACACGGCAAATGTAACTGTGAGTTTTAATCCCAAGCCCGACCTTGGAGTTGATCTGAGTTTTACAAAATGTACAGATAGTACAATAAACCTAACAACTTTATATTCAACATCAGGTTTAACCACTAGCTGGAGTTTTGGTGGAGTACCGGTTTCGAATCCATCGGCAGTTGCGGCAGCAGGCATTTACCAACTGATAGTATCAAATAATTTTAGTTGCATGGATACTGCAACGGTAAATATTACCAACGATCAGCAAATATGTATTGCAGCATTGATTGAAAAAATAACCATCAGCCCTAATCCGGTTACTGATAAACTCAGTGTTTTGATAATAAGAAAGGAGGCTGTTAAAGTGGATATTTTAATTCACAATTCTGCCGGACAGATCGTACATCGCTCAAGCCGCCAACAGGTAGCCGGCTCAAGCACTTACTCTATTCCGATGAAAAATCTGGGTGGAGGAATTTACTTTGTAACAGTGACACTGAACAATAAAAAAGAAGTGATTAAAAAAATAGTACGGCAATAAAATGATTAGTTTTTGAAAACGGCCACAAACATTGAATCGGCTTTTTTATCGTAACCTTTTAATAATTCCATTTGCAATAACTGCAGATGGAATTTTTCTTTGATGAAATTCACTACTTCTTCATTTTCTTTTTTAAAAACTGAACAAGTGATATAAATAAAAAGGCCGCCTTTTTGCAATTGAGGAATTGTATTAGAAACAATTTTTCGCTGCAGGTTTGCATAATCATCAATAGACTTCCGTTTAAAATAAAATAACTGCTCAGGAGTTCGGCTCCAAGTACCGCTACCGGTGCAGGGTGCATCGCAAATGACAAGTTGATAGTTGACAGGTGATTGTTTACAGTTCTCATCAGCCAAATCGGCGACAAAGGATTGGTAGTTGTTGATCCCTGCTGTTTTAAATCTTTTTTCAAGGTTTGATAATATGCTTTCCCTGATGTCTGAAACTGTTAACTCAAACTTTCCTTCAAGAATATCATAGGCCAGAATAGATTTGCCGCCGCTTGCTGCACAGCAATCCCAAACATTTGGAAATGATTTTCCCTTTTCTGAATTCTTCAGATAGTTTAAAACTTGCTGCGAATTGACGTCCTGAACAACCACTTCTTTATCTATAGCCAAAACAGTTTCAAGCTTTGATGAATTGGGTAGGATGATACTATTTTCCTCAAGCATTTGAAATTCAATTCCGGCGGCTTCAAGTTTTTGAACTACGGATTTTTTTTGTCCCGGTCTTATCCGAAGAAATAGATCCGGCTGAATAAAAAATGATTTGCAAAAGGGCTCAAACTCAATCCCTTCAGTGAGTTCGTCGGCAATAGAAAAAACCCCGGAGTAGTTTATTCCCGCAATTTCACATTTCTCTTCAAGCGGTGTTTCAATTAAGGCATTCCACTCCGATTTATGAAATTCAAGAAATTCATTTTTAGTTTGGGCACATAAAAAAGTTGCTGTGATGATTCTTTGATCAAGATCTGCATTTGTAATTGCATTACCAAGCCGGTAAAAATTGTAGCAGAGCGCAGCGATTTGTTTTCTGTCCTTCGATCCATATTTTTTGCTGGCACTAAAATATTTTTTTAAAAACGCAGCAAGCGGTATTTCACCTGCAAAGGATTCAATTATCTTTTTGGCAGTATTTAAATATGAGTGATAGCGCATAACGGCAAAAATAAAGCCTGCAGTTTTAAGTGCAGGCTATAATTATTTAAATCTCAAATGTAATCAGAGTTCCAATAAACTCTTTACAGGATCTTTCCCGAACAATAATAATTCAGGGTTTTCCAGAAGTTCTTTCACCCTCACTAAAAATCCAACTGATTCCCTGCCATCAATGATTCTGTGATCATAACTCAGGGCCACATACATCATCGGTTTAATAACAACCTGACCGTTTACCGCCATTGGTCGTTCTACAATATTATGCATACCCAAAATCGCCGATTGAGGAATATTGATGATCGGTGTACTCATCATCGAACCAAAAACTCCGCCATTGGTGATGGTGAAGGTTCCTCCGGTCATCTCTTCAATGGTCAATTTATTTTCTTTTGCTTTAGTGGCCAGTTCAACAACAGTGGCTTCAATACCTGCCATGCTTAAACTTTCAGCATTCCTAATTACAGGTACCACTAATCCTTTAGGCGCACTAACCGCAATAGAGATATCGCAAAAATCGTGGTAGATAATATTTTCTCCGTCGATATAAGCATTAACCGATGGCCATTCCATCAACGCATAAGTACAGGCTTTGGTAAAGAAGCTCATGAAGCCAAGGTTTACTCCATGCAGCTCTTTAAATTTATCTTTATATTTTTTCCTGGTGTCCATTACGGCACTCATGTCCACCTCATTAAAAGTGGTTAACATGGCAGTTGTATTTTTTGCTTCAACTAATCGCCTGCTGATGGTCTTGCGCAGGTTACTCATTTTTTGTTCTCTTTCATTCCGCCCAAACAAAACGATGCCCGGTCTTCTACCAGGGTTATTCAACGCATCCAGTACATCTGCCTTCACAATTTTTCCGTTGCTGCCAGAGGCAGTTAAACCTTTTACGTCAACTTTTTTATCTGCGATTATTGCGGCTGCAACTGGAGTGGCTTTTAAATCGGTTTGAGCTTTAGCAGATTTAGATTCTTCTTTTGCTAAAGGTGCATCTGTTTCCACTTTTTCAACTTCGGCAGGTTTTTCAGCATCGGTGTCAATTGAACAAACCACATCGCCAATATTCAAAGTGTCGCCTTCTTTAGCAATTGTTTTTATTGCACCCGCCTGCTCAGCATTTAATTCAAAGGTTGCCTTCTCACTTTCCAGTTCAGCAATTACCTCATCCCTGTTCGCCCATTCTCCATCTTTCTTGTGCCACTTAACCAGGGTTACCTCACTTATGCTCTCACCAACAGTTGGAACTTTTATTTCAATTGACATTTAATGTAATTTATAGTTGTGCAAATTTCGGGGAATTTTAAGGATTATTAAAATTGATTTCCAAGATAGATCTGAACTTAGACGGTAGTATGCTAAGTCTTGCTAAAAAAGACAAAAAAAAACAGCGCTTCAGCGGCTGTTCGTCAAAATAGAAAGCAATTAATATTTAAGTTCCCAAGTAAGCTTTTAGCAATTTACAGCGGGATGCACTGCGAAGTTTGGTTATAGCTTTATCTTTTATCTGCCTAACCCGTTCCCTGGTAAGGTTAAAATGTTCACCAATATCTTCCAGGCTCAGGGCATGATCTACACCTATTCCAAAAAAGTAACGGATCACATCTTTTTGCCTTTCAGTAAGGGTACTTAAAGAACGATCAATTTCGGTCTTTAAAGATGCTTTAAAAGCCAGCGCATCATCAGTTTTTTCGGCATTATGATTGATCATAACATCAATCAAAGTACTGTCTTCGCCATCCGACAAGGGTTGATCCATACTTATATGACGAGACGAAGATCCAAGCGCAGCTGCAATATCTTCCACTTCCATTTCAAGTAAAAAAGCCAACTCTTCAGGCGTAGGCTCTCTTTCAAACTCCTGCTCCAACTGGGAAAACGCTTTGCTGATACGGTTGGTTAGTCCTACTTTATTTAGTGGCAACCGCACAATTCTCGATTGTTCAGCCAAAGCCTGTAAAATACTCTGCCGTATCCACCATACTGCGTAGGAAATAAATTTAAAGCCCCGTGTTTCATCAAAACGCTGAGCTGCTTTTATAAGTCCAAGATTTCCTTCGTTGATAAGATCGGGCAGGGTAAGGCCCTGGTTTTGGTATTGTTTTGCTACCGAAACAACAAAACGCAAATTGGCTTTGGTTAGTTTTTCCAGTGCCTTTTGATCGCCTTGTTTAATTTTAATTGCGAGTTTAACTTCTTCCTCCGGAGTAATTAATTCAACTTTCCCAATCTCTTGCAGATATTTTTCTAAACTCTGACTTTCACGATTTGTGATGGACTTAGTGATTTTTAGCTGACGCATACTCATAAGCCTTACAATTTAAAGGTTAAGCAGAAAAAAAGTTTTTGGGTTAATAATTTGTTAAAAACTGTCGCAGTTATTAACGTAATTTATACTTTTTATTATACTCCACCAAAAAAAAAAATATAAAAGGCTGGATTTCAGTGGCTTTGAAACAATTTTGTTTAATATTATTATTTATATCTTAAACAAAAAATAAATAGATAAATAATTTGTACTGCTGATTATTTTGTTATTATTGCAGCATAACAAGGATATTTAAATATTAAGAATGAGTAAGAAAGTTTTATATACATTGGAATACCCCGTAAGATGTTCCCCTGGTATTTTGTATGAATTTTTAAGGACACCCGCAGGGTTACAGGAGTGGTTTGCCGATAAGGTAGATGAGCGTGACGGCACATTCACATTTAGTTGGAATGGAAATGAAGACAATGCAGAATTGTTAGATAGTGAAGATGATAAATTTGTTCGTTTCAGATGGGACTACATGACCAAAGATGAATATTTTGAATGGCGGATCGATAAGTCGGAAGTTACCAATCAAACTATTTTGGTTGTCAGTGATTTTGCCGAGAAAAAAGAAATTAAAGATCAAAGTCAGTTATGGGAATACCAGGTGAAAGAATTATTTCATCGCCTGGGCAGTTAAGGTCCTAACCACTTTACAATATCGGCAAAACGCTTCTCCAGCAAATCAGGTAAGTTCTCAAAATTCTCCAGCGGATAATTTATAGCAAGCTTAATAAATTTTTTATCCCTGATCAAGTGAGCTGATTCGTCAACCGAAAGTGATATTAAACTTTGGTAATTATCTTTTTCAAAATGATGATGCCATTGGCTTTCATTAATATTTAGGTGGGCGTCTTGCTGTTGTATGAATTCGATATTGTCAATTATTTTTTCCTCAAACTTTTTTTTATACGATCCGGAGAGATGCAAAGTGATGCTGAAAAAATTTCCCCACCAAAACATAGTCCTTACTGCGAAAATATTTTCGTCTTCAAAACAACGGGGATAGTCGAGTATGAGATAGGGTAATTGCAGATAGTTTTCGCCTTTCGAAATTTTACTTTCCGACCTAAGGACTGCTTCGGGCAACCAATCTTTTTCCCCTAATACAATTGCTTTTTGCTTATCAGATAATTGGCCCATCATAACCTGTATCTTATCGATGATCACACGTTTCGTTAAAATCCAGCGCTGGTTTGTAACCAGTTCCTGTTCCTCATCAGAAAGTATTAATTTTGAAATATTATTCATCAGTCGTCAATTTACTACATTAAATTTTATTTCATTCCCTGCTTTGCATGATAAAGAAATTAGATAAACTTATTCTTAAATCATTTATCGGACCGTTTATCATAACGTTCTTCATTGCTTTTTTTGTATTGATGATGCAGGGCCTGTGGAAATACCTGGATGACCTTGTGGGTAAAGGTTTAGACTTTATCACTATCGGAAAATTCTTATGGTATGTAAGCGCTTCTATGCTTACGCTGGCTATGCCAATCGCTATTCTTATTTCATCCATCATGACTTTTGGAAACCTTGGCGAAAGTTTTGAACTTGTTGCCATAAAATCCTCGGGCATTTCACTGCTACGGTTTATGCGTCCGTTGATTTGGGTAGCGGTGCTTTTCTGCGGCATCACATTTATGTTTGCCAACTACGTGATACCCTATGCCAATTTAAAGTTTGTAGCTTTGTATAACGACATATATTATAAGAAGCCGGCTTTCGATCTGAGGGAAGGTGTATTCTTTACTCATATCCCGAACTATGCGATAAAAGCAGGTAAAAAAGATCCCGACGGAAAAACCATTCACAATGTGCTTATCTACGATCAAACCAATTCCCTGCAAAACAACACCATAATTGCGGAAACAGGTGTAATGACAATTTCGAAGGACAAAAAATTTCTAGAGTTTAATCTGTCAAATGGATTCAGATACCAGGAGAATGGAAATATTGGCGACAGCAGTACCGAATTCATCAGGCTGGGCTTCAAATCCTTTAAAAAACTTTTTGACGTGAGCTCATTGCAAATTCAAAATACAAACGATAGTGTGTACCGCAATAATTTTAAAATGTTGAGTGCCGGGCAGATTAATAATTCGCTTGACTCCCTATATAGAATGAATGATTCTCTTTCAAAACGGTTGAACCGTACTTTCGATATTTATTTGCCATACACTTCTGCGCAGGACAGTAATAAAAAAACAATTCCTGTTGTTTCATCCCCAAAAAATGCTTTTGATTCCATAATTCCCGACTCGGCCCGTTTCATCGTTTATAACACTGCCATTGGCATTGCCAACAACCTGAAGAATACGCTGGAAAGCTCGGGCAATGAAATGGAGAACAGGAAAGCTGAGATCAAGTTTCATAAAATTGAATGGCACCGGAAATTCTCATTATCAATGGCCTGCTTTGTTTTATTTTTTATTGGTGCGCCTTTAGGCTCCATTATCCGCAAAGGGGGGCTGGGTATGCCGCTGGTAGTTGCTATCATTTTCTTTTTACAGTTTCACCTGTTGAATATGTTTGGCGAAAAATTTGTGAAACAAGATACCTTGTCGCCGTTTACAGGAATGTGGCTGGCTGTTTTAGTACTTGCTCCGGTTGGTATTTTTCTTACTTATAAAGCCATGCACGACTCACAATTGTTTAACAAAGAATATTATTACCGGGTAGCTAAAAAAGTGAAAAATATTTTCAGTAAATTTAGAATCCGTTCAACTTCTTAAATTAACATTAAATGACAACGCAAAAAAAAACCAACCGCAGAACTTTTATTTCAGATACTGTTAAAGGAGGACTCGCCGTAAGTGTTGGATTGAGTGCCGCCGCTCCTTTGTTACAATCGTTTTCTGAACGGCAGTCTTATGTTCCGGGAAATTTTAAAACCGGGTTTGATCAACAGCCGCTGCCATACGAATATAATGCATTGGAAAATATTGTAGATGCCATGACCATGGAAATTCATTATACTAAACATGCCGCTGGCTATTCTAAAAATGTAAAGGATGCTGCCGTTGCTGAAAAAGTCGATATGACAAAACCGTTGGAAGAGGTGCTTGTTAAAATTTCTTCCTACTCAACTAAAATGCGAAACAATGCCGGTGGCCATTATAACCACGAAATGTTCTGGCAAAGTATGCGGCCAAAAAAAGAAAACAATGCACCTTCCGGCAAGTTGATGGAATGCATTGTTAAAGACTTTACATCATTCGAATATTTTAAAAAACAATTTGGCGATGCGGCTAAAACCCGTTTTGGCAGCGGCTGGGCATGGCTTTATACAAACAAAAACAAAAAACTGCTGATTGGTTCAACGCCCAACCAGGATAACCCGCTGATGGATATCAGCGATATTAAAGGAATGCCCATCCTTGGAATTGATGTTTGGGAACATGCGTACTATTTAAAGTATCAGAATAAAAGAGCAGAATATGTTGACAACTGGTGGCAGGTGGTTAACTGGGATACTGTTTCGAATAGATTTGATCAATTATAAATAAAACAAGTTCATGTACACAACTCTACTTACCAATTTAGAAAACGGAATTTTCACAATCATCATCAACCGTCCAGACAAATTAAATGCATTGAACGCAGCTGTGTTTACCGATCTGGACAATGTGGTTGATGAAATAAATAATACTGCTGAAATAAAATCGGCGATCATTACCGGTGCCGGCCCCAAGGCTTTTGTTGCAGGCGCCGATATTACAGAATTTGGGAGCCTTGATAAAACCGCGGCAATGGAACTCGCCAAAAGAGGCCAGGATATTTTTGCAAAGATTGAAAACTCTCCAAAACCCATTATTGCAGCAGTTAATGGTTTTGCTTTGGGCGGGGGTTGCGAACTGGCAATGGCCTGTCACTTTAGGATTGCTGCCGAAAATGCAAAATTCGGGCAACCCGAAGTTAATCTTGGTTTGATACCAGGCTATGGCGGCACACAACGTTTGGTGCAACTAATTGGAAAAGGCAAAGCCATGGAATTACTAATGAGCGCTCATTTGATCGATGCCAACGAAGCAAGACAACTGGGTTTGGTGAACTATATTACCACCGCCGAAACATTGCTGGATCATTCTAAAAAAATTCTCGAAATAATTAATACTAAAGCTCCTCTTGCCATTGCTGGGTGCATAAAAGCAGCCAACGCTGTTTTTGATGAGACCAAAGATGGTTTTGCAGAAGAGATAAAAGAATTCGGAAATAGTTTTGATACGGAAGATATGAAAGAAGGAACCGCTGCTTTTCTTGAAAAAAGAAAAGCTGTTTTTTCTGGAAAATAAATTACCTAAGGTTAAATTATAAAACTATGATATTAACTACCACTGAAACGGTACCGGGCAGAGAAATAACTCAAGCATTAGGCATCTCGAGGGGCAGCACCGTCAGGGCCCGCAATATTGGCCGTGATATATTTGCCGGCTTGAAGAATCTTGTTGGCGGCGAAATTCATGAATACACCAAATTACAGGCTGAAGCCCGTGAACAGTCACTGCAAAGAATGGTGGCTGATGCTCAAAAATTAGGTGCGGATGCTATAGTTAATGTGCGTATTACAACTTCGATGATCATGCAGGGGGCATCAGAAATAATGGCTTACGGTACTGCAGTTAAACTAAGATGATATTGATATGTTAATCCTGTTGCTAATACTGATCTATGGAGGCATCGCTTTACTTGTCCTTGGGTTGCTGATCTATTTTATTATCCGCAGGATACAGGAAAAAGAGAAAGAGAATTTTGAGAAAAGAGACAACTGATAATGTAAGTTATTTTTCAACCAGTTTTTCATTTAGCCGGTACAGTTCAACCTCGGTTATTTTAATTTTCTTTTTTCCTTCAACGAAATGAATTGAAAGCTCATCAGCATCTATCACAGGAAAAGTTATAATTCTTTCCCTACCGATTGTACTGAACACATACCTTTGCGTTTTATAGCTATTTTTTAACTGTATATAAAATTTTTGAACGTTTTGTCCGTCTTTAATTTTTTCATTCAAAACAATACAATTTAGTCTTGTCATATTTTTAAACTGAATACTGATAAATTCTTTTTGATAATCTGATATCTCCGCAAATGTTCCAATGTTATTATCATTTACTAGGTTTTTATCTTTAATACTGTCTGCCGATATTATTAAAACCCGGGCGTCCTTAATAAGATTATGTTTAAAATTCTTATCTCTTAGTTTCTTAAACCCAATCAATACCGCCGAATCTTTTTCATGAATCAGCCCTCTCCTGTCAGGCGGTACATTCAATAATAAATTTGCGCCACGGCCAACAGATTTTAAATACAAACCAAAAAGCTGTTCAGGTGTTTTCACTTTATCATCTTCTTCCTTGTGATAAAACCAGCCGGGCCTGATGCTTACATCACACTCTGCAGGAATCCAGGCTTCACCATTCATGTTGCCGACATTCAATATTTCTGTAGCTGGAGCTCCTGCACCTGCAGTAAAGCCAGCCGTATCCAACATGTTCCAGTTTGTTTCACCGGCAATGCCGTTTTCATTGCCCACCCAGCGGATATGTGGTCCAACATCGCTGAACACAACGGTATTAGGAGAAAGTTTTTTTACTGTTTCCCGGTAACGTGCCCAGTCATAAACCTGCATCTTTCCATTTGGCCCTTCCCCGTTTGCTCCATCCCACCAGAGTTCCCAAATGGGGCCATAATTTATGAATAATTCATTCATCATATTTACAAATACGTCATTATACTTTTCGGTTCCATAATCAGGATGGTTTCTGTCCCAGGGAGAAATATAAATACCGAATTTTAAACCGTATTTTTTACATGCTGTCGACAATTCTTTGAGTACATCACCCTTTCCATTTTTCCATTTGCTTTCTCTTACTGTGTGCTTCGAATACTTGCTGGGCCACAAGCAAAACCCATCGTGGTGCTTCGCCGTGATTATGATCCCTTTTGCTCCGGCCTGTTTTGCTATCCTGCACCACTGCCCAGGATCAAAGTCTGTCGGGTTAAAAATATCTTCGGGTTCATCTCCATGACCCCACTCCTTATTTGTAAATGTATTGGGACCAAAATGAGTGAAGAGGTAGAACTCCATATCATGCCAGGCAAGTTGCTGCAGAGTTGGTTTAGGCTGTGCTTTGAGTACAATTGTTATACAGCTGAAATATAAAACGGTAACCGCTGCTATGGTGAATTTATTAAGCGCCATGGGTTTTAAGCTGTAATTTGAAAAAAATTTTTAATCCGCTAATATTCTGAATTGGCTGTTGTTCACAATATAAAAAGAATTAAGAAGCATTTCTAATTTACCACTCCATCGTACCTTTGCAGATATTAATTTATAGTTTCAAAACATTTTTATGGAATACAGGATAGAAAAAGATACAATGGGTGAAGTTAAAGTACCGGCAGAAGCTTATTACGGCGCCCAGACCCAGCGCAGCATCGACAATTTTAAAATTGCGCAGGACATAAATAAGATGCCCAAAGAGATCATCAAGGCTTTTGCTTATTTAAAACAGGCTGCAGCAATTACCAATTATGAAGCAGGTGTTTTAACCAAAAAGAAATGCGATCTGATAGGTAAGGTTTGCAAAGAAATACTTGACGGAAAACTGGATGATTATTTTCCGCTGGTAGTTTGGCAAACCGGCAGTGGCACGCAAAGCAATATGAATGTAAACGAAGTGGTTGCTTATCGTGGTCATGTTTTAAACGGCGGCAAATTATCTGACAAAGAAAAATACCTCCATCCCAATGACGATGTAAATAAATCGCAGAGCAGCAACGATACGTTTCCAACTGCAATGCATATTGCGGCGTATAAAATTTTAATAGAAACCACTATACCTGGAATTACCAAACTCCGCAATACACTTGATAAAAAAGCAAAGGCTTACAAAAAAGTAGTTAAGATTGGCCGTACACATTTTATGGATGCTACGCCTTTAACAGTTGGACAGGAATTCAGCGGATATGTTTCTCAATTGGATCATGGATTGAAAGCGATTAAAAATACGCTTGCACATTTAAGTGAACTTGCACTTGGAGGAACAGCTGTTGGCACAGGTATCAACACACCTCCAAAGTACGATGTGAACGTTGCAAAGCATATTGCCAAACTAACTAAACTTCCTTTTAAAACTGCTGAAAATAAATTTGAAGCATTGGCAGCACATGATGCCATTGTGGAAGCACATGGCGCATTGAAAATGGTTGCAGTTAGCTTGATGAAGATTGCTAATGATATCCGTATGTTGTCATCCGGACCCAGAAGCGGTATCGGAGAAATTTTTATTCCGGATAACGAACCCGGTTCTTCAATCATGCCGGGCAAAGTAAATCCTACTCAATGCGAAGCATTAACCATGATTGCTGCTCAGGTAATGGGCAATGATGTTACCATTGGCATTGGCGGCAGCAACGGCCATTTTGAACTGAATGTTTTTAAACCAGTAATGATCTTTAATTTTTTACACAGTGCAAGATTAATAGGAGATGGTTGTGTTTCATTCAATGATAAATGTGCAGTTGGACTTGAGCCCATAAATGCCAATATTAAAAAGCATCTGGATAATTCGTTAATGCTGGTAACTTCTTTGAACACTAAGATTGGTTACTACAAATCGGCAGAGATTGCACAGAAAGCCCATAAGGAAGGAACTACCTTAAAAGAGATGGCCGTTAAACTGGGCTATGTAACTGCAAAAGAATTTGACGAATGGGTGATACCGGCAAACATGGTTGGAAAAATATAAAAACAAAAAGCCTTTCATCAAAATTAAAGGTTTTTTGTTCCTAAATATATTACGCAGAATTTCTTCCCGCATTGATAATTCCAAAAGAGCAGCGCATCACCAATTTACCAAAGACTTCTCTTTCGGGATTCTGAATTCCTTTCTCTTCCATTTCCCTCACCCGGGTAATGGCATACTGCTGTATTGTTACCAGCGGTAATACAATTCTTTCTCTCATCTGTATCGAAAGTTGTTCAACGGGGTAATCGGCCATCAGTTCATTCTTGCCTGTCATTTCAAAAAGCATACTCTGTGTCAGTTCAAACTCGGCGTAAATATCTTTCCATATTTCTCCGTAATCGGGATGATCGCAAAGGAACGCCGTCAGCGGAAAAAAACATTTTTTCATAGCCATTTCACAATTATCAATCAACGTGCGGAAAAATAAAGATTCTTTATAAAATGCTTTCAGATCATTCATTTGCCCGCTTTCTTTAGCTTTTTTTAATGCCGTTCCCACGCCATAGTATCCGGTTACATTCTGTTTTAACTGGCTCCAGGCACCCACAAAAGGGATAGCACGTAAATCTGATAACGATAATTTACCACCGGCACCACCCCGCTTACTCGGCCGGGAACCGATATTTGTTTCGGCATAAAATTTTAACGGGCTTGCATGGCCCAGGTACTCTAAAAAGTTTGGATGATTTTTCAATTTGCTATAGGCATCAAAACTTTCCCCGGCTAGTTTACTTATCAAATTTTCCTGCCTATCATTAAGCGTAAAATTTTTGCTGCTGAACAACTCATTGAATACGCCGGCATTTATCAGCTGTTCCATATTGTATTGAGCCGCATCAATCATTCCGAAATTGCTGCTAACGGTTTGCCCCTGAATAGTCAGCTGAATTTCTTTATTCGAAATATTTTTACCCATAGAAGCATAAAACTTATGCGTCTTACCTCCCCCACGTGCAGGCGGACCACCACGGCCGTCGAAAAATACTACATCAATATCATACGATTTTGAAATAGCAGTCAACTCTTCTTTTGCTTTATAAATACCCCAGTTGGCCATAATATAACCGCCATCTTTGGTACCATCCGAAAAACCAACCATTATCGTTTGATGGTTGTTTCGTTGCTTAAGATGTTGCCGGTAAACTTTGTTTTCGTACAACTCTTTCATTACGGCTGCAGCTCTTTGCAAATCATCAATCGTTTCAAACAACGGCACAATATCTACAGTAAGTTCTTCTTTCTTCCATCCACTCAACATAAATAACCCAAACACTTCCATCACATTTAAGGCACTGTTACATTGACTGATGATATAGCGGTTACAACCTTCTTCTCCGTTTTTATACTGAATAGTTTTTATTGTTTTTATCACGTCAAGGCAATCCTGTTCGATGGCGTCATCAAGTTTAAGCGGGGGAATTATTGCTGTTGCACTCGCCAGCCTCACTATTTTTTCTGAAGATGATTGCGAAGCATAATCTTTGCCCAGGTTTTCGCAAAGCGCAGCAATGCTGTTTAATGTTGCGCCGTGCTTGCTGCTGTCCTGCCTGATATCAAGCGACGAAAAGTGCAGACCAAACAACAGAACCTTATTAATCAAACTTTCTACAAGGTGAAGGAAGAGGCCATTGTGTTTATTTATGAGGGTGTCTTTTATTCCATAAAGTGTATCAAGTATCTCATCTTTGCTAAGATCGGTTCTCATGCCCGGGATAAAAATATTCTCATATAATTTTTTCTCCAGTTCAGCCATCGGAATGTCAACGCCGTCAAAAGTCAGGCGCCTTCTTATTCTCCTTACATCAAGGTAATAACACTTGATAATGCTGCCACGTAATGCTTCGGCAACCTGTTGGGTAATTTCAACATTTACAAATGGATTTCCATCTCTGTCGCCGCCGGGCCAAAAGCCCAGTTTAACTACCGGGTTTGTAGCAGGCAAAGAATCGGGAAAATGGTTTTTTAAAAAATTGATGATTTTACCGATTGCCTGATAAAATACATTCTCCAAAAACCAGATCAGGCTAACCGCTTCATCATAAGGAGTTGGCTTTTGCTTTTTAAAGAAAGCCGTTTTGCCCAATTGCTGCAGGTACATATTTATCTGGCTGGTATTATTATTCATCATGGCCTTTGAAAGATCATTGATGATAGCCAGCACCGGGCCGGGATAAAATTGAGTGGGATGTGCCGTTAATACCAGTCTTACACAATAATCTTTCAGCTTTTCGGTCAGTTCATCTTCTTTTTCCATTTTTATCACTTCCGATTCGAGGTGCTTGAGTGTACCCGGGCCATTCATATCATGTATCCGACTGAAAGCAGCATCTTCCAAAGCGTCAAAAAGCACCACCTGTCTTTCGGCATATTGCACAAAGCGAAACAGTATATCAAGTTTTTCTTTATCACTTTTAAAGGCGGTATGCTTTTTAAAGAATTCTTCAATTATAGTAACCGGGCTTTGCCCTTTCAGATAACCATCTTCGCAATTGGATAAAAGAAGGGCCAATAAAATACCCGTCTTTTCAATACGATGAAAAGGAAGAGAAGTAAATAAACTGTTATACAGCTGGAAATTAATTCCGATATCGTTTTTGAAATGCTGCAAAGCCCTGTTGGCCGAATGATCCATAGTTATAATTTTTAAAATAGCAGGCAGCTGACAAAGGAAAGTTAAAATACTTTATTTTACCCTGACAACGCTGATGCCTTTGAAAAAAGATAATAAAAAACGGATAGCAAAGTATCCGTTATAATATTTCTTCCCGGTTGGGTTATTTACATTTGTAAGAAAAACTAAGCTTTCCTTTAGCTGCAGGAATACTTGGCTGATCATCGCCACTCATCATTACACTAAGCACATAAGTATCGCGGCTCATCGAGTAGCTGGAGAATGTTGAAACAAGCGAATCTCTCAAAACATTTCCCGGATCGTAATTTCTCACGGTCATATCTTTCACAGCGTTGAAAGATTTATTTCCAAAATCATAAAACTGGGTGAAATTCGGATAACTTTTTTCATCGGGGAAAATATAAATAAATCTTTTGGGTATGATGAAGGGATGATAGGTCATGGTAGCATCAGTGATCAAATCGCCGGATACTTTATCAGTGCCGGTCATTTTTGTAAGGTTTCCGCCAGCATAAGTATAATTCACTTCGTAGAACGGAGTGCCCGGAAAAGCTGTGAACGTATATATTTTCCTGAATAAAAATCCTCCTGAATTGTACACGTAGCTAATGTCAAACTGCGTTGAAAACGGATCGGTAGGATCAACAAGGCCATGCAGGCTTTTTACCCGCTTATTAAAGTCAACAATAAAATATTCATCGGGGTTTATGTAGATCGTGTCGTTGGTGATCAACGGCGATGCGATAAACTCAATCGTATTACTTAAACTGTCGAATTTGGTGATCTTGGTTACAATATCCAGACTATTGATAACGGCCGTTAAAGCTCCGGTACCGGTGTTTGTAGCAGTATCGGTATAGGCTATTTTTGTAATCCTGCAATCTACTCCTATAATTTCATCACTGGGGCCACCCGAATTTTCAACACTGTATTCCTTTTCGCAGGAACTTAGAATGACAATAAAAGCTAATAACAAAATTGAACTTAATCTAATCATTTGTTTTTTTTTAGTCTTCCCCTTGGGGAAATTTATAAGGTACCTTAGTTTTTCAGCTGGCACGCAGTTTATTTCAATAAAGATGCCAAATTTAACCTAAATAACCAGACTACATATTATTCAAAAATAACGTTAATCGGTTTAAAATATTTCGAAGGTTGATGATACAGGCTGATTTTAAGGTTCCTTTAATAAATCTTATACCTTATTGTTTCATCAACCGACGTAGCCGTAACCGGGATATCATTGTATTTTGAATATATTACACCGATACCCTTCGCATACCAGTGTTCCCAACGCATATAGGCTACATCTCCGGCACCTGTGTTATACCTGAACAGGTATTCTGCTTTAATTACACTATTAAAACTATTTCCTGCAATTACAGCAGATGCCCCTTTTGCAAGAATAGTAACTTTTATACTTCCGGTAGCAGGCAATCCTCCCCAGGTATCGTTGCCAAGGAAAGTTACCCAACTTGCATTAACAGGTAAAGACGAATCGAGCAGCAAACCATCGGCATTAAATCCGCCATCAAAACCGTAGGCATCGTTGTATATATAATAATACTTGCCTCCGCTTTTTCGATAATAAAATGAGTCTTTTTGGGGGCTGGGCACGCCTCCGGTTGTTACGGTTTCAAATATCCTGTAAGTATTTGAATTAATTACTATGCTATTGGGCAATATATGAACGTAAGCAGTATCTCCCGGAGCTCCACCCACAGTTTTATAAGACCAGTTGCTATAGCTGGTTTGCGGGACATAGTCGGCATTTGCCCCAACTGCAATAACAGGTAACGAAAAACTACATGTAGTGGCAACATTGTTTACTGGAAAAACAAAAGTACCTGCGGCGGCGGGAGTTCCGGTTGCTGTTAAAATTACGTTTTGCACACCGGGGTTTATGAATGAACCTGATCCGCTGAAGCTGATACCGTTTACAATTGCACCGGCAATCGTATAAGTTCCAATACTTGTTACATTCACGGTCATTTCAACGGTATTAGATGCATCCATTGGTCTTGCAACCTGGTAAACCCCGTTAACGACATTTACTGCACAATTACCCGGCGATCCGCCAAGGGTAAACAAAGCACCTCCGGCGGCAACATCAAAAACTACAATTGAAAAACTACAGAAAGTTGTACCATAAGTAACTGTAAAAATATCAACACCCGACACAAGTGGCGTACCGCTTGGGTATAGCCGTATTGTATTTATTCCGGCCGAAATTAAACCTGTTTTATGAAAGGAATAGCCATTGATCGTATCAGTACTTACATCAAATGATCCACCCGAACTTACATTTACCTGTACATCCACATAATTAGCTGTGGTTTGATTCTCATTCACCCTGAATATTCCAAACACGGTCACAGGTTCGCATTCACCCGTGATGGAGCTTTTCAATGTTCCATCCGACAGATCACTGTCATTATCTACATTCTTTTGGCAGCCTGTAAAAACCAACATTGCCGTACATACAACCAATGCCAATTTAAATTTTCTCATTTGCCCTGTTTATTAATAAAGATAAATATTTACTTTTTATGAAACCTGCGACTCATCACTTACCACTGCATTGGTTTCCACTGTAGGATGATTTTCAGCCTGTTTCTGTTGCTTGAAAAATCTTTTTTGAAAAACTAAAATGCTCAGCACGCCTGTGGTAATAGATGCATCGGCTAAATTGAAGATGGGACGGAAAAACTCAAAATCGTCGCCGCCAAAAACCGGTACCCAACTTGGAAAATGTCCTCTAATGACCGGGAAGTACAACATATCTACTACGTTACCATGCAAAAAAGAGGCATAGCCATTTGTTGAAAACTTCGCCACTCCGTTATACCCCATATATTCATTAATTGCCGGATCCACAACCATTCCCCGGTCAAAGATCAATCCATAAAATGATGAATCTATTAAATTACCAAGAGCTCCAGCATAAACCAAAGCAGCACAAAAAATAAAACCCCGGTGCTGTTTCTCCCTGATAATTTTTGCCAGGTACCAGGTTCCAAAAACTACAGCCACCATGCGAAAAATGGTAAGTGCCATCTTTCCCCAGTTGCCTCCGAATTTCCAGCCATAGGCCATCCCCGGATTTTCAACAAAGTACAATTGAAATCCGCTACCAATCATATGATGCGATTCATTGAGATGATAATGCGTCTTAATCCACAGTTTTAATGCCTGATCGGCTATTATTATCAATAAGATGATAAGAGTTACTTTTCTTGCTTTCATAATGATTGACAAAGATATGGTTTTGAGGTTTGAGTTTAGGGAATAGCCTTTTAACTAAAATCTTCAAAATAAACCTCTAAAATTTAAACCCTTACTCCTCGAAATAAACCCGCTTAACCCGCTGGGAAATGCCTGTTAAAATTTCGTATGGTATACTTTGAGCAAGTTTGGCAAGATGACCGACCTGAAGGTCGGCGCCAAAAACAATCACTTCATCACCTTCCTGCACATCCACATCCGTAATGTTGAGCATGGTCATATCCATACACACATTACCAATAACTGGAACTTCAGCATCACCAATCCGCATCTTTCCAACGCCATTACTTAGTATTCGTGGATATCCATCTGCATACCCAATACGCACAGTTGCAATCACTGAATCCCTTTCTGCAATTCCCTTCCGGTTGTATCCAACACTTTCTCCTTTCCTGATTTTTTTTATTTGGGAGATGGTGGTCTTTAAAGTAGTTACATTTTTTAATTGTTCCTGCATCGCAGGATTAGCATCTACGCCATACAAGCCAATGCCCAGGCGAACCATATCCAGTTGCAGCTCCTTATGCCGGTGTATGGCCGATGTGTTGGCAATATGCCTGATGAATGAAGCGCCCGTATTTTTACTGATCCCGTCGCAGCTTTGCAGAAAAACACTGGCCTGCTCTTTTGTAAACTCGTCATGCACAGCCGAGTCGCTGGCTGCCAGATGTGAAAAAACTGACTGTACTTTAAAAACAGTTGACGCATTCAAACGGTTACACAGTTCGCCAATATCTTTTTGTTCAAACCCAAGCCTCCGCATTCCTGTGTCAAGTTTAATGTG
>JAHEBJ010000002.1:121179-188815 GCA_024642285.1 Sphingobacteriales bacterium
ATGCTGCTGTTGCTGCTGTAAAAAATCGAGGGCAATGGTCAACGAATTAATATCGGCACTGTAGCTATCGTTGATGATGGAACAATTGTTAATACCCTGTTTTAACTCGAGCCGCATTTCCACAGGCCGCAGTTGCTTCATGCGTTGTGCAATGCTTTTAAAATCAATATTCAGGTATAACAATACGCAGCAACTGGTTATGGCATTTTCTACAGATGCAGCATCTGCGAAAGGAATTACGAAATTCAGGATTTCCCCTTTGAACAGTGCTGTAATATTTGTTCCCTCATCGTTTGCCTCTATAGCGGTTACCTGCAGCGAAGCCTCGTTCTTTTTACTCCAACTGAAGAGTTTAAAATCATCTCCTGCCCTTGCGTTGTTATTAAATGCATTGACAGCTTCATTAATATCCGGTTCATCGGCACAGTAAACAATAAGATCGCTATTTACAAAAAGTTTCAGCTTTTCATTTACTTTCTGGCGCACGTTTAAAAATCCTTCGCCATGTGCTTCGCCGATGGAGGTAAAAATGCCTATGGATGGATCAATGATCTTAGCCAGTCTTTGCATTTCATCAGGCTGAGAAATGCCGGCTTCAAAAATACCAAGTGTATGTTTATCGTTCATCTGCCAAACACTCAAGGGTACGCCAACTTGTGAATTATAACTTTTAGGACTGCGGATAATTGAATAATCCGGCTGCAGCAACTGGTATAGCCATTCTTTAACAATGGTTTTGCCGTTGCTTCCGGTAATTCCAATTACCGGATAACTGAATTGATGACGATGAAAGGCTGCAAGCAACTGAAGGGCTTGCAGTACATCAGCAACCTGTAAAAAAGATGCCTGAGGAAAATTAACTTTTTCCGAATCTGGAAAGTCATCGCCTACAACGAAACAACGAACGCCTTTTTTATACGCCTCACCAATAAATTCACGGCCACTCCGGCGTGGTCCGTCCAATGCAAAAAACAGGGAACTGGCAGGAAACAATAATTTCCGGCTATCCAGTAAAATGTGCTCAACGGCTGCATCGTTATTCGATGAAGTTGTTTTTGCCCGGATGATCTCTGCTATTTGGCTAATAAAATACACGTGAATTTATCTGAATTAAAATTTATTCTGCAATGTCGTCTGGTACACCTTTTCGTTGGTGATAAATGGAATAGAATATAGAACCCGAAATACATACCACAATTACAAGTAATGAAACCCAAACCGGAATATGAATCCAATGAACAATGAGCATTTTCAATCCGATAAACAACAAGACTACCGCGATACCTTGTTGTAAAAAATCGAATTTGCTGGCAGCACCTCTTAATAAAAAGAACAAACTACGTAAACCCAGCACCGCAAAAATATTGGAAGAGTAGATAAGTAATTTTTTCGACGGATCGGGGATGATGGAAAACACAGCAGGAATAGAATCTACTGCAAAAACAATATCGATCAAACCCAGCATAACTACCACCATCGACAACGTTGTAAAGTATGCTTTCTTATGATGCACAATAATAAAACGCCCGTTGGGTTCCACATTGGTGATCCGCATAAATTTTTTCATAAAGCGGTAGGCCCAGCTTTTTTCAGGATTAAATTCTGCTTCCTGTTTACTGCTGTACATTTTAATACCAGTGTACAAAAGAAATGCTCCAAAAATATACATCACCCAATCAAAACGAGCTACCAGCTCACTTCCAAGAGCAATAAAAACAATCCGGAAAACTATGGCCATTAAAATTCCGAGCAACAAAACACGGGAATAATTTTCGGGTTGTACTTTAAAAAAAGAGAAAATGATAATAAACACAAAAATATTATCGATAGAAAGCGACCACTCCAGCAGGTAGGCTGAGATGTAGGAAATGGCATCCAGCTTTCCGTTTCCATCCACATTTTCGTACCATATAAAACCGCAAAAAGCAAAGGAAAGCAATACCCAGAAAATTGTTTGAACTAATGCAGCTTTCAAACTTACTATTTGGTTTTTCTTACTCAGCAAACCCAGATCGAAAGTGAGGGCAATAACGATCACTGCACAAAAGACAATGTATATTAATTGGGTTTTGTCCATATTAGCTTATTGTGTATTTTCTTTTGCGGATGAACTGATATACAACTGCAAATAAAAATACCAGTAATACAGGTATAATAATATTTATAATCTGCCATTTGCTTTTATCTTTCTCCATTTTATTTTTATCCAACAGCCGCAAGGTATAATCCTTGGCTTTGGCTTCTGAGAGATTAGAACTGTTGATCAGGTAGTCCAAACAGTTTTGTAAAAAATCTTTATTGGCAAATGCAAATTCACGCTGTGATCCAAAGGTGTAGGGATTCATACCCATCGGAATAGGTTCATTGCCTTTTACCACGGAATTTAAAACGATATCACCGTCTGCAACTACAATCATTTTATTATCTGAAATACATTGTGGCAAAAAAACAGCTCCGTATGCGGCGAGACTATCACTCATTGCCTGAGATAAACGATTGGAGAAAAATGATTGAAATTTCCCCTCCAGCAAAACCGCAACGGGTATATTTGCTTTCTTAAATTTTTCATTTTCGGGTTCTCTGACATTCTCCAAAACACTGATCAGCGCAGGTGTTGCGATACTCCTTGAATTGGCAGAAGTACTTAGCAGTATCGTTTTCTTTATACCGTCGTCTCCAACCGTATCGATCGAATTTACAAAACGGCCACTAACAAAACCCAAGTTTTTATTAATAGTATGATTTGATTTAGATTCAAAAACCGGAAAATAATTCCATGGCAGTAATTCAAACTGACCATTACCACTTACATCAAAGGGTAAGAAGTCACATTGCAGATCCATCACTAAATCGGAGTTTACTCTGGCGCCGTATTTAAAAAGCAAGTCATTCAATTCCAATCCACGGTCGTAAGCAACTACTTCGCCTCTTTTAGTTTGCAGACTGTCCAGCTCTGCATTCAGTTTATCAATAAATAAAATCACCTTTCCTCCCCGCATAACAAATTGATCGATTTTAAGTTTCTCTAAATCGGTAAACGCCTGCGTTGGTTTTACAATCATTAAAACTTGAACCAGATCTGGAATCCGGGGTATTTGATTAAGATCGATCGGCTTAAAGTCATACTCTGTTTTCAGTACATTTTCTGCCAGATCATAAGTTCTGGCATCCATAGGTTCACCATTGCCACCGGAATATACCAGCGTATGTTTTTCCGTTTGTGTTAACTTATTAATTACATTAATGAAATTATATTCCATCATTGCTTCAGCGCTATTGATGTCGGAAAAACTAAGCAGTTTTGTCTTACCCTGATAGATCATAACCGGCAACACATTATCCTTATAATGTACAAATGCAACCGGATAAATATTTTGTTGCTGTTGCCCCGCTTTTACCTGTGATGTTAAATTGATAGGATAAAAACCCAGCACACTTAAAGTATCAGCCCAGGGAATATTTGTTCCATCCACTGTTTCATCGGGGCTGATAAAACGATATTGAAATTTAGTGCCTGATATTTCTTTAAACTCCTGTAATAATTCGCCGGTGCTGATAGCTAATTTTTTAAACCCGCTCGGGAAATCCCCTTTCAAAAACACATCTACCTTTACCACATCATCCAGTTTCTGCAAAACCTTTTTTGTAGGCGAAGAAAGAGTATATCTCTTCTCATTAGTAAAATCAATACGTGTATGATACAATGAAGCCAACCAGTTTACAGCGACCAAAGCTGCAATAGTCAGCAACAGCCAGAGTTTACTTTTCCATATTAAATTGATCAGCTTCATTTATTTTTTACGGATATTTTTAATGGTGATTAACAAAAACAGGAAAATCACACTAAGAAAATAAACCAGGTCGCGGCTGTCGATAACGCCCCGGCTCATACTTCGGTAATGAAAATCGATACCCAACATTTCGATATAATAATCGGCTCCGTTGGCAAATACCGCAATCTTACTTAGCGCATTAAAACCAAAGTACAAGATCAGGCAGGCAAAAGTGCTTATCAAAAAAGCAACAACTGCATTGGACGTAAAGCCGCTGCAACACAAACCAATAGCCGCAAATACGGCGGCCAATAAGATCAATCCTATATAAGATCCGGCAATTCCGCCGGTATCAATACCGCCTTGTGCACTCAACGACTTGATGGTGATGACATAAATAAGCGTTGGCAGTATGGCAAGCAACAAAACAAATAGTACAGAAAGATATTTACCGGCAACGATCTGCCAGGAAAACAAAGGTTTGGTTTTAAGAATTTCAAATGTACCTGTTCTAAACTCATCGGACAATGATCGCATTGTTATTGCTGGCACCAAAAACATTAATACCCATGGCGCCAACCCGAAAAATTTATCCATCGAAGCATATCCAAATTCAAATAAGCTGCTGTCGTTTAGTATAAACAGAAATACGCCGTTGATTAACAAAAACAGGATAATGGCAATATAACCGGTAAGATTACTAAAAAACTGGTTGAGTTCTTTTTTACAAATGCTCCACATGAATTTTAAAATTGCTGCAATTTACTATATAACGGCTTAAATAAAGTTTAATACAGAAATTAAACACATGCAGCTAATCAGGAAAACACATTGTCTTAACAACATAAAAACCGGCTTTTTTAGCCATTTTATAAACAAGATCTACATGCTTTAATAACTCTGTTGTTTACAAATGCCCGTTGGGGAAAATTTTCGTTTTACCGAAACCAAGTGTATCCCTTGCCTCAAATGAGGCAGGGTTTTTTATTTTTTATTTAACGTACTATTCTCCGAATACGTAAAGTAAATTTACTATCGTAAATAAATATTTATCCACATTGAAGCGAATATGTGAAAGTAATCATAATTTAATTTTTCATTATAAACCAACCAACAATTATTATATGAAAAAAACACTCTTAGCTTTTGCCGGATGCATCCTGTTTTCGATAAGTTGTACCAAACAAATTAATAACGAAGAAACAGAACCAGAATCTGAATTTACCATTTCGGGTGACCGCTGTGCTTCTCAGGAAGTTTTGGATGCACAATTGCAACAAGACCCGGGCCTCGCTTTAAGAATGGAAGCTATTGAAAGGGTTACCGACGAATTCATCAAACATCCTACCGATCGATTTTTGTCGGGCGGAGATGTAGTTATTCCAGTTGTGGTAAATGTATTGTACAAAACCACCGCTGAGAATATTTCGCAGGCGCAAATTCAATCTCAGATAGATGTATTGAACGCTGATTTTGCTGCAACTAATTCTGACTACAATAGCACACCTGCTATTTTCCAGTCGGTACGTTCAGGCAATACTCATGTGCGTTTTGTACTTGACCAGGTAATTCGCAAATCAACCAGCAAAAAAAGCTG
Organism: Sphingobacteriales bacterium; assembly: GCA_024642285.1. Lineage (GTDB taxonomy): Bacteria > Bacteroidota > Bacteroidia > Chitinophagales > Chitinophagaceae > Ferruginibacter. The sequence continues at coordinate 126,550 of JAHEBJ010000002.1, forward strand.
GACAACCAATGATGCCATGAAGAAAACATCGCAGGGTGGAATTGACCCAACCAGCCCAACTAGCAAACTAAATATATGGGTCTGCAACATGGGTGGCGGCATACTGGGATATGCACAGTTCCCTGGCGGAAACTCAGCAACTGATGGAGTTGTTCTTGATGACAGGGCTACCGGAAATACCGGAACTGCAGCAGCTCCTTATGGCCTTGGCAGAACCGCAACCCACGAAGTTGGACATTGGCTAAACCTTCGTCATATCTGGGGAGATGCCAGCTGCGGAAATGATCAGGTAAGTGATACACCTACACACAATACGTCGAATGGTGGTTGCCCAGCTTACCCTCATTACAGCACCTGTGCAGGAACGCCGGTTGAAATGACCATGAATTATATGGATTATACTTACGATGCCTGCATGTATATGTTTAGCGCAGGACAAAGTACACGTATGAATGCAACTTTTGCTCCGGGCGGTGGAAGAACAACTTTTGCTCAGTAATCTTAAAGCGTTTTATAAAAAGAGCGGAGAATTTTCTCGGCTCTTTTTTTATGGATTAAAGTAGAATCTGTATCTCACTTAAAACTACAATTATGAAAAAAGCATTATTAGTACTGGCAATCTCCATGATTGCTCTGCAATTATCGGCCCAAAAAAATAAGCCGACAACATCATGCCACTCAAATTCAACAGATGTGGCACCACCACCTCCTCCTCCTCCTTTACCCCCTCCTCCTACCTTACCACCACCACCACCACCGCCTGCACCCCCGAAAGCGTTGGCTACACCACCTCCACCTCCAGCGCCAATTGCCCGGGGTTCAAAACAATAAAAAAATGCCTCCAGATAACTTGGAGGCATTTAAATATTTTTAATTGATATTTTTAAACTGCAAAACTTTCGCCGCATCCGCAACTCCTGCTGGCGTTGGGATTGTTGAAATAAAATCCTTTGCCATTCAATCCGTCGCTAAACTCCAGCTCGGTGTTTACGAGGTATAAAAAACTTTTAAGGTCGCAAACAATTTTAATTCCTTTATCCTCAAAAACCTGGTCCATGGGTTTTACTTCATTGTCAAAATCCATTTTGTAACTCAATCCGCTGCAACCGCCGCCTACAACTCCTACTCGTAAAAAATGAGTATCATCACCCGACACACCAGCTTCTTCCATAAGTTGTAACACTTTGGTTTTTGCTTTGTCACTAATGAATATGCTGTTATCTGTTGCTACCATAATAATTCAAAATGTAAAAGTCAAAAATTAAAATCGTTTTCAGCGTTTTGAATTTTTACTTTTGACTTTTTTAGTGTACCACACTTTCCTCAAACTTAATTTCTTCTAACCCGTTTTTAACGCGGTAATCGTTGATGGCTGATTTGATCGCATCTTCGGCCAATACACTGCAATGAATTTTCACCGGTGGAAGATTTAATTCTTCCACAATATCCATATTGTCGATCTTCAATGCATCATCTACACTTTTTCCTTTTAACCACTCAGTAGCTAAGGACGAAGAAGCGATTGCAGAACCGCATCCAAAAGTTTTGAATTTAGCGTCGGTGATCATGCCTGTAGCATCATCTACTTCAATCTGAAGACGCATTACATCACCACACTCGGGAGCACCTACTAAGCCGGTACCTACATTTTTTGCAGATTTATCCAACGTACCCACATTTTTTGGGTTTTGATAGTGATCGATTACTTTTTCTGAATATGCCATGACTATTTAATATTTAAGATTGTTTATTGAATATTGTTTGTGTCTTCATTAACATTGAAATATTAAATCTTCGATATTTCAATATTAAATTCTTAATGTGCTGCCCACTCAATGGTGCTCAAATCTATTCCTTCTTTATACATTTCCCAAAGCGGGCTCATTTCTCTTAACTTCAAAACGGTTTCGCTTATTGCCTTGATGGTGTACTCAATTTGTTCATCGGTGGTAAATCTTCCCAGTCCGAAACGAAGTGAAGAGTGTGCCAGATCATCACCCAGGCCAAGCGCTTTTAAAACGTAGCTTGGTTCTAATGAGGCAGATGTACAAGCGGATCCGCTGCTTAAGGCAATATTTTTATTAAAGCCCATCAGCAAACCTTCACCTTCAACATGCTTAAAAGAAATATTAGCCACATGCGGCAGGCGATGTTCACGACTTCCGTTCACATAAGCTTCTTCCAGTTTTAATAATTCCGTTTCCAAATAATCTCTCATCTTGCTGATGCGTTTGGTATCTTCATCCATATCCAGCATTGCAATTTCGCAAGCTTTGCCAAACCCCACGATACCAGGAACATTTAGAGTTCCGCTACGCATTCCACGCTCATGGCCACCACCATCTATCTGTGCTGTAACTTTTACTCTTGGATTTTTACGACGAACATACAACGCTCCCACACCTTTTGGACCGTACATTTTATGTGCAGTGAAAGCCATCAGGTCAATTCCGTCTTTATTTACGTCAACAGGAATTTTACCCACAGCCTGTGTTCCATCAGTAAATAATAAAACTCCGTTTTTACGGGCTATAGCGCTGATTTCTTTTATTGGCTGAATAACTCCAATTTCATTATTGGCATACATGAGCGAAATTAAAATTGTAGTTGGTTTGATGGCTGCCTCCAGCTCTTTCAAATCAATCAACCCTTCGGCATTAACCTGCATGTAAGTAACTTCTCCTCCAATTTTTTCAATATGCTTACAGGTATCTAAAACTGCCTTATGCTCGGTTGTTGCAGTAATGATATGATTGCCTTTGCTTGCGTACATTTCATACACGCCTTTAATACCCAGATTATCTGCTTCTGTAGCTCCAGATGTAAAAATTATTTCTTTAGGATCGGCGCCAATCAGTTTGGCAACCTGCTCTCTTGCATAATCAACTGCTTCTTCAGCTTCCCACCCAAATGGATGGTTGCGGCTTGCGGCATTTCCAAAATGCTCCAAAAAATATGGGGTCATGGCTTCCAGCACCCTTGGATCCATGGGTGTGGTAGCATTATTATCTAAATAAATAGGCAATTTCAACATAAAATCAATCTGTTTAGTTTCTGTTCTTAATAGTGCAAATTTACTGCAAAAGGTTCTATTTTAGCAGCTCATGCTTGCGATTAACAAGCATTTTACCGAATTCGTAAACCACAGTATACTAAATAAACAATTAATGCAAAAAACTGAACATATCGGCATTGCTGTTAAGGATCTAGCAATATCTATTCCGTTGTTTGAAAAACTGCTGAATAGTCAGTGTTATAAGACAGAATTGGTAGAATCAGAAAAAGTAAACACAGCTTTTTTTAAAATTGGCGAAACCAAGATTGAATTGCTGGAAAGCACCGACCCTAATGGTGTGATTGCAAAATTTATTGAGCGCAAAGGCGAAGGCCTGCATCATATTGCTTTTGATGTTACAGATATTAATGCAGAAATGATACGCCTGCAGAATGAAGGATTTGTTTTATTGAATGAAGAGCCCAAGCAGGGAGCTGATAATAAATTGGTTTGTTTTTTACATCCCAAGGGAACAAATGGCGTTTTGATAGAATTATGCCAGGATAAAAATTAAAGCCCGCTCATTACATCGGTTACTTTAAACTTACTCATATCAAAATATTGTTCGTCGGCCGATTTCTTAAATTCAGTCAGATCTCTTTGTGAAACGGGGTTTCCTTTCTTATCATACATAACCATCCTTACCATTACACCACCGGTCATTTCTGATTTTTGCCCGGTTTCCGGAAACCTGTATGCATTCAAGCGGGCTCCAAACATATAGTTATCGCCGAGGTTCAGGCTCAGTTCCTTGGTTAGCCACACATCCATCGTTGAATAGGATTTATTATCCTGGTAAGTAAAAATATATTTTGAACATGCGTGCCCGTTTATGTTTTGTTTTTCGCCGGTAGCTTTCCAAGAACTGGCATTGCCATCCGGGTTTTTTTCTGCTTCATATTTGGCCCCGGCCTCTGCCATTTTCTGCATATTTATCAGAGGCATTTTAATGGCGGTTTTCTGTTTTAAATTAACCATATAATTAGCTTTATCTGCATAGTTAAATATCATCCAGGTTTCGTTTTTTTCACCTTCATTCATTATGATGCATTCCCCGGTTTTTCCAAAAACAATTTTTTGCGAAGCCGAGTTTTTAGCTGTTCCTTTTTTGGTAATCTCTTTGGTTTCAAAAGCAATGGTCGCCTGTACCTTATTCGTAGGGTCTTTATAACGTTTATCATTTTCGTATGTGATCTTCTCTAATTCCTCTTTTCCTTTCTCCCGCTGGGGATCAGCATATTTTTTCTCCATATCTTTTTTAACCTGGCTTTTTACAGCAGCACGTTGGGCAACTAAATCAGCCGAAAAGATGTTCCCAAGCAAAACAAAAAGAAAAACCGGAAAACTTTTTAGAATAAATTTCATACCAGATAAATTTTATATTGACGTAATGCCGTTAAAATAATCATTAAATATGAAAAATAAAAACATTGCGGGTTGCAGGAGCAGCCGTTTAATCCAGTACTTACCTGAATCAGTTTAAAAAAAAGGATTGTACTTTTTCTCCTCTCCAATGGTGGTATCGGGGCCATGACCACTGTACACTTTGGTGGCATCAGGTAAAACAAATAATTTCTCCCTGATATTTTTGATAAGGGTCTCATGACTTCCACCGGGTAGATCCGTTCGACCAATACTCCGGTTGAACAACACATCACCACTGATAATAAAATTTTGTAAGGTGCAGTAAAAACAAATATGGCCGGGAGAATGCCCCGGCGCTTCAATCACTTTAAGCTCATCATCTCCCAATTTAACTGTATCTCCTTCCATTAAATAAATAAATTCACCTGAATAATTATCAAAGGGCATATTATACATGAGACCAGATGTGGGAGCATAGTCCAGCAGTTTTATTTCCTTTTGATGAAGGTGAAGCCTAAGCCCATAGGTGTCGGCAATAAACTTATTGCCAAAAACATGATCCAGGTGACAATGGGTATTAAGCAGCATCTGTGGCTGTAAATTACTCTCTGTAATAAAACGCATAAGCTCATCTTTTTCTTCGGGAAAGTAACAGCCGGGGTCTATTATTGCACATTCGCCAGTCTCATTATAGAGTAAATACGTATTTTCCTGTATAGGACTAAAGACAAAGGATTTTATTTTTAACATAATGAGAATTAAATTGTTTTTTAATGATTAAACTGAATAAAGTAATTTTAATACTCAATATCAATATTTACACATGGCAAAGTTCAGCAGAATATCTCTAATTTCCTTTTTCATTATTATAAGCGCTTCCGTAGCAAATGCACAAGTGAATGCTGTTGAGTTTGGGAAAAACCGTGTTCAGTTCAAAAAATTCAAATGGAACTATTACCAGACACGCAATTTCAATATATACTATTACCAGAACGGAGAAGAGCTTGCCAAGTTTGTTGCCCAAAGTGCCGAAAAAGAATTACCTCAAATGGAAATGGCTGCTGAATACAGTTTGCAACGAAGGGCAAATCTTATTTTATATAATGAGTATGCCGATATGCAGCAAAGCAATATTGGTTTGGGTATCGATTGGCAAAATAACGGAGGAACCAAGCTGGTGAACAATAAAATGGTCATCTATTTTGAAGCAGATCATGAAAAACTTAAAAATCAGGTTCGTAAAGGTATCGCACAGATATTGACCGAAAATAAATTATTTGGAGATGATATTGGAGAAATTGCAGGTAACCAGGCTTTGCTTGATCTTCCAAAATGGATGACCGACGGGTATATATCTTATCTGGCGCAAAACTGGAGCACTGAGCTGGATGATGAAATGAAAAGCGAAATGCTTAGCGGTAAATACAACAAGTTCAGCAAATTTGCTTTTAGTAACCCGCTGCTTGCAGGGCATTCTTTTTGGTATTTTATTGAAGAGAAATACAAAAAAGAAAATGTAACCTATCTGCTCTATCTGACCACCTTGTATAAAAATCTAAACAAAGCATGTCTGCAGGTTTGTAAAAAGAAATTTAAAGATGTGCTCGCCGAGTTTATGGAGTACCAGGATGACAAATATTATAAGGACATCTCCAAAAGAAAACCTTACCCCAAGGGAAGTTATATTGATGGTTTTACAATTGACAACCGACTGGATTATTTCCGTTTTAATGTAAATCCCAACAAGCGCAATAACTCCTATGTAGTCACTCAATTTAAAAAAGGCATTGTTCGGGTTATTTACAATGATGATTTTGAAAATAAAACGCTGCTTAAATTCGGAGTACGCAGTTACAAGAATGAAATAAACCCTAATTACCCAATGATGGCCTGGGATCCAAAAGGAACACGCTTTTCTGTACTGTATTCAAAGGAAGGAAAGCTAAATTTATTTGTTTACGACATCATCACAAGAGTAAAGCAATATAAAATTGACCTTACAAAAGTTTTTGACCAGGTTCAGGATATGAAGTATATGCTGAACAGCAATACCCTGTTGTTTACTGCTGTAAAAAATGGTCATACCGATATTTATACTTTTGAAATTCAAAATGAAAAAGTAAAACAGATCACCAACGATGTATACGATGACTTAGATGCTTCCTTTGTTGCTTTTCCAAACAAAACAGGTATCATCTTTGCCAGTAACCGTCCTTCGCCCTCTGCCAAATCAGGCGACACCATTTTACCAAGTGACAACCGTTACAACATTTTCTTAATTACAAATTTTGGCGACAAGCCAGAGCTGAACCAAATCACACAGCTTTCTGATTTGAAATATGGCAATGCCCGTTCGCCCATGCAGTATAACGAAAATCATTTTACGTTTGTAAGTGATGAAAATGGTGTGGGTAATCGCTATGCCGGATTTTTCACTACCAAAAAAGAAGGGCTTGATACACTTGTATTGATCGATGATCTGATCATGCGGAATCCCTCAGCGAAAGAAGTGGACAGTGCCCTGCTGGTTTACAAGAAAACCGATGTTGATTCGGTTGCGGTGATTTCAATCTCCAGTGATTCGGCCTATACTTTTCCTTTAACCAACTACCAGAGTACTCTTGCCGAAACAAGAATTGCCGGCGATAACAACCAGGTTAGTGAAGTTACCCGCCAAAGCGATGAAAAAACACTATACAAACTAAAGATTGACGAAAATGTATTACGCCGCCGGAATGTAACGGCCCAGCCAACAGAATACAATAAAAAACTAAGGGCTCAGTACCAGGATACTGCAGCCATCAATAAATTTAAAGCAGAAGCGGATCCGGCAGTTAAAAAAACCGATGACTTTTTTCAAACCGAATTTGGGAATGATAAAAAAGACAGCACTAATACAACTACTACAACTCCTGTGAAAGCAAGCAGGTACGATGTTTTAAGCACAATAAAAAAATACCGCTACAAGCCACCAAAGTTTTCAGTAGACTATGGTTCGGTTGGATTCAGCACAGGCGTGCTGATAAACCGCTATCAACCATACCAGGGCGGAGCAGGACCAATCATGCTCAACTCTGGCAGTGTACTTAACGGACTTATCCGTTTGGGTACAGCTGAGTTGCTTGAAGACATCAGGGTTACCGGAGGATTCAGAATAGGATCTAACCTGAAAGACAATGAGTGGTTCATGAGTTACCAGAATTATAAACGCCGTATAGATTGGGGCGGATCTTACTATCGTAATGTGCAGGAAGGCGTTGACCGCACCCAAAGCTTTTTCGGACGCACCTACACCAATTTGTATCAGGTTAATTTTTCATATCCCTTTGATGTAAGCAGGAGCTTTCGTTTAACAACAGGAATAAGGTCGGATAAATTTGTTACTGCATCCCTCAATCCAAACACGCTTAAAAGAGCGGACGAAAAAACGATTTATTCAACAACCCGTTTGGAGTATGTCTATGATAACAGTTTAAACCCGGCCATGAATATCTGGAATGGTTTACGTTACAAATTGTTTATAGACTGGAACAGCCAGATCAATAAATATGATTCGGCTTTTGTTGACGGTCCCACAACTTTTAATTTGGGATTTGATGTGCGTTACTACTACCCGATCTATCGCAACTTTATATGGGCCGGAAGAGCGGCTGGTGATTTCAGCTGGGGTAATCAAAAGATGATCTATTATCTGGGTGGCGTTGATGGCTGGCTGATGTTTGGTCAGAATCAGAAATTTGATCCTGGTACCAACCAACTGATCAAAGAGAGATATTTCAATACCGGTAATCCACCTGCCAACGATGTGAATTATGCATTTCAAAGTCTTGCGGTGAACATGCGTGGATTTATTCAGAATGTTGCCAATGGAAATAATGCTGTGGTGATAAACAGTGAGTTCAGATTGCCGATAGTTTCTACATTTTTTAACCGAACGATTAACAATTCTTTCCTGAATAATTTTCAGATCATTCAGTTTATTGATTTTGGAACAGCCTGGAACGGAGCGTATAACAAAATAAAACGCCCTGATGTAGTTTACGGCGCACCCCCGGTGCAGGTAAAAGTTAAGGCTGGTGGCCTTGGACCTTTTGCAGGTGGTTATGGTTTTGGTGCCCGAAGCACGCTGCTTGGTTATTTTGTAAAATATGATGTTGCCTGGCCAATGAATGGTTTCTTTAAAGGCAAGCCCATCATGTATGTGGCCCTGGGACTGGATTTTTAATTTTTCAGAAATTACTAGTAAAAAAATGCCTGGTTTAACTACCCGGGCATTTTTTTAGTTTGCTTAGTTTCTACCAACATAATTTTCAGTAAAGCTTTGAAATACCGGTGCTTTCCAGATTCTTTTTTACATAATTATCTGAGGCATTCCAGGACAGCCAGGTATATTTTTTCTGCTCTTCAAAAAAATCCTGCTTACGCATTTCAAACATCTGCAAAGGCGAAAGACCTGAGCGATAGAACAATTCACCTTCGCCATTTATTACCGTGGTTTTTGCAGACAAAACATCTTTGTTTTGTTCTAACAATGGCAATATTTTGTCCGACAGCGTCAACAAAAATTTCACATCAAGCGGTACGTTATTTTTGTGTGTCAGGTTATAGCTGGCAATAGTTTCATCCCAGTGAACACAAGATGCAACGACCAACATGCCTATTGCAAACCAACCATTCACACGCCAAAGATAATAACCGGTTTTACGCTTGTGAATCTTGATAAAAACGGTAATCAATCCAAACAACACCATCAACAGGAAAACCAGCACGCCAATTCGTTTATAGGCAAGTCCCATATGTTCAATATAGTAGTAGTCACGCAGTAAAACAGAAACTACTAAAATGACATTCTGAAATATCCAGCCATATGCACCATGTCGCAACCATTTATTCCTTTTATAAAAATTAAGATTTCCCCGGAAGAAAAATAAGAGTACCATCATGGCCAGTACAATTGAAAAAATCAGCATACCTGCACCCTCATGCACATACTCGGTGAGATTAATATTGTTGTTATAGCTGGAGCCAAACCAAACATATATTATATCGATCCCGTTTATTATTAACAACAAAAGGTTAAGCATTGCCAGACTGATAATGCCAACTGTATTTTCGTTACGTAAAGCCATTATACCGTTTGCAAAACGGCCCATAAATAAGGTAAGCATATCAAAAAAAGCTGAAGCTTTCCACGCTTTCAGGTCATGCTTTTTACGTAACATATCGTTCCTTTTCGAAAATTCATTTTCCGAAAAAATATTGCTCCGCATCTTAAGTAATAAACCACCCGAAACAAACAGCCCGAGCATTAAGAAACCAAACCGCTCCCAGTTAAACCACTCAAAAAACCGGCTGAAGAACTTTTTGAGGGCAATGCCAATATCGTTTACTACATCATTAAATACTGAATTAGAAAATGAGTAAATGGTAAAGAATATCGCCATGATCATAAGGGGGATAACTGTAAAACGAAGCGCCTTCGTAATTCCCGGGTATTTGATTTCATTGCTTTTGACCTGCCGAATGTCTTCTAAAAAAGAAAAAACAAACAACAAATAATTTCCAACGGCAGATGCCGCTGCGTACCAAACCGAGCGATGCAGGAACTGTACAAAAACCACAACCAGCAGTAGCGTTGCACCAAACGCTAGCTTGCTTAATAACGTGTTATGAATGACAAGTGTTACAACTGTTACAGTGTGGGCAAGCAAAAGCCATTTCATTCCGGGTTTGGTAAATGCTGCCGGGTACAGATAAAAAACTGACAACAGAATAAAAGCAGCAAACAGCAATGCATTAACAGCTATTTTCTCCTGCCAGAAAATAATGTTAAACAGGACAGCTCCTGCAAACAACAGGAATAGTTTAATTGTGGCGGTTTTCATGATTATTTTTTTAAAAGTTGAATAAATAAAAGCTGTACGCAATAGATGTAAGCCATCAGCAGAAGGTTAATTTTTTTCATGTTGATTAATTTTAAAAATCAGTGATTCGGTAGATTCTTCTATGATGTTGAACCAATTCCGGTTTTTTATCCCATTACTTTTTCTCCCTCTGATAAAAGCTCGCCGGAACTTGGTCCAGAACTCTGGCATAATAACAAACCCAAACAAAACAGTGGCAGCCACAGGAAATGAAATATGCTCATTACCAAGTATAAAACACTGAAGGCAAACTTCACCTTCGTCGGTAGTATCATATTCCAGTAAAATATGCTTGATATCATGCCTGGCATGGTAAGGCAGTAGTTTCAGGTATTTTTGTTCCAAAAACCTGGTAAGATCAAAACCTAATGTGCCTGCAGGAAAATTACAGAGTTCGCCAGCCGTAAACGTTATCGGTTGTGGTTTACGGACAAATCGCAGTACAGGCAATACCATATTGTGAGTTAGAAAAACCAACAGCCTGGCTCTTAAACGGATTAATATATTGTAAGATTTATGCATTGGCTTTAATATGTTTCCTAACTGTTAAAACAGAAGTGAATGCCGACACTATAATGCTCAATGCCACGAAATAACGCGTATTCATAAAACCCGTTCCAATTGTAAAAACAAAGAACAAAGCTGCAGCAATTGACAAGCATAATGTGGTGCTCAAAACAAATTGAAATAAAGAATCTCCAGTGCTTCCATTCAATTGGCTAACTATGGTTACAAACCAGGTAATACCTACAAATGGAATACTAAAAAGAAAAGAAAAAACAATTGAAAACAGGAATTCTTCCATATCCGGACTCTTAGCGGAGCGTTCAAAAAAAGCGATGGTAGCGCCACTCAATAAACCGTTTAAAACAGAAGCAATAAGCCAGACTACAAAAAATATTAAGGTAGTTTTTAAATATTTTATCATAATTTAAAAGTACTTTGTATTACAAAGTATAGGTGCAAAAAAAATTATTTTACCGATCCTATCATTTTCGTCAATGCATCAAGGTGCTGCGTAAATTCCTTCTCTCCTGCTTTTGTTATGGAATAAGTCGTGTTTGTCTTCCGGCCAATAAAACCCTTTTGAAATTTAATAAATCCGCTTTCTTCCAGTGTTTTCAAATGACTGGCCAAATTGCCGTCAGTTATATCAAGTAATTCTTTCAGTTCATTAAAACTTACCGAATCGTTCACCATCAGTGCACTCATAATGCCCAGGCGGATACGACTGTCAAAAATTTTATTCAGATTTTCTATCGGATTCTTCATCAGGTTTTTTCTTTTATTTCCTTTCGTATTTCCACCACATCATAGTACCATAAATAATATGCAATACACCAAAGCCCATCGCCCAAAACTGCAGGCCATAACCAACCCACCACAAATTAAAAAGCCCGAGAACAATTTGTCCGTAGCCCAGATATCTCACTTCACCCAGTGTATATTTACTGGCGTTAACCAATGCAAGGCCATAAAAAATCAAACAGCCCGGTGCTACCAGCTGGTATTCGCCAAACTGCATCATGCGTATTAAAAATATACCGCCAACAAAAACCGGTATCATTGTGTTCCACAGCAATCGTATGGTAGTGGTTCCCCACATTGGCGTACCGTTTTTTTTGCTGCGCAGATAAGTAAAAATAAAAGCCAGGCTAAAAGCCGCACAAAAGGTTAGCGTTGCAATCCAAAAAAGGTTGTTTACCAACTCATCTCCTGCCGAATTAATGAGCAGTCCCAACTGGCAGTCGCCATTCACCCAGCAGTGAATTTCACGACTGGCAAACCAGGCACCTGTAAGTGCACAAATACCAGCGGCAATTCCGCTTAAACCGCTAAGGCTGATAAAACGGCTGCTGCGTTCCATCATTTTTTTAATGTGTTGCAGATCTTCGAGGGGTTGTTGCTGTTTGTCCATATAAAAAGCACTTTGTAATACAAAGTAAACATTTGATTTTGATTTGTGCAAATTAATTTTAAGGAATATTCAATGTTTTAACACCCGGGCTTAATTCTTTGGTGTGATTGCAGTGGTAACATCAAATTAGACCCTATCTTTATTCCGCGTTCAACTATTCAGAAACTGCTAAACCTGACTTAATTAAATGAAACAACTTTTCGTTCTTTTATTTACATCACTGCTGTTTAAAAGCTCTTTTTCTCAAAATCTGATAAATCCCGGTAAAATTGAAATAGTACGAGACTCTTTTGGCGTGCCGCATATTTTTGCCAAGACAGATGCCGAAGTAGCATACGGACTTGCATGGGCACAAGCCGAAGATGATTTTAAAAGTATGCAGGAAGTGATACTGCCTGCAAAAAACCTGATGGCAAGAGTGCAGGGAAAAAAAGGAGCTGCCGGTGATTATGCATTTGCTTTGTTTCGCTGCCGGGAGATAACCGAAGAAAAATGGAATACGCTTACTCCGGCTTTTTTAAAATTGATTGATGGATATGTACAAGGCATCAATGATTATGCAAGAAAACACCCGGAAGAATTGCTCCACAAAAAAATATTTCCGCTAACTGCAAAAGAATATATTTCGTCGTCGGTTTTTGCATTAACTATTTTTAACGGTGCCGACCAGGCATTGATGCGGATTTTTAACAACAGCGAATGGGAAGCTCCGGAATTAAATAAAAAAGGAAGCAACGCCTCTGCAATAAGTTCTTCAAAAACCACAAACGGCGAAGCTTTTCTGCTGATCAATGCTCATCAACCCAACACTGGCCCCCAGTCTTTTTACGAAGCTCATATATGCAGCGAGGAAGGACTAAATGTTACCGGCGGTTTATTAGCAGGTGGGCCCTGCATTTTACATGGCGTAAATGAACACCTGGGTTGGGCACATACTGTTAACTTTTGCGACAGGATGGATGAATACCAGTTGGAGATGAATCCGGCAAATCCGTTACAATATAAATTTGATGGCGGTTGGATCGATCTTGAAGTAAAAACAATCAAACTGAAAATAAAGGGCATACCCATTAATGTAAAAAGAAAAATTTACTGGAGTAAATATGGTGCCACCATGAAAAATGAACAGGGTTTCTTTTCCATCAGGCTAGGTGCCAACATGAAGATTGGCGTGCTTGACCAATGGTACCAGATGAATAAGGCACGGAATTTTACTGAATTCAATGCGGCACTCAAGAGGCAGGAACTAAGCATGTTTAATATTATGTATGCCGACAAATACGATACCATTTTTTACATCAACAATGCGTTGATGCCGGTTAGGGATATTACAACCAAATACAACTGGAAGAGAACTTTACCGGGCAATACCTCAAAAACTCTATGGACACAGTTCAGAACTGAAAAGGAACTTCCACAATATATAAATCCGAAGAGCGGATTTCTGTTCAACACCAACCACTCATCTTTTTTGGCTACTGCTGCCGAAGACAATTTAAAACCGTCTGCTTTTCCAAAAGTTGATGGTTGGGAGGAATATCATCTTAACCGCAGCGTTCGTTTCCTCGAACTTTTTCCCCAAAAGGAAAAACTGAGCTACGAAAAATTCAAACAGATCAAATTCGATATGCAGTTGCCGGAGAAAATGCAATATCCTTACAAGCTCGATTCTATGAGCCTCTTAAATGAAAATGACTACCCGGCACTTGCTTCGTTAATAATTACTTTTAAAAACTGGGATAAAAGAGGCGATGCCGATAGCAAAGGAGCCGCTGTTTTTTTGCTGACTTATGAGTATCTGAAAAAAAGGTTAAATGGTCAGTCGGCGAGGCAGATAACCAAACAGGAAGCGATTGAAACTTATGAGCATGTACAAAACTACATGCAAAATAACTTTGGTACAACCGATTTAAAACTTGGCGATATCCAGAAACTGGTGCGTGGCGGTAAAGATTGGCCGCTTGGCGGATTCCCAGATCTTCTTTCTCCTCAGTGGACCGAGCCTTATTACAACGGCAGATTAAAATCGGTTGGCGGCGACGGATTGATCATGTTTGTCCGCTTTGCGAAAAATGGTTTACCAAAAATTGAAACGCTTAATATGTATGGCGCCAGTGCCAGGCCCGGCAATAAACATTATGATGATCAGGTAGAAATGTATCTGAATCAAAAAACTAAAAACATGACGCTGGATAAAGCAACTGTTTATAAAAATGCTGAGAGAATATATCATCCTCAATAATTACCTTCTTATTATAATTAATACAGTTACAAAAGAATAAGAAATAGTTGATTTGATAGTGAACTATTCAAACTTAGTTATTATATTAGATGATTCGTTAACCAAAAACTCAATTGCTATGTTAGGATTAGGTATTGCATTTATATTATTATTCGGCATATTAATACTGGCGGTCATTGTCTTTATGATTGTTGCCATGTGGAAAATTTATGTAAAAGCCGGGCAGGAAGGCTGGGCTGCTATTGTTCCTATTTACAACAGCTATATTCTTTTGAAAATTGTTGGTAAACCATGGTGGTGGCTTTTATTGTATCTCGTTCCACTAGTTAACATTGTTTTTCTGGTATGGACCTACAATATGCTTTCTAAAAGTTTTGGTAAGGATGAGGCATTTACCGCAGGGCTTGTAATTCTTGGCATTGTATTCTTTCCAATACTTGGGTATGGCAGTGCAAAATACCTGGGCCCTTATGGCGATAAGGCTGCTTTTGATGCGATGAACCTGAAAGATTTTGGACAACCGGAATAGTATTAGTTGAAAATATTTAAGCCTGTCAATCTAATCGGCAGGCTTTTATTTTATTGCAGAGGATTCTTCGGCAAACTTTACAAGTTGCCAATATGGAGGTTTGTAGCCCTGCTCTTTAAAAAAAGTTTCAGCCAGCTTAATAGTTTTGTTTTTTACCTGCAAATGCATGGCAACAAAAGTTTGATTCTTTAATGCTCTTGTTGCACTCATCCCTTCCGGTATCATACCGATTTTTCCAAACAGATTTTTGATCATGCAATAGCCTTTTATAATTCTTACTAAGGGTAACTGCCAGATATTGTAATCAATCTCTTCTCCGGCATTTGCTTTTTCCAACAGAGCATCCATCACTGCGTTATCAATATGGTCTTTGTACAGAGTTTCCGGGTCACGCCATTCGGCAACAACTGAAAGTTGCGGATCGTATTCCAGATCGGCAGGCATTTGAGTAACAAAATTCTCTACCCCAAAACTGTGCAGCCAGTTTACCACACCCGGCGATGATATATGGGAAGGATATTTCCACAACTGAATTCCTTTTTTCAAATAAGCATAAGAAGCTACTTCGCTGCAAAACATTTCGGTAGTATCATTAAAATTCATTTTAAAATCGTAGGGGAAATGGTTTCGGTTTGCGGCTTCAAACATAAATCTGGCCGCTTTCTGTGGGAGCATGGAATCGGCGATCATTGCAGGCAAATCAGCTCTTGGCCGCATCACCATAAAACGTAATTTTTTGTCGCTTTCATATTGTTCTACCGATGCAACTGCAACACCTTTTTCTATGTGTGCTTCAATAAGATATGGTTGTTTTGTTTCTTCATCAACATAAATTAAAGCAATGTGTGAAAAATTTCCGGGGTAATCATTTCCTCTTGAAATTAATGCCGACACTTCGGCGCCACCACGGGATACCAGCAAGTCGCCACTATGAACATCTATTCCAAATATTTTTGTTGATGCTGTTGCCGACCTTTCATTCTTCACCTTCATGGCAGCCGAATATTTTGTTGATGTTATCTGCAACATGACTTCTTCTATAGCCGCTCTCATACCATAAAGCATTGTGTACACCCTGTTTCTTGCAACAACATCGTTCATATCCCAATGCTGCGATTGAAGTTTGACTTCGTTACGGATCATGTTATAAAAAACCGAAAGCCAGTTTAGCTCACTTGGTCTTACCGCTATTAGTGAAGCCAAAACAAAAAAATTGTTTTGTGTATTTATCCAGATAGAGTCTGCAGCCCCAGGATTTTTCCCTTTTATTAAAAGCAAATCATTTTCCGCAATATGCCTGTGCACTGCAATGATGGAATCGAGTTTTTCCTCACTCATTTCCCGGGCTTCCTTAAAAAGATTTTCCATCTGTTGCCAGCGTTCATCAGTGTTCCAGGCAAAAGGATTTTTTCCGGTGTCTGCTGCCGGGACTTTCCCAGTAGTATCAGGAATCAACAACAACAGGTAAACAACAATAATAATTGTAAAAAAATAACCTATTCGTTTTGGCAGCTTTTTCATAATTACAAAATTGTGTCGGCAACCTGATTAATTTTTTGGCAGGCGATTTTAATCTCTTCTTCATCTATCGTTAGCGGTGGAGCAATTCGTAAACATTCCGCTGCAAATAAAAACCAGTCAGTAAAAATACCCTCCGCAATCAAGGCATCTATGATCTTTTTATTGAATTCAAAACTTTCAAACTCAACTGCAATCATCAATCCTCTGCTGCGTACCGATTTTATTTTTTTATTATCCAACAGCGAGACAAACAGCTTTCCTTTTTCGGCAGCCTTTTCAATTAATTTTTCATCGAGTAAAACATTGAACGCAGCCAGGCCGGCGGCACAGCAAACCGGATGACCACCAAATGTAGTGATATGCCCAAGTACCGGATCATGGGTAAATGAATCCATCATTTCTTTATTAGCGACAAAAGCGCCTAATGGCATTCCGCCACCCAGTGCTTTCCCTAACAATAAAATATCGGGCACTGCATCAAACTGCTCAAATGCCCAAAGTGTTCCATTGCGTCCAAAGCCGCATTGTATTTCATCAAATATTAAAACTGTTGCGGTTTCATCACACTTTTTTCTCAAAGCTTTTAACCAGTCGTTTTGCGGAACGAGTACTCCTGCTTCTGCCTGTATGGTTTCAGCAATTACGCAAGCTGTTCGGTCAGTAATATTTTCGAGATCGTCAAACGAATTGTAGTTCATTTGCAAGACATCTGGCAACAAAGGCCTGAAAGCCTGTTGCCAGTATTCGCTACCCATCACACTTAAAGCGCCTTGTGTGCTTCCGTGGTAAGAATTTTTAAACGAGATGATCTGGGTTTTGTTCGTAAATCGTTTTGCCAGCTTCATCGCCCCTTCTGTGGCTTCGCTGCCCGATGCTGTAAAGAAAACAGCATTTAAAGATTTTGGCAGATGGTCGGCAAGCATTTGAGCATATTGTACCTGCGGGCTTTGTACCAGCTCTCCATACACCATAATGTGTAAATAATCATCCAATTGTTTTTTAATTGCATCAACAATTCTTGGATGCCTGTGGCCAACATTACAAACACTGATACCACCAATCAGATCGATATACTCTTTTCCATCTGCGTCAAACAGCTTACATCCTTCGGCTTTTACAATCTCCAGGCAAAGTGGAGCTACAGAAGTTTGCCCTACATGTTTCAAAAAAAGTTGCCGGTTGGTCATATTTTGTTTTAATAATGCAAAATAAAGCTATCTGAATATAATATGCTCTACACATTTGATTTTGAACAAACACATTTAATTAACTTTTTTAACGGGTTTAAAACAAGTTAAATCGTAATTTTAAAAAATCCATATTAACGGATCAACTATTAGTACTACTCAATGAAATTTTGTCTTACCCTTTTTTGTTATATTATTTTTTCCCTGAACTTAGCTGGGCAGGAAAGTCAACCGCGTCCAAAAATTGGATTAACCTTGAGTGGCGGAGGTGCCAAAGGACTGGCACATGTGGGTATTTTAAAAGCTATTGACAGCGCCGGTCTTAAGGTAGACTATATTACCGGAACCAGCATGGGCGCTATTGTTGGCGCATTGTATGCAATTGGCTACAGCGGGCAGGAAATTGAAAATTTAAGAAAGGATATTGACTTTGATATTTTATTTTCGAACAATGTTCCCTTGCAAACATTGCTGATGGAAGAAAAAGATCAGTACAGCCGGTTTGCCATCGAATTTCCATTCATCAACAATAAAATCAGGTTTCAAACCGGTTTAATTACCGGACAGGAGATCAATCTTAAATTTTCGGAACTTTTTTTTAATGCCTATGATATTCGTGATTTTAATCAGCTGAAAATTCCGTTCAAGTGTATGGCCACCGATCTTGAGACAGGCGATCTGGTGGTACTTGACACCGGGAATTTAATCACAGCATTACGGGCAACTATGGCCATCCCTTCGGTTTTCTCTGCAGTAGCAAGAGACAACAAAAAATTAGTGGATGGCGGATTGGTAAGGAATTTTCCGGTAAAAAATGTTAAGGAAATGGGTGCCGATATTGTGATTGGCAGCAATGTGTCCACCGGCTTATCAAAAATCGACAAAATAAAAAACCCGGTTGATGTATTGTTACAGATGGCTTTTTTCAGGGATGCCAACGATTTTAAAGAAGAGCTGCCATTAACTGATATTTATATACATATGCCGATGGAAGAATATAATACCGGAAGTTTTGGCAGCGCCAAAGAAATTCTTCAATATGGTGTGGAAACTGGCATGCAGTATTACCCGATATTTAAAAAACTTGCCGACAGCATTAATGCGTTGAAAAATGAACCCGTTGTTACCCAAAAGGATGTTATTGATAAAGCTGTTTTCATACCCCATTTTACTGTTAAAGGTCTACGAAAAACAACGCCAAAATTTTTTGTACACTTGATGAACTTTGATGACCATAAGCCTTATACTGCAGCACAGATCAGTAAAAAAATACGCAGGGCCTATGGTTCACGTTACTATGCCAGCATTGGGTACCAACTTGCACCAGTTGCGAAAGATACTGCCAATATTATTTTTACCGCCGAAGAAAACCCGAATACCTATGTTAAAGCCGGATTGTTCTATAACCGCCTGCGTGGCATCAATGTAAATTTAAATATAACCTCCCGTGATTTTATTTTACCCAATTCAAGAAGTATGGTGTCGGTTGCACTTGGTGAAAGCATTCAGATTGAGGCTGAGCATCTGCAATATCTTGGTCGTATTAAAAATTTTGCTTTTGTTACTGGCTTTAAACTGGATAACCTGCAAATTGATGCCTACCAGAATTTTGAAAAGAACGGGTCTTATAATCAGAATTACTCACAAACATTTCTCAACTTTCAAACCAGCGGAAATAATAAATTAGCGACGGGTATAGGAACAGTTTTTGAGTACATCAGGTATAGTCCGGCAATACATGCAGTATCGGAAGTAAAAGGAAGGTTTACCAATTTTAAGAGCTATGTTTTTCTGAAATACAATACGCTTAACCAGATATTCTATCCAACAAAAGGAATAAAAATAAGCACTGAATTGGGTCAGGTTTATAACCAGGAACCGAACCTTGTTCAATTTCTGAACGAAGTTCCTGTGGTTCCATCAACGCTTAACTTTGATAATTTTGCCCGTTTTAGTTTTGATGGGACCATTTATTCAGAGATCAACAAGCGGTTTACTTTTTTCTCGGAGTTACAGGCGGGACTTAATTTTACTGGCACTCCTAATGTACTCAATAATTTTCAGATTGGAGGCATCAACGGCAGTTTCCGAAATCAGGTAAGGTTTGCAGGATTACAGGAAGCAGGCGTCAATTCATCCAGCGTATTGGCGCTGCAACTGGGTTTACGATTTAACCCGGGAAATAATATTTATATTTCAGGACGAATAAATGGTTTGGTTAAGAATTTCGCAACCAAAAGGAATTCAACATCCAGCATAGATGGATTGAGCGGCTATGCAGTTACTTTTTCCTATAAAACGCCAATAGGGCCATTGGAAGTAAGTGCTATGTATTGCGACCAAAGCAGAAAATTGGGTTCATATGTTCTTTTTGGAATTCCTTTTTAATAAATTGTATTCGTTTCTTAATCCCATTTCTTTTTAAATATTAAAATTTATGCCGGTAATACTTCCTGTAAAAGATGTTCTTCCAACTTTCGGGAACGACTGCTATATAGCACCTAATGCCACAATTGTTGGAGATGTGGTTATGGGTGACCAGTGCAGTATTTGGTTCAACGCCGTGTTGAGAGGTGATGTGAACAGCATACGCATGGGAAACAAAGTTAATGTGCAGGATGGAGCCGTAATTCACTGCACTTACTTGAAAGCCGCTACTGTAATTGGAAATAATGTTAGCATCGGACACAATGCAATCGTACATGGATGCGTTATACATGATAACGTGCTCGTAGGAATGGGCGCTATCGTGATGGATAATGCCGAAGTTGGCAGTAACAGCATCATCGCAGCAGGCGCAGTAGTTCTTGAAAATACAAAAATTGAAGCCGGAAGTATTTATGCCGGTGTGCCTGCAAAAAAAGTGAAAGATATCAGCAAAGAGATGATCAGCGGAGAGATAAACAGAATTGCTGAAAATTATGTGATGTATAGTGGATGGTTTAAGAACCTGGACCCTTCCGTCACCCCAGAAGGGGGAGAGTTAACGTAGCGAAGATTCGTTTAGCTAGCTAAGGAGGTCGAATAAAAATATTATCTTTAAGACATGAAAAAAATAATTTTAGGTTTTACGATGGCTGCCTTTTTATTAAGCGGCTGTTTTATTACCAATATTTTCAGAAAAAAAGAGAAAGTTGGTTGCCCTACTGATGGCCGTAATGTAGGTGCTGAAAAATTATTAGGCGGCGATGAAAAAGCGGCTAAGAAAGCCAGCAAGGCAAAATGGAAAGGTGGAAGATAAGAGGTTTTGTAAAAACGTAATTATTAACTAACCCAATATCGAATTAAAAACCTGTACCTATGTGTTACGAATTGAAAACCAGCAGCGGCTGTACCGAAGCCGTAATTGACGACAACTGTGGTATTTCGAAATTTTATGCCATTGCCAACACGCTTTCAAAGGACCTGAAAGTTAAATTCCTTAACCAGATTGATGATGCAGAAACCCTTGACTGGGATTTCCAGTATCGTGGGCTGTTTTTAACTCTGCACTACAATATCTTTAACGGTGTAAGCATTTATCCGCAGCAGAAAAAAAACGCACCCAAAAATAATAATGTGGTGATGGAAGTGGCTCATTTTTTAGAGCATCGCATCTATTGATCAATAAGATTTTTCGTTGATCGTTTCCAAAATGTTGCAATAGCTGATATAGCGGTCCATATGAATGGATCCTTCTCCTACCGCTGTTTTTACTGCACAACCCGGCTCATTTAAATGCATGCAGTTGTTAAACTGGCAGTCGTTAATCAGTGCCTTCATTTCGGGGAAGTAGTGACTAAGTTCCTGCCTTGAAATATCAACCAACCCCAATTCTCTTATTCCAGGTGTATCAATAATTTTTCCACCGCCAGGCAGGTCAAACATTTCAGCAAAAGTAGTTGTATGCAGTCCTTTGCCACTCCAGCCACTCACATCCTGCGTTTTCAGTTTAAATTCGGGAAAGACAGCATTAATAAAAGTTGATTTCCCTACACCAGAATGGCCACTGATCAAAGTCACTTTATCTTTCAACAACACTTTAACTTCTTCCACACCGGTTCTGTTTTCAATGCTCATGGATAAAACGGTATAACCTATCTTTTCATAGATATCTTTCACCATTTCAAATTTCTCTTCTTCCTTTTTTCGATGCAGGTCGCTTTTATTAAACACGATGATCGCCGGAATATGATAAGCTTCACAGGTAATTAAAAACCTGTCGATAAAACCCTGTGATGTTTTGGGATCTTTAAGTGTTGCGAATAACAGCGACTGGTCTAAATTTGAAGCGATAATGTGGTGTTGATGTTTATTGGCCGGAGAAACACGGGTGATATAATTTTTCCGTTTTTTTATTTCGGTGATGGTAAACGAAATTTCAGATTCATTGTCCCTCCGCTCTGTGTCTGAATCAATAACTACATGGTCGCCCACTGCAATAGGGTTGGTACTCGTAAGTCCGTCAATTTTAAATTTGCCCAACAAACGTGCGCTGTACTGTTTGCCTTTTTCATCTCTTACCTGGTACCAACTTCCGGTACTTTTATATACGGTTGCGTTCATGAGGCACAAATTTCACGAATAAAAATGAAATACACTAATTAAGGAAATTTTCGGAAGACAGTGAATCTTAAAAGCATTTCGAAAAATATCAGGCCAAGCGCTATCATTGCAAAGGGAAAGAATTTTTCGGTATACCTGGTTCGTGAAGTAATATCAACTTTTGATTTTTCTAAAGTATTTATTTCAGCATATATCCCTGACAGTCCCTGGTTGTCCTTTGCTCTGAAATATTTGCCGCCGGTTTCAAAAGCAATTTCCTTTAATAGTTTTTCATCAATTGATACTTTGCCTTGCTGCATAACAACTCCCATTGGTGTATTTACCGGCTGAGGCGCATATCCATCGGTACCAACACCAATGGTATAAACCTTTACCTGGAATGCTTTGGCGATTTCCTTTGCTGTTTGCGGATCAATCAATCCTCCGTTGTTCTCTCCATCAGTCAATAAAATAATTACTTTACTTTTTGATTTGCTTTCACGCAGGCGGTCAACACTGGTACCAAGGCCCGAACCAATGGCTGTTCCATCTTCCAGTAACCCGTTCCTGATATTTTCTATCGCCGAAATCAAAACGCGGTGATCGGTTGTAAGAGGACATTGAGTAAAACTCTCACCAGAAAAAATAACTACGGCAATTCTGTCCGTCTGTCTTTTATTTACAAAATCAATAGCCACATTCTTTGCTGCCTCCAACCTGTTTGGTGTAAGATCCTGTGCCGTCATGCTTCCGCTGACATCAATACATAAAACAATATCCACGCCTTCACCATCAACATGTTGATCTTCAAACATTGTTTGTGGCCTGGCCAATGCGGTAGTGATAAATACAATTGCTAGTAATCTCAGTATAAAAAGCAAATGACGTAAATATGATTTCCAGGAACCCAACCCTTTAGCCGATATATCAGAAATAATGATTGAGCCCAGACGTTTGTTGCTCCTGGATGCATACCAATAAATGAATACCGGCAGTAAAAGAAGCAACAGGAAAAACCAGGGTTGGCTAAAGGTTATATTTTTGAAATAGTCTAAGATCAAAACGGGCTTATTGTTTATTGTTCTTTGTTTGTCGTTCGTTCAATACAATTGTTTCTTTTACCTTATTACAGCAATCATCACTTTCGCTTGACGAGGGAAGGTATTTTGCAAATTTTACCGCATCTGTACAACGCAGTGCTGTAGCCAGTTTCGAAATATCTTCCTGCTGTATATTTTTACTTTTCAGGTTGATGAGTAAATCGCCTGTTGTTTCAGACAACAGGTTGCTATTTTGTTTTCGACTCAGGTAATTCCTAAAAACATCAGATAGTTGAATATGAAACATTTTAATTTCAGTCGCTTCATTCAAATTAAACTGGCTGAGTTTTTTCAGCTCCTCCATCGCTTCATCAAAAGGAGAAAGACCGGAAACTGGCATTGCAGTTTGCAATTGTTTTTTCTTTTTAAAATATCCGTACAAGAGAAAGATAGCCAGCAAAAGCAAAATGCCTCCTCCAAGCACATAGTACCAGAAATAATCAGCAACAGAAACTTTGATGATAGGTTTTATATCACGAAGTTGATCAGTAGTGTCGGCAGGAGAATAGGAAACGTTTACATAAAATGAATCGGTAAACACATTTAATGTGGTATCGTCTTTCAGTGAATCAAAATTCACTCCCAACCTGGGAAAAACCCACCGGCCCGAATCAAAACTGGTTAATGTAATTGTCTGCTCTACAATTTTCGAATTGTCTTTAAACTCTACCGTGTCAATTTTACTTTTTTCTACAATTTCAAAATGAAGAATCGAATCCGGAATGATAAGCCAGTTGCCGATCCGGAAAAGTTCGGGTTTAAAAGATGCTTTTACTTTGAGCTTGATCTGTTCGCCAATTAAAATATCTTTTTTATCGGTGATGGTTTGTAAACTTTGTCCGAAAACAATCAGCGTGCCTAATAAGAAACAGACCGTTAATCCACCAGCAATTACTTTCCGCTTTATGTTGCCTTTCGCCATTATTTTTCTGATCAGATTCTTTTAATAAAAAACTGCTGTAATATTTTTACATAATCATCGTCGGTACGTACGTGCAACAACTCCGCTCCTGCCTGTCTGAAATAATTCTTACTTAATTCACTCTGCTCCATAAAATGCTTCTGGTAATTGTACCGCACCAATTCATCACTGCTGTCTATCCAGCGGCTTTTATTTATTTCAGGATCTAAAACCTGTAACAATCCGGCATCGGGCAACTGCATATCCATTTTATCATACACCCGAACACCAATCACATCGTGTTTGTTGCCAATTACCTTCAGGTCGTCATCGTACCCTGTTGTTAAAAAATCGCTGAGAATAAAAGCAATGCTCCGTTGTTTTACCGAACGGCTGAAAAATTTAATTGCTTCATCCAGGTCAGTTCCCTTTTTAGTTGCTTCAACAGTAAGCAATTCCCGTACAATGTACAAGGCGTGCTTGCGGCCCTTTTTTGGCGCAATATATTTATCGATCTTATCACTAAAAAAAATCACGCCCACTTTATCGTTGTTGCTGATAGCGCTAAAAGTTAGTACAGCAGCCATTTCCACAATAAGCTCTTTCTTTTGTTTCTCAACCGTTCCAAATAAATTACTCGAACTGGTGTCAATCATCAGCATCACCGTAAGTTCTCTTTCTTCTTCAAAAACTTTGGTAAACGGATGACTGAACCTTGCACTCACATTCCAATCGATAAACCGTACATCATCACCTGCATAATATTCTCTTACTTCCCTAAAGCTCATTCCCTTTCCTTTAAAAGCAGAGTGATACTCACCCGTAAATAAATGCGTAGTGATTTTTTTGCTCTTTATCTCGAGCTCTCTGACTTTTTTAATTATTTCTTCAGTCGTCAGCATTACGGAACATTAACTACTCTTAATATCTCATTTATGATTTGTTCTACACCTACATTCTCAGCCTCGGCCTCATAGGTCAAGCCAATCCTGTGTCTTAATACATCTTTACTTATTCCTCGTACATCTTCAGGAATTACATAAGCTCTGTTATTTAAAAAGGCATAAGCTTTTGCAGCAAGCGCAAGGTTGATACTTGCTCTTGGCGAGCCTCCAAAACCAATCAATGGTTTTAGTTTTTGTAAGTTATATTGATCAGGAAAACGGGTTGCAAAAACAATATCTAAAATATAATTCTCTACTTTCTCGTCGAGGTAAACCTGACGTACAAGTTCTTTTGCCGTCATAATTTCGCTGGTTGAGGCAACAGAGTTTATCGGCGGAAAATTTAATCCCAATGTATTTTGACGAATAATAAGTTGTTCTTCCTGTTTACTCGGGTAATCAACAACCACTTTCAACATAAAGCGGTCAACCTGTGCTTCAGGCAAAGGATAAGTACCTTCCTGCTCAATCGGATTTTGCGTTGCTAAAACCAAAAAAGGTTCTACCAGTTTATACGAGGTTTCACCAATGGTTACCTGCCGTTCCTGCATGGCTTCCAGCAAAGCACTTTGAACTTTTGCCGGCGCCCTGTTGATCTCATCAGCCAGAATAAAATTTGAAAAGATGGGGCCTTTACGGACCATAAATTCATTCTTAGCCATATTGTACGTCATTGTACCTACAACATCGGCAGGCAACAGGTCGGGCGTAAACTGAATACGGCTAAAATCTGCGTGAACTGCCTGTGCCAGCGATTTTATTGCCAGTGTTTTTGCAAGGCCAGGTACGCCCTCAAGCAATACGTGCCCATTGCTTAGTAAGCCAATCAATAATCTTTCGATCATTACCTGCTGGCCAACGATTACTTTACCCAACTCATCATTTATACGGGTAACAAATCCGGATGCATGTTTTATTTTCTCATTTAGTAAACGAATGTCTTCAGATGTTTGAACCATAGATTTATAATTATTGTGCTGTTTTAAATGATAACGTGCAAATTACGAACTCTGTGCCAACTATTTTTTTTGCAGTTTGGTTGCGGGGGGCAAAACTTTGTTAAAATCAAACTAACTTTAGTAAAATTATGAAACATGGTAGATCAAAACCTGATAACAACCTCAACCACTCTGGAAGGTTACCGTATCATTAAACACCTTGGATTGATAAGGGGAATTACCGTACGCAGCAGGAGTATATTTGGAAATATTGCCGGAGGATTTCAAACCCTTGTTGGTGGCAAGATCTCCATCTACTCTGAACTTTGTGAAAAAACAAGGGAAGAATCTTTTCAACTGATGGTGCAGCATGCGAACGAACGTGGTGCCAATGCAATCATCAATATGCGTTATGATGCCAATGAAGTGATGAATGGAGTAACTGAAGTTTTATCCTATGGAACGGCTGTGGTAGTTGAGAAAATATAATCGCTGATTCAAAGATTTCTTGTTTTCGAAGATGGTTAAGTCAGGTACTTTCCAACAATTGGCATCCTTCTGCCAACTCCAAATGCTTTTGGTGAAATGCGAATAATGGGACAAAACTGGTTGCGTTTGTATTCGTTGATGTTCACCATTTTTAAAATCCGGTCAACCAAAGCTGCATCAAATCCTTGTGCTTTAATTTCCTTCGGGCCCTGCCTTCTTTCGATATACTGATAAAGTATTTTATCCAGTATCGCATATTCAGGTAATGAATCAGAATCTTTTTGATTGGGCCTTAGCTCAGCGCTTGGAGGTTTTGTTATAATATTCTCGGGGATGATCTCTTTATTCTGATTGATATATTTAGCCAACGAATACACTTGTAATTTGTAACAATCGCCTAAAACGCCCAACCCGCCTGCCATATCGCCGTATAATGTTCCATATCCCGTTGCCAGCTCGCTTTTGTTGGAAGTGTTCAATAATATATAACCAAATTTATTAGCGATGGCCATCAACAAATTTCCACGGCTGCGGCTTTGAATGTTTTCTTCTGCAACACCAAAAGGTAAATCCTTAAAAACAGGTTTTAATTCTTCCAGAAAACTCTTGTAAATATTTTCAATTGGAATAATGTCGTAAGGATTTTTCAAATTCAGACTTAACTGCTCAGCATCATTTACCGAGTGTGCCGATGAATATTGTGAAGGCATTAAAACCGCCCGAACATTTTCATGACCTAATGCAGCACAGGCTAATGCTAAAGTGACTGCACTATCAATTCCACCGCTGCTGCCGATGATGGCTTTAGTAAAACCCATTTTTGTAAAATAATCTTTGATGCCTAACACAATGGCATCATGCACCATTTTAATATTCAAATCTTCTTCCAGTCTGGCGGGTTCCAATTCATTATCCGGCATCCGGTCGGCGGGTTCAATAATTGTTGCTTCAATGGAACCATCATCATTCAAAATAAATCCTTCCATTGCCTCCTCAAACATGGGGAGCTGACCACAAAGATTGGCCGCTGCATCAAAAACCAGCGAAGCGCCGTCGAAAACCACTTCGGTCTGGCTACCAATGGCGTTGCAGTAAAACAATGGTAACTTATATTTGGTAACGTTAGATTTTATAGTGGCTTTGCGATCCTCATCATGTGTATAATCAAATGGTGAGGCAGATAAGTTGATCATCACATCGGGTTCCTGTTTCATCAATTCATCCATCGGGCAAATACGGTATAAAGGGTTATCGCCCAGGTTCCAGATATCCTCGCAAATTGTAACGGCTAGTTTTTTCCCTTTAAACTCTGCTATGTTCCATTCGTAAGCAGGTTCAAAATACCGGTACTCATCAAATACATCATAATTTGGCAGGCAGGTTTTATGGGCAACGGCTTTGATCTCTTTGTCGTATAAGAGATACGCAGCGTTAAATAAATCTTTCCCTTCCTTAACAGGATTTCTGTCGGGTGCACCTACCAATACGCCAATTGTATCTGCGTGTTGTTTAATAAGATCAATTGCAGCGTAACTTTTATTAATAAAATCGTTGAACTCCAGGAAATCACGGGGTGCATAGCCACAAACACTCAGCTCACTGAACACAATTAAATCTCCTCCTTGTTTCTTTGCTGACTCTATCGCCTGGATAATTTTTGCTACGTTGCTTTCAAAATTTCCAATGTGATAGTTTTGCTGTGCTACAAATATTTTCATGCCGCAAACCCTCAAAGGGGCTTAACTTTATATTTAGAAATGTTTTTTATACTTGTAAAGTTAAATGAAGAAAATGAGATTAATTTTTGTATTTCTGATATCCATTCTATCTGTTTCCTGCGGCAATAATGCCAACATACCCGATGTTTCAAATATTAAAATTGAGTTGACAACCATGCGGTTTGAAAAGGAACTTTTTAGTTTAGACACGATCAATTTTTCTGAAAACCTTGACAAACTGATTGCCGGATACCCTTCCTTTGGTGAGAATTTTATTTCCACTATTTTAAACGCTGATCCTCGATGGTCGGCCGACAGCACTGCGGACTATGTAAAAGGTTTT
The DNA here is from genome assembly GCA_024642285.1 of Sphingobacteriales bacterium. Classification (GTDB taxonomy): domain Bacteria; phylum Bacteroidota; class Bacteroidia; order Chitinophagales; family Chitinophagaceae; genus Ferruginibacter. Next base: position 155,248 of record JAHEBJ010000002.1, read on the forward strand.
ACCAACGATTACAGGCTCATCTTCGATTCCTCGGAGAAAATTTTTGCTGATTTTACCGTGTATGAAAAGCAAATTAAAAAAGGACTTCAGTTCGTAAAATACTATTTTCCGAAATTCCAGACTCCAAAAAAACTGATCACATATATCGGGCCAATTGATGGTTATGGAGATATTCTGAGTGATGAAGCATTGATCGTAGGTTTACATCATCATCTGGGAAAAGATTTTTCTATTTATAAATCAGGGATTGTACAGGAAACCTATCCTGATTATATAAGCAGCCGCTTTACTCCAGATTATATTGCTGTTAACTGCATGAAAAATATTGTAACAGATCTTTATCCCGAAAAAATGGATGATAAACCATTGGTGCAGCAAATGGTAGAGAAAGGCAAAAGGCTTTACCTGCTGAGTAAATTAGTACCGCAAATTGAGGAATACAAATTAATTGGATATTCTAAAGAGCAGTTAGCGGCTGTTTACGAACATGAAGCAGCAGTTTGGCAATTGTTTGTTCAAAATAATTTTTTACAAACTATCGATTACAATATCATTAAAAATTACATTGGTGAAGGCCCGAAGACACAGGAACTTGGCGAAGCGTCGCCGGGCAACATTGGCAGTTTTACCGGTTGGCAGATCGTAAAAAAATTCATGGAGAAAAATCCAAAATACAGTTTGCAACAATTAATGTCGGCAGATGCAGAAATTATATTCCAGGAGGCTAAATACAAACCTTAATATCAGGCGGCTTTTACCTGCGCCATTGCCTGTTCAGGTTTCCTACCTAAAGATTTCATCACCCTGAAATGTGAAGCCACTGCTTCACTCATAGTATCGTATTTATTATAAGGCAAATTATACTCGGCACATTTTTCCATAACGATCTTACTGATAGCCGGATAATGCACATGGCTCACCCGAGGAAAAAGATGGTGCTCTATCTGGTAATTTAATCCGCCAACAAACCAGGAAATAACTTTATTACCCATGGCAAAATTGGCCGTGGTTTTTATCTGGTGCTCGGCCCAGGCTGTTTCAATATGCTTTGTAGCATCTAAAGGAACATGTTCAAATTCGGTATTCTCAACTACATGCGCCAATTGAAAAACCAAGGACAAGATCAACCCCATTACTGCATTCAATGTCAAAAAACCAACCAGCCAGGGCAAAAAACCCCAAACAGTAATTGGCAAAATCATATAAAAAATAATGTAGCAAATTTTTGTTGCCCAAAAAATAATATGATTTTTTGTCGACATTTTCCAGGCATCGGTAGTGTAAATTTTACGGGAAAAATATTTTGTAAAATCCATAATAAATATCCAGAAGATGGTTGACAAAGCGTACACCGGCAACAGGTACAGGTACTGAATTTTATGTGCAGGCACCCATTTTTGTGACTCGCACTGACGGATGATCGGGCTCTTTGCAATATCATCATCAATACCATCAACATTGGTATAGGTGTGATGAATAATGTTGTGCTTTTGTTTCCAGAAGTAAGCATTTGCCCCAAGCGCATTCAAACTCAGTCCCAGAAAATCATTTAGTTTTTGCTTCGTTGAATAACTACCATGATTGGCATCATGCATTACACCAAATCCAATAGATGCCAGTGTAATTCCTAATATAAAAACACATAGCATTGCCACCCAATAAGTCAAAGGAACAATCATCAGTAGGCTATACATAGTAACTGCGGTTGATACTAAGATAATGGTCTTACTGTACAGCCTCCAATCGCCAGTTTTTCTAATTTTATTTTTAGTAAAGTATTCGTCTACAGAAGCTTTCAAGCTCTGATAAAACTCATTATTGCTGTTTGAAAATGTAATTTTTGCCATAACTGTTAATACTGATTTAAGTAGAATTTGGTTCTACAACAGTATTCCGCATAAAAAAATAGAATCTGGAATATTAAAATGGAGGTTAATCCAGTTTAGCTGTTATTGAGCTATAAAGGTAAGTCAAAATAAAGAAAAAAAAGGTTAAATTAATTAAGCTTAAAAGGAGCACACATTTCAAATGACGGGATGATTACATCAAATGTTTTGGCCGTATTGATATTTTCCATCAGGTAGGTTCCATTCATTTTTCCAATTTCCGACCGGAGATTACATCCACTGATATATTGATAGGATTCTCCCGGATTTAATTGCGGCTGAACACCAACCACACCTTCGCCTTCCACTTCACGTAAACTTCCGTTACTATCATAAATATGCCAATGCCTCCGTAACAATTTAACCGGATAGGCATTACTATTTAAAATTGTTATCCTATAGGCAAACATAAATTCACTATTCACAGGATTGCTGTACTCAGGCTGATAATATGTTTCCACGCTAATGGTAATACCCTCCGAAATTTTAGAAATCATGTTCACGTTTTTTATTGATGTCTATCTTTTTGTAATTTACAACAAGTGCAACTTAAAAACTAAATTTTTATATCATAAAAAAACCCATTATTACAGCAACGGCGAAATTACTGTTGTTTGGAAACCTGAAGTTTGCATTCACTCAACAATTTCGTTTAAAAGGCTTTCCGTCATTTTCGATCCTCGCCGTAAACCCTGGATCGTAATGGATAACGCCGAAACCAGGCAAATTATTGAACAGGTGAAAAAATGTCCCAGCGGCGCTTTAAGTATTTTATCATCAGCAGCACAGGATATTAAAACTGAAAAAGAGCATTAGATCTTCTTAGTTAATTTGTACCCGTTTTTCAGTAACCAGTTAAATATTTTTTCTCTGTTATCTCCCTGAACAATAATTTCCAAGTCTTTTACAGAACCTCCTGTGCCACAAAATGATTTTAGTTTTTTCCCCAGGTCTTCCAGATCAGCAGTTGTACCGATAAAATCCTGTATCAATGTAACTGCTTTACCTGCACGGTGTTTGGTATCAAGTCTTATTCTTAATTTTTGCTTAGATGGTTCAAGGGTTTCCATTTCTTCAGCATTGTCATCAGTTAGTTTAAAATCAGGATCAGTTGAATAAACCAGTCCTCCTAACGATTGTATTTTCTTCTTTTTCATTTTTGTATGTTACAGAGTTTTGGCTTTTAAACTCAGGTCGAGGCTTTTAGCCTGGTGTATAATTGCACCGCTCGAAATAAAATCTACGCCTGTTGCTGCATATTCAACAATATTGTCAATATTTATTCCGCCGCTTGCTTCAGTTTCAAATTTGCCATCAATAACTTTCATCGCTTCGGTTATCTGAGCCGGGGTAAAATTATCCAGCATAATACGGTTTACTTTTCCGTTTGCAACAACTTTCTTCACATCTTCAATATTCCTGGTCTCCACTTCAATTTTTAAACCTGGTTTTTTGTGCTGAACATAATCATAAGCTTTTTCAATAGCTTTTTCAATACCGCCACAAAAATCAATATGATTATCCTTCAGCATGATCATGTCATACAATCCAAACCGATGATTTAAGCCGCCGCCAATTTTTACTGCTTCTTTTTCCAATAACCGGAAACCCGGCGTGGTTTTACGGGTATCAAGCAGTTTGGTTTTATAACCTTTTAATTTTTGAGTATAGGCATTGGTTAATGTTGCAATGCCGCTCATTCGTTGCATGCAATTAAGAACTACCCTTTCGCATTTTAGAATGGTATGCACTTTTGCTTTTACTTCAAAAGCTATTTCGCCGGCAATCATTTCATCACCATCTTTTTTATAAGATTCAAATACAATATCCGGCTGCATATACCGGAATATTTTCTCAGCGACGGCCAAGCCTGCAAGTATACCATCTTCTTTTATGTGTAAAACAGCTATGCCTGAGGCTTCCACATCAATAGCTGAAATCGTGGAATGATCACCATCGCCGATGTCTTCGGCCAATGCGTTTTTTAAAAGTGCGATTAATTTATCGTTGAAATCCATGTGAGCAAAGCTAAGAAAGAAAAAACCCCGAAAATTCCGGGGTTGAAAAATTTTAGATTCAATCAGTTACTTGCTTTCAAAAGTTATGGTTTGCAAAACGTGCTTATCACCTTTTTGTTTCATAAAAATAGTAGTACGATAAGCGCCGGCTTTGGTAATGAGCGTGCCGATGCAATACTGCGAGCCGGAGTTCTCTCCTTTATGGATCACATCAAAACTTTTTACCCCATTATTGTTGAAAAAATCTTTTAAAACCAGTTCAGCCTGACTTTTGCTGAACGTACTGCTTTTATCAGGCATGTTAAATTCAACTGTATTGTCAAAATATCTGGCAATTTCAGCCGCATTACCGGCCCTCATTGAATTGATTACTTCATCAATACTTGAAAAAACTGTGAACGCACTTAAAACCGATGCAACTGCCACTATTGAAAAAATCTGCTTCATAATTGGGAGGTTTTGCAACCATTAAAATTACTAAAAACGTGCCAAGACTGACGTTAATACACGGAATATTTTAGTTTTTATACTCAATTGACAATTATCAGCGGCTAATAGCTGCAAATATTTTAGTTTTATACCATGAACAACAAAAAAGTAATCTTGATCATAATGGATGGATGGGGCTTAGGAAAAGTACCTAAAAGCGATGCCATACAACATGCCAATACACGATTTGTGAGCAGCTTATATACAAAATACCCTAATACCACCTTAGTAACCTGTGGAGAGGCCGTTGGATTGCCCGATGGACAAATGGGAAATAGTGAAGTTGGACACTTGAATTTAGGTGCCGGCCGAATTGTATACCAGGAATTACAACGAATTAATGTGGCTATAAAATCAGGTGAATTCGCTGCAAACAAAGCCTTGCTGAATGCCATTCAGCACGCCAAAGAAAATAATAAAACTTTGCACCTCATGGGTTTGGTTAGCGACGGCGGGGTTCATTCGCATATTGACCATTTGAAAGCGTTAACAAGTTTATGTAAAAATGAAGGACTGGCCAATGTTCTGATCCACGCTTTTACTGATGGCCGTGACACAGACCCTAAAAGCGGGCTTGGCTTTTTAAACGATTTGCAAAAACATCTTGATACAACAACTGGCAAAATAGCGACTGTTGTTGGACGGTATTACGCAATGGACAGAGATAAACGTTGGGAAAGAGTTAAGCTGGCTTATGATGCATTAGTACATGGAGCTGGTGTTTCAACTACAAATGTTTTAACTGCTGTTGAAAAGTCCTACGAAGCAGGCGTTACCGACGAATTTATTAAACCGATCATCAACGCTTCTGTACCAAACGTCAAGATTGGCGATGATGATGTAGTTATCTGCTTTAATTTCCGAACAGATCGTTGCAGAGAAATTACAGAAGTACTTACACAAAAGGACATGCCTGAGTTTAATATGAAGAAACTGAATTTACATTACACAACATTAACCCAGTATGATCAGAGCTTCAAAAACGTAAACATCGTTTTTGAAAATGATGATCTGAAAAATACGCTGGGTGAAATACTGGAGCGGAATCAGAAAACACAGATAAGAATTGCCGAAACAGAAAAATACCCGCATGTAAGTTTCTTTTTTAGTGGCGGCAGAGAAGTACCTTTTACGAGTGAGAAGAGAATTATGATTCCTTCACCCAAAGTGGCCACATACGATCTGCAACCTTCTATGAGTGCAATTGAGGTGACCGATGCTATAGTAACAGAAATAAATAATAAGTCGGCTGATTTTATTTGCCTGAATTTCGCCAATGCAGATATGGTAGGCCATACCGGCGTTTGGGAAGCTATCATCAGTGCTGTTGAAACGGTAGACCAATGTGTGGAAAAAGTGGTTAGCGCCTCATTGCAAAATAACTATACCGTTTTTTTAACCGCCGATCATGGAAATGCAGACTATGCGATTAATGAAGATGGTACACCCAATACGGCGCACACATTAAATCCGGTTCCCTTATTTATAATCAGTAATGACTGGAAAGGAAAAGTAAATACCGGAAAATTAGGCGATATTGCTCCTACAATTTTATCGGTAATGGATTTACCCATCCCTGATGAAATGACCGGTGATATCTTAATCAATTAAAACAACAATTTTATGTTTAAGAAAATTTTAAAAAGAGTTTTTCAGGTATTGTTACTTGCCTTTATTATCATTCAATTCTTCAGGCCCGAAAAAAACAAAGCTGAGGGTATCAGTAATAATGATATCAGTAAACTTTATCCGGTTCCTGAAGATGTTGGCTCCATCCTTAAGACAAGTTGCTACGATTGCCATAGTAATAACACGGTTTATCCATGGTATGCCAATGTGCAACCGGTAGCCTGGTGGATTGGTGATCATATTGAACATGCAAAGAAAGATCTTGATTTTTCGGAATTTACAACCTACAGCATCAGGCGCCAATACAGAAAACTGGAAGAGGTGAACGACCTGGTAAAAAAGAATGAAATGCCTCTTGACTCCTACTTATGGATTCACAAAGATGCAAAATTAAGCGACGGACAAAAACTTATCATTGCCAATTGGGTATCTTCTTTAAGAGACAGTATCAAAGCAAATTATCCTGCAGATAGTTTAGTCAGAAAAAAATAATGGCTACCTTGGATTTCAATTATGAACGGCATCTATAAAAATATCATTGCTGCAGGATTTTTGCTGCTTTTGGCGCTACCGGCGCTGCTATTTTTTACTAACAAGGTTAAGCAACGCCAAATAAAGAACAGCCGCTCCGAAAAATTTAAAACAGAGACAATACAAACCATAATTGTTTCCAAAGAAAAAGTGCAATGGGCAAAACCCGGAAAAGAAATTATTGCTGATGGCAAGTATTTTGATGTTATGTCTTACGTAGTTATAGAAAACAAAGTTCACTTTACCGGCTTTTATGATCATAAGGAAGACAAAATTGTAAATGCTCTGAAGAATCTTATAAGTAAGAATACCGGTACCGAAAATCCGTACACCAAATCGGTAAATATATTTTTTTTCTTCGCTGTGTATACGCAAACTGTCGATACCGTTATTGATCAACTCTGGAAATTAAATAAATTCACCTACCCGGTATTTTCAGAAAACATCGCTGAAAGTTATATCCCGCTGTATAGCCCTCCTCCTGAGTTATAAAATATCTTATTCGCAGGTTAGTGCATTTTATACAAAGGCACTAACCTGCTATGTATGTAATTATAACTAACGATTATCAAATTGAATTATGAAAAGATATTTAATAATAGTCTTTCTGTTCTTTTTTATTGCCGATGGGTTTTCGCAAATAAAAAAACAGAAAACACTAATGGATTCAAGTTTTAGGGAAGTGAATCTTGATGAAGTTACTGTTTCGGCGAGCAGATTTGCCGAAATGAAAAAATTTGTACCACAACAGGTACAAACGGTAAGTTCAGAAAAAATAAAATTCATGAACCAGCAAACTACAGCCGAGATGCTTACTCATACCGGAAATGTTATGGTGCAAAAAAGTCAACTTGGCGGCGGAAGCCCTGTTATCAGGGGTTTTGAAGCGAATAAAGTATTGATCGTCGTGGATGGCATTCGTATGAATAATGCCATTTACCGGGGCGGTCATTTACAAAATGTGTTGAGTATGGACAACAGTATTTTAGCCAAAACTGAAATTCTATTTGGGCCTTCATCAGTACTTTATGGCAGCGACGCGTTAGGTGGTGTGATGAGTTTCTATACAAAAAAACCAGAGTTATCAACGGGCAAAACCAAATTTAGTGGGAATGGATTTATGAGGTACAGTACAGCATACAATGAAAAATCGGGGCATGTTGATCTTAGTGTGGGCGGAAAAAAAATAGGTTCGTTAACCAGTTTTACATTTTCTGATTTTGGTGATCTTCGGCAGGGCTCCAAATATTACAGTCAGTTTCCAGATTGGGGTAAGCGTAGTTTTTATGTTGAAAGAATTAACGGAGTTGACAGCATGATCACAAACAGCAATCCCAACAAACAGGTACAAACAAAATATAGGCAGTATGATCTATTGCAAAAGTTTTTATTTAAAACCGGGAAAACAGAACACGTATTAAATTTTCAGTTCTCCACAACCGGTGATGTATTCAGGTACGACCGGCTTACCGAAAAAACCGATGCTGGAATAGCAAAAAATGCCCAGTGGTATTACGGTCCACAAAAAAGATTGTTAGCAGCCTGGCATGTAAATCTGCCAGCTGTAAAAATTTATGATGCTGGTACTGTAACGACGGCCTACCAGGATATTGAGGAAAGCCGCCACAACCGCGGGTTTAAAAGCAGTAAGTTAAATCATCGAACTGAAAAAGTGAATGTCTTTAGCATCAATGCAGATTTCAAAAAGAACATAAAAACAAATGAATTCAGCTACGGAGCCGAATTTGTTTATAATAAAGTAAACTCCAGTGCTTTTTTTGAAAATATCAGCACCGGGCAGAAAGGCGCACTGGATACCCGTTATCCTGATGGTGGCAGCAATACACAATCATACGCAGCATATGGAACCTGGTTGCACAAATTTGGAAAAACCATTATCATAAATGGTGGGTTCCGTTATTCATTCAACAGGTTGTATTCAAAATTCATCGATAAAACATTTTTCCCTTTTCCGTTTGACGAAATTGAACAAAAAAATTCATCACTAACCGGCAATATGGGCATTATATTTTTACCAGAAGGAGGATGGAGAATAGCTGCATTAGTTTCGAGCGGCTTCAGAAATCCGAATGTGGATGATATGAGCAAAGTTTTTGAAAGTGGAAACGGGACACTGATTATCCCTAATCCGAATATCAAGCCAGAAAAAACTTTTAATTACGAAGCAAGTGTTTCAAAGTCATTTTCAAATAAATACCAGATAAGTACAACATTTTGGTACTCCAATTACAATGATGCGTTATCAACCGATTTCAGTACATACAATGGCTCTTCTACAATTTTTTACAACGGATCAACAAGCCAGGTTGTAAAAGTTGTAAATAAAAATAAAGCCTATGTGTGGGGCATAAGCGGCACAGTTGCCGGAGATATTAATGAGCACTTTTCGTTTTCAACAGTTTTGAATTATACCTATGGCCGGATAAAAGAATCGCCAATGGATTATCCACTTGATCACATAGCCCCTGTTTTTGGCCGTACCAGTTTTTTTACTCGCTTTGGAAATTTTAAAGGCGAAGTTTTCACTTTATATAATGCGGCAAAAGATTCGTCCAATTATAATTTAAGAGGAGAGGACAACCAGATCTACAGCGCCGATCCGAAAAGAGGCTACACGCCTGGCTGGATTACTGCAAATTTAAGAGCCTCATATACCATAAATAAATATGCAATGGTACAACTAGCACTTGAAAATATTTTTGACAAGTATTACAGAGTTTTTGCCTCGGGCCTTAGCGCCCCAGGAAGGAATTTTGTAATTACTTTAAGAGGAAGTTTATGATAATCAACTGATTAAGATATAAAAAATGTATTTGCCTCGCAGGCTGGAATGTTTTCATTCCAGCCTGTTTTTTTTACTTTAATGCAGCTATTCTTAGTCTTATTTTGTCTATATTTAGGGTAAACTAAGCACAAATATGACGGAAGAGCTCATGCTGACCGGATGTAAAAGGAATAATGCCACCGCACAAGAGGCATTATATAACCGTTTTAGCCCACGAATGTTGGGCGTGTGCTATCGTTTTGCTAAAAACCGTGAGGACGCTGAAGATATGCTGCAGGAAGGTTTCATTAAAGTTTTTACGCAGTTACATCAATACCGCAGCGAAGGTGCACTGGAAGGCTGGATACGAAGGATTATTGTACATACCTGCATTAATATTTTAAAGAAAAATAAAAAATTTGCCGACAGTGTAGATATCATTCATGCAACCGGTGTTCATGTCAGAGAAGAAATGATACCATCGATAATGCAGGCAAAACAAGTGGTAGAATGTATCAGGTCGTTGCCATTGGGATATAAAACGGTATTGAACCTGTATGCAATTGAGGGGTATTCGCACAAAGAAATTGCTTTTTTGCTGGATATTGAAGAGAGTACCAGCAGAAGCCAGTATACCAGGGCTAAAGCAATGTTGGAAGATATTTTAATAAAGAAGAAAATAATAAATAAGCCTGCCAAAAATTCAAACTTTTTGGGAGCAGTTTCACCAAGTTAGATTTGAATTACAGAATCTGATATTGGCATTACCAATTACTATTATGTTTTTGTAAAATGGAGAATGAATTTTATACCGATGATTTTGAACAGTTGATCAAGCAAAAAGCTGATCAGTTCAGGATGTATCCTTCACGGAGGGTGTGGCATAGTATTTACAATAACCTGCACCCAAGCCGCAGATGGCCATCCTTTGTTATGAGCATCCTGTTGTTAGGGTCGTTAACGCTGGCTGGATACCTGCATACCGGAGAAAACAGTTTGACTCAGAAGATGAATGGAACAATTACGCAGGATCAAAGCGATGATATTGAAGCAACCAGCAATATAATCACGTCAAAAATAAACCACGCCACAAGTAATGAAAACCCGGTTGCCAAAAAAGAGGCGGCTTCAACTTATGTAATAGCGTTTGATGATGTGATTACAGATGTAACAGATTTTGATAACTACACTGTAGTAAGAAACAACAGGCCGGATAATTATTTTAATTCAACCAAAACAGCCGCCACCGAAATCGAAAGTATTTCACCTATCAAACCTGAAACTGATAGACCCGGGAAAGATATTGTTGAAACTATGGACAGGTATATTAAGTCCAGCCAGATCTTTGCTGATCTTCCTGTTACACCCAAAAAGAGCAAGACTACTAACTACAAAAATAGTGCAGTTACTGAATCTGAAATGGATATAGCTAAAACGACACCTGCAATTACAAATACACAAACTAGTATTGTAAAACCCGAAGCAAACCTATCGCCGGCAAAAAAGGTTGAGAACAATGAGAATCCAGCGGATAAAGCAGTAACTGTTAATCCCTCAATTGTAACTGACAAAAAACAATTATCGGTTGAAGACAAAGCCTGGATAGAAAATTATGCCTTGCAGAACAAACCTGGAAAAAATAAACTGAAAGGCAGATTGTCTTACCAGGTTTACGCAACACCAGCCGTTAATTATCGCAAATTGAGTACGAACTCAAAGGGATCTGCAGCACCATTTGCTAATTTAGACATCAATAATAATATAAAACAGACACCGGGAATTGGCATGGAACTCGGAGCGGGTTTAACATACTCTTTAACAAAAGATATGTTCGTTAAGCTTGGTGTTCAGTTTAACTACAACAATTATAATATTGACGCCGATCAGATAAACCATCCAATTATTACAACTATTTTGTTGAATGATCCAAACACCGGTTATTCTTACTCTGCTGCAAGAACATCCACTACTGCCAATTCATTTAACTCAACAGCACTGTCGCCAATAACCCTGCATAACAGAACATACCAGATTTCATTACCTGTTGGATTCGCTTATAAATTATCGAGCCACAAAAATGTGGATTGGTTTGCAGGCGCAAGCGTACAGCCAACTTATGTTTTTGGAGGAAATGCTCACCTGCTGTCCTCTGATCTTAAAAGCTATGTGTCGGATCCGTCTACCATAAACTCCTGGAATCTAAACCTGGGTTTTGAAACTTTTATGAATTTTAAGCTGGGTTCTTACAGCATACAGGCCGGTCCGCAGGTTCGTTATCAAGTCTATTCAACGTATCGCAAAAATGTTGCTTTGGTTGAAAAACCATATGCCGTTGGGCTTAAACTAGGCTTAACAAAAGGATTCTAAATTTTAAGTTTTTAATATACTTTACGCAACAATAACTCATCTTATTGTTGCGTTTTTTTTACCACAATGTTGCTTGCACAGGTTTTGCAATGCCATGGTTTACATCTAAATTTGAAAAATGAAAATTATATTCACAGTTTTAATGTTCGCTTTACCTTTAGCTTCATGTACAAATCCCGAAGAAAAAAACAGTGATCTTGCTAACGCAGATCCTGTTAATCAAAAGTTTTTTCCGGTAACCTCATTTATTAAAGGTGAGATATTTGAGATCAAGAAAAGCGGAATTAACCCTGTTAAATATACCACTGCTGACAATAAGACTGATTCCGCCTGGTTGAAGATAGAAGAAATTGATGCGGCAGTAAATGAATTTTTAACCCCCGAGATTGATTCAACAAATCTGACAACATTGTTTACAGAAAAAAGTTTTTTGGATCAGTCAATTAATGCTATCACACTGACATACGATGCTAAAACCAAATTACCAGACAGCTTTAAATTAAAACGTTGGGATATATACATAGACCCCGATGCACAAAAAGTTAAAAGAATTTACCTGGTGAAGGAAATTAATTCTTCTAAAACGCTTCAATTAACCTGGGTGACGGGTAAATGGTGCAAGATTACTACGCTCAGTACAGATCAAAATGGCGTTTCAACTGTTGAGAAAGAGGAAAAACTCAATTGGGATTTTTAATAAATAATGACACAGAAAGAATTTTCATTAATTGCTTCAACAATACCAACACAGCCCGGCATTTATAAATATTATGATGAGGCTAATGAATTATTGTATGTAGGAAAGGCTAAACATTTGCGTAAACGGGTTAGCTCTTATTTCTCAAAAACTCACGCCAGTTATAAGACGCATGAACTGGTGCTGCGTATTCATCATATCGAATTTACGATTGTTAACAACGAACAGGATGCTTTTCTGTTGGAGAACACGCTGATCAAAGAGTTTCAACCCCGGTTTAATATCAGCTTAAAGGATGGAAAAACATATCCCTATATTGTTATAAAGAAAGAAAGGTTTCCCCGCGTTTTCTTTACACGGCGAAAAATTAATGACGGCTCTCAATACCTTGGCCCTTACACATCAGTTGACAAAGTCAGGGAGCTGCTCGATTTTATAAAGCAAACCATTCTGTTACGCACCTGCAAACTTAATTTATCGGAAAAAAATATTCAGAAAGGAAAATTTAAAGTCTGCCTTGAGTACCACCTGGGAAATTGTAAAGGTCCATGCGAAGGCTTACAGTCAGAAGTCGATTATAATCAAGAGTTGTTGCAGTTAGTTAACCTGTTAAAAGGAAACCTTGCACCGGTTAATCAGCATTTCAAAAAACAAATGCAGGAACATGTAAAAAATATGGAGTTTGAAAAAGCAGCCTACTTTAAAAGCAAAATTGAACACATTAAAAATTATCAGGCCCGGTCAACAGTTGTAAATACCCGGATTGGTTCAGTAGATGTTTTCTCAATTTTGGAAGACGGCAATATAGCTTACGTAAACTACCTGGCAGTAAATGAAGGTAGCATTGTACAAACCAAAACAATTATGCTAGAAAAGCAGTTGGACGAAACAGCAGCAGAAGTTCTTGCATTTGCTACGGCACAAATAAGGGAAAGTTTTGGAAGCACAAATAAAGAGATCATCGTTCCGATGGCGATTGAATTTCCGGAAGAAGATATAACTATAAGCGTTCCAAAAGCCGGCGACAAGAAAAAATTACTCGAACTCTCAGAAAAAAATGTGAACTTTTTTATTAACGACCTTAAGAAAAGAAAGATGTTGAATCTTGAACAAAAGACGGCGGATGAAAAAATAAAAATTTTGGAACAGTTACAAAAGGACCTGCAGTTGTCAGCTCTGCCGCTACATATTGAATGCTTCGATAATTCGAACCTGCAGGGCAGCTACCCCGTATCGGCTATGGTTTGTTTTAAAAACGGAGAACCCAGCAAAGCAGAATACCGGCGGTATAAAATAAAGACAGTTATTGGAATCAATGATTTTGCGTCAATGAAAGAGGTAGTTTACAGGCGCTACAAACGACTTACAGATGAAAATCAACCACTACCTCAGCTTATCGTTATTGATGGAGGTAAAGGACAATTAAGTGCCGCAATGCAGAGTGTTTCTGGTTTAAACCTACCGGGCACAACATCTGTAATCGGCCTGGCTAAAAATGAAGAAGAAATATTTTTTCCCGGGGATACAGATTCGGTTAAACTGCCCTGGGATAGTGAGAGTCTTAAACTTATCAGACGCATCCGTGATGAAGTACATAACCATGGAATAACCTATCACCGTAATTTGAGAAGCAAAGGCACGTTTACAAACGAGCTGGAACAGGTTAAAGGCATTGGGAAAGCTTCGTCGAACCGGCTATTAAAAGAATTTAAATCGGTTAAGAACATCAGTGTAAAAACAAAAGACGAATTAGCTACAATAATTGGAAATGCTAAAGCAAGTATATTGATCGGGTATTTTAAAGACAAAAAAAAGGGGCTTGAATAGAAATTCAGCCCCGTTTAAAATCCAATATCCTATGAAAAACCAAGGCGAAGATAAAGTTTGTAAAACCAATTACCAATACCCATAAGTGGGTATTCAGTTAAATTTGCTTTCGTGATTTATGTATTTAAAATAATAGATAAAAGAAAAGCCCTCCAATAATTTGGAGGGCTTCAATATTATTAGCGATGCCTTTTTAATAAGCCCAGAGGTCTTGTTCGTAGTTAAATATCTTCTCTTTGATATTCTCACCCTCCAATAACTGAAGTATGCCTTTGTCCTTTAAACCGGGATACTGGTCGATAAATCTGTCGTAAGGATTATCAATTGTACTCTTTATTATCCGGCCGTAGAACATTCTGCTTTCAAACAGATCTTCCCAGCTCATTCGAGCACCATAGTTTTTGCCGTTGTAAACATCGTACTTCGAAAAAATAGGACGCATATCGGGATAATATACCCAGAACAATTCACGTGTACCAACAAACTGGTTGGTTTGTGCAGTATAAACATTCATTACCGGAGCAATACCCAATATCCTCCAGAATAAACGTGAACTTTCTTTATCGAAGATAACTTCTTCCTTAACCCTAAACTTATAAAAAGAATCCAGAACTATATCTTTTGACAAAGTATCATAACGGGAAACATTACCGTCTGCATCATAGATAGGTACAATTACCGGCTCTCCTGTCAATTTCCTTACAATATCTTCTTTAGTCATTGGTGTAGTAAACCTGTCATCAACTTCATCGAAAACAGTTACTGCACTATCCTGAATAGCCTTAAATAATATTGAAATGAAACGCTGGTTTCCGTTATTCTCATCCGCCGAATACCTGAAAGGAAGATTTATTTTTTCTCTGGTATCGATCTCTCTCCATATTTTATGACGGTACATCGCATCGTCAGCCCTTAAATTCTCGTACGGCAACGGAGTCCTGTCTTTAAGCATAGTAGTTTCCACCGCTTCATCCGGACGTAACGATTTCTTTACCGTTTTAATAGGCAAACTGTCATTAAATTTCGGAGGCGGGGGCGGCGGTGCAGCCACAACCGCAACTGTGTCAATCTGTGGTACTGTTGGTTGAATATTTGCCTTGGTCTTAGATGATGCAGTTTTTCTAGTACTGGCACGCTTGGTGGAAGTACGTTTTTTCTGAGCCTCTGCAACATTTACAAAAAGGCCTAAACAAACTGCCAGCAAAAAATATTTAAAAAACCTCTTTTTCATAGCTTTTTATTTTTACTCCTAGAATAATGAAAATCCTGGAGGGTTTTGAATTGTTCTTGGTTGTCCGTCCGGACCAACTACCCTGATATTATCAAAAATTACAGTTGAACCTGGCACCAATGATTTCATATACTCGCCTGCAGGAGCCAAACTTCCGCTGGATAACGAACTCTGCTTTACACTTCTATCTCCCGGGTTAGTGAAATATACCGTTGCACCTGTAACATTAAATTTAGCTTCAAAGTCAAAGTTTTCAAGATCGGCTCTTACAAACTGCTGGCTCCTGAATATGACCGCCTGCATTTTACCACCACCGCTTGGACCAACTTTAATAATCGGATCAGGGATACGCTTTACCCTGAACGGAAAAGTTGTTGATTTGCCATCAGCTGTTACTGTAATATTACATTCGCCAATAGAAGTTACTTTTACCGTGCGCTTTGAACCTGCACCAGCAATTGATGCTCCTCCACCTGAAATGCTAACACTTGTTTTATCCCAACCGGTTGTTGAACCAATAGTTACAGGATTATCAACTCCAATATAAAATACATTCATCTTATCAAGCATCACAGCAGCGCCACCCGGCGTACCTACTGTGTATTCAATATCTTTTTCTAACCTGTCAGGAGTACCGTCTGGTTTTGTATAAGTAATAACCACGTGTACTTTTTTCTTTCCTCCACCTGAAACATTAAATTTCTTTTCAGCAACACCATTCTCATTTAAACTGGTAACGGCGCCATCAATAGTGATTGTTGGCTTAGCTGCATCATTGAACGCACCCACACCTGCGGTAACTACAATTTCTTCACCCGGCATTAAGTAAGTTGAGCTTGCCGCCGCAATAGGTTGAAATTTATCGTAGATTACTTTTACTGCTCCAATTTGATTGTGACAATAAGTTACTACCTGGTTTTCTGCATTTTTAACATTATTCTGAAACTTACTCAGGATAGTCAAAGCTGCCACGGTTGGTGTCATGTGGAAATAGGTGGTAGTAAAATCTTTTGGTGTTCCTCCGGTTCCAACACCCGGTACAATAGTTGACACAGGAAAATTAGTTTCAAACTCTTTAGCAATTGAAGGATCTATTGCAAGCATTGCCTTTTTGTAATCGTTAATCTTTTGCTCCAGTTCTTTTCCCTTCCCGTTAGTTTCAAACAAACGGGTTGATGCATCCAGGTTATCTTCTTTAAAATCTTCAACCTGCCTGCCATCTTTTTCTTTCATTTTAAGATCAGCACCTTTTTTCAAGTCCATCTTCAGTTGCTCAATATATGAATTCATTTTTTCTGATAACCCTTGTGCCATTATTGCTCTTGGTTGCCAGATCTTAGCCTTTTCTGCAGATTGAGCATCATTCAACTTGTCAGCCAAAGATTTATATAAAACCTGATTAGACTTTTCGATACTCATTGTGGAATTAATTAAACTCTTGTCCACCGTTTTAAAGGCTTCCAATATCTCGGCAGATACGTTCAGCGCCAAGATGGCTGTCAACACTAGATACATAATGTTGATCATCTTTTGCCGGGGCTCTCTAGGTAAAGCCATAATATTTTATATTTACGATTGTTTAAGTTAAAATGTTTCTTTGGTTGATTGGGTTAATTACACCGTAATTAACGGCCAACCTGCATAGCGCTCAGCATATTTCCGTAAACCGAGTTTAACCTGCCTAGGTTTGACGCCAATGCACTGATCTGCTCTTTAGCTTTTCCAGCATCTTCAACTGTACCCATCATAGTCTGACTGGCTTCGGCCAACTTACCATAAAAAGTATTTAAAGATTTTAAATGGTTATTGCTTTCTTTCAATTCAAGTTCATAAATCGTATTAAGCGATCCCAGATTTTTAGTTAATACCTGAACCTGCTCATGAAATCCTCTAGCACTGTCCGCTGCATTACTGAAACTGCTCATTGTAGCAGCACTGCTTGTAAATGCAGTAGTCATATTGCCCAAAGCCGTAGTCGCTTCTTTGGTTTTATTACTTAAGTCGCCTGTATTCTTAACCACGTCACCAATTTCACTCATGTTACCAACTGTACTTTGCAGTTTTTGAAAACCGTCGCCTAATTTTTTAAGATTGGTTGGAGTAATATCGGCATTAGCCAGCATTTTATCCATAGATTCCAAAGAAGGGTTGACCATGTCATCTGGTTGATCATCTTCTTCGTGATGTTTTGGTTTAACCCACTCGATTCCGGCGTACACTAGAAAGATTGCAGTTTCCGTCCACATTCCAATGGTCAACATCATATCAGCGAATGGCTGGTGTGTAAGTTTTGCCCAGGCTGCAAATATAATTACAGCGGCCCCTGCACTTACCAAAACATCAATTAGGGTTAAAAAGGTTCTTTTTCTGTGCGCCATGATTTTAAAAATTTAGAGTTTTAATTGGAGGTTATTTAAAGTTTGAATATAAAAATTTAATAGGTACCTGAGAACATATTAATCAGGTTGCCTCAATAGATTTAGTTTTTGAAATGCTTTATTTTTTCTTTCCCTTTTTTTGAGCTGGGGGTAAATCAATAACACAACGGAATCCAATATAAGATTTAGATGTGTCCTGATATTCGTAAGCTCTTGATCCTGTTCTCAGAAAATAACCAACATCTTTCCAGCTTCCACCGCGCAATACTTTACGTTTATCACGTGGCTTGTCGGTTTCTTTTGCATTATATCTGATATCCGGATTCATATCATGTTGAAAGTTGTATGCACCCTCATAATATAAAGACGAAGTCCACTCTGCAACATTTCCTGCCATGTTATACAATCCAAAATCATTTGGCCAATATGCATCAGCACGTACGGTATAAAAACCTCCGTCCTCAGGATAATTACCACGGCCTGGTTTAAAGTTGGCTAATAAACAACCTTTCTTATTTCTCAAGTAGTAGCCTCCCCACGGATAATCTGCTTGCGAACGTCCGCCTCTTGCAGCATATTCCCACTCAGCTTCTGTAGGTAACCTGAAATCTGATTCTGCAGTCTTCTTCTTTGATTCCAGATAGGCATTTAAATAATGAGTTCTCCACTCACAGAATGCAGTTGCCTGCTTCCAGCTTACGCCTACAACAGGGTAGTTTCCAAATGCCGGGTGACTGAAATATTTTTTGGCCATTGGCTCGTTGTAAGAGTATGCAAAATCTCTAACCCAGCAAAGTGAATCAGGATAAACCGGAATAGATTTCTTAATAATAAACTTGGAACGAGGAATGGTTGCGTCCTTATTCTGGGCAGCAGCCTTGTAATCAAATACCTCTGATTGAAATACAATTTTAGTTGCATCAAGTTCTTTTTTACCAAACAAACGATTGTCTGGAGTAACTATGATAGCATCAACTTTCTCCATGGTAGCTTTATCGCCCCACTTGATTGTACTGGCTTTTTTCCAATCGATGGATTCATTACCATCTGTACCCTGTTTTACAAAACCCATTAACTTGGCACCAATTGAATCCCGAACCCAGTTGGTAAACTGGCGGTACTCATTGTTGGTAATTTCAGTGGCGTCCATCCAGAAACCACTTATAGAAACAGCCTTATTACGGGCTGTTAATGCATAACTCATATCCTCATCACTTGAGCCCATATGAAATGTTCCAGGTGGAATATAGACCATGCCCGGAGGCTTGGGTAAACTCCACTTAGAGGCAGGCGCAACTCCTATGAGTTGACCCTTATCGGTTGCATAACCGGTTTTTGATTTGCTGCCAGATTTTTTACAACTGGTAGCCAAAGATGTTATAGCTATAATAGCTATAGGATAGAACAGCCTGTACTTCATTGTTTTTAACTTTGAGGGTATTGGGCAAATGTAATGATTATTTTGAATTATCATCGTTTTAACAGTTTAATCTAAAATAAAAATTTGTTGACATTTAACCCCGAAAAATGTAAACGACGGAAATATTCAAATATTGTGTTTCTTAATTAGAATCTATAGTATTCAATAAAAAATTCGATCAATAACCAACAGTTTTGCCGGCCAAGTAAACCTAATCGCCTATTTACCGAAAACAAGACTGTAATTTCGATTGTTTTTAGCTTTTTACAAAAAAATTGAGCCCGCTATTTGCCAATAGGAGTTAAATTAAGCGACTATTCATTAGATTTTTCATCTGCTGAAATACAATCTGTGTTTTTTGTTTAATCAATTATACTTTGACCGTCTGGTTTTAAACTTATTTACTTTAGCCGCGTTTAACGCCGAAACTTAATACAGGCAATAGTTTAAAGGATAACAGCCAGAATAAATTGATAAAAAAAAAGAATGGCTTGGGCTTTATATCTTCCAAAATTCATAGCTAATTCAGGTGCTAAAATATGCAGCCTGTCAATTGTTAAATAATTCACAAAACAGATAGCTGAAATTCATTTTGGTTAACAGCTAATGTCAATTTTAACATTAGTAAATAATTGCGTGATGGAAATTCTACTTTTTATTCTGCACCGACAGATAATTTTCGAGGGCACTGACCATACTTGGTGCCAGAGGTTGGGGAGCCTTAATATCCAATATCAACCCAGCTTCTTCTGCTGCTTTTAGGGTGTTTACCCCAAATGTGCCAATCCTCGTTCCGTTTTGTTTAAACTTGGGAAAATTTTCAAGCAGGCTTCTCACGCCGCCAGGAGTAAAGAAACATATAACATCATAGTTCCGGGCCATTATCTCAGTAATATCGTTACTGATGATCTTATACATAACTGGCGTAGCATGTTCGCAATTGTTATTGATCAGCCAATTGGTAATATCACTATCAAACGACTCAGAACAGGGGTAAAGGAACTTTTCATTGTCCTTATGTTTATTAATCACATCAAATAAGCTCTTATTGGTACCATCGGCGCCATAAAAAACCTTGCGTTTACGATATAATATGAATTTTTGAAGATATAGGGCTACGGCTTCGGCTATACAAAAGTATTTGGTTTCTTGTGATATGTTTATTTTCATCTCATCGCAAATGCGAAAAAAATGATCAATTGCATTTCGGCTGGTAAAAACAACTGCGGAATAACTGGCAATATCAATTCTTTGTTTACGGAATTCTTTAGCCTGTATGCCGTCTACTACTATAAATGGATGAAAATCGAGATTAAGATTATACTTTTTGGCTAAATCAAAATACGGCGACTTGTCGCCATCAGGTCTAGGCTGTGTAATGAGAATCTTTTTTACCGGATTACCAGAGGTGTTTACCGAAGTTGAACCGTTTTTAACCATAATAAGTTGAAGCAATGGTTATGCAAAATTAAAGCATTTTAGTTAAATAAACCATTAATGCCTTGTATACCAACAAAAGCGGCAATAATTCAATGCCAGTAACGTAGAGTAAAAAATGGAATCTGCTGATTTTTAGTCGATTTTGAAGCAGACTGTAAGAACGTATATAACGCAAGAGTAAAAATATTAAAATGCTCAAAAGAGATATTAAAACTACTATTTTCGCTATCTCAGGTCCCGAATAAGTTAATATAATAATAATGGGTATCAGGAAAATTCCAATAATCTTATTAATAAGAAAGATAATAAAAACATAGATATTTGTAATATCCTTTAAGCCGGTTATCCAGCCGGTAAATTTCAGTGTAGCATATTTCACCAGGTATATAAACGATAGCAGAGCAATTGATGAAAATATTAAAACCCACTTATTGTCGGGCCCAATAAGCTGGTAATGGGATAAGAGTATGTAAACAAAAAGGCCACTACTTATAAAGAAAAAAAGATTGAATAATAACGACGGCAATTTGGCCTGAAGCAGTTGATCTGTAAGCTGGCTTTGCCGCAGAGAAGTATTGAAAAACACCCTGAACAAATTGCTAAAATAGCGATTATAGAAAAATTTTAAAAACGCCAGTAGCAATGCAATGCCCAGGATAAAATAAAACATCAGATCGTCCTGTTCCTGCTTTCTGGTTTTAACTGCAAAAGAAACAGGTTCGCCGCTGCTGTTCAATATTTTGTTCTTTAGCTGGAAAGACTTTCGGGAAACAGTAGTGGGTTTTAAAGAATCGATAACCGGCGTATCAACAATTGCGGTATCTGGAATTGCATTGGTAGAATCGGTTGATTGAGCAAACAGTGAGGCCGTAAAAAACAGGTTGATCAACAGGATGATAAAAACAGGCTTCACTAACAGATTATTTTCTGGCAAAAATAGACACAGTAGCTGAGATAATTAAAAGTAATTGACGTACCCAAAATGAATCTTGGATGCTTCCCTGAAGTTTAGTTTTACATCATTTCGCTTTCCCACTGCATAACTGATATTCAACAATCCAAATTTTGTTTCGAATGCAAGGCCCAGGCCGGCCGACACAAAATTATTATTCAGATCAATGCTTTGATATTTATTCTTGACCCAGCCACCATCAATAAATCCAAATAAAAACGAATTAAGTGCCAGCCGGTACCTGTATTCGCCAGTTAGTACCGCATACTGAGTTGCATAAATACTTTCTTCGTTAAAACCCCGCAATAATTTATACCCTCCAATTTGAAAAAGTTCATTACGGAAAGTACTCGGGCTCACAAACAAGCCGCCATTAAATGCTGTTTTAAGGGTTGCCTGCTTGCCCACCGGAAAATAATGAGCAGCACCCAGTTTTACCCTGAACTGGTAGGAACGTGCTTTTACAGAATCGTACAAACTCTCATAATCAAAATTTGGATCTTCCAAAGCCAGAATCTCTGTATTCTTTTTAATATTCTTTATTCCTACGGCTGTGGTAACTTTTATTTCGTTTCCCTTGCGGGGATTTAAGCGGTAGTCAGTTTTATTCCATTCGTAATCCAAGCCGATATTTACTGCGGTTACATCAATATTTGGTGGCAGCATCTTTGTCATTTTAACCAGGTTGGTATCAACACCTGTACCCAGTAAAAAGCTGTTCTGCCACTGTACAAATATTTTTCCCGATTGATTGGCTGATAAAAGATATTGTAATCCCAGCAATGCATTTACCTGTAAAAAGGAGGAGTCTTTTTTAAACAAGTCGAATAAAAAATCAACTCCAAAATTTGAATTAAAAATATAGGGTTGTTGGTAGCCGAGATTCAGTCGTGGCGATTTGGGTTGCAACTGCTGCCATTTCAAAAGGATCGTTTCGCCGTTATTTAAAGCATTTTTTAAATCGAGATTTACATCGGCCGTGAGCTGCAATTTTCCTGATTGATCTGCGCCGGGTAAAAACCCTATCAAAAAATTAATCTGGCTTGCCCGTTTGGGATCCAGGTAAAGGTTCAATAACGAGCCCGTACCCAGCATGGTAATATCACTCTGTTGAAATTCCTTCAGGTAAGGAAGTTCAAGCAAGCGCTTTGGTACCTGATCCAGTTTTTCTTTGTTGAATAAACTGCCATTGGATATGCCCAGGTAATGTTGTAGAAACTTTTTCGAGATCTTTGCCTTGCCAAAAACACGAATGCTGTCAATATGATACAACGGACCTCTGTTGGTCATCAAATTCGCCTCCATTTTATCCACATCCAGAATAATACTATCTAAAAATATTTGTGCAAAAGGATAGCCATTCTTTTCATAATAATTAAGCAGGTTATTTTGTAAAGTCAACAACTGGCTAATGTTCAATAACTTTCCTTCATAATCATTCGCATTGAACTTGCTTTCATTTAGTGCGGCTTTTTCAATATCAGCTGTTCTCAATTTAATCCATTTGTATTGTTTACCCAAAAACAAATGAATGCCGGTGTAATTATCTCCCTGATAAATAGTGTCAACCGAAGCAGTGGGATATCCTTTTGAACTCAATTGTACAATCAAACCGCTGATATAATTACTACACAATGTTTTGTTGGCAAAGCTTCGCAGAATTTTTAAAGGCTGCAGATCAAAGGAGCTATCTTTGTCAACCAAATGAATTTGTAGTTGGTGGGGAGTATTTTTAGCAGCCTGCCCCAAAACTGATACGGACAAAATCATACCTGTACAGATCAAAACAGGAATCAACATATTACGAAGTATCAATTTAACAGGGGTCATTAGTAATCAAATCTAAAATATTATACCGACACTTGTCGGAGTTTAAAACAGAAATCTTTGCCGGGCATTTATATACATATTCCGTTTTGCAGGCAGGCCTGCCATTATTGTAATTTTCATTTTTCTACGTCCATGGGACAGAAAGTGAAAATGGTGGAAGCTATTTGCAAAGAAATAAGGCTCCACCTTGAACTTCGTTCGATCTCTTTTCAGGGAACTCCAAAGGGGAGGGATTCGGAGGTGATGGAAGTGAAGGCTGAAGTAGAGATAATTTCTTCTCTTTATTTCGGAGGCGGTACTCCAAGTATTTTAAACAAAGAAGAGCTGGGATTAATTTTTGAATCGCTTCGCAAAGGTTTTGTCTTTGCAGATGATATTGAAATTACACTCGAAGCAAACCCTGATGATATTACCGATGAAAAAATTCGGCAATGGAAATCCCTTGGAGTTAATCGCCTGAGCGTCGGCATTCAAAGTTTTTTGGAAGATGAACTGGTTTGGATGAACAGGGCGCATACGGCAGAAGAATCGTTGGTCTGCATCGATAAAATACACGCTGCCGGCATTACCAATTTTTCGGTTGATCTTATTTACGGCTCACCAATTTTGAGTGATGCGGACTGGAAAAAAAATGTTGAAATCGTGATCAAAAAAAATATTCCTCATATTTCCTGCTATGCATTAACGGTTGAGCCAAAAACAGCATTGGATAAAATGATTGTAATACAAAAGAAAGAAAATGTTGATGCCGAAAAACAATCCCGTCAGTTTTTACTTTTGATGGACTGGATGGAAGCTGCAGGTTACGAACATTACGAGATCAGCAATTTTTCTAAACCCGGTTACCGAAGCAGGCACAACAGCAGTTACTGGAGCGGCGAAACTTATTATGCATTTGGACCCGCGGCTCATTCTTTTGATGGAGAAAGGAGAAAATGGAACGTTGCCAACAACAGTTTATACATTCAGTCTTTGCAAAAAGATATCGTCCCATTTGAAGAAGAACTGCTTACCCAAACTCAACAGTTGAATGAATACATCATGACTGCATTGAGAACAATGGAGGGTGTAGACCTGAATTATATCGGTAGCATTTTTGGGGAAGATAAAATCAGTATGCTGCAGACAACGATAAAAAAATATGAAAGCACCGGCAAACTAAAACTGGTCGATCAAAATATTATCTTAACTAAAGAAGGAAAATTATTTGCTGACGGAATTGCGGCTGATCTATTTTTCTGAGTGCCTGTAACGCTGCCTTAAATACTTCACCAACTCTGCTGCAGAAAGGCAAAGCACCATAAAGATGAGGGCTGAAGTTCCGATATTTGAAAATGAGAATGGCATGTTGTCAATTTCTGTACCAAAGATAAACTATTTGCTACACTAATGTCTCCTCAATTTTGTTAAATCCCTCAGCGCTTGACAGGTTTTCCCAAAGTATTTTATAGATGGTATCAGCAATGGGCATATCGGCCAATACCTTCCTGTTGATTATATGAATACATTTACTAGCGTTGTACCCTTCGGCCACCATACTCATTTCCAGCTGAGCGGCTTTAACCGAATATCCTTTACCAATCATATTACCAAAAGCCCGGTTACGGCTGTGTAAAGAGTAACAGGTTACCAGCAGATCGCCCAGGTAAACAGATGCAGCATAATTATTTGCCCTGTGCCCTTCGAATGGTTGCCGAGTATCAGTATGTCCAACTTCCACATTTTTTATTCCCGTTTTTTTTAAGAAGCCTGCCATTTCATCAGCGCAGTTTGCAATAAAAACACTTAAGAAATTATCACCGTAGTCGAGCCCATGAGCAATGCCCGATCCAACCGCATAAATATTCTTTAGCACTGCCGCAAACTGCACGCCATAGATATCGCTGTTCTCAACCGTATTTAAATAATCGGTTTTAAAACAGGCGGCAATTTCATGCGTTTTTTGTTCATCAAGTCCTGTAAAAGTGAGGTAAGAAAGCTTTTCTGCAGCAACTTCTTCTGCATGGCAAGGGCCCAAAACGGTAAAATAATCTCTCAGCTCAACATCAAATTCCTTTTTCAAATACTCGTTCAGCAATAGGTTACTATCCGGTAAAATTCCCTTTATAGCCGAGATGATTTTTTTTCCTTTGAAGATATTTCTATCCAATTCTCCCAGTGCATCAACCGTATAAGCCGATGGAATTACAATAACAATGCAATCGCTGTTCTCAATAACCTCGGTACAACTGGTAGTCAGTTTCAATTTTGAAATATCAAAATGTGCTGTCGATAAATACTGGGGGTTATGATGCCGCTCCTGAATATATTTAATGTGTTCTTCACTCCTGTTCCACCAATGAATAGTATTGCCGTTATCAGTTAAAATTTTTGCTATGGCTGTGCCCCAGCTTCCGCTTCCTAAAATTCCAAATTTCATCGTTCCTTGTTTCTTGTTAATCGTTGATTGTTTCTCGTTGTATCAAAAAACTAATTCCAAAGAAAGAGAAACCAGTAACGAGAAACGTTTTTATAGCCCTAATTTATCCACCGCTAACTGCGCAGCAATCTGGCTGGCATCTTTTTTATTAAACCCTTTTGCTTCAGCAATCAACTCTCCATCAACCGTGGCGCCAATGGTAAACAGGCGCCGGCCGCTTTCAAATTTTTCATCCAGCGTTTCAAATTCAAGCGCCTTACCATTTTTATTGGCCCAGCCGTATAATTTATTTTTGATGTTAATCTCAATATCTTCAAGGTCGTCCATAAACATGTGCGGCATAATGATATATTTCTCTACCCATTTGTGTGTGCCAGCATATCCCTTGTCGAGGTAAACTGCGCCTATCAATGCTTCCAGCGTGTTGCCAAAGATCTGTGAGATCTTTAAAGCGTTATCGTATTTATTATAAAACGTGATTTTTTTGAGGCCCATTTTCAATGCAATGTCGTTCAGCTTCTGCCGGTTAACCATCTTGCTCCTCATTTCAGTTAAAAAACCTTCGCCCTTATAAGGATACTTTCTAAAAAGATAATGGGCTACTACAGAACTTAACACGGCATCACCTAAAAACTCAAGTCGCTCGTTATTCTCATCGGCACCTTCTCTTACGCTGCGATGACTGAGTGCCGTTTTATACAGTGTAATTTCTCCGGGTGTAAAGCCGAGTACATTGCTAAGCTGCTTTTTAAATTCCCTGTTATGGGATTGGCTTTTAAAATAATCCTTTAAGAATTGCAAAACGGATAAATAGTTTTTGTGAAATTAAACTTATTTAAATCAACTAAAATTAAGAATTTTTATTTTCTAGCAGAGGTAGCGAAAAGATCAGGCTGGATAATTGTTTTATAAAAATTATCAGGCCACATATTTTTTTACAATAACACTGGCGTTATGCCCGCCAAAACCAAAGGTATTGCTGAGTGCGGCATTTACAGTACGCTTTTGCGCTTTGTTAAAAGTAAAATTAAGTTTGGGGTCCAGATCGGGATCGTCGGTAAAATGATTGATGGTTGGAGGAATAACATCTTTCGTAACTGCCATGATACAGGCAAGCGCTTC
The DNA here is from genome assembly GCA_024642285.1 of Sphingobacteriales bacterium. Lineage (GTDB taxonomy): Bacteria > Bacteroidota > Bacteroidia > Chitinophagales > Chitinophagaceae > Ferruginibacter. Next base: position 182,269 of record JAHEBJ010000002.1, read on the forward strand.
CAGCACTCCGGCAGCACCCAGGCAATGGCCGGTCATACTTTTGGTAGAGCTGATGTTGAGGTTATATGCATGATCACCAAATACACTTAGTATTGCTTTTGTTTCGGCAATATCACCAAGCGGAGTTGATGTTCCGTGAACATTGATATAATCAATATCCTCGGGTTTTAAACCTGCATCTTTTAATGCAACTTTCATCACATTGTTGGCACCCAGCCCTTCTGGATGCGGAGCAGTAATATGATGAGCATCGGCTGTTGCACCGCCGCCGGCAATTTCGCAATAGATCTTGGCGCCACGTGCAAGTGCATGGTCCAGACTTTCTAAAACCAAAACACCAGATCCTTCGCCCATCACAAAACCATCACGGTCTTTATCAAACGGACGGCTGGCAGTTACAGGATCATCGTTTCTTTCGCTAAGTGCTTTCATAGCGTTAAAACCACCAACACCCGGAGAACTGATAACGGCTTCGCTTCCACCGGTAACAATAATATCTGCTTTCCCCAATCGGATGTTATCAAAAGCATCAATTATAGCATTGGTGCTGCTGGCGCAGGCGCTAACTACCGCGTAGTTTGGTCCACGAAAGCCATGGCGCATAGATATTTGCCCAGCGGCAATATCAAGTATCATCTTGGGAATAAAGAAGGGATTGTATCGGGGAGTACCATCACCTAAAGCATAGTTGCTCACTTCTTCGTAAAAAGTTGTGATGCCTCCAATGCCACTTGCAAAAATTACACCTACTCTGTCCACATCAACATTATCACGGTTAATACCGGCATCTTTAATGGCTTCGTCACTGGAAATCAAGGCAAACTGGGTAAAGCGGTCTATTTTACGGGCTTCTTTACGGTCGAGGTAATCGGTGGGTTCAAAGTCTTTAACCTCACAGGCAAATCTGGTTTTAAACTTACTGCAGTCGAATTGTTTGATAAAATCACAGCCGCTAACTCCGTCAGCCAAACCCTGCCAGTATTCTTCAACAGTTTTGCCCAATGGTGTTAATGCTCCCAATCCGGTAACTACAACTCGTTTTAACTCCATAAAATTTGCCTGTGATAGTTAAGTTAATTACTTAGCATGCTCCTCTAAGTAAGCATTTGCCTGACCTACGGTTGTAATGGTCTCGGCCTGCTCATCGGGAATAGAAATATTAAATTCTTTTTCAAATTCCATAATTAGTTCTACGGTGTCCAAGCTATCGGCACCTAAATCGTTGGTAAAAGAAGCCTCAGGGGTAACCTCAGCTTCATCTACTCCTAATTTGTCAACAATAATTTTCTTTACTCTTGTTGCAATGTCTGACATGATGTTTAATTTTAGTTTGTATTGGTTGCAAAAATATACATTTTGAAGTAATTACAAAGAAATAGATATTGTTTGGTAAATAACCGTTTTTGGTATTTTATTTCTTTAGTGACTAAGCAGCCTGCATATCTTTTAATATTCATTACTAATATACAGTTTTAATTACTGCTTTTCTGTTCAATATTGTTTTTTTTTGCATTGATGCCTCTAACTCAAAAATATTGTATATTGGTAATTCATCTTCAGCCAAAACTAAATCAAATCATACCTGTATGGCCTTAAAACAAATAGACCACGGTTCAAAGGAATATCTGAAAATGGTTAATCTGCGTAACGAAATTTTGCGGAAACCCCTTGGGTTGACTTTTACGGATGACGAGTTGGCCGGGGAAAAAGATGATATATTGATAGGTGCTTTTGACGATGACGATTTGCTTGCCTGCTGTATGCTTACAAAAGCAGATAATTCCAGCCTACGCCTGCGGCAAATGGCCGTACAAAATAACCTGCAGGGAAAAGGCATTGGCGCAAGCATGATGAATTTTGCAGAAATAGTCAGCCGGGATAAAGGCTATAAGAAAGTGATCATGCACGCCCGGGAAACAGCGGTTGGCTTTTACGAAAAACTGGGTTATAAAGTTGTAGGAGATAAATTTACCGAAGTAACAATTCCACATTATGTGATGGAGAAGAAACTTTAATCATGTCATCGGTCATTGAGTAATTGGTCATTGGCTCGTACAGAAGCAGACACAGCCTAAATACTCATACACTTACAAATAACTTATTGACCAATGACCTGTTAACTTCTATTTCTTCACAATCTTCGCTTTAAATATTTTCCTGGCTTCATGCACATCATCGCCTTCAAAAGCATCTTTTGGTACGATAAAAAATGAGCGACTGTTAAAGTACAAGTGATAAAAATGCGGACTTTCTATCCAGCTGCTAAAGTCTGCCCAATCCCAGCTTCTGCCGCCTCTTTCATTTTCAATCCTGAATACATCTGCTGATAAAATCGCCTTGAAACGGTCTTTAAAAGTCTCCGCCTTGCGGTAAACAAGGTAAGGCATCACAAACCAAAACAGAATCATCAGAGCAAACCACAACATAGAGCTTATTAGAAAAGCGAAGGGAGATATCTTTTTAAAGAAGAACAGTCCCGCCGAAAGCAATGCAAATACATTTACCAATATCATCATCACCTTTATTTCCCTGCGGGTAATAAAATGATACCTGAGCGCCTGAATTACTTTTTTCTTATCGTAGGTAAAAAATGATGATGTCATGACACAAAGATAACAGCTATTCAATTCTTAAGTCAACCACTGATATATTTAGTTATTTTTGAAATTATGGTAACACACGGTTACGGAAAAACAAAGTTTAGCAGGCACTTCGGCCCACTACTGTTTTTTTTATTGTTATTGGTAATGACCCATAGTTCCTGTAACGAAGGTGGAGGTGAAAGAGAAATAGACCGTTCATTTTACTATTGGAAATCAGTGCTGAACATTTCGGGCTACGAGCAACAAAAACTGGATTCGCTGAAAGTAAAAACCCTCTATATTAAATTTTTTGATGTGGACTGGGACGAAGAAAAAAAACAGCCGAAACCCATTGCTAAACTACAGGTTGACAACTACCAGCTCCCGGATAACTTGAAAATTATTCCAACCGTATTCATCACCAACAATTGCATTCAAAAAACAGAGTCTTCTCAGATAAATATCCTTGCTGCCAACATTAAAAAACTTTTGACAGAAATTACTGCCAACAATGCAATTAAAAAAATTGTCGAAATACAATTCGATTGCGACTGGACCGCATCTACCCGGGAAAAATATTTTGCATTGCTGAATCATTTCAAAACACTGAAACCAACTACAAAACTTTCTGCTACCATTCGCCTCCATCAAATAAAATTTGTAGCCAAATCGGGCATACCGCCTGTGGACAGAGGTTTGCTCATGTGTTACAACATGGGCAACTTAAAAGATCCCTCAACAAAAAATTCTGTTTTAGAAAACCAGGAATTATTCAAATACATTGGCGGTCTTTCAAACTATCCATTACAGCTCGATGTGGCATTACCCATATTCGATTGGAAAGTTTTATACCGCAATGATGCTTTTGAAGGACTCATTCAAAATTTACCCGCCAGTGTTTTTAACAATTCCTTTTCGACTAAAACAAACAACCGTTGGCAGATACTTACCGATACTTTACTAGGCGGTTACGATCTACGTAGGGGCGATATCATACGTGATGAACAAAGTGATTATAATGAAATTTTATTAGCTGCCGAAGCAGTTAATATTCAGTTGCGAAATACCAATCTACGGGTGTCGCTCTACCATTTAGATTCAGTACTTTTAAGCAAATACTCTATTCATGAACTGGAAACTATTTATAACAGCATGCATTAGTTCGGCCATCGTTGCCTTTCCGGCAAATATCATTGGATGTGGCCCCGGTGTTGATCCCTACGATTATTACACTTCCTTTTTTCATCAGAATTTACCTCAGGCTGATGGATACCGTCCTTTTTATTATACTGGCTATAGTTTTTTATACGATTCAGACGAACCTGCTTCGCCGGCTGATAAATTTGCCGACGAATGGGCAGATTATTGTGCTGCACCGGTAAAAGCAAATGATGCAAAAATCTTCGTTACAAAATTTGCCAGGAAAGATCTAAATAACCTCTACTACCATCTCGAAAAAAATCAGCCTTTAAATATTCCCGACTCAGTTAAGCAGAACAGCATGACCAATTATTTCATGCAGCAAAAAGATTTTGAATCGCTGGGTTATATTATGTACGCAAAGCAGGTGGAACCCTTTGTTATTGGCGGCGATAACGATTGGGAAGCGTTAAAAAGAGACAGCGTAAAAATGGCCAAGCTGATAAAAAGCGGACAGCAATTATATGCTATGGCAAAAAAAGATCTGTTTAAAGCAAAATATGCCTACCAGGTTGTAAGGCTGGCGCATTACAGCAACCGATACAGTGATGTGATCAGCTGGTACGATGATTACGCTTCAAATATTAATACCAACAAATTACTGGGGCCGCTTTGTCTTGCTTTAAAAGCCGGCGCTTTGTTCCGCAGCGGAAGCAGTAAAGAAGCTGCGTATCTGTTCAGCAAAGTCTTTGGGGCAAGTACGTCTAAAAGAGTTTCCAATTATTTAGGATTTAACTGGAGCGTTGATTCAAAGCTGGATAAAAAAGAATACCTCGACCTCTGTAAAAACAATAATGAAAAAGCGACCATGCTTTCGCTCTTTGCATTGGGCAGCCCGAACAACGACCTTGATAAATTAAAAGATATCTACCGGCTTGACCCTGCCTGTGAGCAACTGGAAGTGTTGGTGGTTCGTGAAATGAATAAACTGGAAGAAAAATATTTAACGCCTACATTGCAAAATGTGCAGGGTGGCAAATCGTTTTATTTTACCTGGACCGACAGCGACACCGACAGCATTATTACCGATGCCGGAAAAGAAGTAAAAGAACTCGCTGCCTTTTTACATGATGCTGCTAAAAACAAATCAGTAAAAAATGCAGGCTTGTTTGAAGCAGCGGCCGGCTATGCAGCTTATATGATAAAGGATTTTAAAAGCTCTAAAAACTACCTGGATGCTGCCGACAAAATGACCCTCACACAAAAAGTAAAAGACCAGGTTGCCTTAACCAGGTTATTGGTTACTATCAGCGAAACAGAAAAAATAGATTCGGCATTTGAAGAAGCATTATTGCCTTCTTTACAATGGCTGGAAGAAAAAGTGAAAGGGGAAAAAGCAATTGACATTGACTATTGGCAGGTGCAGCAATGGCGTACCATTTACCGCAACCTGATGAGTGAAATTATTGCCAAACGATATCATGAGCAGGGTGATCTTTCCAAAGAAGCCCTGAGCATTGGCACTGCCGACTGGGTCATGAAGGGAATGAATGATTATTATTTTCCCACAAACGGAATTGAGTTTTTGAGAAACGGAATGGGCAGCAAAGACGTTGAGAAGTTGTACGCAATGATCGACAATAAACAGGCCTCAAAATATGAAAGCTATTTATTTGCCCACAACTCAATTACTAAAAAAGTAGTTATTGATTTTGCCGGCACTTCTTATTTACGTGAATATGAATACGCCAAAGCCATCGATTGGTTTAAAAGATCGACTGATAAATCGGTTATTAAAAAAAATCCTTTTATTGATCTGTTGTTCGACCGTGAAGAAATACTGCCGTCTGAAAAAAACTTCAGCACCAGCAAAATTGCATTTGCACAGGAGATGCTTAAACTGGAGCAGCAGTCAAAGAACAGCAAAGCACCGGCCAACCTGTATTACAAGATGGCGCTGGGCATGTATAACATGACTTATTACGGCCATGCCTGGGAATTGGTACAGTATTACCGTAGTGGCAGCGATGGATATTTTATCCCGAAGGATGCCACTGCTTTTCAAAAAGAATATTATGGTGCGTATACTGCACATTCCTATTTTGAAAAAGCCATGAATGCATCAACTGATAAAAATTTTAAAGCCCGCTGTTTATTTATGATCGCTAAATGTGCACAGAAACAAGTACACCATCCGCAATACGATGAATACGAAACCAATTGGGACCAATATGATATTGCTTCTAAAAATTACTGGCCGCTGTTTAAGAAGAATAAATATTTTCCTCAGTTTGTAAAAGACTATAGCAATACGCCCTTTTATAAGGAAGCTTTTAACAGCTGTAGTTATTTGAGGGATTTTGTGAGGAAGAAGTAAAACTTTAAGCTTTTGAAACTTTATTCGGCAGATTCCTCCTGCGTCGGAATGACAAAAAAAGAGCGCCACTTAAATAAGTGGCGCTCTTTTTTTTATACGTGCTTGTTTTGTACTCAATTTAACTGCAACCCATGCTGTTTCCGCAATTCAAACACTTGTAGCAAGTGCCGCTGCGTACTGTTATATGTCCGCAGGTGTTGCAGGCGGGTGCATCGCTTTGCATGCTTTTAGCAGCTGCATTTACTGCATCCATTCCTCCTTCGGCTTTTTTGTGAGCAATGCGGTGCGATTTTGCCGCTGCATCAGGATGTGGCTTTCCGCTGCCTGCACCTATTACTCTTACCTCACTTAACTCCGGCTTACGATCACCAATGGTTGGCGAATTTTCATCCCAGTCTTCATCACCCATATTCTGCAATTCGGGTGCATCCAAAACATGAACTAAATC
>JAHEBJ010000047.1 GCA_024642285.1 Sphingobacteriales bacterium
GAAGATTCCACCGAAACATCAGAAAGTTAAGAATCTACTTAAACAATACATTAAAAACCCAATAGCGATATTGGGTTTTTTAGTTTTCAGGGGGGATTTGAGCAGAACTGTCAGGTCTTTAAGAGTTTTGGAAAAGGACAGAGGGGATTGCCATATCTCAAGAAAAAAACATTCTATTTAACATAAGGTTAATTATAGGCAAAACTGAATTTTCTGAAAGCCAATACAGTAGAGGCTTTTGTAAATTTTGGCTTTTAAGGGATTAGAACAGCCCCCCCAAAAAAACGCAAGAGCTACCAGGAAGCTATGAATTATGCGAAAGATGTTCTGGAAAATAAACATTTTCCAGAATCTGGTGAGCCTAATAAAATTTATGTTCTCGATATTCAAAATAAAATAGCAGTTGCAAAAATCACCGGCCTTGTGGGGCATTGATTATATTTCACTTTGGAAAAAAGCAGTTTTTTGAGTACTATTACACTATAGCCAGCTACCTCATTCCTATTCTTTATTTTGAATTGATTTATTACATGTCAAACTGTACCTAACAGATATCTGTTTGGCAACTGACTTTTATCAGTATTTGAATGAACAGGCTTTTATAAATTGAATAATTAAACCAATCAGCATGAATAAAAAGCAAAAACTACAGTTCCTGATAGATCAGCAACAATTGGCCATAAATGAATTAAGAAGTTCGATGGAGGATTTTAAAGCGGATGCAGATATGGATGAAGATGACACGAAAGATCCTGAAGATTTTTCGCAACAAACAGTGGCCAAGGAAGCTGAAATGCGCTTAAGGCAACAATTACTCAGAGCCGAAAACGACCTGGCGCTGCTGGAGCGATTTGCTACAGAAAGCTTTAATACTGTACAGGCCGGAGCACTTATTGAAACTGAAACCTATTGGTTTTTAGCAGGCATCTCTCTTGGGGGATACGAATCCAAAAAGACAGATATTCATTGTGTGTCTGTAGGCTCTCCGGCTTATGAAGCAATACTTGGTAAAAAGGTTGGCGACAGTTTTACACTGGGGAATAATCAATACCTGATAAAAGATATTGTATAACAACTCCTGCCCTTGTTCCCCCTTCAGTCAATAATAAGAAGGATTAATAATTAGACCGTCAAAATAACTAAGCGTATTTTTGCAGTTATGCAGCAAATTAACATTCCGCTTATTCTTAATAGTCTTGGTTTTGAAAAACTTAATGAAATACAGCAATCTTCGCTTGAGGCAAATGCAAAAAATGATAACGTAGTTTTATTATCGGCAACGGGTTCGGGTAAAACATTGGCTTTTTTATTACCAGTATTGGAAACTTTAGATCCGGAGGTAAGGCAGCCACAGGCTTTGATCATTGTTCCAAGTCGTGAACTAGCCATTCAGATTGATGATGTATTCCGCAAAATGCAAACGGGTTATAAAGTAACACTTTGCTACGGTGGTCATAAAAGAGAAACTGAGGAAAATAATTTAAAGGAGGCTCCTGCCCTGGTCATTGGCACAGCCGGTCGCCTGGCTGATCATATTCGCAGAAATAATTTCAGCTTAGATAATATTACAACACTGGTATTGGATGAATTTGATAAGTCGCTGGAGCTTGGCTTTACGGAGGAAATGAGTTTTATCATCGGCTCATTAAAAAATATTAAAAAGCGAATTCTTACTTCTGCTACTTACGCTGTTGATATTCCAGATTTCATTGGGATTAAAGATCCTATTCAACTTGATTTTTTACCCGAACAGGAAAGCGTTGACAATATGCTGGAGATAAAATCTTTTTTCAGCGATGATAAAGATAAAGTGCCTGCCTTGTTCAAACTGATTTGCTATTTAGGAAACCGCTCAACAGTAATATTTTGCAATCACCGGGATTCAGTTGAACGCACCAGCAATATGCTGAAAGAAATGGGCATACTTAATGTCTTTTATCATGGCGGAATGGAGCAGCAGGAACGTGACAGTGCATTATGCAAATTCCGGAATGGAACCAGCAATGTTTTAGTAACAACCGATCTTGCCAGCCGCGGACTTGATATTCCCAACATCCGCTATATCGTACACTTTCATTTACCAAACACCGAAGATGCTTTTACGCATCGCAATGGCCGTACAGCCCGTATGGATGCAAGTGGCACAGCAATTTTAATTTTATCGGCCGACGAAAAATTGCCGGAATATATTGGCGACGTGGAGAATATTGAAATTACCGAAGCTCATCCTGTTCCGGAGAAACCAAAATGGAGCACACTGTTTATTGCCGCTGGTAAAAAAGATAAGGTGAACAAGATTGATATCGTTGGATTTCTGGCCAAAAAAGGGCAGCTAAAGAAAGAAGATATCGGACTTATTGAAGTGAAGGATTTCTTTTCTTTTGTAGCCGTTCGTAAAGTGAAAGTGGGACATGTACTTGAACTCATCAAGAATGAAAAGATAAAAAATAAAAAAGTAAAAATAGAAATCGCCAGATAGAGTGCTCTTAAAACGGGTTGCTCCATTTAGGATCGGTATAAATATTATTACCCGCCAAAGTTTTTAAAAAAGCGACAAGACTATTTACTTCTCCTGCATTAAAATTTAATTGTTGCCCAATACCACCAGGTGTTAGTCGTGGATCGAGGTTAGTATTACCCGGTGCAATATTAATTGCGCCATAGTGGCCAATGGCTGTTTGCAGATCAGCTAAATTTCCTGTATGCATTAACGGGCCGTTTTCGATACCTGCCGCATTGGTTACATTCCGTAAACTAGGTGTTCTCGTTACCGTTATATCAATACCGGCTCCGCTAATTTTGCCAATTATGCCATTGTTCTTTGAATTGGGGTCAATATCAAATTCAGGTGCGTTATGACAGCCATTACATCCTGCCCCACCACCAGTCCTTACACCTGCGCCATTAAAAACCGGGGCAGTTAAGAAAACCTGTTTTCCCTGGTTTTCCTGCGCCGTAAAATTTGGAAATGGTGCACCGTCGTTTGGAACCAGTACTCTGCCTGCATCGTATTTACTGTCGAATGACTGAATGCTTCTCACAAATTGTGCAAGGCATTCCTGCATACGGGCTTCGGTAACGGTAGCATCGCCATAAACAAATTTAAACAGCTCATTGTAGTAGTTAATGCTTTGCAGCTTGGTAAGCAAAGCAAGAAAGTTTGGTCTGCCGGTTTGGCCGCTAAAGCCCATTTCGGCATGATCCTTAATTGGCATTGTAGTCTGCATTTCAAGGCTGGCAGCTCTTTCATCCCAAAAGAATTTATTTTCTACTCCAAATCTTGCATTTACCAGTCGCATTGAATGCCTGGCTGTGGTTCCTCCGGCCACACCCTGACTTGATACCAGGTTATCTCCAAAAGCAAATTGTTGTTTATGGCAACTGCCACAACTAATAGAATTATCAATGCTCAGGTTTTTATCGTAAAACAAAACACGGCCAAGTGTTGCTTTTGCATCCGTTATAACATTACTGCCGGTATTGTCTTTATTGATATAAAACGGCTTGCCCTGCGCCGCATAGTTCGCCAGGTTAGTTGGGTCTATCCTGGTGCCAAAAGTTGCTTTTATTGCTGCATAAGGGTCTGTGGGGACTACCGGATTGGATGTGTTGGTTTTAGAACAGAATTGGAAGGCGATAACGGTAATTGCTAATAATCCAATGAGTACAGACTTTTTAAGATGCATCGGTTGTTTTGTTTAGTGAACAGATAAAGTGATTTAGCGACAAAATTTACGCCCTATAGACCTTTTTTCTGCCAATAGGTTTAATTACATGCGATAATTTGAATAAAAACTTTCGGTTAATAATTAACTCTGCTAAAACTGTTTATAAATGCAGTTACCTGCGATTTAAATTCAGTTTCTTCATTAAATAAAAATGCGTGTTGAATAGGTACCACATAAATTGGAAAATCATGCAACTCTTTTGCGAATTTCTCCAGCCTGACAGCATCTTTTTCAGTGGTAAGTACTAGTTTCTTAACAGCGTTTATTTTTTCAAACTGCTGCTTAATTTCTTTCAAATTATTGCTATCAAAGATATGATGATCAGCAAAGCGCAGCATGTCATAGGCATCTGCATACTTTTCCAGATGAGCTTTTAATGGAGCCGGATTTGCAATACCGCAAACCAGCAGAATGCCAAAGTCCTTTTCGATCTCAAATTTCTCTTTAGTAAAAAGGTGATAGGGTTTATCATAAACAATCGTTGTAAAAAATACAGATTGCTTTGCTGTTGGATTTATTTCAGCTATGATCTTTTGTTTTTTTTCTTCAGTCAGGTCGGCATTACATTTCGTTACAATAATAATATCTGCTCTTTTACTGCTGCTCCTTACATCTCTCAGGTCACCCGCAGGTAAAACAAAATCACGGGTATATAAATTTGCGACATCTGTAAGAACAATATTCAGGCCTGCCTGTACCTGCCGGTGCTGAAAAGCATCATCAAGAATGATCAGCTCAGTTTCGGGGCGTTCATGCAGCAATTGAGGGATGGCCACTACCCTTTCTTCGCCTACAGCAACGATCACGTCTTTAAATTTTTGATGAAACTGCATCGGCTCATCTCCTATTTCCAAAGCTGTGGTATCTTCATCGGCAATGGCAAAACCCTCGGTTTTTCTTTTATAACCACGGCTTAGTGTGGCCGTTTTATAATTATTCTTTAAAAGCCTGATCAAATATTCAGTCATTGGCGTTTTACCTGTACCACCGGTTGCCAGGTTACCAACACAGATGACAGGAAAATTAAATGATGAAGACTTCAGAATATTTTTATCATATAATTTGTTGCGTACCCAGATGATGCTGCCATATATCCAGGAGACAGGTAAAAGAAGATATCTGAAGCTTTTTAACATTCGGCGATGTGTATAACTATTAACTGTTTATAAAGATAGAAAAGATTGTTGTGCCGTAATTACGTTCAGTTTTGTAATGGTCAAACTTCTTGTAGTTGTTACGAGGAGTATGTTCAAGAACAAACCATCCATCGGGTTTCAATAACTTGTTTTCAAAAATTTTTAGCGGCAGCTCGTCAATGGTTGCCAGTGCATATGGCGGGCCGGCAAAAATAAAATCGTACTGCTGGTTACTGCTTTCAATAAATCTGAACACATCCGATTTTACAACATTAAAATTTTCGAATTCCAGTTCGGCAGAAGTTTCCTTAATAAAATCGTACATTTTATTATCCTTCTCCACGATGGTAATATCCGGTGCTCCCCTGCTCGCCAGTTCATAACTGATACAGCCCGTACCGCCAAACAGGTCCAGTACTTTCAATTTTTCAAAGTCTAAATTATTCTGAATAATGTTGAATAATCCTTCTTTTGCAATATCTGTTGTGGGACGGGTATAGGGCATTTTGCCCGGTGGATTTATTTTTCTTCCACCATGTATGCCGCTGATTATACGCATGCCGCCAATGCAAATAAATGACTGAAAAAATGTGGCGGATGCTCTTTTACTTCATCACCATATGAATAATCTTCGGGTAGTTGATCAAATTCGATGTTTAAAAAATATTTGTACACGGCCGCATACAACGCCGATTTTTCATCAATCATTCCGTTAATGTGTAATGTGATCGATTCCGGCGGCACTTCAAAGCCCTTACAAACGTTGAGCAAATGAAAAACACAATCATTGGCATCCTGGTAGTCAAAATTCTGAACTACCTGCAGTTTGCCTTCTTTACACAGCATGATGCTGAGGCAGGAGTTGTAAAAAACTGCGTATAAATTATTCCCTTCAGGAATTTCCATGTTTATCATCGTAGAAAACATATGCGTTTGTGTAGCAACTGGCAGAAAACTTGAAAAAACATCAATAACTGTTTGTGCCGTGCGGTACACGTTATGCAGGTTATGCTTATATAAAAAATCGGAACGGATAACGCCGGCCTTTGCATCGCCAAAAACCAGGTTCAGCATTTTCAAATTCCTGTCGGTATTCATTAATTCTGCAGGCACTAAAATGCTTTCGGGAAACGACCAGAATAAATGTGTTTTACTGTATTGTTGTTGTAAGAGTTTTTCACTTTCAAAAATCTCTTTAAATTTTTCCGGCAGTTCAGACTCCTGCGTACCTGCGGGGAACGAATAACATACCACCGCCGAAAAACAATTCGCACTATCGAGTACTACTAACGAAAGCCCCATTGGCCCCGCTTCTGTAAATAATTGAGCCGACGTATAATCAATATTGTTGGCCTGTATATTAAATGATGAATTCACAGTTTGCATTTCGGTGGCAAAATAAGATTATTTTGCCGACTTTATGGACAGTATGCCCTTAACAAAAGATTTAAAAGTACAGGTTACCAATAAGCAGATCCTGTCAATTGCCTTTCCTATTACGCTGGCAATACTTATTCCGCAGATCAATATGCTTACAAACAGTATATTCCTGGGCGATTTAAGTACCGAAGCGCTGGGTAATGCAGGAATCACCGGTGTGTTTTACTTAATTTTTGCCGTGGCTGGTAACGGGTTAAATAATGCGCTGCAAGCTGTTTTTTCAAGATACGCCGGAAGTGGAGATCATGATGCATTTAAAACGATATTGTCGCAGGGGATCAGAATATGTTTACAGTTTGCAATTGCGGGTATTTTGATAACATGGTTTATTGCACCACTTATACTGGAACCAATTTCTGATGCCAGATCTTATAATTTACAAATTGATTTTTTAAAGATCAGAATTTTTGGCCTTCCCTTTTTGTTTCTATTTCAGATGGGAAATGCTTTTTTGGTATCAACCCTCAACAGCCGTTATTTGATGATTGCTTTTGCTTTTGAGGCTGTTATAAATATCATCCTCGATTTTTTACTGATTAAGGGAAGGTATGGTTTCCCTGCCATGGGTTTTAATGGTGCCGCGATTGCATCAGTAATTGCAGAAATAGCCGGATGTATTGTTGTGATAGCTGTTTTATACAGGACTGGTTTGAAGAAGCAATATGGCTTGCTGAAATCATTTGTTTATGATAAAGTAATCACTAAGAAAATAATTTCAATTTCTGTTCCGCTGGTGCTGCAGTATGTTCTGAGTGTTACAACCTGGCTGGTATTTTTTATGCTGATAGAAAGTTTGCACAGCGATATTTATAAGGCCATCAGTAACACAATGCGTAACGTGTTTGGAATTGCGGGGGTTTTTATCTGGGCATTTGCAAGCACCAGTAATGTAATGGTAAGCAATTTGATGGGACAGCAAAAGGAAGAACTGGTTTTAACTGCCATTAAAAAAATTGTAAGGCTGTGTATGGCCTTATGCATTCTTATTTGTTTACTTGTTAATATTTTCCCCGGCGTATTTTTCAGCATGTTTGGCCAGGGCGCAGATTTTGTTCAACAGGGAATTCCTGTGCTGAGGGTGGTTTCGGTTGATCTTTTATTAATGTGCCTTGCTAATATCTGGCTTAACGGAGTTACCGGCACTGGCAAAACAAAAATGAACCTGGCGATAGAATTGGTTGCCATCACATTGTATATGATCTACACATGGATAGTAATTAAAGTCCACTTTGTGTCTTTGGCAGTTGCATGGACCAATGAGTTTGTTTACTGGGGCGTCATTTTCTTAATGGCTTATTTTTATTTGAAGGGCGGTAAATGGAAAACCAAGTGAATCAATTTTTGAAAGTTTGTTTATCATCAACGGTTTAAACAGCCAGAATTTTATCTTGGTATTTTTAAAATTGAATGGTTTCAAAAATAAATTTATATTCGTTTAAAAAGGACTCTCATTCATTTTAGCATTAAAAAACCGCTATGAAACCTAAACGCATCATACTTGTCCGCCACGGCGAATCAGAAGGCAATGTTGATAAACGCATGTATAATTTTAAACCGGATTATACATTGCTTCTTACCGATAAAGGAAAACAGCAGGCCGCTGCTGCCGGTGCTATAATAAAGGAACTGGTGACAGATGAAAAGCTGATATTTTATGTCTCACCCCTGTTCCGTACCCGGCAAACCTTTAGACAGATCTGTAAAAGTTTTCCCGAAGGACAGTATGAATGGCAAGAGGAACCACGTCTTCGAGAACAGGAATGGGGACACCTTCGTTCACTGGAGGAGTGCATTGAAATTGAAAAACAGCGTGACAACTACGGCACATTTTATTTCCGCATCCCCGATGGTGAAAGTGCTGCCGATGTATACGATAGGGTGAGTGATTTTTTTAACACCCTGCACAGGGATTTTGAGAAAAAAGAATTCCCGCCTAATGCGGTGATGGTTACGCATGGTATGAGTATCAGGCTTTTTTTAATGCGCTGGTTTCATTTCACTGTTGAGGATTTTGAAGTACTCGCTAACCCAGGCAACTGCGACATTGTGGCGATGCAGTTGCAGGACAACGGTAAATATGTGCTTACGGAACCACTCAAAAAACATAAGGTTTACCATAAATGGAAGCTCAACGAGGAGTAAAGTGGGGTTTTCGATGTATGCCAGGGCTCCTAATGGTTATTTTAGTAAAAAATATTTATTAGATAATTCGATAGTTTCCAGTGCTTTTATTGTTTTGATTAATTTAAATCATATTATCAGGAGGATATTTTTCCCCTTCAATTGTAATTTCACAATCAGGTATCATTTTTCTCAATTGAATTACTTTTTCCATCTCAGGCTGTTCATTATCATCTGATGTAAGCAATCTTGTTTAGTTCGAATGTATTACCCAGCTGTAAAGCGCCATCTAAATTTATTGAAGTACCCCGCAAATGCAATAGTTCAGGTCCTTTAATTTTGTTTAGATGTTCATTACAATTATTGACCAATTGCCTGATACCTTTCAGGTGGAGTTCTCTGATAAAATCCAATTTGATTAAATATAAAAATCCCTCTTCAGCGATATCTGTTTCATCCCTGTCGAGCATGGTCACTGATGTTAAGCTGGTTACCAATAATTCCAGATGGTCATCGGTTACTTTATCCTAAGGTCTTATCTTTTCCAGGTGAGATGGAAGTTCATTAAAATTTGCAGGGCCATCAACAGCAAACAATGTTTCCCAAATGTGAATCTGGAAATTGTTTTCTTTTTTTTCCTGCTCATGAGGCAATTGGATTTAATTATTTACTTGCCGAACCTATTCCATCGGTAAGTTAGTGTGAATAAAAAGTATCGTGAAATCTGAAGACTTCGGGTGTCTAGAATATTATTGCCATTTATCTGGCGGTTAAGCGAAAAATTCTTATTTAAAATATTATATCCGGCAAAACCAAGGTAAAGGCTTTTCTTTTTCACAAGTTTCTTTTCAATAAAAACATTTAAAAGGTTCAGGTCTTTATTAAGGGTACTGTCAAGTCCCCGGTTTATTATTTTTTCGAAATCAAATTTCAGGGTTATTCTTCCCGGTAAATCAAATCTCATATTATTTGCGATTGTCCACACAGAGCTGTTGTAATTGTTCGACTGACTTATTAGGTTTCTTACGGTTGACAGGTTGTAATTGATTTCAATACCTAACTCCAACCATTTATTGTTGTTGTATTTAAACTCGGCAGCTTGCAAAAGAAACCAGTTGTTACCGCTAACTCTTTGGCTGTTTACCAAAATGGCACTGCCACCAAAATTGTACGATCCTGTGATTTTTAATACGTACTTATTTTTGTGAAACCCTTTGGAATAATTGTAAAAGGCAGAAACTGAGTAAAAGCCATTAAGGTTTTCGGGTTTGCTTAATTGTGTGCCACTACTGTCGAGCAAAATGGTATTGCTGACAATTTTGTTTTGTACTGTGCTGAAATTAATTGTTGAAAACAAGGTGCTGCCCGATGCAAGATTGAAACTATTATAAGAGCTACTTATTGTATGGATAAATTCCGGCCGCAGTGCAGGATTGCCGGTAGTTTGATACTGTTGGTTTGAAATATCACGGGTAGGCTGAAGCTGCATATAATTCGGCTGACGGGAAAACCCCCGGTAACTTAAACTCAGATTTTTTGACTGGGAAAATGCATAGCTGAACCTTGCCATTGGCGAAATGTTTACAACTCGCTGTGATATATCAAGACTGTCAGTCTTATCAGAAAACGTTTTTGTATTTACGGGCATCAGAGTAGCTCCAATACTAAAGTTGTGTTTCTTTTTAACTGTTCTTAGATTTAGGCCAATCAGATTACTGGTAAACATGTTGGTAAAATCATTGCTTAATTCAGCTGCATACTGGAAGGAATTAATAGCATTTTCAAACAAATAAACTGACCGAATATTTTTTGATCTTGAAAAGTCATGCTGATAAATAAAATCCAGATAGCTGGATTTTAAAATGGGTTCTGTGTAATTAATATTCAGATTGTAATTGAACCCTTTGTTATTTTGATCGATTAATTGAGTGAGCAGGGTATCAAGATAAACTCCCGGATTTGAATATAATCTTGTAAATCCAATATTGTTTGTTTCAATTGCTGCTTTGAGTGAAGACTGAGTAAAACTGAAAGCTAGGTTCCTTCCTTTTTTTCGAAAATACCTGTTATAAAGTATAGTATAACTAAAATTGGGTGTCACTGTTTTGCCGGAATCTCTGAAATATCCTTCACTCGTCTTGTCGGTATTCCTGTAAATGCTGTAGTTGGCGTTATTCTGATTTTTATTATTATTTACAAAAAGATTAGCACTGATTTTCAAATAGCTCATTGAATCAGGATTCATCTCTATGTTTAAAAATAACTGATGATTGTTTCTGCTTCTGCTATAGTCTGCATAACGATAATTAAGATAATCGAAAGTGGAGTAAATCGTTTTAAGTGATTGCTCCCTGAAACCATCAGTATTAGCATTTCCGAAATTGTAACTACTGCTAAAATGATTATTGTTTCCAAAGTCTCTGCTATAGTTAACGCCGGCAGAATGAGCTGTAGTAACACCTTCGGGCCCGCCGCTTGTATTTTGATCATTGTTTATAGAACCGCCAGTAGTTACGCCGGGCAAAGCTCCTGCCCTTTTACCCGTAACTACCTGGCCATTATTGTTATTGTTAGAATTGCCATACACAGAGAATTGTGTTTGATCAGAAAAATAATTGGCGCCCAATTTGGCTGTATAACTGTTTGACGAACCATAACCAGCTGCCGCATTACCAAACATGCCATTACTTTTATCTTTTTTTAGTTGCAGGTTAATTATTTTTTTCGGCTCATCGCCTTTTATGCCCGATACATTTGCCAGATCGCCATAATCGTCAATAACCTGAATTTTATCAATGATATTGGCAGGTAGTTCACGGGTAGCCATTTTAATATCTGAGCCAAAAAAATCTTTACCATTTACTTTTATTTTGTACACAGGTTTGCCTTGGGCTGTTAATGTGCCGTTTTTGCCAACATCAATGCCAGGTAATTTTTTAAGGATATCTTCCACCATAGCATCTTCTTTTACATTAAACAACCCGGCTTTATATTCAATTGTATCTTCTTTAATGATAATGGCCGATACACTCACTTCTACATTGGGCAATAATTTAAATTGGGGCCGTAGTAGGATATTGTTTAGCTGAATATTCTTTTCAGATTGAGCATATACATAATCTTTACTGAATTTTTCGTATTCGGGCGAAGAGGTATAAATTGTAAAACCTGAAGACTTAATATTGGTAAAACTAAAATTTCCATTTTTATCCGTTACAGTTTTAAAACTAACTAATGTGCCGGTTATAACTAATGTAACCGTAACTGCCGGTACCGGATGGGAAACAGAATCTACAATTTTACCTGAAATTTGCCTTGAATTTTGAGCCTGTAATTGAGCAGTAAAGCAACAAATTGTAAAGGTTAGTATGAATACAGATTTAAATTTCATTCCTGTTATTATAGAGGGCTATATAAAAATACTTACCAATAATAAGGTTAAAGTACAAATAATATAAAGGATTTTATATCTAATTTTTCTTTTGATAAAACCAAATTGTGTTTAAAATTTAAAAAGCGGTCGGGTATATACCGGCCGCTTTTACTTAGATGGTAATTAAATTAACAGGTGTCAAAATTAACACCGAAATTTATCTAATTTTTTACCTGAATGTTTCCTCCTTCAATTGGGTTTAAACCAAGATTAAAATTAGTTTGGCAGGGCAAAGCATTTGGAGAAGCAAATAATAAGGTTATCTCATCTGGAGCGGCGTTACTACCTTCTCCATTATCTACCACTTTAAACCAACAATTCCAACCTACCTGCCAAGCAGTGGTTCCAGTTATAGAGGTTACTACACCCGACATAGTAGCTGTGTTACCAACTCTTGTCATACAGTCGATAGTATATTCAATTTTAATCCCGCCAGCTGTGTAAGTAAGCTGTCCCGAACCTTCTACGCTGGAATTTTCCAGGGTGTTGGCACTAAAGGAAAAGTGCCTGGTTTCGTCACCTACAGTAAGTGTACCCTGTCCGTTAGCAGATGGTCTGGGCGTCATTGGTTTAAATGCAGTAATTGAAATCAAGCCAAAGGTTAAAATGGCTGCTGTTAAAATCAATCCGATCTTTTTCATAATTGTATATTTTAGGTTAAAAAAAATATTCCGTGATCTGAGGTATTGTTAAATACATAAGACATACTAATTAGTAATGTCCAGTATAAAAATCAATGGTAAATAGAATATTGAAACTAAAAAGGGTGCGTGGATTTCTTAGTAGTTGTTTTCGGTAATAACGCTAAAGTATAGCTCAAAAAAGCGAAATCCAAATTATTTTGCAATTATTTTTCCAGTTTATTCCTGGCAATGCCAAAAGGGTCAGTTAGCTTTCCATATATTATTAGAAATATCAATATCAGGAAAAACCTTTTCAGCATCCAGTTCTACTTTTTTCAATTGCTCTGTTGTTGGTAATTTAACACTCCAGGTGTTGGTATTATTCCAAACTTCCACCGGGAGTTTCAGTGTTCCTTTTTTTCCTGATTTTGTTTCAAAAGAAATATTTACCGGCAGTGCCATTTGTTCCAGATTAGCTATTGTAAGAATTGCTCCTTCTGACACACGGTTGTTTTCATACGCTACAGAAACAATAGCCTGATTAAACCGGTAATTCTCAACAAACCAGGCTTTCCAGAACCAGGCAAGGCTTTCGCCAGATGCATTGTCCATTGTTCGGAAAAAATCCCAGGGTGTTGGATGTTTATAGGCCCATCGTTTTATATATTCCCGGAAGGCGTAATCGAAACGATCGGCGCCAAGTATTTCATTGCGTAACAGTGTTAAACCATAGCCCGGCTTACTGTACAGATCATTGCCTATATTGTATTCTTTCAGCGCATCTGGAGTACTCATAATGGGTTCTGAAGTTTCTCCAAACATATATTTAACAACAAACTCCGGGTTAACAGGTTTGCTTTTAAACTCACCGTTATTAAAATCAACTTCAGCCAATGTATTGATAAAAGTGTTGAACCCTTCATCCATCCAGCCATATTTACGTTCGTTGCTGCCAACTATCATCGGAAACCAGGTGTGTCCAAATTCATGGTCAGTCACTCCAAAAAGATCACCTTCTTTTGCACTGTATCCACAAAAAACAATACCCGGATACTCCATCCCCCCAATATTACTTGCCACATTAACGGCAACCGGATATGGATACCCGAGCCATCGTTTGCTGTAATTCTCAATACTGGCCTTGGTATATTCTGTTGACCGGCTCCAACCTTTTTTGCCCGAACTTTCTTCGGGATACACACTCATCGCCAATGCTGTTTTTCCGTCTGGTAAATTTATCCGGGCAGCATCCCAGATGAAGCTTTTGCTGCTGGCCCAAGCTACATCTCTTGCATTATTTATTTTATAGTGCCAGGTAAGTGTAGTGGCATCTGGCCTGCTGGCAGCATTTCTAACCTCCATTTCAGTTCGAAGCATTACTGTTTTGTCGCTCTTTCTGGCTTGGGCCAGCCGGCTTATTTGCGTTGCCGTAAGTACGTCTTTTTCATTTAACAGTTCGCCGCTGCACACCACAATATGCTTTGCCGGTGCAGTAATATTAATGTCAAAATCACCATACTCTAAATAAAACTCACTTGGGCCTAAATAGGGTTCGGTATTCCATCCTTCTACATCATCAAATACGCACATGCGTGGATACCATTGTGCCACAGCAAAAATGTTTCCCTGTTCTGTTTCGAGTATACCGCAACGGTCGGCTCCATAATTGGGCAATACAAAAGAAAAATCAATTTTAAGTTTGATCATATCTCCACCGGCTTTCAACGGCTTCGGTAATCTTATCTGCATCCTTGTGTCGGTAATTATATAATTGGCATCAGTATTCTCATTTACCAGTTTTACAGAGCTGATATTGTAACCACCGTCAAAATCACTTTTACTATCTCCATAGCGGCTACGTGTATTCAACGGCATTCTTGCCTGTCCCCTGCTGGTTTTATTAAAAAGATTCTGATCCAGCAGCAGCCACAAAAACGGCAGAGCATGCGGGCTGTTGTTTTTATAGGTAATAATTGCAGTCCCTTTTATTTCATTGGTGATGTCATTCAGCGATACATTGATCTGGTAATCGGCTCTGTTTTGCCAATAACCATTATTAGGTTCGCCTGTTGCTGCCCTGGTAAGGCTTTCGCCTGAAGGATAGAAATTTGGTGCAAACAAAGCGTACGGATCATATTTCGAATTTAACCGGTTGCCATCCTGTGAAAAACCATTAAATGTTGCAAATATTAGAATAAGTATACCGAAAAGATTTTTTTTCATAACCTGAATTTTTCTTTCGAAGTTACAATAAAACTAGCAGGTTAATTTCATTACAATCTGGCAGTTTATTTATTGCCAGTCTTTTAACAAAGCCCTTCCTTTTTCTTTAATTGAGTTATCATCTTCGGTAAAGATTGGTAACGTTAACATGTAGTTGATGTAAGCAACTGCTCTGGATTTGTTGTTATATTGCTTGTAGGCCTTAGCCATTTCATAATAATTCAAAATAAATTCAGGAGTTATGGAACGGGCATTCTCAAAAGCCTGTATTGACGCTTTTAGTGATGCCGCTGGTAAACCTCCGTAAAGTAGTTTCACAACTGCTGTTTCTAAGAGATTTAAATTATTGACCTCGTAATTCCAACGGCCCAATACGTGCCATGCTTTGTAATTTCTGGGATCGTATTTTAAAGCCAGGTCAACGTATTTCTTAATTTCCTTTGCGTTGTTTATTTTCTCCTTTCCGGTTTTAGCCATGGAACTTCTGCCAAGAGCCATAGCCATGGCACAATTGGCATCGGAATTTTCAGGAGCGATCTTTAAAGCGGTTTCAGCATAAATTTTTCCTGCTTTGTAATAATCATCTCTCAGCTTTTCATTTGTTTCACGCTGCCCGATACGCATACAAAGTTCACTGCATTTATTTAACGCAGTTATATTTGTTGATTGTAATTTTAATACTTCTTTGAATTTTAAGAAGGAAGCTTTCTCATTCGGAACGAGCTCTAGCCGATAGCCTTCTTTAAGCAGAGCATTAATGTCCTGCGACCTGCCCGGCAGGTATAAAACAATAGCAATAAAAAAAATGACAAACGATTTCATCCTAGAGGTCTTTCTTAAATATAACGCTGATATTTCCCTGAATATTGGTTATCGGCGGATTTAATTTAGTTATTGCAACTGATATAAAATTTATTCTTTCGTCAAGTGTTGTAACCTTGTCGGCAATTTCCTGCGCCAATGTTTCCAGGAGCATTGCTGGAACTGACATCTTTTGTTTTATAATTTGGTAAACAGTTGCATAATTAACCGTTTGTTCAAGCGTCGTGATCTTGTCAGTTTCCTTCAGTGTAAGTTCAAGATTTACTTCAAAATTGTTACCCAAAATCTTCTCCTCTTCATGTACTCCATGATGGGAAAAGAAAAGCAGATTATTGAGTTTAATTGTGATCAAAAAATATTTTTAAATTAATGCAATCCTTTTTCACCCAAGTAGCGTTCTGCATCCAAAGCAGCCATACAGCCGGTTCCGGCGGCTGTAACAGCTTGTCTGTATATTTTATCCTGTACGTCGCCAGAGGCAAAAACTCCTTCTACATTTGTTTTTGATGTACCCGGAATAGTTTTTATATAACCGGCATCGTCCATATCAAGCCAACCTTTAAAAATACCCGAATTGGGTTCGTGCCCAATCGCCACAAAAAAAGCACTAACCGGAATTTCCTGAGCATCTCCCGATTTGTTATTCTTTATCCGAACCGCGTCTACTTTTTTATCTCCGAGTATTTCATCAGTTTCACTGTTCCAGTAAATTTTAATATTGGCTGTGTTTAAAACCCTGTCCTGCATCACTTTGCTGGCACGCATTTCGTCTCTGCGAATGATCATGTGAACCTGCGAACAAATTTTTGATAAATAAAGTGCTTCCTCGGCGGCGGTATCGCCAGCACCTACAATAGCTACCTCTTTACCTTTAAAGAAGAAACCATCACAAACTGCACAGGCACTCACACCATATCCGTTTAAGCGCTGTTCACTTTCCATACCCAGCCATTTTGCCGAAGCTCCTGTTGAAATGATCAATGAGTCTGTTTCAATCCATTTCTCTTCATCAATTTCAACCTTTAAGGGTCTTGATGAAAAATCAACTTTGGTTGCAAGTCCATAACGTATATCTGTTCCCATTCGCTTTGCCTGGTTCTCAAAATGAACCATCATTTCAGGGCCCTGAATGCCATCGGGATATCCGGGATAATTTTCTACTTCGGTTGTAATGGTTAATTGTCCTCCGGGTTGAATACCCTGATACAAAACAGGATTCAATCCTGCTCTTGATGCGTAAATAGCTGCAGTATATCCAGCCGGCCCCGATCCTATTATTAAGCAATGTACTTTTTCTGATGCCATAAAATTATTCTCTATTTTTTGTAACGAATGTAAATGAATTTATTTAGTTGATTTTATTATTGTGCAATTACAGTTCCCACCATCGATGCATACCCACAAAAAGCGCCCAGAGCACCATTGCTGATATTACCCAGGACTTTACCGGGCTGAGAAAACGGATTGCCAATTCCCTGTTGGTTAAATTCCCAGGTGTTCCAAAAATTATAGGTCGCCTTATTAATATTCGAAAGTTTAAAGCTGATGGTATCACCCCTGCTGAAAAAACGATCGTCGCCTGTAGGGAATGGAAGATTTCTGTCAACACCTTGGTCTACCTGCCCCTGGTAGGTCGTACCATCAACTACATCATCATTAAAAACAGAATTATAGCCGGGTAAAAACCGTTCGCTGTTCTTTTTTGTAAAGTACCTTATGTAATTGCCAAGGCCGGGAGGATCAATCGCTCTTGTCATCAATACCCTTTTTGATGTATCCACATTGGCGGGTGGTTTTTTAGTCCAAAGCGAATCGAAAATTTTTGTCAGCATTGGAATATTTGTAACAGAAGTATAAGTTTTGCCCTCAGACTTAATGGTTAAGCTGTATTGTTTTCCAAATTCGCCAACAAAGGATGACGGTAAATTCAGTGAATCATTGCTGTAATAATACAAAGTGAAGCCATTGCCTGCCGGCACCGAATATTCTTTGAGCAAATGTGTATTAGTTCCATTACTCATTGTCACTTCGGCATTATGAATAAAAGAATTTGCAAGAATTTGCGGATTGATTGCGCCAAAGTAATCAAGGCTTTTGCTTAAGACAACAGTTGGAGCCTGCCCGTTTTCAATTTGAGCATCAACTACGAGTACTGGCTCTGAAGTTTTTAAATTGAAGTCAATATTTTTCTCACAGGAAAAAAGTAAAACCGCAAAGCAGGCCAGTATAATATATTGTTTCATGTGTTTACAAATTTAATCCTTCACCGGGTTATAAAAAAAAGCAGTCTGTTAATATTAAATAAACGATTTTACGGGCAGTGTGGTTCAACCCGGTTATAAAAAATCCCCCTGCAAAAAAGCAGGAGGATCGTTTTAAAATCCTTTAGATATTTAACTAGCCTAAATAAGCCTTTAAGGCTCCACTGTAGCGTGCTTTTTGTAATCGTTTAATAGCTCTTTCTTTGATCTGACGGATTCGCTCTTTTGTCAAATCATATTTTTGACCTATCTGCTCGATTGTAACACCATTTTCACCGTCTAGTCCAAAGTAAGCATTTACTATTTCAGCTTCTCTCGGGCTCAAAGATTTTAATACCCGGCGTATCTCATTTTTTAGCGAATCATGCATTACATCCTCATCAGTCTCATCACCACCTTTCAGCAAATCACCCATGGCAACATCTTCGGCTTCATGCACCGGCGCATCCAGCGAAGTGTGACGGGTATTACTCTGAAAAATATTATTGATCTCTGTTTCACTCATCTCCAGCAATTCGGCTAACTCTTCTGTAGAAGGTTCACGTTCATGCTCTTGTTCAAAGGCCATATAAGCTTTGTTAGCCTTATTATATGTTCCTATCTTATTTTGCGGTAACCGAACTAGTCTTCCCTGCTCTGCTAAAGCTTGTAAAATTGACTGGCGTATCCACCAAACAGCGTAAGAAATAAACTTAAAACCTTTAGTTTCATCAAAACGCTGTGCGGCCTTTATTAAGCCTAAATTACCCTCATTGATCAAATCACTAAGTGAAAGACCCTGATGCTGGTACTGCTTAGCCACAGATACAACAAAACGCAGGTTTGCCTGCACCAATTTGTCCAAAGCCCGTTGATCACCCATTTTTATCTTTTGAGCCAATATGGTCTCCTCTTCAGGAGTGATCATTGAAATTTTGGAAATTTCCTGTAAATATTTCTCTACTGCCTGCGAATCACGGTTAGTGATCTGGGTTGCGATCTTAAGTTGCCTCATTGAATAATATTAATTTCTAGTTATAGAACATTGAATAGACACGTTTTGTTGGAAAAAGGTTGCAAATGTATGGTTAACGCTACAAATTCCAGCTAAAAATGTGTGCAAAGTTAAGTAATAATAGGTGCAATTCATAATGTAAGTGTATAAATGGGATGAAAGGTGGAAAAGTTATATAAAAATATGAATCGGATTAATTTTCCGTAAAGTGTGATTGCCAAAACGGAATAGTTACAATTCTATTCTTCCCTTTGCAGCATGGCTACCGCGGCTTATATTTGGGTTATGATAATCGATTTACGTTCTGATACTTTTACAAAACCAACGCCGGAAATGCTGGAAGTCATGCTAAATGCGTTGGTTGGCGATGATGTGTTTGGGGAAGATCCTTCGGTTAACCAACTTGAAAAAATGGTGGCAGATATGTTTAACATGGAAGCGGCGTTGTTTTGTCCAAGTGGAACGATGACCAACCAAATCGCCATAAAATGCCACACTCAACCTGGTGATGAGGTTATTTGCGATAACATGAGTCATGTTTATATTTATGAGGGAGGAGGCATAGCTTTTAACAGTGGATGCCAGGTTAAATCTATCGCTGGTGACAGAGGACGGATCAACGCTTCTCAGGTTTTAGACGCCATTAATCCTGATGATATTCATAAGGCAAAAACAAGGCTCGTATGTGTTGAGAATACCGCTAACAGAGGAGGTGGAAGTTGTTATCAATTTGATGAACTGCAACTAATTAAAGAGGTTTGCTTACAAAATAAATTAAAATTTCATTTGGATGGGGCAAGGCTTTGGAATGCCCTGGTGGCAAAGGGTGAATCTGCTGTTCAATATGGCGGGTTATTTGACAGTATATCGATTTGTCTGAGTAAAGGCCTTGGTGCACCGGTAGGTAGTTTATTATTAGGCGAACATGAGTTTATTAAACAAGCCCGAAGAATAAGGAAGGTATTTGGCGGGGGAATGCGACAGGCCGGTTATCTGGCTTCGGCCGGTATTTATGCATTGGAGAACAACTTAAAAAGATTGGCCGAAGATCATGAAAATGCCAAAGAAATTGCAACAGCCTTGACTAAGAAAAATTTTACCGGTAAAATAATGCCGGTTGAAACCAATATTCTGATTTTTGAAATTACCGGTTCCTATTCTCCCTTAAGTTTTTGTGACCGATTAAAACAAGAACAAATATTTTGTCTGCCTATTTCCAGAACTCATGTTAGAATGGTAACCCATCTTGATTTTACTAAAGAAATGCTGGAAAAGCTTTTGGAGGTTCTAAATAGTCTATAAAAAATAATAAAAGCAGAAGAGGCTCGTTAGATTTCAAAAATTTCACATGCTGAAATCTATATCCCGTGTTGGTTTTTGCAGCTCTCATCTTTGTTTTAACTTCCTGCCAGAACGAAGTAAACAATTCAACAGGTAACGGTTCGGGAACGGCCAATATTAATTTCATTTTTAAATTTGACAGTACACAGCTCAGTCTTAATGCAATTGGCCAGCCGTCTTATATGCCAGCGGGCAACGCAGCATTTATTGGATTCAATACCTACTTAAACAATTTTAAAGTAAAAGATTCTACGGTAATCGTAAATGCCAATAGACCGCAAGGTTATTGGCATTGGAAGGAAATATTTTTGGAATTGGCTTTATTAGTAGCGGGCAGGCTCCTGCCGGTGCTACAACAGTGCCCAATCCATTATTCGCCAGTTCGCCTATACCGCAAGGCTCTCATTTGTTGTAACAGCACAATTCGCTTCTGCATCAATTATAACAGGAAACGAAACAAAAGATATCAATATTATTGTTTCCCTATCTACCAATAAAAGCTTTGAGTGGGTTGACGTTGAAAACAACGGGAGTTATTATCCAAATAATGGAGATATTGTAATAGACATGGGAATTAGAGGCTTGATTCCGATAATACAGTAGTCAATATAGCTTCTTAAATAAAAAAAATCCCTTCCGAATTTTTCGGAAGGGATTTGTATAACTGATTCGTTATTTTATTGAATCACAACTCTGCACATGGCCAGTCGGTTTCCGTTCAGGTCACCTATCTCAACCCAGTACAGTCCTTTTCCATAAGCTCTCATATCTACATCCATCCTGTCGTATGGACG
>JAHEBJ010000119.1 GCA_024642285.1 Sphingobacteriales bacterium
ATTAACCAAATGGTTAAATATAGTGATGAAGAAAAAAGATAAAAATACAGAGGAGCTCATATTGCAAACTGCCCGGGATGTCTTTATAAAAAAAGGCCTGGCAGGTGCCCGTATGCAGGATATTGCCAATCAGGCCGGCGTGAACAAAGCGCTGTTGCATTATTATTTCACTTCTAAAGAAAAACTATTTAACCTGGTATTTGAACAGGAATTTGGCAATTTTTTCTCCAATCTTGCAACTATAGTTTCGTCTGATCTGCCATTGTTTGAAAAAATTGAAAGTATTGTCGCACTGGATATAGAACGCATGACTCAGTTTCCCGGCCTGCCAAATTTTGTGTTGAATGAAATGAGCCGTAACCCGGAAGTAATTCTGAAGAAACTTAAAAAGATTCCAGTTGAAAAAGTTTTGGCAGGTTTTCAAAAACAGATCAACAGCGAAGTGAAGAAAGGTACTATCAAAAAGATAAGTGCTGATCAGTTATTCATCAATATCCAGTCACTTTGTATTTTTCCATTTGTTTCAAGGCCCATGATAAAAGGGTTGATGCAGCTGGATGATAGGGCATACCTGGCTATGATTGATAAACGAAAAACAGAAGTGGCACAGTTTATCATCAGTGCGATAAAATTGTAATTATTAGAAAAACTGTCAGCCTAAGCCTGTCTTTGTCGGCAGACAGGCTTGCAGAAGGAGGGTTGATTTGAAAAATGTATTTAAAGATCATTTTATGAATAATAAACTTTTAATAATTTTTTTCCTGCTTTTTACAAGCAACCAGTTAACAGCTCAGGATAAACCCACGCTCACTTTAGAGCAGTGTTACGGCTTTGCTTCTTCCAATTCGCCTTTAGCGCAGCAAAAAGCTTTAACCCTTGTGGCAGGTAAGATGAGTGAAAAGAATCAAAATCTTAAATGGCTGCCGGATATCAGCCTGAACGGACAAGCCACTTATCAATCAGAAGTGACATCCTTACCGGTAAAGCTACCGGGTGTTAATGTTGAAGATCTGAGTAGGGATCAATATAAAGGAACGCTGGAAATTGTTCAACCCATTTACGATGGAGGTATCATCAGTAATCAAAAAAAACTGCAAAACATTTCAACCAATATTGAAAGCCAGAAAGTAGAAGTTGATCTCTACCAGCTTAAGTCGAAAGTGAATAGTTATTTCTTTACTGCTTTATTGATGGACGGGAATATTGCGTTGATGAAAATTGTACAGGAAAACCTGAACAATAATATTAAAAAAGTATCTGCGCAGGCAGCAAATGGCATAGCCACCAACAGCAATGTGGATGTGCTGAAAGCGGAACAATTAAAAACTGCACAAAATATCATTGAATTTACCGCTGTAAAAAAAGGAGCTGTTGAAATGCTTGAAGTACTAACAGGTACTGCCATTGATGAAAACACATCTTTTGTAAGACCCGCAAATGCAGGAGAAGATGCAGAGTCAGTAAACCTCCGGCCAGAATTGAAGTTGTTTGATTTTCAGAAGCAGCAGTTTCAACAGCAAGGCAAACTTATTAATGCAAAAGCAAATCCAAAATTTTCTTTTTTCACCAATGGCGGATATGGCAGACCAGGATTGAATCAGTTAAAGAATGAATTTCAGTGGTATTATATCGGTGGTGTAAAACTCACGGTTCCCCTTACCGCACAGTTTACCAAACAAAAAGAAAAAAATGTTATGAAAATTCAGGAACTGATCGTTGACAAACAAAAGGAAAATTTCCTGAGCACTAATAAACAGTTGCGGATACAGCAGAAAAACGAAGTGGAAAAGTACAGGCAACTTGTTGCAACAGACGCAGAGATTGTTGCATTAAGAACAAAGATTAAAGAAAATGCATCGTTCAAACTGGCAAACGGTATAATTACCTCTTCAGATTATGTAACTGAATTAAACGCCGAAAGCCAGGCAATGCTTAGTCAAAAACTGCATGAAATACAATGGTTACAGGCTCAATACAATTATCAACTCCTCACCGGAAAATAAAATACTTCAAATAATTAAATATGAAATCAACAGTTAAAAAATTAATGCTGCCATTTGCCCTCCTCGTATTTGCTTCCTGTAATAACGGCAATGGTAAATACGATGCCACGGGTACGTTTGAATCGGATGAGGTTATTGTTTCGGCTGAAGCAACAGGTAAAATTCTGCAATTGAATGTAGAAGAAGGGGTGAACCTTTCAAAAGATTCTGTTGTTGGCAAGATTGATCCCACAGCCATTGAATTACAGAAGGAACAGGCATCGTCATCTGTTGAAGCGTTGCAGCAAAAAACAAATGATGCAACGCCGCAGGTAAATATTCTGCAATCGCAACTTCAGTTGCAGAATAAACAAATTGCTGTTTACAATGAGCAGTTGAAAACTTTGGAAAAAGAGCAGCAACGGTTTATAAAACTTGTTGAAGCAGATGCTGTCCCGGCAAAGCAGCTTGACGATATCACGGGCCAGGTAAACGTTTTAAAGGAACAGATTGCTGCTGCAAAAACACAGCTAACAGTTTTGAAAAGCCAGATTAATGCACAACGGCAGGTAGTTGCAATTCAAAACCGCGGCATACTGAGTGAAAAAAATCCGATGGAAAAAAAGGTTGCACAATTGCAGGATCAGTTAAATAAAACAACTATAACAAATCCGGTTAACGGAACTGTACTTACCAAATACGCTGCTGCAGGAGAATTTACTGCTGCAGGAAAAGCCTTATACAAAATTGCAGATTTAAGTACAATGAAACTGCGGGCTTATATCTCCGGTGATCAACTGGCACAGGTAAAATTAAATCAGCCCGTAAAAGTGATGGTGGATGATGGTAAAGGCGGATTTAGAGAAATGAAAGGCAGCATCAGCTGGATTTCTGATAAGGCTGAGTTTACACCAAAAACCATCCAGACAAAAGATGAACGTGCAAACCTGGTTTATGCCATTAAAGTGAACGTAGTTAATGATGGGTATTTAAAGATTGGCATGTACGGCGAATTGCAGTTTAAATAATTTATGATGAACGCTGTTACAGTAAATAACATAGTAAAAACCTACGGCACCAAAAAAGAGATCGTGAAAGCATTGGATGATATTTCTTTTGAGGTGCAGCAGGGAGAGCTGTTTGGCATCATCGGTCCGGATGGGGCAGGTAAAACTTCTTTGTTCAGGATACTGACGACTTTATTGTTGGCAGAAGGCGGCACAGCAACTGTTGATGATTTTGATGTGGTTAAAGATTTTAAACAGATCCGCAATCGTGTTGGTTATATGCCCGGTAAATTTTCTTTGTACCAGGATTTGACCGTAGAAGAGAATCTCGAATTTTTTGCCACCATCTTCAATACCAGCATCGATCAAAATTACGAACTGGTAAAAGATATCTATGTTCAGATAGAACCTTTCAAAAAACGCAGAGCCGGGAACTTGTCAGGTGGTATGAAACAGAAGCTGGCACTTTGTTGTGCACTTATTCATAAACCTTCAGTTTTATTTTTAGATGAACCAACAACCGGTGTGGATGCGGTTTCCCGTAAGGAGTTTTGGGATATGCTGAAAAATTTGAAGAAGCAGGGCATTACGATTTTAGTTTCAACACCATACATGGATGAAGCGGCCATGTGCGACCGTGTTGCTTTGATGCAGTTGGGTAAGATAATGAGTATTGACACACCCGAAAATATTGTGCAGGAATTCAACGGACAATTGTGGGCTGTGCGTTCTTCGGATATGTATCGTTTGCTTACAGATTTGAAAACCTTTCCCAATACCGAAAGTTGTAACAGTTTCGGAGAGTATCATCACCTGTTGTTAAAGAATAACTGCGGCGGCGAAAAAGAAGTGTTGGAATACCTGCATGAACGTCAGCATAAAAATATAGATATTAAACAAACACAGCCAAATATAGAAGACAGATTCATGCAATTGATGAACACTAATTAATATGGTTAAAGAAATTGTTATAAAAGCAGATGGCCTCACTAAAAAATATGGAGACTTTATTGCCACCAACGCTATTTCTTTTGAAGTGGAGAAGGGAGAGATATTTGGTTTCCTTGGTGCCAATGGTGCAGGTAAAACCACCGCCATGCGTATGCTTTGCGGTTTATCTATTCCTTCCTCAGGAAATGCCACAGTAGCCGGTTTCGACGTATATAAAGAAGCAGAACACATTAAACAGAACATTGGTTACATGAGCCAGAAATTTTCTTTGTACGAAGATTTAACTGTAAAAGAAAATATCCGATTTTATGCAGGTATTTATGGAATGAGCAGGCAGCAGATAAAGGAAGAGATGAACACACTGTTGCAGCAATTGCAATTGTTTGATGAAGAAAACAGTCTGGTAAAATCATTGCCATTGGGCTGGAAACAGAAGCTGGCTTTTTCTGTGGCCATTTTACATGAACCCAAAATTGTTTTCCTTGATGAACCAACGGGAGGCGTTGATCCGGTAACGCGCCGTGAATTCTGGAATTTAATTTATGAGGCGGCAGCTAAGGGTATTACCGTTTTTGTAACTACACATTATATGGACGAAGCAGAATACTGCGACCGGGTGTCCATCATGGTGGATGGAGTGATTGAAGCATTAGATACACCTACGAATTTAAAAGCAACATTTAACGCAGCATCAATGGATGATGTGTTTTTAAAACTGGCAAGAGGTGCCAAACGCTCAGCAGATTGAAAACTATGAAGCAGTTTTATATTTTCGTTAAAAAAGAATTCTATCACATTTTCCGTGACCGGAAATCGCTGCTTATCATATTTATGATGCCCATTGTGCAAATCATCTTATTTGGATTTGCTTTAACGAATGAAATTAAAAATAGCAATATCGCTATACTGGACAATTCAAAAGATGAATCTACAGCAGCCATTATCCAGCGCCTGAATGCCAGCCGGTATTTTAAAGTGTATAAGAATATTAGTACGCAAGCAGATATTGAAACCGCATTCAAATCGGGTAATGTAAGAATGGTCGTGGTTTTTCAGCCCGGCTTCAAGGAATCGTTACTGCATACGAATAAGGCGCAGATACAATTGATTGCCGATGCCTCTGACCCGAACACGGCAACAACCATCACACAATATGCTTCCAGCATCATCAACGATTATCAGCAGGAACTATTTGGCCAATTCGAAATGCCCTACCAGATACAACCAGAAATTCGCATGTTGTACAACCCGCAACTGAAAGGGGCGTATAATTTTGTGCCGGGTGTTATGGCCATGATTTTAATTTTAAT
>JAHEBJ010000048.1 GCA_024642285.1 Sphingobacteriales bacterium
TGCTTTTGCCGAACGTAACGCTATCAACTCACCCATTCAGGGCTCAGCAGCCGATATGATTAAACTGGCGATGATAAAAATTCATGCTGAGTTCAACAAGCATAATTTCAGATCAAAAATGTTGTTGCAGGTGCATGACGAATTGGTTTTTGATGCCCACAAATCTGAGATAGAAAAAATAAAACCCATCATTATAAACTGTATGCAAACCGCATTGGCATTGCCTAATGATGTGCCTACCGGTGCTGAAATGGGCATGGGAGAGAACTGGCTGGAAGCGCATTAACACGGTGAGTCACCCCAACAGGGTGGCTCACCGCTAACAGCAGCCGCCAATCAACAACAGCCCGAAAAAAAATAACCGGCTTTATCAACCCGGGTGAGCCACCCTTTAAGGGGTGACCCACCCTATGCTTATCTTTGCGCAATGAAGCCTGCGATTATTTATTGTTACGATGCCTACTGTGGCTGGTGCTATGGATTTAGCACGGTTATAAAAAAAATCGCCACTGCATATAAAGATCAACTGGATGTAGAAGTGCTTAGTGGCGGCATGATGATTGGCGATTATGTTATGCCCATTGAAAAAGTTGCCCCCTTTATCCAGGATGAATACAAAAAAGTGGAAGAACTCGCCGGCGTAAAATATGGCGACGATTTTTTATGGCATATCAATAATCCCGATAAAAGCGATTGGGTGATGAACTCCGAAAAACCTGCCATTGCATTATGCATTCTTAAAGAATATTATCCCGAGCGGCAACTGGAATTTGCCATCGACCTTGAAAATGCTTTAAAATACCAAGGCCGCGACCTTGATGATGATGAAGCCTACCGGCATTTGCTGGATAAATACAATATTCAACCCGAAGCGTTTTATATAAAACTTAAATCGGATGAATATAAAGAAATGGCCCATTATGAATTTGCATTGATGAAACAACTGCAGGTAAATGGTTACCCAACCGTCTTTATTCAAACAGGCGAATCAAAATTTGTTATGGTTGCCAGAGGATTTACCGACTTCGATACACTGAAGCAGCGGATAGATAACGTACTCAGAGATTTAATTCCTGCCGGGACTGAACGATAATGTTTCATCATAGTATATAGCTGCTCGTCCAGTACAGTTTTCTTTTCAGCAATAATTTTTGTATTTTCCAAAAAACAAATATTTTATTATGAGAAAAATGGCAATACTTTTTTGCACAGTTTCATCTATCATGTTGTCGTGCAATAATAAATCGGAAGAAGCCAAACCAACAGCAGATTCAACGGCAAAAACTGCTCCTACAGAAACAAAAACCGCAACACCTTCTGCCCCAATGCCCAGCCAGGCAGCGATGGATTCTTTATGGAAGGAATTTAAAACTCCCGGCGACATGCATAAATGGATGGAAAAAACAAACGGCAATTGGGAAGCCGAGATAAGCGTATGGATGGACCCTGCTGCACCTCCTGAAAAAACAAAAGGAACAATGGTTCAATCTTCTATACTGGGTGGCAGGTATGTAGTAGGCAAGTATTCGGGTGTTATTTTCAAACAACCCACCGAAGGGCAGACTACCATGGGTTATGATAATGGTAAAAAAATGTTTGTAAGCACCTGGATAGATAACCAGGGCACAGGTATTGTTTATATGAGTGGCAACTATGATGAAAAAACAAAAACTTTAAACCTGAGTGGTTACCAAACAGATTTTATAACGGGCAAAGACACCAATATAAGAGAAGAACTGACCATCATTGATGACGACAGTTATACCATGACCATGTTTGGCCCCGGATGGGACGGTAAAGAAATGAAGATGATGCAGGGAACTTATAAAAGAAAGAAATAACTGAAAGAAAAAATCCCGTAACAATCGTTACGGGATTTTTTATCCTGCCTGATCGTAAGATTTTTTTATCCACTCAATTAAATCTTTATTGATTGTTTTGCCGTCTTCTATTTTAATCCGGTGTGTACACATAGCATTCCAGCTTCCTGCTTTTTCTACATTGCCTGCTGGTGCAACACCCTTTATATTCAAACCCACATCCATTCTGGTTTTTGTTGAAGGTTGAATAATGGCAAACTGTTTTTTACGCCTTAAACTTACGTAAGCTTTCTTTGGAGACACCTCAATATCTTTTCCAAACTTACTGATGGCCGCCATCAGCTTATCGTACCAGGGTTTTATATCTTCCTTGCCTTTGTATTGCTCTGCAATCCAATCGGTTTCATTGTCAGCAGCACCGGCGTGAGATTTTTTTGCGTAGTGAACTACCATATTAGCATTGCCGTGTGTAAAGCCATGTTTTTCTTTTAAAAACTTTAGCAGCTCACCATGTTTTTCAAAACCACTTTTGTTTACAATGGTAATCCATTCCTTTAACTTTTTACCTGAGCTTTTCTCAATATTGTCTATCTGGGTTTGTAATGCTTTGTCAATTATATTACTGCTCATTATTTATTTTTTTATTGCTTTTTCATAATACTTAATCCATTCTTCGGGACTTACCTTCGATGCAAGTTGTCCGAAAAGTTCATAAGGTATCTTATCCATTTTTTTTAAACGAATACAACTTTTGCCCATATCAAGCTTCCCAACATCTGCTTTGGCATACTCGTCAGTAAACCATTTCAACATTTTGGGATTGGAATAAATGCCCATACTGTACACGGCCACAAAATTTTTCTGTGAGGCAATATTCATAAAAGGTAATGGGTCTTTTGGGTTACAGTGATATCCATCAGGATACATAGAATGCGGTACCACATACCCTATCATTCCATAGCCCATGGTTTCCTTAAAGCCTCTGGGCAGGTTCTTTTTAATTTGTTTTCTTAACTGCGAAATTACTTTCTGTCTTTCTTCAGGCAATTCCGCTATATACTTATCTACTGTTGTTGCTGATGATTGCATAGTTTCTGTTTAAAAATTTAAAGATTCTAATGACCGTTCAAACCTAAATCTCATTTCTGGTGACGCTTGTAATAAAAATCTAGTCTCTTTCCCGTTTCGGTTCCATCATCAACAAATGCATGTAAGGAATCTGCTGATATGAACTTATACACGACTCTCTTTGGAAAATCATGCCCGGGGTTTTCAAATACAAACATTTTATTTGAGTTGCCCGTCATTTTAAAAATAACAGGCTGTTTGTTGTTCTGATCTTCAACTACAGGGATATAAAATATTCCATCAGCTTGTTTAACAAGTTTAATATTTTCCGACGTTGTTGTATCGCTCCCTCTAATAAAAAATCCACGGCCATTTATTTGATCCTTGTTCAGTTTTTTCCATTCTTCTCCAACAAATCCCTTTTTAGTCTGCATCAGCCACATACCTTCCAGTGCAAACAGATCTTTAAAAGAATTTTTATGCACGGGGTTGTTAAAAGCCGCCAGAAATAAAACGGAAACGATTAATAAATAAATATTTTTCATTCTTTACATTTAACCGGGCATTTCCGAAAGTTTAAATGCCCCTTTTCTTAAACGAACCCCATATTCCATCCACGCTTTTAAACAGGCCAGAAAATTTGCCCAGCCTTCAGTATTATTTTTCAGCCATTTTATTCCAGCGTCGTTATTGGCTTTACTTTTTTCGGTGATGCGGATAAAAGTGATATTGCCTTCAATCTGTTCAAGTGTTATCTCTACTAATGTTTGCTCTCCATCCATAGCGCCATCCCAGAAATAAGAAACATATTTATCCTTTTCCATTTTGCTAACCGTTACCGGAAACTCAATATCCATCTCAGGAAATTTCCAGATAAGCGTTTCGCCTTGCACCATCTTACCTGTACTTTGGCTGATAAAATAATTTTTCATTATATCAGGATCAACAATAGATTCATATATTACACTGGCCGGCTTTAAAACCTGTAATCCTGTTTTAATTTCCAGCTGTTCCATCTTTATTTTTTCTTTTTTACTGTTTTCTTTTTTGAAGATTTTGCGACTTTATTAAAATCCAAAGCCAGCTTAACCCAATACTCCAGTTTCTTTTTTGTTGATAAGGCTTCCACATCTACAAAAACATACCCTTTCATAATTCTACCGGTAAAGTCCATTGGTTTGCAGCCATCCTCTTCTATTACCACATCATACAATGCAGGATCAAGCCTTACCATCAGTCTTTCTTTTTCAACACCAATACACATTTTATCATTAACCATAAAACAAAGGCCGCCAAACATTTTCTTCTCTTCCACTTTTTTATGGGTTACAGCAATGATCTCTCTTGTCCTGTCGGCTAATTTTTCGTTATATGCCATTTTATTTATTTTCTCCTGTTAGCAAACCAGTCACCAAGAAAATATACCACCAGTGCAGCCACCAGACTGCCAACTATTGCTGGCAATAGTGTTTCTTTTGTCATTATTTCCTTACCCGAAATCATTTTTAAAACAATAAATCCAAGGAAAATTCCAACGCCAAGAAAAATTGCCCTTGCTCCTTTATTTTCCATTATTGAATTTTATGAAGTGATCACATTCTGAATTTTTCCATTCCTGTTCCTTAAATCAACACATCCTTCCAGCATCGACTCCTGTCAAACTCTTTACTCATGATAACTTTTTTTACATACCAGCCGGAACATTATGCAAGGCGATCCTGTTTCCCTCCGTATCAATAAACACAGCCATATCGCCATACTCAGGACTGATCTGTGTTTTAGGGACCTGAATTTTTCCTCCTGCAGGCTCCACTCTGTCCAAAAACTCCTGCACATCGGGATTGCCGTTCAAATAGACAAGCGGGCCATCGGTGGCCGATGGTATATGAAACCCATCTGTCTTTACCAAAGTGCCGCCAACGCCGTTCATCGGATCATCCAATGGAAACATCCGCATCTTTATATTTGGGAACTCTAATGAGGTCATTTTAATTTTAAAAACAGCCTCATAAAAATTTTGAGCCCGGTGAATATCATTTGTTGGTATCTCAAACCAACTGATCGCATTCTCCATTGTTTATATTTTAAAAATTATTGTGGCATATTCTGATCTTTCCAGCCTTTCAATACTTTAATAGCTTCTTCGGTCAACGCCGGCTTCTTACTCTTCCATGGCATAAATTTGTTATCAGTGGCCGGAAGCGTAACACGTACGATCATATCATCTATATGTTTTTTTACCGCGTCATAATTGTTCAAAGGTGCTTTATTACCTCCGGGAGGGAAATGACAAGGAGTACAACTGGCCTGCAATACCGGCATAACATCCTGTTGAAATGAAACTACTTTAATTTTTGCTGTTTTCTTAGAACTGCTGCAATTCTGCAACACAAAAACCGATGATAAGCAAAGAATGATAACAGATAATTTTTTCATTGTAATTGTTTTTAGTTTTATAATTATAGTGACTAGATCAATAAACGATTTACCAGTATGCGTCCTGCAATATTTTCCAGATTCCGTCCTCCAGCACAAATATCAATGTGAAATTCACCTTATGATCTCTTCCTTCCTTATCGGTTATTACCGAAGTTCCCTTTTGCCATATCTGATCGCCCAATCTTTCCGATCTTAAATTACTCAATTTCCAGGTACCGCCCAATCTTTTAAAACTTTCCCAATAAGCAATCATTTCTTTGCGGCCGTTTATCTCTCTTGTTCTGCCAACCACTTTGGCATTCTTTGTGTAATAGCTGGCAATTTCTTTATAGTCTGCTTTATTGTAGCTGTCTTCCATCTTTCTCAAGACCGAGTCAACAATAGCCGTTGTGTTATCAACCTTGCGGCGATATTCCAGGTCGAAACTGGTGGTCCATGTCTTCCCACCATCGCTGCTGTTTTCGCCGTGTTGTCTTATTTTATCTGGTGTTAATCTATAAAATGTCATCTTCTGAATCAGCCATGTTGTGTCATTTACTTTTTCATTATCAGTTTGAACGATCATTTTTCCATCTTCGTACCTGCCATTAAAATATTTTGTGATTGCCCCTGTGTTATCAACCCAATATTGTTGCCATTGCTTATTGCCTGCATTGTACATATTGTAACTTTTTCCTGAGAATCTGAATCCACGCTGAACGATTGCACTTGTCCATTCTTCCAATATGGTACAACTATCGAGCATCAGGCTTATTTTACTATCGCCGCCTTTATTGCCGTTCGGACTGAAAGCTTCCCAGTCACCCAGCCAAAAATCAAATTGACGGTACTCGGGGGCACTGCAGGGGCGACGGTTCTGCGCCTGAATTGATAAAATAAAAAAGCTGATGATAATATATAATAGAATTTTTTTCACGGCAAGGTTTTAGCAGGACAATCCTGAGAGAAAGTCTTTTCATCAAAATAAGCATTAAAACCAAACTATAAGAACCTTTTTGACGAGCGGCGACGCTTTATTTCCACGATTCCACAAATATTTATTTTAAAGCCGGTTTGCTATTTTTTAACAATTGAATTGTGTAATCTCATTTACTGTTTCATCCTGATAGCAAATACAGTTGTTATGTTCTCAAAAAAAATTTTTAGGGATGCCCGGTATTTTCAGATCATCTTCCAAAGCATATTCCTTTGTTATGGGATTTACTTTTTGCAATGGCAGAATGAATACTGGTTGTATGCCACTTATTTCATCGGCTGCCTGGGTACTCAGTTTCTTGGAGAATGGTTTCTTGGTAAAAAACAAACTCCGTTTTTGAAAAGATACAAAGCAGGTATTCCCTCTGCACTTATTTCGGCTTTTGGACTGAGCCTGTTGCTGAAAACAAACGATCCCGGTGTAGCCATATTTGCGGCCATCGTAACTATAGTATCAAAATATCTTTTACGTTTTAATGGTAAACATATTTTCAATCCTTCGGCATTGGGAATTGTAATTGCTATTGTGCTAACCGGCAATGCGTGGATAAGCCCCGGCCAGTGGGGCAGCAATACAGTTATGCTGTTTGGAGTGATGAGTTTGGGTTTTATCGTTACCACCAGAGTTCAGAAATTGGATGTGAGCATTGCATTCCTTGGTGTATTTGCCGGGTTGCTATTTATCCGTCAGATCATTTACCTGGGTTGGCCCATGGATCATTTTGTGCAATCAGTAAGTACAGGAAGCCTGCTCATTTTTTCTTTCTTTATGATCACCGATCCCAAAACAATTCCGAATCATACCACTGCAAGAATAATCTGGAGTACTGCTATTGCCGCCGTAGCATTCTATTTAACAGCATTTGAATTTATAAACGGAGCACCTGTTTATGTACTGGTACTTGCGCAACCGCTTGTGCCATTGCTCGACAAATTTTTTAAAGCGAAAAAATTTGAATGGGCTCCCTCAACAAACTATACCCTTCAGGAAAAAGAATTTTTACAAAACATCTATTCAAGATCATCAATATAAATTTTCAACTCAAAAAAGTAAAACATGAAAAAGAAACTTTTAATTATCGGGGCATTTATTGTGATGTCGCCTCTGTTGTATTCCTTCTGCGGTTTTTATATAAGCAAGGCAGACGGAACACTGAAGAACAAAACCAGCCAGGTGATTCTGATTAGGGATGGCAATAAATCGGTCATCACCATGTACAACGATTTTAAAGGCGATACCAAAGATTTTGCGATGGTGGTGCCTGTGCCTGTTGTGTTGCGTAAAGATGATATTAAAGTGGTTGACCAGTCCATTTTTCAAAAACTGAATGATTACAGTGCGCCGAGGCTGGTGGAATACTGGGATGAAAATCCTTGTTATGAATACAGTATGATGAGAAGCAAATCAGAAAATAAACAAAATGCCCCTTTAAGTGATAAACTTGCAGGAAAAGTGGCCGGAGCCCGGGCAAGTGTAAAAATTGAAGCTCAATACATCGTTGGTGAATATGATATCCTTATCCTCAGTGCTAAAGAAAGTACGGGTTTAAAAACATGGCTGAATCAGAATGGTTATAAAATTCCTGCCAATGCTGAGGAAGTACTTGATCCCTACATTAAAAGCAATCTTAAATTTTTTGTGGTTAAGGTTAATGAAAAAGAAAAGCAAAAACTGAATTCTAATTTTCTGCGTCCGATACAGATCAAATTCAACTCACCAAAATTTATGTTGCCCATTCGTTTAGGTATGGCTAATGCCGATGGTGATCAGGATCTGATCGTTTATGCCTTCACCCGCAAAGGAAGGATTGAAAGTACCAACTACCGCAATGTGAATATTGTAAGCAATAAAAACATTCCGCTGTTTGTGCAGAAAAATTTCAGCGCTTTTTATGGCAACCTGTTTACCACACAATGGAATAAAGAAAATAAAAGTGTTGCTTTTTTGGAATATGCATGGAATGTAACGCCGGTTAACCCGATGAAATGTGATCCATGTGTAGGCAACCCCCCAACCGAACAGGATCTTGCACAAAGTGGCGTTTGGTGGCTTGGCAATAAAGACTGGAACGATTACAGCGATGTGGATGAAGAAGAATATGACAACGGAACCAGGAATGTTCATTTTACCCGTCTGCACTTCCGGTACAACCGAAATTCTTTTCCGCAGGACCTGATTTTTCAGGTTACACCCAATACTGAAAACTACCAGGCCAGGTATATTATCACCCATCCCGCCAGCGGGGATTTTAATTGTGCGGCAGGTAAAAAATATCTGCAGGACCTGAGAGCAAGAAGGAAAAAAGAACTGATGGAACTGACTTACTTAACCGGTACTAATATCAACAACTGGCAGGAAGAAGCTATAGCAAAGAATGATGAAGAAATAAATTCATCTGTACAATACGCTACATTATTACCGCAGGTAAAAGATGAAATGGAGAATAAGGAAAGCATGCCGGCCGGGTTGGTTTTAATTGGAATGGGTATGCTGGGTTGCGCCGGTTTGTTGAGATGGAAGGGAATGATCTGATGAAAATATTATAAAGATGGTTA
This sequence comes from Sphingobacteriales bacterium, assembly GCA_024642285.1. GTDB lineage: Bacteria > Bacteroidota > Bacteroidia > Chitinophagales > Chitinophagaceae > Ferruginibacter. Next base: position 8,859 of record JAHEBJ010000048.1, read on the forward strand.
TATAGGGTTTTTGTGGTTTAGCTCTGCTTTTCTAAGCAGAGCTTTTTATTAAAACGAGGAGCCCCACAGATAAATCTGCAGGGCCCGAATTCGCATTCACCTTTAATGAATTAGTTTCCACCTCCGCCGCCACCCTGGCGTTGCGGTCTTGTAGTTGGTTCAATTTCTTTAACCCACTGTTCCATTTGTCCTTCGGTGAGTATTGCTTTCAGTCTTTTATCTCTTCCTTCATTTAGTTCAGCACGCTTTGCAGCAAAAGCTTCCCTGTCGAAGCTTCCACTTGCACGCATTTCTTCCATAGCTGATTGCTGAGCTTTGTAATACTCAGTAAAGATCACTTCAGCCTTTGCTTTAGTATCCGCATCAAGATTCATTGCGGCCATTTTTTCAATGACGGCTTTTGCTCTTTCTTCGGGTGGTAGTTGCTGACGCTGACCGCCTTGTGCATTTACTGCAGTAATGCTGAACAATGCAGCCATTACCATTAATACCAGTTGTTTTTTCATTTTATTCAAATTAACGGTTTACGATGTTGTGAAATTGGTCATAAATATAGAGTGAATCTTTCTATTTGTGATCTTTCTTTTTCCGGTTTTCGGCCCTGCCTTCACCGCCTCTGCGGTTCAGCACTTTTACAAACAGGGAATCAAATTTAGGCAACTGGTCTGGGTTACACAATAATCTCACGTTTTTTAAATGGTTGAACATCTTTAGTTCCATAGCCTTCTGGTTGATGGCAGAATGATCTGCTACTTCAATCATTACCGAGTCGCTGAAATTTCCTTCAGTCAGCCTTTTAAACTGCTTATCCTTGGCACCTCTTAAACTGTCGAACATTGTTTTCATACTCTCTTTATGCCTTATGCTCAGTGTGTCATATTGCTGCAATTGAACCGTGTCAAACCCAATTTCCGTTTTCAGAAAATTAGAGATCATCGTTCTTCTGTCAACACGTGGTTTGTCGTGTCTATCCTTATCTTTTTTCAAAAGAAAAAAAGCCACCATGGCAATATTAGCAACCAATAAAATGGCAATGATAGATAGATATGCTTTACTTCTGTTTTGTTTGTTTATCATTATGGTTGGGTATTTTCAAAGTCATAAATAGTAGCAACCGTATAAGAAAATTCATCTGTAGGTGTTTGTGCAGTTTGCTCAACTATCGGGTTTTGTGCAGAAGAGTTGTTTAATACAATCACCACCGCATTGATCAATAAAATAAGACACAGTCCTGCAAAAGCCACAGCCGGCCTGCTTATAAACCATCCCGCTTTTTCCCACACCGATTCTGTTCCTTTATCCATCCGGGCATATATACGGGTAAGCAGGTAGGGCCTTGCCTCTGCTCTTTTAATTGAATCAACACTATTTAGTGCTTCGTCAATCAGCTTGTCTAAATTTTCTTTATTATTCATAAGGTTGCTTTTTATCGTTCCTTAAGATTATTATAATAGTTTCCTAATTCTTTTTTCAAATTTGCTTTTGCCCTGCCCATCAACGATTCAACAGCAAACAAAGTTGTGTTCATGATCTCTGCCACTTCCTGGTAGGTTTGCCCTTCCAGTTTATGCAGTGTAAAAGCGATGCGTTGGTTATCGGGTATCTGCTTTAAAGCACTGAACAAAGCCGCCGCTTTTTCTTTTTTCTCCAACTCAACACCCGGATGTTCAAATTCTACCGAATGTATCTGTTCATCTTCGTCCTGGCCGCCAAACAAACTATGCACAAATCCAAAACGTTTTTTTCGTTTTTTTTTCTTCTCATGATCCAGCGCCTTGCTTACTGCTATGCGATAAAGCCAGGTTGAAAGTTTTGAATCGCCTTTAAAAGAACTTACAGACTGAAACACCTGTATAAAAACCTCCTGTGTTATATCATCTGCATCATCTGCGTTTTGAACAATCCCCAGTACTGTATTATAAACCATGTCCTGCCATTCATCAACCAGCTTTTTAAAAGCCTGCTCATCTCCCTGCTGCAGTTGTGCAATTAATTCCGGTTGGTTCAAAACGTTTCATTTTTTTTACCCTCGTAAATTAATTAAAACGGACGATATCCTCCCGTTCCACCCGGACCTCTTCTGTCATTATTTTCCATGTTTACCGACTTGGCTGTTCCAAAATTTTTCAGGTTATAAGTGAACGTAAGCATGAAGTACTGCTGCAATACCTGGTTCTGAACGTCCTGAATTGTGTTCCCGTCAACTATACGCTGAATACTTTGATTTTGCTTCAGCAAGTCAAATACTGTCAGTTTCAATTCACCAGCCTGCTTTTTCAGGAATTTTTTTCCAATGCCCGCATTCCATAACCAATAACTTTGATTAAATCCTTCTGTAAGGCCACTATAGGTTTCATAATTCACATTATTCTGTACAAACCAACCTTTTTTATTCAACATGTTCATCTGTAAACCGGCTGACTGCTGTACATAAGATGTTGGGGCAGTTAATGTATTCTTCACATCGCTGAAATTAACAGAGTAATTCACGTTAAAATCAACAAACTCACTGATATTGCTGGCAACTACAACACCGGCATTATAAGTTAACGATTTGGTTGTAGTTTTTATATTATTATTCAGCCCCGGTGTGTTGTTATAGGTTAGTCCTCCATTTAAGCTCAAATTAGATTTCATAAATTTCAGTGGCATAGAATAGGTAAGAAAAGAACGCAAGCTCCATTGTCCATTTAAATTCACCGGCTTAGACAACTGAGAACCTTCATACAAGGTTACAGAACTATTCAACACACTATCCTTAGATGCCGTATAAATTGCATTGCTTATATAATTACTGTTTTGCTGCAGAAAAATATTTGCAAAAAAACTTTTGCTTTTTCCCGTGTTGGTGTAGGTGTACCTGGTGGCCAAAATATTTCCAACCTGCTGTTTAAGATTTGTGTTGCCTGCTGTTATATACAACGGATTAGAATTGTCGTACACATCCTGTAATTGAGTTACAGATGGTGTGTTGGTGTTGGCACGATAAAAAACACGAATACTGTTTTTCGCATTTATCTTTTTGCGCCACATTAAATTTGGCAGCACGTTATTAAAATTCTTACTCACGTTGGCTGCAAAAGGATATGATTGGTCACTGTTCAACTCTGTATATTGGTAGTTAACTCCAATAGAAAACATATTATCCCTGTCTCCTCTGCGGTAGCTAACTCCTACACTCTGTTTGGTGGTAATATTATCGAATAAATTGGAAAGACTATCATCAAAAAGGGAATACTTTCCGCCAGTATAATCATACTGATAAACTTCTCTGTCCGATTTGCTTTTGGCATATGACGGAGAATAATTCAATTGTAACTGGCCTTTTTTACCGATTGACTCGGTATAAGAGATATTACCCGAAAACTGATATCCATTTGAAACCAGGTCAGTATACTGCTCTAACGAATCGTTGATATTTCTGGAACTGCCGTAATAAATGTTTTGATTCGACACATAGGTGTCTCCAGCTCTATTGTTAACAGCCGTGTTGAAATTAACCGAAATAGTGCGGCCCTTTTTTGCAAAAGAATGACGGTAGAGAATATTATTATTAAAATTATACCCCGAATTTTTACTGTTGGTATTGTTCAACGACCGGCTGAGAACAAATGCTGTGTCATCTGAATTAATTGTATAAAAACTACTGGCTGATTTGGTGGTTTGATAGCTCAGGCTGGGCATAATCATTAATGAATTCTTTTCATCTATTTTATAATTTAACCTGAAATTAAACCGGTGATTATCATTTTTGATATTTGATAATGAGTTTTCATTTTTAAACTGGCTTTTTCCCGACGTTAAAAATGTTTCGGTATTAGACGTTTGATTGTTACTGGTATTACTGTTATTAAAGAAATAACTACCAGACACATCAACTTTTTTGCCCCACAAATCTGAGTAGTTGATACCAAACGAATTTGTTTTGCTGATACCGCTTTGTGCACCCACGTTAAATCCACTATTACCTCCACCAAAACCACCGGCTCCACCGCCACGGCCACCACCGCCGCGGCCACCACCACCACTGCTGATACCCAGCAAATCCTCTGATGCAAAATTCTGTTGATTAACATTGTTAGTCAATCCCACAAATGTTAAACGTAAATTATTTTTAAACACACTCATATTTCCTCCGGCATTATATGTACCCTTAGTACCTGCTCCTGCATACACACGGCCAAATTGCCCATTACGCATACCGGCCTTGGTAACTATGTTGATGGACTTGGTGCTGTTGCCATCATCAAATCCCGTTAGTTGAGCCTGATCGCTCAACCTGTCAAATACCTGAATCTTATCAATAACAGAAGACGGTAAATTTCTTAAAGCCGCTGTTGCATCATCTCCAAAAAAATCACGACCATCAACGGTAACTTTTTTTACCTGTTCGCCCATTGCGGTTACAGTACCGTTCTTATCAATAGTAACACCTGGTAATTTTTTGATCATGTCTTCAGCAGTAGCATCCGGATTAACTTTTAATTCACTGGCATTAAATTCCAGTGTATCGCCTTTTTGTACAACTACTGGTTTTTTGGCAACCACCGTAACTTCATCAAGATCTTTCGCCATTTTTGATAAAGTAAATTGCAGAGCTGTTTTATTGCTGGCCAGTATATTTATATTCTGAATAATGATATCATAACCGATAATGCTGGTAACAAGGCGGTACCTGTCGGCAACAAGGCCTCTGATCTCAAAGTTTCCTTTTGCATCGGTTAGCACTGTTTTAGGGTTGAGCGAATCTTTTGATCCGGTAAGGGATACAGTTGCTCCTTCAATGGGCCCTTTACTTTCTTTGTCAGACAATTTGCCCTTTAAAACTATATCCTGGCTATCGGCAACAATTGCTCCCAGGCTAAACATAACTACTAGTAAAACTGATCTTAATCTCATAAATTTTCTTTTGTATGCCCTATTAGACGACGCTTTGAAAAAAAACCAGCGCCAAAAGCAGCATTTTTAAGCTAAAACAGTCTTTTCTGATGTGTATGGTTTTTAATAAGTATAGACGGTAAGCCTTGTTATGTTTATCAAATAGATAAATTGCCTATTAAGAATTAACTTGCAGCCCTAAAAATTAAAGACGAATATGGAATACAGTAAATTGGTATCAGTAACAGGCCTGCCGGGTTTGTTTGAATTATTATCTTCAAAGGCAGACGGTGGTGTGGTAAAATCACTAGAGGATAAAAGCACAAAATTTGTAAGTACGAGGGTGCATAATTTTTCTCACCTGGAAAGTATTGAAGTTTTTACAACCGCAGATAACGTGAATCTGGTTGATATTTTTAAGGCAATGACAGACAGTTCTGAAAAAATGCCGGATGAAAAGGATGCCGCAGCGATAAAAAAGTATTTTGAAAAAGTTTATCCAACCATGGATTTTGACAGGGTGTACGCAAGCGATATGAAGAAGATGGTAAAGTGGCTGGGGATATTACAGGCAAATAATGTTGTGATTGAATTATCTGATAATCCTGATATGGAAGGAACGGCTACCGAAAATAAACCTAAGGTTGTTGAGCAAAAAGCGGCGGCTGTAAAGGCGGCTCCACCAAAGAAAATAAATATGCCGAGGAAAATGTCGTAGATACCAGGGATTACACTGATTAACACAGATTTTTAAAATACAGAAATCCTGCCGGGCTTTATAACTTTGGCAGGATTTTAAATTTCAACACTCACAACTCGCAATGACTTACTCCGCAAACATAGAGAAACTTCCCAGACATTTTATACCTGAAGATTTTACGGTAACCGACTGGCAAAGCCTGGAACCATTCTTTAAAGAATTGCTGGAACGAAATATCGAAACAAAAGCCGAACTGGAAAAATGGCTGAAAGACCAAAGTGAATTAGAAGCACTGGTAAATGAAGATGCCTGCTGGCGACAGATAAAAATGACCTGTGATACGGAAAACAAATCGCTGGAGGAGGCCTTTGCTTTTTTTTGCATGGAGATACAGCCAAAGATTCAACCCTATGCCGATGCGTTGAACAGGAAGCTGATCAATCACCCGCTGGCAAAGGAATTGGATGCTGAAAAATATTTTACTTACCTGCGTAGCATGCGTAAGAGTATAGAGTTATTCAGAGAAGAAAATATTCCGTTGCAGGCCGAGCTTTCAGTAATGCAGCAGCAATATGGTGTTATATCCGGCAAAATGACCGTTACTGTTAATGACACGGAGTACACGTTGCAACAGGCTGCCAAATTTTTAGAAAAACCTGACAGGAAAATAAGAGAAGAGGTTTATAGAAAAATAAATGAAAGACGATTGGTTGATAAGGAACCATTGAACAACTTGTATAATAGACTGATTGAAAAACGAAACCAGGAAGCATTGAATGCCGGATTTAAAAACTACAGGGATTATCGCTTTAAAGAACTTGGCCGTTTTGATTATACTAAGGAAGATTGCTTTCAGTTTCATGAGGCTGTAAAACAACATGTACTACCCCTGGTAAACATCATCTACCAAAATAAAAAAGAAAAGTTGGGATTGGATACTTTAAGGCCCTGGGATATTGATGCTGAACCGGATGGCATTAAACCTTTGCAACCGTTTTCTACAAGTGAAGAGCTCATTGAAAAATCGATTGCTTGTTTTACAAAGCTTCGTCCCTTCTTTGGCAACTGCTTGCAAAAAATGCAGGAGATGAAACACCTTGATCTGGAAAGCCGCAAGGGAAAAGCACCCGGAGGATATAATTGTCCGTTAGCAGAGAGCGGTGCCCCTTTTATATTTATGAATGCAGCGGGACAGATGCAGGATGTGACCACCATGTTACATGAAGGTGGTCATGCTGTTCATTCTTTCCTTTCACATCCATTGGAGCTTAACGGCTTTAAAGAATACCCGATGGAAATTGCCGAAGTAGCCAGTATGGCCATGGAGCTGATGAGCATGGATGAATGGGAAACATTTTTTAGTGCCCCCACAGATTTAAAAAGAGCAAAGGAGTACCAACTGGAAAGAGTGATCACTATTTTTCCCTGGATAGCCATCATAGATAAATTTCAACATTGGGTTTTTGAAAATCCCACGAATACTAATGAAGAGCGAACTGCTAAATGGAATGAAATACTCGACGAATTCCAGGATGATGTAGTGGACTACAGCGGACTGGAAACTTACCGCAGTAACAGCTGGCAACGCCAGTTGCATTTATTTGAAGTGCCGTTTTATTATATTGAATATGGTATTGCCCAACTGGGTGCAATTGGTTTGTGGATGCAGTTCAAGCAAAACAAAGAATTGGCTATGGATAATTATTGTAAAGCACTTGCATTGGGCGGTACTAAAACACTTCCCGAGCTATTTGAAACAGCAGGCTTAAAATTTGATTTCAGCCCGGAGAAAATTAAAGTACTGATGGATTTTGTTGAAAAAGAAATGAATTCCTGATCATCTACACTCATCGCATATCCCGCTAACCACTACATCGGTTTGTTTTTGAGTAAACCCTTTCGGAAGTTTTACTTCGGGGATTAAAACATGATCGAGACAAATGGTTTTATCACAAACATCACAAATAAAATGTACGTGGTTATCATGGTGATGACCAGCTTCGCAGTTATCCTTACACAAAGCATACAATATTGAATTGTCGGATGTAGGAATATTATGAATGATACCCTTATCAACAAAGGTTTGCAGCGTTCTGTATACTGTAACCCTGTCGAAAGAAGCATCTGTATTTTTTTCAATATCGGCATGAGCCAATGCTCCGGGACTGGTTAAAAACAGATCCAGAATTTTTTTACGACCTGCTGTAATGCTCAGTTGATTCTTTTTAAGTATGTCGGCAATCTGTTCCATCTTTACTAATTTGGTGTATTGCTGAACCCGTTCATAAAACGCTTTGTTGTCAGTTTTTCTTTCAGCAATCCTTTAATGTCTTTGAATAATTTTTGCATATCCTCTTCTACCAATCCGTCATAAATACCACGAACCCTGCGTTGGTTATCAACCAAAGCAAAGAACTGGGTATGTATAAACTGTTCATCCAGTGTTTGCGTACTATCGGGTTTATTGTTGTCGATCAAATAACTCTGCCTCGCCATCGTGTAAAGCGATTCTTTATCGCCAGTAATAAAATTCCAATTGGAATTTTGATTTTTTAATTTTGAATTTTGATTTAATCGATCATATTCAATTTTATAAGAACCATCATCATTCTTCGTCAGCACACCATCAATCATATTTCCTTCATAGGCTTTAAGTAGCGGAACCGAATCCGTCTCCGGCATGCAGGTATGCGACAGAATTAAAAAATTAGGCTCATTCTTATACATATCAAACACCCGCCGCATGTTTGCATTCATTTTTGGACAAATGCCTTTGCAAGTGGTAAAAAAATATTCTGCTACGTACACTTTACCCTCCACATTATTTTCGGTAATAGTTTTTCCATCCTGGTTGATAAATGAAAAATTCTGCACATCGGCATTTAAAACCGGTAGCAGCGATCTCGACATATCTTCATCTTTATACAAAAAGTACCAAAAGGCTAAAATCAGCACCACAAAAAAACCAACATAAAATAAAACCCGCTTATTCATATCATCTCATTTCGGCAAATTTACAACCCTTTCAAAAACTTTGGCAGAGTTTGAATTGTTCTTAAAGGTGTTTTAAGGTTTTTGCAACATTATTGCAAATATCATACCTTTGCTCCTGACTATGAACATTAAATTAAACTGGGATGCTCTTGGAATTGCTACTTCTATTGCCTGCGCAATACACTGTGCTTTGTTACCAATACTCATGACAAGTTTGCCCGTCTTTGGCATTAATATCATTCACAATGTTTTTTTTGAATGGAGCATGATACTGCTTGCATTTGCCGTTGGCTCCTATTCGCTTTTTCATGGCTTTGTAAAGCACCACCATTCATTAACGCCGGTTTTAATTTTCAGTTTTGGGTTTGTTTTCCTGGTGCTGAAACAATTTTTCGTTCAGTACGAAATTGCTTTTCTGGTGATTGCCGTTGCCGCAATCATTAGTGCTCACTATTACAATTACAAGCTTTGCCATCGCAGCAAATGTTCTTCGCCACACCATAAACATTAGTATGCTTACTGCAGCGGGAAGTATTACACAATTCATTACCTTGGTATAAAATATCGGGCAATGAAAAAAATACTTTGTTTCATAATTACGATTCTTACTTTTTCAAACTATCTGTTTGCTCAATCTGATGACGAACTTAACGTTCGTTCATTGATGGAAGAACAACGCCAGGCCTGGAATACAGGCGATCTGGAACGATTTATGGGTACCTACTGGCAAAGCGACTCATTAATGTTTATTGGTAAAAGCGGAGTTACCTATGGTTGGCAAAACACATTGAATAACTATAAGAATGGCTACCCTGATACGGCGGCAATGGGTAAATTAAAATTTGATCTTCTGGAAGTAAAAAGGCTATCGGTGATGTATTTTTTTGTGGTTGGCAAATGGCATTTAACCAGAAGCATTGGCGATGTGGGCGGGCATTTCACTCTGCTATTTAAAAAAGTAAAGAACAAATGGGTGATTGTTGCGGACCACAGCAGTTGATTTATAATTTCCACTTACGTTTTAGTTTTACAAGTAGCGCTGTTAAACTAATCATTAGAAAAGCATAATACAGGAAATTTGTCCAGTTGGGTTTGTCAGTAAAAAAAGCAAACCCTTTATATATACCAACAAAAACATTAACCATCATCCAAAGTAAAGCCAAGGCCACTGTATTTAAAACTTTCACCAGGAAATCTCTTGTTTCGTCTTCCATTCCCATATTATTCTTCTTGTCCTTATGTGGATGCTGAATTGATATAAAAATAACGAATTAAAACGGCGGAGGTTTATTTGACCAACAGTTTCCTGAATGCGGCACTGTCGCCGTTAAACACATTAAAGTCAACAAAAGCATCTATGCCATTCACTCTTCCTTTTTCATTGTGTTGCCAAAACACCCATTTACGATTAATGCGAGGTTTGTCTTTAACATAGTAATGAGCTACCCATAAAGGATAGTCTTCAAATTTCTCCACTAAAAAATTTTCGTAAAAATCAATATTGGTATAAATGATAGGCTTTACTTTATAATGCTTCTCTATCATCTGCAGCCAGTCTTTTGCACGCTGCTGAATATTTTCTGCAGAGGCGCCGTTAGCTGTTTCAATATCCAATACCGGTGGCATATCGCCGGGCTTCAAGTTAACGGTTTCAATAAAATTCTCTGCCTGCGCTTTACCGCTTTTGCTGCTGATAAAAAAATGATACGCTCCCCTTGGTATTTTTGTTTTCCCTGCATTGAACCAGTTTCTTCTGAATCCATTATCAACTCTGCCCAAACCTTCGGTTGCCTTAATAAATGCAAACCCGATTTTCACCTGCTGATCATGCATAGCCTCAACTGCTACCCAATCAATCGTACGCTGATAGCGGCTTACATCAATTCCATGAATAGCATAATTTACGGGCAGATCAATTTCAAAAGCCGGGTAGCGAACAAATTTAGGGCTGTTGAAATAGTTGCTTATGCGGTAAACCAAAATTGCAAGAACAATAAGTGCCGCAATCGGAATAATAATAGATTTAAAAATAGATTTTCTTTTCTTTCTTTTTGCCAAGATTAGGGAGTGCAGGTTTTAACTGCAGGTGTTTACAAATTTGCAGCAAATACAAATAGCAAAATGATAAAGTTTTTATAAATGATCTTACTTCAATAATTTTTTCACAACAGTAAAAATTTTTCCGGCACTGATATGTAAGAAATAAATACCCGGTGCTAAATGTGCCGAAGGTATTTCCACATAATCGGATCGGTTAACCAACGATAGTTCATTAGCATAAACCCGCTGGCCCACGGCATTATATAATTTAATACTCAACTTTGGCGCTGTTATATTTCGCAAATAAATGAAAAATCTGTCGGTAATTGGGTTGGGGAAAACCTGTACACTGTTTGCACCAGCACCTGCGCCGGACACTTTTGTTACTACATTATTTTTTGAAATAAGCCAATAGTCAGGATCAATAAAAACACTGTCGGCTTCAAAACCCAGGTCTTTCAAATAAGTTTCGCCTTGCGCTTTATTATCGATCACAATAGTTTTTTCCTGTGTAGCATTCTTAAATTTAAGTGCCACAGGCATTTCAAAAAAATCGACCGAAGGATGTGATGTTGTCTGGTTCATTTTTATCCATACTT
>JAHEBJ010000120.1 GCA_024642285.1 Sphingobacteriales bacterium
TATTTCAGGGCCTATAAGAACAGGGCGATGCTTCAGTATGCCGAAAAAAACTATGATGCTGCAATTAAAGATTATGCAAAGTGTATTGAACTGGAACCTAAAGAAGCAGATGGCTATGTGGGAAGAGGTTCCTGCTATAATATGCTGAATAAGCTACCCGAGGCTATTAAAGATTATACAAAGGGAATTGAATATGATGCTTCCAATGCTGTAGCATACCTGAACAGAGGTAACGCAAAATTCGCAACTAATGACAAGGAAGGCGCACTTGCAGACTATAAGAAAGTGGTGCAGATTGAACCAGGAAATGGTAATGTGTATTTTAACATGGGCGTTATTTATATGGGAAAGGAACAGGCAACTGAGGCAATAAATGCGTTTAAGTATTACAACAGTATTTATCCAAATGAATGGAATGGTTATAAGAAGACAGGTGATGTATACTATTTAATGGTGAAGGACTATGCCTTTAGTGAATTATATTATAACAAAGCTTATAAGATTAACAACAAGGAAAAAGAAATCATTGAAAGGCTGGGATATAGTTACCTTAATCAAAGAAAGATCGGTGAAGCGATAGCCATGTTCAAAAATCAGGTTGCACTATTACCAGAAGATCCCTGGGGTTATTATAATTTAGCCGCAGCCTTAAGTGTTGGTAAAGAGCCAGAAGAATCAGTTCGTAATTTGAATATAGCGTTGGATAAAAGAATGGTAGAACTGGCAATTTGGGAAAATGACAAAAATCTGAACAATGTTCGGATGTTGGATATTTTTAAAAACCTGCTCAGGAAATATTTTAATAAAGATATACTTGCTAAATACCCAATGATATTTGGTGGATTTTGAGTTTTAAACTTTTCTAACCCGTCCAACTTTGAAATTGGGTTTAAATTTTCTTTGCAGTCAAACTCAATCCGGGTTCCTGAACTGTAAGTGAAATAATCTGGCCGTTTATAACAGAAAAACTAACTTCAACAGAAGGAACACCATTATAGATATATCGATTGTCACCTCTTTTGTATAAACCGCCGCCAAATGAACCAAGCCGGCCAAGACTTAGCATTTTACGCATATTCATTTTAATACTGAATCCATCATCAGGGCCTTCGCCATATTTATAGTCGCCCAGGTAAATCTGGCTTTCAGACTCGGTATACGCAACAAATTTTTCATTTCCGTCTGCATTACCTAATTCTTCTAAATATTCTATCAGTTTTTTTGAGTCATCTTTATTTTTTGGGGTCAGGTTTTCACTGTTTAATCCGGTTTTAGCATGTCTTAACAGGCTAATTCCATGTGGTCCGGCAATCGATTGAATTCCTGGTGTTGCTTCTATCATATTTTTTACAACATCGTAAGCTCCAAACATCGCATAAGTAAAAATATCGGGCCGGGCACCCATGCTCATTAAAAAACTGGCAATATCCTTGCGGCCTGTATGAGAAGCGGCACCAAGTGCGGTTTCAAAATCTCCAAAAGCCCAATCCCAGCAGGCACGGGCCAGTTCAGGACGCGGAGTAACAAGTTCTTTTACTTTATCCAGATTGGCATGTGAAGAACCAACTACTATCGCCACTATTTCATCCTCAATTGATGGGTATTTTGACCCGGGTTTATTTATTGGTTTTGCTGGAGTTTCGGTTTCCAGGAACTCTTTTGCGAATCCAATATTTGGAATTGATGCAGTTATCAATCCAAAAACAGAACTTTTAATAACAGCCCGGCGTGATGTTGAATCAATACTTTTCATTATTCAGTTGATTAATATAGTTAGAGTAAAACCCTTTTTACCAAGATAATCTATACTTTAATAGTAAATTCTAAAAAGATGATGAATGGGATACAAGTATTTAAAAAAATATAGAGCAGTAGCAAACCCTTGAAACTTTATTTACGTAAACTAAATAGTAGGGGTCGCTTAAACACTCATTTAAACGATAAGGGTTTGAAAACCGAACCTAACCATGCGTTTTCTATTCACTCACCAAAAACAAAACATTATGAAACAAGTAATCATTGCATTTTGTGGTATTTTAGCCCTGGCGGCATTTACTCCAAAACAAAACATTTCAGGCAACAAAGATGAAGTGAAAATTTTTGAAGCGAATTCAGGTACTCCGCTATCGGCTTACCTGGTTGGCGCCAATGAAGCACCGGTTATGGGCGATCCAGACGGCGAAGGTTGGGCTGAACTTTCACTTAATCAAGGACAGGGTACAATTACCTTTATGCGTCATGTTGAAGGAGGAATAGTACCAGCGACAGCTTCACATATTCATCGTAGTGTTGCCGGTGTACCGGGACCGGTTGTTGTGGCACTGGTACCTTCAACAAGTGGTATGAGCACCGGAGTAGCAATAGCATCCAAAGAACTGATCAAAGAGATCAGGGAAAATCCCGAAAACTTTTATGTAAACGTTCACAATTCCGTGTATCCGGCCGGGGCATTGCGGGGACAACTCTCTAAATAGTAACTTTTATCCGGGATTAATTACCAGGTGATCTGCAAAAGATTAGCTGGTAATTAATTTAGTAAAATAAAAAACCGGCTGTAGTGAACAGCCGGTTTTAAAATAAGTTTAATTTGTTGGAGGTGGAGGGCCTCCACCTTTACGAGATGTCTGAAACATCAAGTCAATTTTTCCTGCTTTATTAAAACGCCAGGTTTCCTGCAGACTTACAGTATCAACTTTGCCATCCATCGCAGTTTGTATTTCACTACCCCATACCGCTACCCAATCTTCGTTCTTATCTGTACTCCTAACTCCAAATATCGCATCAATTGTAACAGCCATTTTTGAGAATGAACTACGGTATCCCTGGGCACCAGCCAAAACACTGTCGCTCAAGCCAGACTGTATGGAACCGTCGGCCGATATCATAGTAAGGCTGTCAGCAAAATGAGAGCGGCTTTTTGAAAGATCTCCATTTTCCCAATCTCTCCACAGAGATAATACCGTTTCGGTATTTTTTGCGGAATCCATAACAAAAGAAAACGAATATCCCGGTGTGAAACCATATGTATTAGCTGGTACCTGCGCAATTGCTGCTGCTGAGTCTGTTGCTTCGGTACCTTTTTCGTTGTTACATGCGATGAACGCACAAACAGCAAAAAATAAAAAAATTCTTTTCATGATTTTCTGTTTAAAAAGTTTAAAAAATAGATTCGGGCAAGATCATCAGTTAAAACAGGGTAGGCAACAAGATAATTTTTTTTGCTGTAAAATCATATCTTTTTGCAAAGAATATGCAGTGATTTGTAAAAATCAGAATATTGATTAGCTTCCAACCCGTTGCATTTCATCTGAAGCGCTGCCATTACTGTGTTTTGCAGCTTTATAAGCTTTGCCGAAGCGATAAACGAATGCAACATTCACCACACGGGTATCTCGGCGGAGTATAAAATATTCGGTGGCATTTGGAAAATGAGTAAAGCCTTCCATAGCATTGGTATAAAAAACATCCCGGAAACTTAATTTTAACGACCCTTTCTTTTTTAGAATTGGTCTGCTTATTCCTAAAGAAAGCTGACCCGTAGGATAAAGTTCTTCCTGCAGATCGTTTCGGGCATTGGAAGTATAAAATCCACTTAGTTCGGCGCTGTATACTTTGGCAAACTTAAATTGGTTGCTCATATTTATATTCAACTGGTTTATATCAGAAGTAAAGTTGGCATCACCGGCAAAACCCTTTAATTCCTTATGGTTGAATAAGGCTTGCAATGTAAAAGACCACCATTTGGTTGGAGATAATATCACTGTGCTGCTGATACCGAGGTTATGTGTTCGTCCAACATTGCCTTGGGAGTAATAAAGCAGTCCGGTGACTGTATCTCTTAAAAAGATCTGCGAAAAATAATTTTTTACAATACTGTATGAGATCGCAGTATTTAACCATTCTTTAAATTGATGATCCAGTTGCAGGTTGGTGCTGTATTGCGGAATTATGTTGGGGTTGCCGTTTTGATAAGTGTATTTATTAATGATAAAAGTAAAAGGGTTTAGTGTTTGGAAAGCCGGACGGTCAATCCGCCTGCCAAATGTAAAAGTGAAACTGTTTGACGAATCTGCCTGGTAACTTATGTACCCACTGGGGAACAAACCATTGTAGTTGCGGCTGAACGACGAGTCCTTTTGCAGAATATTTCCAAATTGCCTGGCTTTGTACCCGGTAAATTCATACCTGAGGCCTGCCTGTATGCTGAAACGCTTGTATTTTGTTTCGAGACTACTATAAAGGGCGTTGATATTTTCTTCGTATAAAAAATGATTGCTTTTGCCATAGTCTTCATACCATACACTGCCGTTGAAGTTTTGGTAGGAAGCTGTATTATCAGTTTTAATATGTGAAGTTTTTAAACCCGATGATAGCGTATTGTTTTTTCCGAACTTGCCAGTATAATCTGCTTTAGCACTTAATATTCTGATGGCATTGGGAACGTGGCCTCTTGCCGCTTCGTTGTAACCACCTGTTACCTGCAGATAGTTATTAAAAAACTGGTCATTAGTGATTTCATATCTCAGCCAGTCAACATCTACTGCCAATTCCTGTTTTTTATTGATATTATGCCGAACGTTAGCATTAAAACTGTTATTCTTATACCAACTTTTGTTGTTGGTTTCTGTAACAACAGCCGAATCAGTTGCGCCCGATGCATTCAACCAGGTAGCAGTAGCTTCACTTGTTCCTTTACGTTGCACCCGGGTACCACCCAGTACAATTCCAACAGTTGTTTTCGGATTCAGGTAATAGTCGATTCCGGTTTTAATTGTATGGTTGGTAAACCGGCCTTTAAAATAAGTAGGTTGATCGAGGATTGCAGTTACCGTATTACCACTATAATATTTTCGTAGTGCATAAATACTGGTAAAATATTGCGTCATATTCAGACTGTAATTAAAGAACATGTTGAATTTGCCGGTTCTATAATTTAATATCAGACTGTTGTTGCTTTTAGGATAAACACCCTGAGTGCCTGTGACAGTTGCGGTGCCGTTAAAGCCCTTTACTTTATTCTTTTTTGTTTTAATATTGATAATACCTGCATTGCCACTTGCATCATATTTTGCAGGCGGGTTGGTCATCAATTCAATCAATTCAACCTGGGTTGAACTCATACTGCTCAACAGGTTGTTCAAATCAGCGCCAGATAAATAAGTGGG
>JAHEBJ010000121.1 GCA_024642285.1 Sphingobacteriales bacterium
TACTTCATGAATTATTTTCTTCATAATTCAGATATTAAAATAGACCTGGAGAATAATAATATGGAAATTTTGGGAACAAGGTCAGAATCTTTTAAAGTAACCCTTGTTGAAACCGGACTGAGTACTAAAACTGCCGGCCGTTTGCAGCAGGTTAAAAAATATATTGGCAACGAAGATTTTTTATTGACCTATGGCGATGGTGTTAGTGATGTAAATATGGAAGAGCTTGTTGCGTTTCACAAAGCCAATAATAAAATTGCAACGGTAACATCGGTACAGCCGGATGCAAGGTTTGGGGGTATGGATCTTTCGGCAGATGGTGCAGTAAATTCTTTTCGTGAAAAAGCAAAGGCCGATACACAATGGATTAACGGTGGTTTTTTTGTACTTAAACCCGATGTATTCAAATATCTTGAAAAAGATATGTCGAACACGATGTGGGAAGATGAACCACTTGAAAAACTGACAGCCGATGGAGAACTGGTGGCTTATAAACACAAGGGCTTTTGGAAATGTATGGATGCCCTGAGAGATAAAATAGAATTAAACGAATTATGGGACAGCAATAAAGCGCCCTGGAAAATCTGGTAATTTAAATTGCATGAAAGTATTGATCATAGGCAACCTGGGTTATATTGGCCCGATGGTTGCCAAACATTTCAGAACCACTCACCCCGGTTGTTATTTAGCAGGATATGATATTGGATATTTTATTCAGAACTACACAGCGAACGGTGTAACGGGAGATACTCTTTTGGATAAACAATATTTTGGCGACGTGCGGAATTTTGATGCTGAACTTTTAAAGGAATTTGATGCGGTTATTTATCTAGCTGCCATCTCCAACGATCCCATGGGCAATGCATTTGAGCAACCTACATTGGATATTAATTTTAATGCAGCAGTCAGCATTGCTGAACAAGCCAAACAACATGGCGTAAAACATTTTGTATTTGCCAGCAGCTGCAGTGTATATGGTTTTGCCGATACAGCGCCACGTACGGAAACATCTGATACTAATCCGTTAACTGCTTATGCCAAATCAAAAGTTTTTGCAGAGCAGGGGTTGGAAACGGTTGCTGATGAAAATTTTCAGATAACATGTTTACGTTTTGCAACTGCATGTGGTTACAGTGATCGTTTAAGATTGGATCTGGTGCTGAATGATTTTGTTGCCAGTGCCATTGCCGATAAAAAAATTACTATCCTCAGTGATGGTACACCGTGGCGGCCATTGATACACGTTAAAGACATGGCAAGGGCAATGGATTGGGCCATTCAAAGAACAGCGGGCGGAAAATTCCTGATCATCAATACGGGCAGCAATGTATGGAACTACCAGGTGAAGGAATTAGGCGAAGCCGTTCAAAAATTGTTTGGCGATGTTGAACTTAGTATCAACACTAATGCACAGCCTGATAAGCGTTCGTACAAAGTAAGTTTTGATTTGTATGAAAAACTGGCGCCGGCCCATCAGCCACAAGTAAGCCTGCAGGCTGCTGTAGAAGATCTCAAAAAGGGATTGGAAGGCATGCAGTTCAGTGATGCGAACTTTCGTCAGTCGAAATTGATCCGCCTGAAAATGATTCAGCAGTTAATGGATAATAACATCATCAACAACCAGCTTTTTTTAAACAAGGTTTAATGAATAATATAAATAAGATAAAAGAGAGTTTGCAGAATAATAAAGAGCTTCGTCAGCAATTAATTCAGTCGCTGATTGATTTTGAAATTAAAGGCGGCCATCCGCAAACCAATGTAAGAGATATCACAAGCGGACCTCTTGCTGATGAGTTGTTTATGGGAGAAAAATTTGAAAAGCAACTGGAAAATGGTATCAAAATAAATTTTGTGTACAATTCAAAAATTGCACGGGAGTTTTTATTGTCATCACCCGAAGTACCCAACCATGTTTGGGAACCGCAGACAACTAAACTGCTTTTACATTTTTCAAAAAATGCCAGGAATGTAATTATTGCCGGAGCCTATTTTGGCGACCAGGCCATTCCTGTTGCACATAATATTAAAGGCGGCGGAGTATGCCACACATTCGAACCCAATAAAAATAATTCCGATCTTATCATTGAAAATGCAAAGCTGAACGGACTTAGCAATGTACTCATCAATAATTTAGCACTATGGAACAAGAGTAACGAGAAGCTTGTTTTTGAAGGCGAAGATGCGCTGGCATCAACCATTACAGCAAGCGAGGCAACAGAGAATGTGTTGCATACCATCACCATTGATGATTATGTTACGCAGAATAATGTTGGGGAAGTTAACCTGTTGATGATTGATGTGGAAGGCAGTGAGATAAAAGTTTTGGAAGGAGCCAAAGAAATGTTACTGAAACATAAACCCGTTGTTGTGTTTGAAACGCATAGCTTGTATAACGACTGGAGTAATGGTCTCGGAAATTCAGATTCGGTAAAACTGATGACTGACCTTGGTTATGAAGTATATGCGGTAAGGGAATTTCATCAGAATATTGACACAGGAGAAATGCCTGTTGAACTGTTGCCGACCAACAGAACTTATTGCGAAATTCCTCCACACCACGGATTCAATATGCTGGCTGTGCCATCAAAAAATTTGATCGAAAACGATTTGTTTAAAATTGTTTTTGATTTGAGTCCGAAACTGATCTTACCAAAAAACGATCTGAAATTTACACCGTCAAAATTTTAATCAATAATGATCTTCAATCCCACCATATTAGCAGGAGCATTTACTATTGATGTACAACCATTTCAGGACAGTCGTGGTTTTTTTACCCGCGTTTTTTGCGAAAAAGAATTTGCCGAACATAATCTGGTGCAGCATTTTGTACAAGCCAATCATTCAGGAACCCATGGAAAAGGGGTGATACGGGGGATGCATTTTCAAAATTCGCCGCATTGCGAAGTGAAACTGGTTAAATGTGTACAGGGTGCTATTTTTGATGTAATCGTTGATGTGCGTAAAGGTTCTCCAACATTTTTAGAGTGGTATGGTGCAGAACTAAGTGCCGAAAATAAAAGAATGATGTATGTGCCGGCTGGCTTTGCACATGGCTTTCAGTCATTGAGCGATTATTCTGAAATTACTTACATGGTCTCTGCATTTTACAATAAAGAAAGTGAAAGCGGTGTAAAATACGATGATCCAAAAGTGAATATTGAATGGCCGTTACCTGTTTCGCTGGTGTCAGATAAAGACCAGGCGATTCCTTTAATTGATGAATCTTTTAGCGGGGTAAGTTTATGACAGCGGGAACAAACCTTCCTCTGGTAACTGTTGGTATCCCAACTTTTAACCGGCCCGATGGGCTACAACGGACACTTAATTGTATTCTCTCTCAAACTTATTCTAATCTTCAGGTATTTGTTTCCGACAATTGTTCAACTGATGCGGCTGTATTGCCCGTGCTGGAAAAATATGCCGCCATGGATAAACGGGTTCAGTTTACTGTACAAAAAGAGAATCTTAGCATTGTTCCCAATTTTCAATATCTGCTGAATAAAGCGGATGGCAAATATTTTATGTGGGCCGCTGATGACGACAACTGGGATGAGAATTTTATTGAAGTCTGTGTAACAAGCATGGAAGCTGATCATTCGGTTGCCTTGTGTATGGTCGATTTGAAAATAGTGGGCATAGACGGCGAAGCCAGGCACAGCAAGCTTAACAGAGGATTTATGCAGGATAATCTGTTACTACGCGGTTTTAATTTTGTTAAAAGCACTGATGAGAATAAATATTTTTTCTGCGGACTTTACAGAACCTCGGTGGTCAAAAATATTCCTTTCAATAACAACTGGGGTGGCGATCATATGTTTATTTATGAGACCCTGAGCAAGGGAAAATTTCAATATCTGAAAGGACAATCCTGTTTCTATTATTTCCGCGGGGGTAGTTCTACTAATATGGACAGAGTGCGTAAAGCCTTCAAAATAACAAGTAAATACTATTTTTTTGAAGCCTATTTTTTGAAGTACTGTACATATCAATTCGGTTTTAAACACCTGAATGTTTTTCAAAAGATTGGTTTATTCCTGTCAAATGGGTTAGGTCTTATTTTTAACGAGGACTTTATTTTGTATTATATCTTTATAAAAAAACCGATAAAAACATTATTCAAAAAATTTAAAAAACCGCCAACTGAGTTTAATTAAAAAAATAAAGAAAACATTTGCTGCCGCAGCCAAACCCAAGCCGACATATAACCAGGATGGGTTGACAACCGTTCACAACACCGGATTTATGCGGTTACCTGATTTTGTGAAAGCAGAACAAGCAGGTGCTGCAACAGGATCTTGGGCAAATGTGCATTGGCGGGTGCACACTATTTTATGGGCTGCCAACCAAAGCATCCAGGTTGAAGGTGATTTTGTTGAATGCGGCACCCACAAAGGCGGGTTTGCACGGGCCATTGTTGATTATGTGGATCTGGCTAAGGCAAATAAAAAACTTTACCTGTTAGATACTTTTGAAGGATTGAAAGATGAGTTGTTGACAGATAAGGAAATAGCTGCCGGCAAGAAAGAACATTTTCAACATGAATACAGCGATTGCTATGCTGAAGTCGTGAAAACATTTGAGGCATTTCCTTTTGTAAAAATAATTAAGGGCACCGTGCCTGAAACATTGCCACAGGTTGTATCTGATAAGATTGCATTTTTGAGCATCGATATGAATTGCATTGCACCCGAAATTGCTGCATTGAATTATTTTTGGGACAAAATTTCTAAAGGCGGCATCATTGTGTTGGATGACTATGCTTATGTAACCTGTGACCTGCAATACGAAGAACATAATGCCTGGGCTGCGGAGAAAGGGATAAAAATTTTAACATTACCAACAGGGCAGGGACTCATAGTTAAATAGAAAACTAAAATGAAAATATTAATTACTGGTGCAAATGGATTTATTGGTTCTTACCTGGCAAATTATTTTTTGCAAAAGGGAGTGGAGGTAATTGCCAGTTCCCGGCAGATTAATGAGTCAACAAGAACATTGCTTGCAAAAGCAAGTTTGCTTGAAATGGATGTGCTGGATAAGGAAACCTTGAATAAGCTAAAGGTAAATGCCGATGTTGTAATTCATACTGCCACTGCAAATGATATCATTTCTAAAGACACATTAAAAGGCATAGAACTATCTGCGGTAGGAA
>JAHEBJ010000122.1 GCA_024642285.1 Sphingobacteriales bacterium
TTCGCTTTCGCCGTGCAGAATGCCTTTGATCACACGTTTCTGCTCGGCAAAAACGGCCAGCACCCTCCTGCCGTTTAAAAAACTTTCTTCTATATCGGCCAGGTAACCCTGTTTGTTGAGTTTGCTTACAATGCGGTCGAACACTTTGCGTAGTTCATTCCGCTTGCGGTAAAGACTTAGTCTTATGTCGGCCAATGCTTCACTGGCGCTGTCTTTTACCTGTCCGCTTTCGTCGAGTATATCATCTATCATTTCAATGATGACCTTCTCATAATAACCATCACGTATTACTTTTGAGAGTGCAGGGTATGCGGTGCGGCGTTCATTATCGAACCAGCGGAAAATATTGGAAGTGTTCTCTGCCAGTTTTCTTATCTGTAAGAACTGTTCGCCGCTTAATACAGCGCCGGGTATGCCCAACAGTTTTAATTCCTTGCTGAGATTATGTACAAAATCGTTTGGTAAATGCTGGTTGCTTTGTGCAAGTAATTTGTATTCACTGGCCTGTTGCAGTTCGGTAATAATAAATTCTTTTTTGGTATGAATGCGCAGGCTGTTGGTTTTTTGTTTGGCATATTCGGTACGGCAATGCAGGGCCAGTAGGGTTTTTACCTTTTCGTATTCAAGTTGGGTTAATGCCGATTCGGGAAAGAATTTCAATGCCTTTACTTTTTAAACCGCAAATTTCGGTTATTTCAATCAAAGCATTCGATTGTTAAACTTTTGTTGCTAAAACCTGTTATACAAACTGCAGGGTTTACCTTTACGTATGTATTAGAAAAATTAATGACCATGTTAAAAGTTTTATTTGTTTCATTGATAAGTTTTGCAGGATTAAGTTCCTGTGCACAAAAAGACAATTCCACAAAAAATAAAAAGGAGAATAAGAATATGATCAGTTCGTCAGCTAAATTAGATACAGCCACTTTTGGTACGGGTTGCTTTTGGTGCACCGAAGCCATTTTTCAACAGGTGGAAGGAGTTGAAAAAGTAACAAGCGGCTACAGTGGTGGTACGGTTGATAATCCTACCTATGAGCAGGTAACCAGTAAGTCTACCGGCCATGCGGAGTGTTTGAATATTTTGTACGACCCGGCAAAGATCAGTTTTGATGAGCTGCTGGAAATTTTCTGGCAGACACATGATCCTACAACGTTGAACCGCCAGGGTGCAGATGCAGGTCCGCAGTACCGTAGTGTGGTTTTTTATCATAACGAAGAGCAAAGAGCCAAGACAGAAAAATATAAGACTGAGTTGGACAAGAGCGGCGCTTTTGATAACCCGATTGTAACAACGCTGGAGCCATTCACGGTTTTTTATCCGGCTGAATCCTATCATCAGAATTATTATAAGAACAATACCTCACAGGGTTATTGCCAGTTTGTGATACGACCCAAGGTGGAGAAGTTTGAGAAAGTGTTTAAGGATAAGTTGAAGAAGCAGTAGGTGTTTATTCGGCGGTGGTTCTATTGCCGGGCAGATCCCTCGTTCCTCGGGATGACAAACATGTTGGGCGGGATGACAAACTTGTTCGGCGGTGGTGAATGGGTTGGGCAGATCCCTTCCCGAAATTATCGGGACAGGCGTACCGTCGGGATGACAGTGAGGAATTATTTTTTAGTTCCTTTTTCTTTATGTGGCATGGGCTCTTCTCTGTGGCAGGTATAACAGGTTACCGCCTGCACCTGAGCCGCAGTAACGGTTTCATTAAACTGAAAATAATTTTTGTTGATGTCCATCGTCATCCGCATCATATTGCGGGCAATTTCTTTTTCGGCTTTATCATCTTTGTCAAAAATTAAGGTATCGGCTTTTTTATCCCGATAATGACAGTACTTGCAGTCAACGCCCAGCATTACAGTAAATCCGTCCATTACTTTATCAAGCGAATCTTCGGTAATGTTTTTTGGCAATACCTGCAGATTTTTAAATTTATCATTAACCGGTTGCTTAACTGCTGCAATGCCAACAAAAACAAAAGCAGCCAATACGGTTAATACCCAAAACTTATTTATCCTTTTCATAAGATCAATTTTAATGACTATTATTTTTTAACCCATCGCAGTTCCAGTAAATTTAAACTATTCGGGTAAAAGTTTTTAATGTTGAGGTGAACAAGATGAATGGCCATATCGTACCAGAGGGGAACCACAGGTGCATCATTGATAACCATACGATCCATCTGCTGATACAGTTGATACCGAAGCGAATCATTTTTTTGGGATAAGGCTTTTTCGTACAGCTTATCAAATTCTGCATTCTTATACCTGGTATAATTGGGAGGTGCAGGATTCTTGCCATAAAAAACACTCAGGTAATTTTCTGCATCGGGATAATCTGCAATCCAGCTGCCACGAAAAAAAGGGGCCTGCGATTTGGAGGTCTGCTCCATCAATAAACTTTTTTGAATCACTTCTACCTGCACTTTAATACCCACCTGTAACAATTCATTGGCGATATAAGAACCCAGGTCGCCGTAAATGGGAATGGTAAGCAATTTTATTTCGGGTAGATCTTTTCCATCTGGATATCCAGCCTCAGCAAGCAATTGCTTTGCTTTGGCAACATCATAATGATAACCTTTTACCAAAACAGAATCAAAAGATGGAAGTCCGGCGGGAACAAATCCGCTTTCAGCTGCAATGCCAATGCTGTTGCGGAGGTAGAGCATCATCTTCCGCCGGTTAAAGCCATAATTAATTGCCTGGCGGATTTTTTGCAAACGCAATGGTGAGTTTTTTACCAACTCATTTTCGTCGTCAACTAAAATACCGAGGTATTCAATATTTAGGTAAGGGTGTTTGTGCAATTCAATTTTTCCAATCCAGTCTTTTTTAAGATGACCGGTTTTTGTAAGCACTTCATCTTTAAAGGAAGGATCAATATCATCAATAAAATCAAGTCGCTTTTGCTGAAACTCCAGAAACTCGGTTGCCTTGCTGTCGTAAAAACTTACTTTAATGCCATCAATATATGGCAGCGAATTTCCGGCTGCATCTTTTTCAAAATAACGTTCATTCTTTTTTAAGATCAGCGCCTGTCCTTCTTCCCAGGCAACAAACTGAAACGGGCCCGTGCCAACAGGGTGACGGCGAAAATCGGTTCCGTATTTCTCCACGGCTTCTCTTGGAATGATGGAACAATACTGCATACTTAAAATGCCAAGTATAGATTGAAACGGGCTGATCAGTTTTAGCTGAAAAGTGGTATCGTCGATGGCTTTGAATCCGTTTACCGAATCAACCCGGTTATTAAATATCCATGCACCCGGACTGGCGGTACTTTTGTCAATGATCCTGTTATAGCTGTATTCAACATCATATGCGGTGAGCACTCTTCCCCGTTCATTTATAAAACATGCATCATCTGTAAAGAATACATCGTTGCGTAAATGAAAAGTAAAGGTCAAAGCATCATCCGAAATATCCCAACGGGTTGCCAGCGATGGTTTCATCTGCATGTTGCTGTCAATTTCTATCAGGGTATTGTAAAGTTGATGCGTAGCCCACATTACCTGTTTATTTTTGGCAAAAGCCGGATCGAGTGATGCCAGGCCGCTGCTTTCGTTATAGCGGAATATTTTTTTATCGGGATGGCTGTGGTTTTTACAGGAAGAGAAAATGATGAGCCACAAAGGCACGAAGGCACAAAGGAAAATGATGAGCGGCTTTCTGTCTTTGTATCTTAGTGGCATAAAAAAACTAAATTAGCATTTATATACTAATCATATGAAACAACTTATTGCAGTTTTCGTTTTTTACTTTTCACTTATTACTTTGGTTAATGCTCAGCCATTAAAACCATTAATGCCTTTTACACATGCCGATACATTGCGTGGTACGTATGGACCGGAAAGAGATTGGTGGGATGTGTTGAAATATGATCTGCATGTGAAATTTAATATTGCCGATAGTACGATCAGCGGATATAATGTCATTCAATTTAAACCATTGACGAATGGAACGGTTATGCAGATTGATTTGCAGGAGCCAATGATTCTGGATCGTATTGAATGTACTGACAATTCCGGCAGTACAAAAACGATTACTGCAAAAGATATAAGCAAGGATGGCAATGCTTATTTTATTAAAGCCGAAAACCTCAAAGCACAAACCATAAACAACTTAACCGTTTATTATCATGGTAAACCACGTGTAGCAACAAGACCACCATGGGATGGCGGCCTTATCTGGAAAAAAGATAAAAACAAAAACCCCTGGGTGAGCATTGCCTGTCAGGGCCTTGGCGCCAGCGTTTGGTATCCTTGTAAAGATCACCAGGCCGATGAGCCCGATAGTGCAGAGATGCACATAACCATACCCGACAATTTAGTTTGTGTAGGTAACGGACGCTTTCGTGGTAAAATGAATAATGGCGATGGTACGGCAACATACGACTGGGCAGTAACTAACCCCATCAATAATTATAATATCATTCCATACATTGGCAAGTATGTTCATTTTGGCGAAACCTATGATGGCGAAAAAGGTAAACTTGATATGGATTATTGGGTGCTGGATTATAATCTTGACAAAGCAAAAGAACAGTTTAAGGATGCCCCCCGCATGATGAAAGCATTTGAACACTGGTTTGGCCCATACCCTTTTTATGAAGATGGATATAAATTAGTAGAATCCCCGCATCTTGGTATGGAGCACCAGAGTGCTACTGCCTATGGTAATGGATTTAAAAATGGTTATCGCGGTACCGACCTCAGCGGCAGCGGATGGGGACTGAAATGGGATTTCATTATTGTTCACGAAAGCGGCCACGAATGGTTTGCTAACAATATCACATCGAAAGATATTGCCGATATGTGGATTCATGAAAGCTTTACCAATTACAGCGAAACACTCTTTACTGATTACTGGTTCGGTAAAGAAGCAGGTGATGCTTACTTGCAGGGCACACGGCGAGGCATTCAGAATGATATTCCGATCATCGGTTATTACAACGTGAACCAGGAAGGCAGCGGAGACATGTATCCAAAAGGCGGTAATATGATCCACATGATCAGGCAGATCATCAACAGTGATGAAATCTTCAGGCAGGTATTAAGCGGATTGAATAAAACATTTTATCACCAAACGGTTACCACAAAGCAGGTTGAAGACTATATCAGCCG
>JAHEBJ010000123.1 GCA_024642285.1 Sphingobacteriales bacterium
TGGTGCACATGAAGGAACCATAAGGTACGAATATGGAAATGCAAATTTGAAAAGCGAAACCAGTCTGCAGTTTGATGGCGGCATGGAGTACAGCGCTGAGCATATTTCCATCGGGCTGTCGGCATTTTATAACAGCTTTGATAATTTTATTTTTTATCGGAAACTGGAGGCGGTGGCCGGCGGAGATTCTGTTGTTAATAATAACGGAGAAGATTTGACAGCCTTTAAATTTGACCAGGTGAAAGCATCTTTGACCGGTCTGGAAGCAATAGTTGACATTCATCCGCACCCGCTGGACTGGTTGCATATACTGAATACATTTTCTGTTGTAAGCGGGCAATTAAGCACACCGATTGAAGGCAATAAATATCTTCCTTTTATTCCGGCAAGTAGATTAGTTACTGAGCTAAAAGGAAGTTTTAGCAGTCTTTCAAAGGCCATCAAAAATTTTTATGTGAAGTTTGAACTGGACAATACGTTTACCAAACAAAATGTTTTTACTGCTTTTAATACCGAAACACAAACTGCTGGTTACTCTTTAATGAATGCAGGTTTTGGGTTTGATATAGTAAACAAGAATAACAAAACACTATTTAACCTTGGCTTCAGTGCTTTGAATATTGGTGACGTAGCTTATCAGAATCATTTAAGCCGTTTGAAATATGCCGAAGAAAATTTAGCGACTGGAAGAGCCGGTGTTTTTAATATGGGAAGAAATTTCAGCATTAAGCTGAATGTGCCGTTGAATGTGAATTTAGCAAAGTAAATAACCTTGTTATTACAAGAAGGTCAGCCAGTACTTATCGAAGACAGAATGGATTATAATTCCCTGTCTTCGACAGGCTCAAACTCACAGCATTTATTATTTATTCTTTCTCCTTCTCCACCAAACTAAAAACCCGGTAATACTCAACAATGCCCCGGTCAATCCAAAAACAAAATAAATAATTTTTATTCCGGCGCCGCCAAACTTACCCATGTGCAGTTGAGAATTGATGATATCGTACCGGTCGGCAGCATCTATCTCGTTGATGAATCTTGTTTTTGAAACCGCACCTGCACTATCCAAAAAAATAACATCAGCAAACTTTTTGGAATGGATATATGCATTCCTGCTTCGGCTGCCATATACGGCAGTTTTTCCTTCACTGCTTTGAGCAAAATAAATTACTCTGGCAGTAAAGTTGGGGTATTGATTTCTTATTTCGGCATGTGCCGAATCAAATGTAAAAGGCAAGGGTGACGAAGCTTTTAATACAGTTGTATAATCATAACTGGCGTAGAATTCCTTTTTAAAAACATATCGCTGCATCCAGAACCCCGTGACAGCAATCATCAAATTAAATAACAAGGAATATACTCCTATCAGCTGATGGAGGTTTGATCTTTTATAAACAGACTTCCTGAATAATAATACCGATGCAATATTTTTCCAGAACAATACAATTCCGGTAACAATGCTCAGCAAAAATATAAGAGCAAAAAAGCCAAGCAGCCACTCCCCCGTTTTACCCAAATGAAATGAATTGTGAAACTTAGACAACCATCCAACTGCAGTTGCGCCTCGGCCCCTTGTTTTTAGAATCATTGCTGTTTTCGGATGCAGGAAAACTTCCATAGCCTTTTTTCCGCTTTCGTACGATGAATCGTAAATAAAAAATGAAACAGGTTTATCACCCTGAGCCGGGAGTACGCAATTGCTTATCTGTGCTCCTGGATATTGCTTTTGAACAGAATTATAAAAATCATCAACAGATGCAGTGTTGTCCCCCGCTTTGATCACCGCCGGTAACTGAACCGAATCAATGTCATCATGAAAAACCAGCGCAGCACCGGATAACGACATCAGCAAGATAAAAATACCGGACACCAGTCCTGCCACTGAGTGTATATAAAAAATAAAGCCCTTCTTCATGCACCATTCTATTAAGATGCAATAATAAGTGAATCTGGCTTACTATATATTTCAAAAAAGAAACTTAATTTGTAACATGATCGACATTAACATCAATACACCGGCCTTACTTTTTCCGGCCATTACCTTAATGATGTTGGCCTATACCAACAGGTTTCTATCTCTTGCCGCATTGGTTCGCAAACTGCATGAAGAATATAACCGTGGCGAACGGGAACGGAATATTTTTAAGCAGATCAAAAACATCCGCACCCGGATAAACCTGATCAGGTACATGCAGGCTTTGGGTGTACTGAGTTTTTTGTGCTGTGTACTTTGCATGTACGCCATCTACCGAAACTGGGTGATGATAGCCAATGCTATTTTTGCAGCCAGTTTGATCTTTCTGCTGCTGTCTATAATTTTATCTCTGCTGGAAATAAATAAAAGCACCAAGGCAATAGAATTGGTGTTAAGCGATATAGAAGAACTGAACAAGGAAAATATATTTACCGATATTTTTAAGAAAGGAGATGA
This sequence comes from Sphingobacteriales bacterium, assembly GCA_024642285.1. GTDB lineage: Bacteria > Bacteroidota > Bacteroidia > Chitinophagales > Chitinophagaceae > Ferruginibacter. The sequence goes on from JAHEBJ010000123.1 coordinate 2,432, forward strand.
TTAGTGCAATTCGACAGGTTTTGTTTTTTCATAGTCCATATCATAGGTTACAAAAAAACGCATATAAATAACACGGCTCAACCGCATCAGCCAGGGTTGTATCACCACCAGTAACAGGATATTTAAACCCAGCCACCAGAAAATACGGCTGTCATCAACAGATACTCCAATTAAAACCAACCAGGCTACAAAGGTTGTTGCCGAAACAGCAATAGCCAATGCATAGCTTACATAACCTGTACCATACCAAAAGCCCGTTTCCAGATCGTACTTTTGTTTACAGACCGGGCAGTTTTCATGCATATCAAAAATATTGGAAAGCTTCAGACTCTTGTATGGATTACCATTTTTAAACATCGGGCCACGCCTGCAACGTGGACAACGCATAGTTAAAATACTCCAGTAATAGTTGGGCTTGGGCTTGGGCTTTTTATTCATGACGGCAAAGGTAGAAAAGCAAATCGTTATTATCTGCCACAAAAGTTACAGATCACTTGTACTTCAGTTTAAAAAACAACATGATGAAGCTCATGACAAGAACCATGCTGTTAGTATAAATGATGGCAGCATCCATTATCAAAATACCATAAGCCAGCCACATAGAAACGCCCAACATCAGCAAACCAAGCATTGCTAATGAAAGATCTTTGGCAGATTTTGTCTGCCATATTTTTATTACCTGCGGCAGAAAAGTTATGGAGGTAATGGTACCTGCTGCCAGTCCTAAAATTTGAATTCCGCTCATAAGTTCAGTTTAAAGCTGTTGGTGAAAATGTTTGTCTTTTGCGTTCGCCTATCTGCTGACGCCACATGGCGTAGTACAGACCTTTTTCCTGCAATAATAATTCATGCGAACCGGTTTCTACTACATCGCCTTTTTCTAACACATAAATTCTGTCGGCGTGCATGATGGTACTTAAACGATGTGCAATTAAAATGGTTACCTGTCCTTTTTCAGATGACAGATCCCTGATGGTATTGGTAATTTCTTCTTCGGTTATTGAATCGAGTGCAGATGTTGCTTCATCAAAAATTAAAAGATGTGGTTTGCGTAAAAGTGCACGTGCAATAGAGATACGTTGTTTTTCGCCGCCTGATAATTTCAATCCGCCTTCACCAATCATCGTGTCGAGTCCTTTTTCGGCACGGGCCAAAAGGCCTGTGCAGCTTGCTTTTACTAATACTTCCTGTAAATCAGATTCTGATGCTAAAGGATTCACAAACATCAGGTTTTCTCTTATCGTTCCGCTGAAGAGATTGGTATCCTGTGTAACAAAACCAATCTGTTTACGCAAATCATCAAATCGGATTTCTGTTTCATCAAGATTGTTATACAATATTTTTCCTTCCAGCGGACGATACAAACCCACCAGCAATTTCATCAGCGTTGATTTACCCGAACCCGAAGGCCCAACAAAGGCAATGGTTTCGCCGATATTGGCATCGAAGCTGATATTATCGATGGCTTTATGAACTGCAGTTTGATGTTTGAAAGAAACACCCTTGAAAGAAAGTGTCTGAATATTATTCAGCGGTTTCGGACTGGCCGGATCAACCTCCGGCTTCTTCTTCATCAGGTTATCAAAGTTATTTAGTGATGCTTCTGCCTCACGATAGGACAATAAAATATTTCCTATCTCCTGCAGCGGCCCAAAAATAAAGAAAGAAAAAACCTGCATGGTGATCAGCTCACCGGCATCCATTTGATTTTTAAAGATCAGCCACATTAAAATAAAGAGGATAACCTGCCGCAATGTGTTTACAAATGTACCCTGTATAAAACTGATACTGCGAATGCTTTTTACTTTCGTTAATTCAAGCCCGAGAATTTTGTAGGTATTTTTATTCAGCCGCTCTACTTCCTGCTCGGTAAGGCCCAGACTTTTTACCAGTTCGATATTCCGCAGCGATTCGGTTGTTGAACCTGCTAATGCAGTTGTTTGTCCCACAATATTCTTCTGGATGATCTTTATCTTTTTACTCAGCGCATTGGTGATCATCGTAAGTAATGCGATTCCGATAAGATAGGCTACCGGCACCATCCAGCTGATGTACAGACTGGCATACACAAATACAAAAACAACTCCCACCATTACCCCAAAAAGAATATTGATAAAGCTGGTCATGAACCGCTCCACATCTGAACGCACTTTAGTTAACACCGATAAGGTTTCGCCGCTACGCTGATCTTCAAATTCCTGGTAAGGCAGTTTCATGGCGTGTTGCAAACCGTCGGTAAAAACACGGGCGCCAAATTTCTGGATGATCACATTTAAGAAATAATCCTGGAAGGCTTTTGCAATGCGGCTGATCATAGCAACGCTCACCGAAAACAGCAGGATATAAAAAACACCAAACTGTAAATAATTTTCTCCCTTGCGGTCAATAACACCATAACTCCAGATAAAGCTGTCCCAGTTAAAAGCGGGTTTACCCTCAATGGCCTGGTGATCGCTGGCAAGATTAACCAGCTTACCCAACAAGATTGGATCAACCAACGAAAAACCAATATTGACAGCGGCTAAAGTTAAAGTGAGTGCTACCAGCCATTTGTACGACTTGAGGTAGCGAAGCAATATTTTCATTCAGATAGTTTTTGCCTGTTTAATGCATTGAAAGAATTCAATGTGTCAAATATCGGACAAGTTTGGGGAAAATGGCAAGATGGCAG
>JAHEBJ010000124.1 GCA_024642285.1 Sphingobacteriales bacterium
GTGGAAACCTGTTACTGCAATACAGTTTACCGGTGATGCAACAGCCAATATTGGCTACCGGCTTGATTATGATGGCGGCGTTAAAAATGGAAAGTTCTATTTACGCAACTGTGGATTCTTTGATGATAATACAGTATTAAAAACAAAATTTTCTGTTCCGCTTGCAGGCAAAAAACCGGTGATTGATTTTTCTGCCTTAGAAAATCTGCCTTAGAAAACATTAATCTAATCAGCTGCAATTTATGCAGATACTAAAATCTCTGTCGTCAATTTTTCCTGCAGCTGTTTAAAGTTCTTTTAGTTTAGCTTCCAGTAAAAGAGGGTTCCATTAAGGATTTATTATTGATGGCATCACTGGCTGAAATATCCAATAGCAATATCGGGTCTTACGGGTTTGGTGATCTTCCCGTATTCAGCAATAGCCTGTTTTTATTTTCTGCCTTTCGGTTGGTGTCATACTTTATCAACTACTAGTTTATAATGCGGATCTTCCAGTAAATTTACCTCAATTATATCTTCTGCATTTTTCAGCAATAAACGGCAGTCATCACTTAAGTGGCGCAGGTGTAATTGTTTCCCGGCTGCATGGTAACGTTCAGTTAGTTTATTTAATGCTTCAATAGCGCTCATATCAACCACACGGCTTTCTTTAAAATCGATGATCACTTCGTCGGGATCATTCAGTAATTCAAATTTTTCGTTGAAAGCAGTAATGGAGCCAAAGAAAAGTGGTCCGAAAATTTCGTAGTGTTTAATACCTTGATCGTCTACATATTTTCTTGCACGGATACGTTTTGCATTTTCCCATGCAAACACCAATGCAGAAATAATTACACCAATTAGAACAGCCAGTGCAAGGTTGTGCAGTAATACGGTTATCGCTGCCACTAATATCCCCACAAAAATATCATGCCTCGGCATTTTGCCAACCATGCTGATGCTGGCCCACTCAAAAGTGCCAATTGCAACCATCACCATCACACCGGTTAAAGCCGCCATGGGCAAGCGTTCTATTAAAGATGAACCATACATGATGAACACCAGCAACATAACAGATGCAACAATGCCCGAAAGCCTTGCCCTTGCACCCGAGGAAATATTGATTAGACTTTGCCCGATCATGGCGCAGCCGCCCATCCCGCTGAAGAATCCGGTAACAACATTTGCGGCACCCTGTGCAACGGCTTCTTTGTTACCGCGGCCACGGGTTTGTGTTATTTCGTCAACAAGATTTAGTGTGAGCAGACTTTCAATCAGTCCTACTCCTGCAACGATCAATGCGTATGGGAAAATAATTTTCAGTGTTTCAAAACTAAACGGCACATCGGCAATATGAAAAGGAGGGAAGCCACCTTTGATGGAAGCGATATCACCAACTGTTCTGGTATCAATATTAAAACCAATTACGATGGCAGAAATTACTAGAATGGCAACTAAAGAAGAAGGGACCATTTTGGTAAGTTTGGGTAAGCCCCAGATGATGAGCATGGTTAATAAAACAAGGCCAACCATCAGATATAAAGAAGAGCCGGTCATCCAGTGCATAACGCCGTTTTCGTTGGTTGTTTTAAACTGCACCAGTTGCGACATGAATATTACAATTGCCAGTCCGTTTACAAATCCAAACATTACCGGATGCGGAACAAGACGAATAAATTTCCCCAATCTCAAAAAACCGGCGAGCATTTGAATAACACCTGCTAAAACAACCGCTGCAAAAATATATTCTACGCCATGCGATTTTGCCAGCGCAACAATCACCACTGCAACTGCACCAGTTGCGCCTGAAATCATTCCCGGCCTGCCACCAAAAACAGAAGTTATCAAACCGATTGTAAACGCCGCATACAAACCGGTTAATGGAGACAGGCCTGCAATTAATGCGAAGGCAACCGCCTCAGGAATTAAAGCCAGTGCAACGGTAAGACCCGATAAGATTTCATTTTTATAATCGACCTGTTGTTTAAAATCGAATATTTTAAAATATGCTCTCATGTGTAATTCGTTTTGAAAACCCGTAAATTTTTAGCTGAATATTGATATAAGTAATTAGCGCTGCTGATACGCAAAATCAGTAAAAGAAAAAATAACAGGCGGCGAAGATACAATTTGGTGCTGTCTTAGCGGAAAACACAGTTTACTGGCCTCTGTTTTGAATTCAAATCTCAATAAAATGTTAAACCAAACTTTTGTTAGTAAGGAATTGTTTTACTTGCATCGAAAGAAAAGCAATTATGAATAAAAAAATATTTTTTTCGGGCCTGTTGGTAGTTTTTGCAATTTTAGCGTTTGCATTTGTTCCAAAAATAAATGGTTGCAGCTCCAATGCAGTTGACAAAGCCAAAACAGCCAATACTGTTAATGGTTCTGAGGAATCAGGAATAAAATTTGTGGAATCAAATTGGGCTGTTGCTAAAGCCGAAGCAAAAAAGCAAAACAAATTAATTTTTCTGGATGCCTATACAACATGGTGTGGCCCCTGTAAAATGCTGAAGCGGAATACATTTCCTGATAAAGCTGCCGGAGAGTTTTTCAACAAATATTTTATTAATGTAGCACTGGATATGGAAAAAGGCGATGGTCCTGCGGTTGCTGCTACCTACCAGGTGAATGCTTATCCAACATTGATTATTACCGATGCTGATGGTAACATGGTTACCTACACCAAAGGTTATATTGATGCCCTGCAACTGATCGAATTTGGTAAAAACGGCCTTTCGAAAGGTAAAAAATAATTATCCCTATAATTTGTAAGAGCAGCATACGCAGGTGTGCTGCTCTTTTATTAACCGCAAATTTTTATTGAGTAACTTTATTTGAATGGCACGATAATGAAGAAAAAGAAAAGATATGCATTACAAATTACTGGTTATTTTACTTTGCTCTGTGGCGCTTTTTAATTCATCTTGCGGACAATCTGCTAAAAATAAAAACATGAACGAGAAACATACATATACAAACGAATTGATCAACGAAAGCAGTCCTTACCTTTTACAGCATGCCCATAACCCGGTAAACTGGTATCCCTGGGGCGATGCGGCTTTGCAAAAAGCAAAAGACGAAAACAAACTCATTATCATCAGCATTGGTTATGCCGCCTGCCACTGGTGCCATGTAATGGAGCATGAAAGTTTTGAAGATGTAGAAGTGGCGAAACTGATGAACGATAATTTCATCTGTATAAAAGTGGACAGAGAAGAACGACCCGATGTGGACCAGATATATATGGCAGCCGCACAACTCATCACCGGCAGCGGAGGCTGGCCGTTAAATGCCGTTGCACTAGCCGATGGCAGACCTTTTTATGCAGGCACTTACTTCCCTAAAAATAAGTGGATGCAAATGCTTGAATATTTTGTTGACATGCAGAAAAAAGAACCTGCAAAACTTTTACAAAGTGCAGAGCAGGTTACTAATGGAATACACCAGGTAGAAAATGTAGGTTTTAAAGAAGCCGGTAAAACATTTACTATGGCCGATCTTGACAAGCAGTTCGCCAATATGAAAGCCAATCTCGATTTTAATAAAGGTGGTGCCAACCGGGCACCTAAATTTCCTATGCCGAGTAACTGGGAGTATTTACTGCATTATAATTATTTAAGTAAAAATGCGGAAGCGTTAAAAGCCGTAACTGTTACTTTGGAAAACATGGCCTATGGCGGCATCTACGATCATCTTGAAGGAGGCTTTGCCCGCTACTCAACCGATGCTGACTGGCATGTACCGCATTTTGAAAAAATGCTCTATGATAATTCGCAACTGGTGAGTTTGTATGCTCATGCGTTTCAGCAAACTAAAAACCCTCTTTATAAAAAAGTGGTGTACGAAACATTGGATTTTGTGCAGCATGAACTTACCTCACCCGAAGGTGCATTTTATTCATCGCTGGATGCAGATAGTGAAGGCGAAGAAGGAAAATATTACGTTTGGACAAAATCTGAGATAGAAAAAGATTTAGGTGCCGATGCTGATGTTTTTTCAATTTACTATAATGTTACAGTCGCAGGGAACTGGGAACATGGAAAAAATATTTTATTGCGCCGTGAAACTGACGACGCCACTGCAAAAAAATTGGGCCTCCCGGTAGCAGAACTAAAAAGTAAAATTAATGGAGGCAAGGCAAAGCTGATGAAAATAAGAAACGCCAGGGTTAAACCCGGCCTCGATGATAAAGTACTGAGCAGCTGGAATGCATTGATGATATCCGGATACGTTGATGCTTACCGGGCTTTTGGCGACGAAGCTTTTTTATCGAAAGCAATTACCAATGCTGAATTTCTGTTGAAACATGCGATTGCTAAAGACGGAGAAATGACAAGGAATTACAAAAATGGTAAATCATCTATAAAAGCTTTATTGGATGACTATGCTTTCACTATTGCCGCATTCGTAGATTTATACCAGGCAACATTTCACGAAAAATGGCTGAACGAAGCCAATACATTAACTGCCTACGTAATTGATCATTTCTTCGATGCCAAATCAAAAATGTTTTTTTATACGCATAATAAACATTCCAATCTCATTTCCCGTAAAATGGAAGTGGCCGATAATGTAATCCCTTCTTCTAATTCGGAAATGGCGAAGAACCTTTTTCTGCTCGGCCATTTCTTTTACAATGAAGATTATATCAGCAAAGCAAGGCAAATGCTTACTAATGTGAAAGATGACGTCCAGAAAAATATTTATTTCTATGCCAACTGGGGCATACTGCAGGCCTGGTTTACCAAGCCGCTTTATGAAGTTGCCATTATGGGCGATGAATTTAAAGACAAACGGCAGGAATTTGATCAGCATTTTTTACCCGATGTGATTTTACTTGGCGGAAAAACGGAAAGTAAACTGGCTCTGTTGGAAAATAAACTGTTAGCCGGACAAACCACTATTTATGTCTGCAGGGACAAAACCTGTAAATTGCCTGTGACTGCAGTGGGGAAGGCGTTGGAGCAGATCGGGAATTAAATATATGCAGCGGTCAATGTAGTTCCATTGTATTTTAGTTAATAAAATATTCAATTTATGAACTCCCGTCGGGGCATAAAATAGAATT
>JAHEBJ010000125.1 GCA_024642285.1 Sphingobacteriales bacterium
GTGGGGAAGGCGTTGGAGCAGATCGGGAATTAAATATATGCAGCGGTCAATGTAGTTCCATTGTATTTTAGTTAATAAAATATTCAATTTATGAACTCCCGTCGGGGCATAAAATAGAATTTCGAGATCAGATCGGGGCTTTGCCAGGAAACGCAGCATTTCCCCGATTCACGCAATCATCCTGATTTTCTTGCTTGTCGAAATTTTTTGAAAGTGCAACCGGGTTTGGTTTTTTCTACGGGTTAAACTTTTATATAGATTTTCTTTTTATCCAGCACCCACGCTAAAAACCACATCATCGCAATAAAGCAAACTGCATAAATAAAAGAGCCTATACGTGGATCGGACGAAAAAACAGGTTTGCACAAATGCTCGTAAAACCAGCTCAACGGGTTCAGGAATTTTGCTTTCCCTTCATCCGTAACACCATTGCTTATGCGAATCAGTCCCATCGTTCGTGGTATCAGTCCGCTCATAGCAAAAATAAAAAGGGCATTTTTTCCAAACACATCGAAAAAGCGGCTGAGCAAACCTTTTCGCCCTTTAAATTCTATCAGGTATATCATTACTGATAAAATAATCACAGCCAGTCCACTGGTGTAAATGGTATAACTGCTGGTCCATATTTTTTTGTTGAGCGGGAAGGCCATACTCCAGAACAGGCCAGCAAAAACCAACACGCAACCGGCAACAAATAACCCGTTGAGCATTTCGGCTGTTTTGCCTTTTTGTATAATATAATTGCCCACCAGGTAACCTAGTATAACCTGTACAATTGCGGCAAAACTGTTCATTAATCCCTCGGGATCAAAAGCAAGGCCTTCGCCTTTGTACATATGGTTTTCACCAAGGAGGGCTTTATCTATGTTGGTGCCAAACCATCCCGTTAAACTAAATGGGTCGGCTGGGTTTGCGGCTACACACAAAAACCAGTACAACAATAAAATGATCATCCCGGCAACAAAAGAACCACGCACTTTCAAATAATGGATGATAACAGATGCAAAAAAATAACAAACGGCGATGCGCTGCAGCACGCCAAAAATGCGCAGGTTCTCAAAAGGTTTAGCAACTAGTAGTCCTTCGGTATTGTATTTAATAAAAGGAAACCAGTTGAGGAAGACACCAATAAAAAAAATAAGCAATGAACGTTTAATGATTTTTTTCCAGAAAGCTGCTTCGCCTGCGGCATCTAATTTAGGCATTACAAAAGCCAGCGCATTTCCAACAGCAAAAAGGAAAAACGGAAATACCAGGTCGGTAGGCGTTACGCCATGCCAGGGGGCATGCTCCAGCGGAGGAAAAATATGGCTCCAGCTCCCGGGGTTATTAACCAATATCATTAAAGCAACTGTTGCACCGCGGAAAACGTCAAGCGAATAAAATCGTTGATTCATACAAGAAAAAATCTAAATAATTACAAATGTAATTTATTGAATTTATATTGACTGCTCCTATTAATCAGGGTAAAACTGTAGTGGATATTTTTTTAAAGTGAGCTGTTATATTTTTTCACTCAGCTCCAGCCAGCGCATTTCTTTTTCGTCGAGCAACGAAACAATAGTGCTGATGCGTTCCGCAGCTTTTTGTAAAGCTTCATAATCCATATTGCCGTTGTTCATTTGCTCCTCAAGTACAGCTTTTTCTTTTTGCAATTCAGGCATTTCTTTTTCAAGTTGTTCAAACTCGTACTTTTCCTTGAAGGTTGGTTTAGAACGTTGTTCGTTGTTCGATGTCCGGTTTTCAATATTCGATGATCGCTGTCCGGCATTTGCAGCGGTGTTATCGGTCAGCGAAGATCGAACATTTGTTTCTTCCTCCTTCCATTTTCTATACAAACTATAGTTACCGGGGAAGTCTTTAATAATTCCATCTCCTTCAAAAGCAAATAGATGGTCTACCATGCGATCCATAAAATAACGGTCGTGACTAACAATTAAAATGCACCCTGGGAAATCCAAAAGAAATTCTTCAAGGGTTCTAAGTGTTTGCAGGTCCAGATCGTTGGTTGGCTCATCTAAAATCAAAAAATTGGGGTTGAGGAAAAGGATGCTCAGCAGATGCAGTCTTCTTTTTTCGCCGCCGCTCAATTTGCTTAGTGGAGTGTATTGCTGCTCGGCACTAAATCCAAATTTCTCCATGAATTGTGTAGCTGAAATTTTTCCTCCATCTGCCAGTGGAAAAAATTCTGCAAAGTCTTTTACATATTCAATGGCCCGTTTGTCTTCTTTGTATTGCAATCCTTCCTGGTTAAAGTTCCCGAACACCACTGTGTCGCCGTGGTTAACCTTGCCACTGTCTGGCTTTTCCTGCTGTAAGGCTATTTTTAAAAAAGTTGATTTGCCAATGCCGTTCTTACCCACAATGCCAATGCGTTCGCCTCTTTTAAAAGTGTAATCAAAACCCTTCAGTATCACTTTATCTCCGTAAGATTTGTTAATCTTTTTCATCTCCAGCACTTTACCACCCAGCCTGGTCATCTTCACCTGCAAACTTACATCCAGTTCTTCTTTGCGGTTACCAACACGTTCTTCTATCTCAGCAAAAGCATCCTGCCGCGATTTTGATTTGGTTGTACGGGCTTTTGGTTGCTTACGCATCCACTCCAGTTCCTTGCGAAAAATGTTTTTATCTTTTTGCAATTCACTTGCCTGAATTTCCTGCCGCAGACTTTTCTGCTCTAAAAAATAATCGTAGTCGCCTTTGTACACATAAATTTTTTCTTCGTCCATTTCCAGTATCTCGTTGCACACAGCGTCTAAAAAATAGCGGTCGTGGGTAACACAAAGCAGGGTTACTTTTTGTGCCGATAAATAATCTTCCAGCCACTCAATCATTTGTACATCCAGGTGGTTGGTAGGTTCATCCAGTATGAGTAAACATTTCCCTTCATGCAACTGGGCTTCTATCAATGACTGAGCAAGGGCTACCCGTTTACGCTGTCCGCCACTAAGGTTTTTAACCGGTTCATTTAAATGATGCAGGTTTAGTTTGCCCAAAATCTGTTTCAGTTCGCTTTCAAAATTCCATGCATTCAGTTCATCAACCTTGGCCATCAGGTCGGTAAGCTTTTCAATATTTTCTGCTTCCTGTTCCAGACACATTTCATATTCCTTCACCACTTTTACCACGGGGTTATCCATCCTCAGCACATTATCCCAGATAGATTTATTTTCTTCAAAAGCCGTATCCTGCTGCAGCATGATCACTTTAATATCCTTGTGTACCCAAACGGTTCCGCTATCAGCGGTATCAAGGCCGGCAATAATTTTAAGTAAAGTTGATTTTCCGCTTCCGTTGCGGGCCACAAGGGCAATCTTATCTCCTTCCTCCACATAAAAAGAAATGTTCTTAAAAAGCGTACGGATGCCAAATGATTTGGCCAGGTTTTCTATTGAAGCATAATGCATAAGCGGCAAAGGTAGTTGTAGATTGATGAATAAAGCAAAACGAAGAGGGGGTGATGGATAAAAGAGTATTTTTGTTCATATCGAACTCCTATTAAGTAAGCATGCAAAGCAATCCGTTTTATCAGTAATATGAACTCACCAAAAAAATTAGTTGGCCTGAGTGTTGTGGTGTTTATAAACCTTGCATTGCAATTTTTATTTCAGTGGTATATCATTGTTTCTTTTGGGTCGGGATGGATAACCGATGCTTTTTTTGGGGCGATGGTGATACCCCAATATGTGTTATTGGTGCTGAGTGGTTCACTCACTCTTGTTCTTATTCCTGTACTGAGCCAGTATTCGGGTGACGAATTGCTGAAAGAAGCCTGGAATTTTTTACAAGGCATTGCTATTTTGTTTGGCGGGCTGGCGCTTATTTTACTATTGACTTCGGGTTGGTGGATCCAATTTATTTTTCCGGCTTTTGAAGGCGAGACCTATGTTTTGGCGCTGGATATTTTTCGCATTCAACTAATCGCTATGGTATTGTCATCTATGCTGAGTATCGTTTGGGCCGTACATAGCGTAAAAGAAAAATTTTATGAGATAGAAACCTGGTCCATTGCTGCCAATATTATTTCGCTGCTGGTTTTTTATTTTGCCATTACCAGGTATGGAATTTATGCCGCGGCATGGGTAGCCGTTTTTAGAATATTGTTGCAGTTGATTTTTTTAGGAACCGTATTGGGGGCTTATCAGAAACCAGATTTTAAAACCCCGTCATTTAAAATTACCTGGAAAAAACTACGGCCACTGCTTGCCGGTAATCTTTACTACAAAACCGATACCGTTGTCGACCGGCATTTGAGTTCAATTACTGTTAACGGTGATCTTACACTGTTTAATCTTGCACAGCAGATATATGCGTCGGGTTATTCATTACTTTCAAAAGTGTTGATCAGTACAATGGTGCCACAAATGGCAAAAGCCCATGGCACCGGTAATCATTCTGAGTACAACAGCGTCTATAAAAAGAGATTGTTTACATCATTGATCATTACGTTTGCGGTTTTTGCAGGGTTGCTTATTTTTGGAAAACCGGTACTGACCTTTATTTTTTCTTTTAAGAATTTCGACACAGCTTATGTGTCAAAGCTCTGGTGGATTATGGTGCTGCTGGGTGGCTACTGGGTTTTTGGATTGATGGGTGCTGTTACATCATCTACTTTTTACGCCAAGGGGAATACGGTTACACCAACGAAGGTTGGTGCCATCATGTTCACCATTTTTATTCCACTGAAAATAATTGCTTACTATCGTTACGGAATTTTAGGATTAGCCATTGTCATCAGCATTTATTATGTCAGCAGTTTTTTAGTTCAGTTTATTCTGTTGCGAAAGCACCTGAAATAAAAAGATAAGATCACATAATTTATCTTTACTATTATTATTTAATGAGTATAAGAGTCACCATCGGTATACCAACCTGTAGCCAGGAAGCATTTATTGAGCAGGCTGTTGAAAGCGCATTGGCTCAAACCTATCCTTTAATTGAGGTTATTGTTGCGGATGATTGTTACACAGGCAGCACAGAAAGCTTGCTGAAAAAATTTACAGCCGACCC
>JAHEBJ010000008.1 GCA_024642285.1 Sphingobacteriales bacterium
GCTTTGTTCGGCGCAATAATGGTTGTTGCCAGCAAAAGCCCGGTGTATAGTATCCTGTCATTGATTGTGGTTTTCTTTGCCATATCGGGGCATTATATTTTATTGAATGCCCAGTTTTTGGCAATCGTAAATATTATTGTTTATGCCGGTGCCATCATGGTGTTGTTTTTATTTGTGGTGATGCTGATGAATCTGAATGCAGAATCGGAACCCAAGAAACACCGGATGCTTCAGTTTGCCGGATTAATTTCGGGCGGTTGTTTATTCCTGGTAATTATCTCAGCTATTTCTGAAACGCCCCAGGCAGCAAATACAGTGCTAATTGGCAGTGGAGATAATGGACTAATTAAAAATCTGGGAATGGTTTTATTTAAAGATTATGTGATTCCATTTGAAATAAGCAGCGTGTTGTTTTTAAGTGCGATGATTGGTGCGGTAGTAATTGGAAAGAAAGAAAAATAGAAAAGTAAAAAGGCAAAAGAAAAAAGTAATTTTTTGTTTTGACTTTTAAATTTTGACTTAATTATTTGTATGGAAATTAAATGGTACATCGGTTTGGCAGTGGCGCTTTTTTGCACAGGAATAGTGGGTGTGTTAACACGCCGTAACTCCATCATCATTTTTATGTGCATTGAGCTCATGCTGAATGCCGTGAATTTATTGTTGGTGGCATTTTCAAAAATGCATGCAGCGTCGGCACTTGGGATAGCTGATCCATCTATAATAAGCAGTGCACAAATATTTGTATTCTTTATTATGGTGGTGGCAGCGGCAGAAGTGAGTGTGGGACTTGCTATCATCGTAATGCTGTATAGAAATACCAGGTCGGTGGATGTGAATTTTTTAAACAGGTTAAAAAACTAAAACACCCCCCAACCCCCTAAAGGGGGAGATGGGCAAAAGAATTAATTTTTAAAGAAACTCTCCTTAAGGAGACAGGGCTTATGAGTAATATTTTTCAATTGGTTTGGCTGATTCCTGTGTTGCCTTTGCTGGGCTTCCTGGTTAATGGATTGTTCCGCAAGCGGGTTTCAAAAACTTCGGCTGGTATCATCGGCAGCGGAACTGTGTTTGGTTCTTTCGTAATCAGCTTGCTTGTATTCTTTTCGGTAAAAGAAGGAAACACACAGGTTGCACATTATTTCGATTTTATAAATATTGCTGCGCTGAAGATCGGTTTCGATTTTCAGATAGATCAGCTTTCATCTGTCTTCCTATTAATAATAACCGGCGTTGGATTTTTGATTCATGTGTATTCAACAGCATACATGCATGATGAAGAACCAAAAGATTTTGCGAAGTATTTTGCCTACCTGAATTTGTTTGTGTTCTCTATGCTATTATTGGTAATGGGCGCTAACTATGTTATCATGTTCATAGGTTGGGAAGGCGTAGGACTTTGTTCCTATTTACTTATCGGCTTCTGGTTTAAAAATACCAACTATAATATTGCGGCAAAAAAAGCCTTCATCATGAACCGCATTGGTGATCTTGGTTTTTTACTGGCTGTGTTCTGGATTATTTCTAAACTGGGTACTTCCGATTACCATGATGTATTTGCTAATGTTTCTAAGTTAACTGCAACAGATATCACCGGAATCACTTTATTATTATTTGTTGGTGCCATGGGCAAGAGTGCACAAATTCCATTGTACACTTGGCTACCCGATGCGATGGCCGGTCCAACACCGGTGAGTGCTTTAATCCATGCGGCAACTATGGTTACTGCAGGAATATACATGATTGCACGCAGCAACATGTTATATACCATGGCTCCGGTTAGTCAGGGCGTTGTTGCAATCGTTGGATTGGCAACAGCAATACTTGCTGCCACCATCGCTCTGAAACAAAACGACATTAAAAAAGTATTGGCTTACTCAACGGTGAGTCAATTAGGATATATGTTTTTAGCACTCGGAGTTGGTGCGTACACCGGCGCTGTGTTTCATGTAATGACGCATGCATTCTTCAAAGCCTTATTATTCCTGGGTGCAGGCAGTGTGATACATGCCATGAGCGGCGAACAGGACATCCGCAATATGGGTGGATTGAAAAAATATATGAGTGTTACACACATTACTTTCTTATTGGCTTGTCTGGCAATAGCGGGCATGCCGCCTTTTTCCGGTTTCTTTTCTAAAGATGAAATTTTAGCTGCTGCATATAACAACAGTCCGTTGCTTTGGGGCGTGGGTGTTGCCGGTGCTATCATGACGGCTTTTTATATGTTCCGTTTATATGCCATGACTTTCCTCGGAAAATTCAGAGGAACTACGGAACAGGAACATCATCTGCATGAAAGTCCGAAAGCAATTACCATTCCTTTAATTATTCTTGCCATCTTATCTGTTATTGGTGGATGGATTGGTATACCGGAAATATTTATGCATGGCGGGCACAGACTTGAAGAATTTTTAGCACCAATATTTGCACAAAGCAATGCACTTACTCCAAAACATAATCTATCGCATACAACTGAATATATGTTGATGGGTATTTCTGTGGGCGCTGCATTAATTGCTTTGGTATATGCCTGGAACAGATTCAGCAAATATCAAAAATCAGATAAAGAAGAAACAGGACTCGGAAAAGTGCTCGAAAATAAATGGTATGTTGATGACTTGTACGATAGTATTATTGTGAAACCAGTGCTTTCAATAGCAAAGTATTTTAGCAATGTATTTGAGCAGAAAGGGATTGACGGCTTTGTAAACGGTGTCGGCAAAGCAGTGAATTATGGCAGCCGTCAAATTCGTTTATTACAATCAGGACAGGTAGGTACTTACGTGTTGATGATGGTAATTGGCATTTTAGTTTTCTTTATTATTCAATTGTTTTTGTAAGAAGAAATTATGGACCCAAAAAATATTTGGATAACGTTTCCGGAGTTGTTGATCTGGTTTCCGCTGCTGGCGGGGCTGGTTACGTTTTTTATACGAAAGGAAAAAACGGTAAAGACCTGGGCAATCATTGCTTCGCTGATTACCTTGGGGATATCAGTAGCCAGTTTGTTCTTCGCCGATTCAGTAAAATATTTTTATCTCAACAACGTAAGTTACTTCTGGTTAAAATACCTGGGCAGCAATTTCAGTATTGGCCTTGATGGTATGAGCCACATGCTTACAGCATTAACAGCAATTGCTTTTCCACTGATATTTATTGCAACCAAAAACACGGCTTATAAAAACGCAAATGTTTTTTATGGGTTGATGCTGCTTACGCAATCAGGATTGATGGGCGTATTTACAGCGCTTGACGTTTTGGTGTTTTATATTTTTTGGGAGCTTGCGGTTATACCTGTTTACTTTTTATGCAGCCGCTGGGGTGGCGAAAAAAGGATACAGGCAACCTTCAAATTCTTTGTTTACACATTTGCCGGTTCGCTGTTGATGCTTATTGGTATAATATATGTGTACCAGCATACCGGCGGTACTGTATTCGCTGAGCATTCATTTGCCATGAATGCATTCTATTCAGCAAACCTTACTGCAACAGAACAAAACTGGGTCTTCTGGTTATTCTTTATTGCATTTGCCATTAAGATGCCGGTGTTTCCATTTCATACCTGGCAGCCCGATACTTACGAACAGGCGCCCACTGCAACAACAATGGTACTAAGCGGCATCATGGTAAAGATGGGTGTGTTTGCTGTTATTCGCTGGATATTGCCAATTTTTCCAGAGGCTGTAACACGCTTTGATAATATTGTTATCGGGCTTTCGGTTGGAGGTATGATCTACGCCAGTCTGATTGCCATTAAACAGGATGACCTGAAACGTTTCGTTGCGTATTCTTCCATTGCTCATATCGGGTTAATGTGCGCCGCCATCTTCACCAAAAGCGAAATTGGTTTGCAGGGTGTGATGATACAATTGTTCAGTCACGGTATCAATATAATCGGCATGTGGATAGTGGTTGACCTGATTGAAAAACAAACCGGCACACGTAAAATTTCTGAACTGGGCGGTGTTGCACACAAAGCTCCTGCACTTACAATTTTCCTGGTGGTAATTGCACTGGCAAATATCGCTCTACCGTTAACCAATGCTTTTGTGGGAGAGTTTATGATGTTCAGCGGACTGTTTAAATTTAATATGATTTATACCACTGTAGCTTTAATAAGCATTATTCTGGCTGCAGTATATATTTTAAATATGGTGCAAAAGGTTTTTTATGGCGAGTCGAATTCTATCACCGAAAAAATTCAGGAGATATCACTAAATCAAAAATTAGTTTTGGGAGTTTTGGTGATCTTTATTTTTCTGTTTGGTGTTTTTCCACAGCCCATTTTTGATCTGACAAAAGATACCATTTCGGCTTTATTAATAAGAATTAAATAACTAAAAATAATTTTCCGTTTTTTGCGGAAATAGAAATATGAACGCAATTATTTTATCAGCAGTCTGGGGAGTAGTGATGATGTTGGGCGGAGCTTTTATCAAAAATAAAAGCACTCCTAAATACCTGGCAATTTTTGGATTGTCGTTGGTATTGATATCAAACTGCATCGAAATGAATAATGGCGCTGCGTTCTTTTCCATTGATGTAAATGAGATGTTGCATTTCAACAGTTTTAATCTCACTTTTATTTCAGTGGCGTTGGGCTGCACCTTACTTTATTTTTTATTGAACGGAAGAGATATTGAAAAAGTAGGAGAGAATGTATCAGAATATTTTGCATTGATATTTTTTATACTGAGCGGTGTCGCCATCATTTCAACATTCAATTCTTTGTTGATGTTATTTATCGGTATCGAAATTGTTTCCATCCCACTTTATATTTTAACCGGAAGCGATAAAAGGAATCTAAAAAGCAATGAGGCAGCATTGAAATATTTTTTAATGGGTGCTTTTTCAACAGGAATCATGTTGTTGGGCGTTGCATTTTTGTATGGGGGCAGCGAAACAGGTTCTTTCTATATAGACAATATTATATCAGGCAATGGTCCAATGCCGGCCATGATTGCATCTGGACTGGTTTTGCTATTGATTTCCATGTCATTTAAAGTATCAGCAGCACCATTTCATTTCTGGACACCAGATGTTTACGATGGAGCACCAACTGTGTTTACTTCATTCATGGCAACCATAATAAAAGCAGCCGCTTTCTTTGCTTTTGTACGTTTATTTGAAAACGCATTTGGCAGTATGCACAGTCAGTGGCAAACATTGATTGTTGTTCTAATAGCCGCTACTCTGTTGATAGGAAATCTCACTGCAGTGTTTCAGCAAAGTGTAAAACGCATGCTGGCATATTCAAGCATTGCACAGGCAGGTTTTATGCTTTTCTCATTATTTGCGTTAAACAATTTTGCAAAAGAAGGTTTGGTTTTATATGCTGCAGCTTATAGTTTGGCCAGCATCGGCATCTTTGCCATCTTAATAAAAATGAAAGATTTTACCATTGAAGGATTTAATGGTCTCGGCAAACAACAGCCATTACTGGCCATAACCGGCACGGTGTTTCTTTTATCATTAACTGGTATACCATTAACTGCAGGTTTTCAAAGTAAGTTTTTCATGTTGATGGCAGCTGTACAAAATGGCCATCATATCTGGCTGGTGATTTTTGCAGTATTGTGTGCTGCCATCAGCGCTTATTATTATTTCAGAATCATACAGGCAATGTTCTTTAAAGATGCGACACCTGATACCGTACTTGCCGATGATATTACGCCTGCTTTTAAACTACTGCTGGTAATAACCTGCATTCTGATTATTGCCTTGGGTTTATTCCCCAACTTACTCACAGATTGGTTGTATTTCTAAACCTAAATTGTACCGTTTATAAATGTTTTGGGGGTAAAATACTGTTCTGTGCTTAACTTTAGCCAGAATTTTTACACATGACTTTTAAAGATACAGTGGCTCTTTCCTGGAAAAATATTTCAGGCAATAAATTACGCACTGCAATTACGGTAGCTATTATTGCATTAGGCATCTTTGCCTTGATATTGATTGTTACATCTATTAAAGCGGCCAGCAGCAGTCTTACAACTAGTTTTTCGACCATGGGAGCTAATTCTTTCAGCTTAAGGTTTAAGGACCGTAATATTAGAATTGGAGGCGGCCGCCAGCGTGAAAACACTAAGACCAGTAAATCGGCCCAGCGGGTAAAAAAATCAAATCTCGGAAAAGTAATCACATATGATGAAGCCCGGGAATTTAAAAAGCGATATCAGTTTCCGGCAAAAGTTGGATTGTCTTTGATGGGGCCACGTAATGTAGTTTGTAATACCGATCGTAAAAAAACCAATCCCGATATTTCGGTTTTAGGGGGTGATGAAAATTATCTTGAACTGAATGGATATAAACTTGAGATTGGAAGAAATTTTACAGAAGGCGAGATAGAGTCTGGACGAAGTATTTGTATGTTAGGGCAGGGGGTTGCAAAAAAATTATTTCCTGATAATCCGCAAAAAGCAATTGATAAAGTAGTAAATGTTGATCACGTTCCCTATCGGGTTATCGGTGTGCTTGAAGATAAAGGTTCGAGTGCTTTTTTTAATACCAGTAAGATTATCGTAACATCCTACAATAGTATAAGGCGTTTGTATGCTACACAAAGCTCATCTTTTAATATAGGTGTGATGGTTCCCGACCTGAATATGATGGATGTAGCTATTGGTGAAGCAAAAGGTACTTTCAGACCAATCAGGAAACTGGATGTAAAGGACGAAGCAAATTTTTATGTTGATAAGAGCGACAGTATTGCTGAAGCATTGTTAACCAATCTTGGTTTTTTAGAAAAAGGAACAATTGGAATCGCCTTTATTACATTAATTGGCGCTGCAATTGGTCTAATGAATATAATGCTGGTTGCGGTAAATGAACGTACAAAAGAAATAGGACTGATAAAAGCGCTGGGAGGTACCAAGAAAGATATCAGGGCGCAATTTCTTTATGAGTCTGTTTTGATAAGTTTATTGGGTGCGATTGTTGGGATCGTTTCTGGAATACTATTGGGGAACGTTGTAGCCATACTTTTAAAAACCGGATTCGTAGTTCCCTGGGGGTGGGTAATATCGGGCATTTTTGTGTGCTCGTTCGTAGGGCTGGCAGCGGGTCTTTATCCGGCTTATAAAGCTTCTAAACTTGATCCAATTGTAGCATTAAGGTATGAGTAGCAAACGTTTGTTTAGATTTTATGCAAAAAAACATGAAATAGCCGGTTTGAATTGTGTAAATAGTGGATTTTAGCATCGTAAAAAAATATTTTTAAAATAAAAATTTCGTAAGTTGTAGCTTTCAATAATTTATTTAACTTGTGACCCTTGTTGAATAATCAATTTTACAATTAAACTGACTAAAGAAAAATTGGATTCATTTAAAATATTTTCTTGTATTTAATTTAAACAGAAAATTAAACTTTTTACAAAACTAAAAATTAGACTTTTATGGCAGAGACTACAGCAACTGTAAAACCAACAACTTCAGTTCAAGCAAAAAAATCGAGTAACATTATTTCATTAATCGCACCATTCCTGTGCCTGGCTGCAGGTTATTGTATCTGGCGTTTTGGATTGGGAGCAGGATCAAATTTTGGTGTTGGTTCTGAAAATGGAGGATTTTGGCCTGAAAGGCATGATCCAAAATCTGCATTAAGTAAAATGTACCTCGGAGGTATTATTGTGCCCGTGTTAATTGGTACCTTTTTAACCATGTTAACTTTTGTGATCGAAAGATTTATGACCATTTCAAAAGCAAACGGTACTGGAAATAATGCCGATTTTGTACGCAAAGTGCAATATCAACTGGCCAATAAAAATGTAGACGCTGCTTTGGCAGAGTGTGACAAGCAAAAAGGTTCAGTAGGTAATGTGATGAAAGCAGGTTTACATCGCTACAAAGAAATGATCACCAATACTGAATTATCAACAGAGCAGAAAGTTATCGCCATTCAAAAAGAAGTGGAAGAAGCAACGGCGCTTGAATTACCTATGCTTGAAAAGAACCTTGTGTTCCTATCTTCGATAGCTTCATTGGCTACTTTGATCGGACTATTGGGAACTGTGGTAGGTATGATACGTGCCTTTGCCGGTTTGGGTGCCGACAGTGGAGGTGCAAACTCAGCTGCGCAGTTGTCGATCGGTATTTCTGAGGCCTTGTATAACACGGCATTGGGTATCGGTACATCGGCATTTGCCATTATGTTTTATAACATATTTACTACAAAGATCGACGGTATTACATACGGTATTGATGAATCTGGATTTACGTTAACACAAACTTTTGCCGCCCTGTACAAATAAGTATATGGAATAAGTAGAGGTTTGCATCTTAAAACAGTATTACCTGACTGTTGTTACGTAATACAGAATTATAAAAACAGATAATTATGCCAAAAGTTAAATTACCACGCAAAAGCACGATCGTTGATATGACGGCTATGTGTGATGTGGCTTTTCTGTTGTTGACATTTTTTATATTGGCAACAAAACAAAAGCCACCAGAAGTGCTGGCGGTAAAAACGCCAACTTCGGTATCGGCCACTGCAGCTCCCGATAAGTCCATCTTAATTACCATGACCAAAGAAGGGAAGGTGTTTTTAATGCTGGGCGACGATACCAAAAAGAATGCAATAATTGACGATTTCAATACAACCAGAAATCTGCAGTTAACGTCAACAGAACTGGCTAAACTTAAAAAGGAAGAATATATAGGTTTACCTATTAATAAGCTCAAATCATTCCTTAATTCAGGTCAGGAAATGCCTGCTTCTTTAATGGACGGGATTCCCATTGACAGTACAAACAATGAATTGAGTTTTTGGATGAGAAGCGTAACCAACGCTTATGCTGGTGGCGATCAGAGTGAGTTGCAAAAGATGATTCTTGTTAAAGGCGATGGTGAGGCTCTTTACCCCATTTTTAAGAATATAAAGGAAGCGTTAAAGGCTAATGAAATATTCAAATTCAGAATTGTCACCGAAGGTGAGAATGTGCCGGTTGGTTCTGAGTTGTATAAGACAGGAAAAGAAGTAAAAAAATAATAAAGTATTTAAAATAAAAACGAATTACCATGGCAGAAATGGATGTCTCGTCAGGCGGTTCCCATAAAAAAGGACCGGGCGTAAAAAAATCTAAAAAGCTATCAACCAGAGTTGATCTTACTCCAATGGTTGATCTTGGTTTCCTGCTGATCACATTCTTTGTATTTACAACTACCATGAGCCAGTCAACGGCCATGAATATGAATGAACCAAAGGATGATAAAGAAAAGCAAATGAAGGTTAAAAACTCTGGTGCCATGACAATCTTGTTAGGCAAGAGTAACCAGGTATATTATTATTATGGTCAGCTTATGCCCGAAACGATCAGTGATGAGTTTAAGAGCACAACTTTTAAAGGAATTCGACAGTTGATTCTGGATAAGAGAAATTCAACCAATATCGACGACCTGATGTATATCATTAAATCCGACGATCAATCAACCTTTAAAAATGCGATTGATATTCTTGATGAAATGGTAATATCAGCAGTTCCTCCGGGACACTATGCCGAAGTGGCTATGTTGCCGGTAGAAAAAATGTTGATCAGCGAAACCGAAAAAGCAAATGGTATTCAATAAAGATTATGTAATTAATCTGATTTTGAATCATATTACTAAACAAAATAATTATGGAAGCAAATAAAATATTAAGCGCCGATGTACTCGACATCATATTTGATGGAAAGAACAAAGAATATGGCGCTTATGCTTTGCGTAAGAGTTATAAAAAGACGCTTACCAAAGCACTTATCATTACCGGGGCTTCTTTGCTGTTAATTTTAGCAGGAACGATTTTTGCTAATATTATCGAAAAGAATTCCGGTAAAAAAGATTTTAAGGTAGTGGATACCGAGATGGCAAAGTTAAAGGCGGAAGAACCACCACCACCACCACCACCACCACCACCACCGCCGCCAGAACCACCACCACCACCAGAGATTAATCAGGTAAAGTTTACACCTCCTAAAATTGTGAAAGATGAAGAGGTTAAACCTGAAGAAAAAATTCAGGAAATTAAGGAAGACCAGGTGATTAGTACAAAAACTGTTGAAAGTGAAAACAAAATACAGATCGTACAGGCTCCGGTAGAAGAGAAAGGAACCAAAGTAGTAGAGGTGAAGAAAGTAGATTATGAAAATGAAATTTTTACTAAGGTGGAAGTGGAAGCCGGGTTCCCGGGAGGAGAAGATGCGTGGCGGAACTATTTGCGTAAAACATTGAACGCAAATACGCCGGTAGATTATGGCGCAAGCGGAGGTAAATACACTGTTATCGTAAAGTTTGTGGTTAGCAGAGATGGTAGTTTGAGCGATGTGAAGTGTGAAAACGATCCAGGATTTGGAATGTGTGAAGAAGCAGTTAGGGTAATTAAAAAAACCAAGAACTGGATTCCGGCCATACAAAACGGACGTAACGTAAATGCTTATCGTCGCCAGCCAATCACTTTCCTGGTAGAAGATTAATTTAAGAAATATAGTTTAGAGCAATCCTCCCGATTTTATCTGGAGGATTTTTTTATGGAAAATTATCAACTATCCATCTCAGTATAAATTTATTGTTATGGCAGAAATAGAAACCAGCCGATTAAAAAAAAGAAAAAGAAAATTTATCAAAAGAAGTACCCGTGTTGATCTTACGCCAATGGTTGACCTTGGTTTTTTGTTGATCACATTTTTTGTGTTTACCACAACCATGTCGGTAAAAACGGCCATGAATATTAATATGCCAATTGATAAAGACGGCATTAAGGATGATGTTTGCGAATCCTGTGTACTCACCGTTTTATTGGAAAAAGACAACCGGATTATTTACTATAAAGGCGCAGCGGAGAACAATCCGGAAATAAAACAAACCGGCTATGCTCCAGCGGAAATCAGAAAGGTGCTGATGGATAAAATGTATAAGGTTGAAAAAATGAGAGGCAAGAAAGAATCATTTATCCTTATTATCAAACCAACGGCAGCCAGCAGTTTTAAAAATTTTGTTGATATAACCGACGAGGCTACTATCTGCAATATCAAGCGTTACTATATTGATGAAATAAAATATGCAGATAAACAGATACTGGAAAAGAATTTCTACTAAGTTAACTGCATAAGCAGGCACAGTTGGTATCTTTGCCGCATGGCCAATCAAATAACAGGATGGGAAGATACTATTGTAGCACTCGCTACACCTTCAGGCATTGGAGCCATAGGCGTTATTCGTTTGAGTGGCACCAAAGCCATTTATATTGCAAATAAATTATTCCCTTCTAAAGATTTAAGCAAACAAAAGACGCATACCATCCATGTTGGTTTTATCAAAGAAGATGATGTGGATATTGATGAAGTAGTTATTTCCATCTTTAAAAATCCAAAAAGTTATACCGGAGAAGACGTGATAGAAATTGGCTGCCATGGCAGTCCGTTTGTGCAGCAGCAGATCATTCAGGCCTGCATACGTAAAGGAGCAAGATTGGCAATAGCCGGAGAATTTACGCAGCGTGCTTTTTTAAATGGAAGGCTAGATCTTACCCAGGCAGAAGCAGTTGCAGATATTATTGCTTCCAATACTGCAGCATCGCAAAAGACTGCCCTGCACAATATGCGTGGCGGGTTCAGCCATATTCTAAAAGATCTCCGGGAAAATCTAATCAAGTTTTCTGCATTGATAGAACTGGAACTGGATTTTAGCCAGGAAGATGTAGAGTTTGCCGATCGTGGAAAATTTTATGAACTGATAAATTCAGCATCAACAGTTACTAAGAATTTACTTCAATCATTCAAGCTCGGTAACGTAATAAAGAATGGTGTAAGTGTAGCCATCATAGGCAAACCGAATGCAGGCAAAAGTACTTTGCTGAATACATTACTGAATGAGAACAGAGCCATAGTAAGTGAAATCGCCGGTACAACAAGAGATACTGTTGAAGAAGTAATTAATATTGAAGGAATTTTGTTCAGGCTGATAGATACTGCAGGCATACGTGAACACAGTACTGATGTTATTGAGTTAATTGGTATTGAAAAGGCGAGGGAGAAAATAAAGCAATCAGATGAAGTGATTTACTTGTTTGATGTAAATACTGAATCAAATGAAGATATTTCAACAGCCAAAAAACTGATTGAAGACAGCAATAAAAATTTTATACTTGTTGGAAATAAAACGGATGTACCAGGTGAAGAAAAGGCCGCTGCAAAATTTGCTGGAAACGAAGTGATTTTTATTTCGGCAAAAGGCATTTCCAATATTGATGCTTTAAAAAATACGCTTGTTAATAAAGTTGTTCAGGGAAATATTAATTCTGAGAATACCATAATCACCAACACAAGGCATTACGAAGCTTTGAGAGAAGTTGATAAATCACTTATCGATATTAAAGCCGGATTAGATAACAGCATCCCCGGTGATCTGCTGGCTTTGGATATCAGGCGATGCCTGCATTATATCTCCGAAATCACAGGGGATATTACTAATGAAAACGTGTTGGATTTTATTTTCTCCAAATTCTGTATCGGAAAGTAAAACTCTGAGCCTTTCAGGTAGTTTGAGTACCCGGCAGGAATTATTACCAGTAATGTTTACACGCTTCATGCTCTGCCATCAGCTGTCAATCTTACATTTTTGTTCACTTTTTTTTCATCAAAATGTTGAAATTTTCCAATTAGGGCACTTTTAAATAAAAAAGCTGGCCACAAAAACTGCAGATTATGGATATTAATTCTTATTTTTCAGGTATGTCCCAAACTCGCCAGCTTGCTGCTATTATGTTTACCGATATTGTAGGTTACACTGCAATGATGGGAAACGATGAACAAAAGGCCTTTGAACTTTTGCGCAAAAACAGGGAAATTCAAAAACCTATTATCGAGGAATTTGGTGGCCAATGGATAAAAGAACTGGGCGATGGTGTGATGGCGAGTTTTTCGGCAGCAAGCAATGCTGTATATGCGGCAATAAAAATTCAGGAAGCTTGTTTCAAGTCAAAAACGCTGGAATTACGAATTGGAATTCATCAGGGCGAAGTTGTTTTTGAAAACGAGGATGTGTTTGGCGACCCGGTAAATATTGCCTCCCGACTTCAGGCACTGGCACCACCCTCAGGTATATTTGTTTCCGGATCTGTTCATCGCAATATTGCCAATAAGAATGACATACGTGCTGAATTTGTAAGAACGGAAAATCTAAAAAATGTTAAAGAACCCATTCAGGTTTACAAAATATTTTCTGCAGGAAATGAAGTAAATGAAACAATAACCAAAAGGTTGATCAACTCTTCTATTGTTCCGGAGTATGATTATGATGTACACATAAGTTATCGGTATAACGATAATAATTACGACGGCTGGGTAACTGAGTTTGTTGAAAAATTAAATCAGGAATTAAGCGCAACACTAAAAGACAAGCTTACCATTTTTTTTGATAAGAGTCCTGAGGATAAACGCCAGGGGTTTGAAAATGAAGATGGATCAATCAGTCCAAAAATAAATTCACTGATATTTATTCCAATCATCTCACAAACTTATTGCGACGAATCTTCTCCGGTTTGGAAGAGTGAATTCAAAGTATTTCAGGAAGAAATAAAAAATGACAGCTTTGGCGGAGAAATAGTGTTACCAAATGGAAATAATGCATCGAGGGTAATACCCGTTAAAATTCATGATATAGAAACGGCGGATATCAAATTGCTTGAATCAGAACTGTTGGGAGGATTGCGGTCAATTGATTTTATTTATCGGGAACAAGGAATAAACAGACCTCTGCATCCCACAGATGATGACAAGCACGATAATCCTAAGCGACCAATGTACCGGAACCAGATAAATAAACTGGCTAATGTAATCAAAGAAATAATTTTAGGAATAAAATTAAAACAACAAGGCCGCCCAGCTGAAACTGATGCTGTTGCTCCAACTGCCCGACAAATTGTTCCCAATGTTATATCAACCGCATTGTCATCATCTTTAAATGTTCAGGTTATTAACAGGCAACGGCCTAATATTTATCTTGCCTGGACTTCTAATGATCTTAAAGAAAGCCGGGAGGAAATGGCGATTGTTTTGCAGAAAGCAGGGTTTAATGTTCTTCCATCAGTTGATTGTCCTGCAGATGATGAATCATTTAAAGAAAAAACTACCGAGGAACTGGAAAAATGTGTTTGTTCGTTACACATGCTTAGTGGTGAGTTTGGCCGGCGTTTTGAAGCAGATGATGAAGTTTCATTTCCTCAGTATCAATTTTTGCAGGCAAAAAAGAATATTGAAGCAGCAGGATCTGAATTCAATGTTTTTGTTTGGCAATTGCCTGATAGTACAACTGTTGTTAAACCAGCTCAGGGAGAATTTATCAAGTACATCCGCAATAATATTACCCGCAATATGATGTTTTCCAATAGCCTTGGGGCTATGCAGCTTGTAGATGATATGAGAGTGGTGATGATGAAGCAGGACGCAAAAGTGTACGATTCCATTGATACCGATATCTTCTTTATTTTCAACCAACAGGATGAAGTTGAAGCAAATGTTATCATTGATAAATTAAGCCAGGAGTTTCCGGTTGAAACCATGAACATTCTGCCAGAAGGAGAAGACTCATATCGGGAGATGTCGTCGCAACAGATACCTAAAAGTAAATTGGCTGTAGTATATTTTAAATATGCAGCGGATTGGGCGCTTCCATTTATTAAACAAATTTGGAAACAGGT
Organism: Sphingobacteriales bacterium; assembly: GCA_024642285.1. GTDB lineage: Bacteria > Bacteroidota > Bacteroidia > Chitinophagales > Chitinophagaceae > Ferruginibacter. The sequence goes on from JAHEBJ010000008.1 coordinate 14,678, forward strand.
GGGCGGCGCTTCATCACCAACACCCATGTTCCTTGTTGGTGAAGATAATCCTCAAAGTAACCTGGCACGTAATTTCAAAGCGCCACGTGTTATCTCATCCATAGTTCCTAAAGAAACCATTCCCTCAGAAGTAAAGAAAGTATTTGATAATATAAATTGACAGGTAATTTTTATTTGTCACCAGAATTAAATTGTTCGATTGTAATTAATTGTGAATTAAGGTAAGTAAAAACTGATCTGTAAGTTTACAGGCTGATCTAGCAGATTTTGGGTTTTATGCAAAATATTTCAGCAGATAATTAAAACAATTTTATTTGATTGGATCAATTGATCTGATCAAACTTTTATCTAATAAAGAATACGTTACCAGGATGTTTGAAGCAGAGCAGATTTGCCCATACACAGGTTTAAGATCCTTTACTGAGGATGAATCACTTTATTTTAAAGGGAGAGAGGAAGATATTGACCATGCTACAGAACAACTGCAACGAAACAAATTTCTCATGCTCACAGGAGCATCCGGAGACGGTAAGTCTTCACTCATTTATGCGGGTATAATCCCAAATGCGAGGGCAGGGTTTTTAAAATCAAAATATACGAATTGGTGTGTAGCCGATTTCAGGCCCGAACGAACTCCCTTCGATAATTTATGTAGTTCAATAGCCCGGCAATTAGGTATAAGTAATACCAGCTCTGTTCAATCGGAATTAAATCATGGGTTCTCTGCTGTAATTGATCTTTATAAAAACTCAAAAAGGCATATTGATACAAATTCGGCAACCTGGAAATCAGCTGATGATAACGGGAAAGCTGAATTAAAAAGAGAAGCTGCCAATCTGATCATCCTCATCGATCAGTTCGAAGAGTTTTTTACCAATCCTGAAAATTATCACAAAGGAGTGCCTTCACGTGATGCTAATCTTGTACTTAATTTATTACTGGAAACAGCCCGTATTGCTCATGAAGAGGATTTGCCGGTTTATGTCGTGTTCACTATGCGGTCTGATTATATCGGGCAATGTGCAGCGTTCAGGGGTTTACCCGAGTATATCGGTTTCTCCCAGTTTTTTGTGCCCCGGCTAAACCGTACCCAATTGCAGAATGTTATTGAAGAACCGGCGGTATTAAGTGCTAATAAAATAACCAGGCGGTTAACAGAAAGGTTGATTCACGATTTAACTGAAGGGGTAGATCAGCTTCCTATTTTACAGCATGCCTTAAACCAGATATGGCATGCAGCAGATAACGGAAAAGAGGAAATGGATCTCCTTCATTATGCCATGGTTGGAGGTATGCCGGTAAACGAATTACCCGATAACAGGATTGAAAAATATAATGAATGGTTTGCCGGCCTGCCGGATGCAATTAAAGCCTGTTATCATAAACCAAACCTTCAAAATGTATTGGACACACATACCAACAAATTATATGAGCAGGCCAAAGCATATTATAGTGAGAAAACAGGCAAGGAGATTTCTGATGAGGATACAAAAAAAATAATAAAAGTTGCTTTTATCTGCCTTACAAAAATTGACCAGGGCCGTGCTGTTAGAAACCGTATGACACTTCAGGAGATTACCAACATTATTGGTGATCCGGCATTCGGCACACAGGAAGTGGGCGCTGTACTAAATATTTTCAGGGAACCGGGTAATACATTTATTCATCCTTTTATTTTAGAAGATCAGGCCAGCCGGCAACTTAATGATAACACGGTTTTGGATATAACTCACGAAAGTTTGATACGTAACTGGGCTTACCTGGAACAGTGGGCTAAGGAAGAATTTGACAATTATAATATTTCGCTCGATTTTGAACAACAATTAAACAGGTGGGTAGAAAGCGATAAGTCAAAAAATTTTCTGTTGTCTATTGGGCCACTTACATATTTTGAAAATTGGCTCAATACCACCAGGCCCAATGCATATTGGATAGCCCGTTACCTGCCAGACGATACGGAAAAGGATAAAAAATTGGCGAACGCAAAACAGGTGCTGAGCAATGCGAATGAATTTCTGAAGCAGAGCGCTGGTAAACATGTAATAACCCGTACAATCATGCGATATGGGCCAAAACGTATTGCTGCCGTTTTTGCTTTACTGGCAATAGTTTTACTCAGTTCATTTGCGGTTCGTAATTATTTCAAACGGCAAAATGGGGCTGTGCTTGCAAACCTTAAAGAACAGACTTTTGAAATTGCCAACGAATCTAAACTTAGTCTTGAGTTTCCAATACCGGCAATAACCGAACAGTTAATGGGCGAAAATTTTACGATACCGGAATTAATTGAAGCCATTAAGGATCCTAAACAAAAAATTAAAATTGCTACAGGTATTGCAACCCAGATGGTAAAGCAGGGACGTTATGAGCCGCAAAAAGAAATATTTGAAAGCCTTTCCATCGCAGATAGTTTACTTGAAGTTCTGGAACTGCCCGTTACAGGTAAGGATTACGCTGACAGATTTAAGTTACTATATGATTATTCCGTAACTGCCGGACTTGCTTACTATTTTAACAATAACCAAAAGCTGGAAAATTTAGTTAAGCGTAATGCTAATCGATCAGCAAAATGGGCGCTGCATATTTTTCAGCAGCAACCCGAAGATTTCGACAATATCCAGTTGTTAAGCCTGGCACTTGATAATGGTATAAGTAACAAAATATTTTCAGCAACAGAAATAATTGAGCTGTTAAAAATTATTTCCCCATTCGAAAACGAAACTGCTACATCATGGCTCAAAAAAAATTATGACCGGGATAAAGTATTGATTAGGGGTAGTAATAATTATGGCCCCCGGTTTAACGGACTGTACCAGGACCTTGCATACCTGTACGCTGCCTCCGGAAAGCCAGATATGGTTTTGCGCTGCATGGATAGCTTGCTTCAGTACCAGGCAGGCTTTCATCTAAATGACTACGCAACGCATATCGAAAATGCATCCAATATCGCCGCAGTATTTTATACCTACGGTACAACTGATTACCTGGATGAATTTGTAACAGGTTACTGCAACCGGAAAAATATAGGCAAAGTAGAATTCTATAATCGCCTGGTTTCAGCGTCTATGACAGATATTCGGTTACAAGGTAATTTGAATTTTTCTGCCGGGGGAGGCGGGCAAATATTTTCGAACCTGAGTATTAAATTCTCAAGCGATCAAATGCTTTCTTTTTTCTTTGATTTATTGAAAACAGAAATTTTAAAATCAAAAGACAGTAACGAGTTGAATTTCAATATGGCAGTATCACTTAAAAACGAGGGCTCTTTATCTGCATACCGTAGTAATATAAGAGGAGCAAAAAAAAGCCAGACTGACGAAATGTTTAAAGCAGCCGTTGAATACTTCCGGAAAGTACCGATATATTATTTAAACGAGTCTGTTTCTGTTGTGGGGGGGTCAGGTGCTGATATTATTAACATGCCCCGGAAATTCCTTTTTCTCTATCCCGACTTTCGGGTTCCCTTTCATCCTTTCGAACCCCGCTCATTGGTTCAGTTTTTCTGTTCTTCTGAATTTATTGCTTATGTTTTGAACCATAACCTTTTTGATATTTTGTATCTAAACCAGGATGATCTTAAGTTCTTCGAGCTATGGTTTTTGGATTATCAATTGGCAATGTGTTCACGTGATTTATTCCTCCGTGATCAGATGCCTGCTTTTGTAATGGAGGAGTTAGCTGCGAAACTGGAAACAAGAAACGCAAACAATTCTGTAGATCTTAATATTCTTTATCTCCACCTCAGCGATCAGGCCTTTAATAAAAATGATACTGCTAATGGCATTAAGTACCTGGAAAGGATAAGGCAGGATAAGCTGCTCAATGCATTTCAATATATCAATATCAATTTTGCAAACTCCTATTCTTTTGAATTGGTAGGGAAGGCTATCGCAGATTTAGCTGCACACAATCAATTTGATCAGGCCTATCGCTTGCTGAATGTATTTAAGAAAGAAATTAACCGGTCTTCTCTATATGGTTATGCCGGCCAGCTGGTTTCGTTAAATTATAAACAACCCGGTACAGCAATGCGCTTATTGGACTCTGCGAAAATTGAAATGAACAGGCTTGATAACTCTGCTGTTTTTCAACCTAACCGCCACCAGGTTGCTATTGCACTGATGTATCTGGATCCGGATAAAAGTTCTAAAGAAGCGAATCGTACTATAAAAAATTCATTTGGCAAGTTTGCGGCATTTACCAGATTTAGTAAAGCCTACGCATTTCAAGGGGATTTGTTTCAAGCTACGCAACAAATTCCGGACCTGATTTCCACGTCGGATAAAGCATTTTTTATTCAAAGCATTGTTGAAGGATTTAATAAAACAAAAAGCAGAAAGAAAGATTGGGAGAAATTCAAAAATAACGAACTCATTTTTGCACGCAGGTTTCTTCCGTATGTAAATGAAAATAATTAAATGATTGACGAACAGATTATATGCCCTTATACCGGCCTTCGGTCATTTACCGAAGAGGAAAGTCTTTATTTTAAAGGCCGGGATTTGCAAACCGATCAGATAACTTCTTTATTGGAGCAGAATAAATTTCTGATGGTAACCGGAGCCTCAGGTGAAGGAAAGTCATCGCTTATTTATGCCGGCCTTATACCAAATGCAAGAGCAGGTTTTTTTAAAGCGAAATATACAAATTGGGTTATTGCTGATTTTCGTCCGGAGCGCAGTCCGGTTAAAAATATGAGTGAAGCTTTGGCAGTTACTTTTGATAGTAACCCCGATACGGTGGAAACTGAATTAAAGCGTGGATTCTCATCGTTAATTGATCTTTATACCAATTCTGATTTTTATATTGATGAAACAGATGTCGGATGGAATGCGTTGGCAGCGCCTGAAAAAAAGAACAGGCAAAGGAAAGCAGCCAATCTTATGATATTGGTTGATCAGTTTGAAGAGTTTTTTACAAATCCCGAAAATTATTTTAACGAAGCACCTTCGCAGAATTCACAGATCGTTGTGAACCTGATTCTGGAAACTGCCCGTATTGCCATCAAGAAAAATTTACCGGTGTACGTAGTGTGCACTATGCGTTCCGATTATATTGGCCAATGTTCAGCATTCAGAGGGCTCCCGGAGTATATTGGATTTTCTCAATTTTTTGTTCCCCGTTTGAAACGAAAAGATTTAAAGCAGGTAATTGAGGAACCTGCTATATTGAGTGGTAACAGGATATCGCAACGTCTGATTGAGCGGCTCGTATTTGATTTGGCAGATGGAGTAGATCAATTGCCGATCCTGCAACATGCCCTCAGCCAGGTATGGCTTGCAGCGGACAAAGGAACCGTTGAGATGGACCTGCTCCATTATGCAAAGGTTGGCGGAATGCCTGTTTCTGAATTGCCCGATGAAGAGCAGGTAGAGTTTCTGAAATGGTTTGAAGGATTACCAATACATCGGCAAAAATATTTCCGGGAAACAGGACTTAATAAAGTAATTGAAATTCATGCAAGTGTACTTTACGAAAATGCCTGGGAATATTACAACTCCAATCACAAAAAGCATGCAATCACACAACAGGAAGCCAAGCGGGTTATTGCATTAACCTTTAGCTGTCTTACTAAGATCGATAACAGCCGGGCTGTTCGTAATCGTATGTCGTTGGGCGAAATTGCAAGTATTATTAATTTGCCTTTCATTACGCCCAAAGTGTTAAGCGACGTACTCAGTATTTACCGGGAAGAAGGAAATTCATTCATCAGGCCATTTAAAACAAGTGACCCAACCACACATCAGATTAGTGTCGACACAGTTTTGGATATTACACATGAAAGTTTGATTCGCAACTGGGATAAGTTAAATACCTGGGCAAACCAGGAGTTTGAATATTATGCAACATTCCTCGATTTTAAGAAACAATTAGATCGTTGGGAGCTTAGTGGAAAAAGCAATGACTTTTTGTTGCCTATTGGGCCACTTTCGTATTTTGAAAACTGGTACGCTAAATGCAGGCCAAATATTGGATGGATAAAACGTTATTCAGAAATTAATGAAGATGAAAACGAAGCGACAGCCGAGGCAGGAAAAGTGCTGGGTAACGTTCAGGAATTTATTAAAAAGAGTGCCCGAAAAGTAACTGTAACCCGGGCCTTTATGAAATATGGACCAGAGCGAATTGCCATTCTTCTGGCGGTTTGTTGTATGATTGTACTCACCGCATTTTACTGGTATGATGCCGAACGAAAACAGAACCACAGGATTATTGAAGATGTAAGGACGGAAACTGCTCAATTAATGAAAAGTAAGGAAGTAGGCTTTAATGCCAAAGCTTTTCCACTTTTGATACAGGACAGGTATGAACCTGGATCAATGATGACTTTTTTAAACGGTTTAGATGCTAAGGAAAGGTTAAGCCTGGCAATTGAAACTTACCAAGAGTTATTAATAATTGATAAAAAGGATACAAGTGGATTAAAATATTCTTTGCGGGATTTGATCCAAAAGAGTTACAATGAATTAGCAGCCCGGAATGGCGATTTTCCCTATTTAGTGGAGAAGCTGAACAGCTTTAGTACACTGTTGGCTTATGATAATTATTATAATCCTTCACGTACAGGTGAAAAAATGTTGTCTGATGTTGTTGATGAAGGATACCAATTGACTTTGATATTTTTTAAAAACCAATCTTTATTTCAGGTAACAATCCCTTCCGAATTAAATTACGGAATACAGCAATGGTTAACTTTTGGAAACGTTACAGACGAAAAACTAACGACATTACTCAATATTTTTTCGCCTTTTGAGGAATTTGGAGGGAAAGACATTTTTAATGTTTATTACGCTAAAGGAAGTTATGAGGTTAATGGTCGTATACCGAATGATTATAATGGCGGGCACCATACTCTGGCTTCCTTATACGCAGCTTTAGGTAAAACAGATAAAGTAATTGAATGTTTTAATGCTATAAGGTTGTCGGGACAAAACGATTATTTTACAGGAAGCTTGTTTAATAATTACAATCACGTCCTCGGCATATTTTATCAATATGGTCATCGCAATAAAGTCAGCAGCATGCTGCAATGGCTCCAAACCAATTACCCAACAGATAATCCGTTGACTATTTATCGTAACTCAGTAATACGGGCTGGATATATGAGTCATTTATACCGGGTTAATATTGATAAAAATATTCTTCGGTCTTACAAAGGATATTTTTTCCCTAACCTTAGTTTGGCTAATCGCAATGTTTTTAATGAAATGGCTGATGATTATGAAAAATTGATCGCAGTAATGAAAGATCCTTCGGAAAGAAATTATTTATTAGCCATGAATAAGAAAAGAAGGGCTATGTTTTTGCATAAATATCAATTTGACAGGGGACAAAAATCAGATATTGCTGCTTTAGAATTACTTTTACAAGAGGCAGTAGAACATTACAGGCTGGTCAGCAAAGATTCGCTTGATGCGGTTGTAAATGTTACCATACCTTATTATGGCGATGGAGTACGGCCACGTAAATTTAAAAGAAAGCACCTGTTTATTTACCCCGATTATATGGAAGGTTGGTTTAGCTGGACCTATCATTCTGATCTGTTCTTTAATTTTATCGATAAAAATGATTTGTTTACTGAGTTATACACCAGTCCGGAAGATTTAGGATTTATCCATTTCTGGATAGCTAAAGCAAATGAAGCAAAACCTTTTTTTGACGTTGGACCTGCTTATGATAACAATTATGTTCTCCGGGATGAAACACTTACACGGATAGTTTCTTTAGCAAAAACACATCCGCAAGGTAAAAGCCTCGATCTGAATCTGATCAATCTTATTTTAGCCAACCGGGCATTTTCAAGAAACGATATAAATGCAGGTCTTAATTATTATCAGCAATTTGACAGAGAAAATTTTGCTTCCTCCCGTGATAAATATGAATATCTGGAAAAGACTTTTTTCCTGAATCAGCTTAAAGATCTTTGTGTAAACCTGGCCATGGCTGGAAAACAAAAAGAAGCTATAAGTTTGGCCGAGAAATTTGAGAAGGATCATGAAAAGGCGTTTGCCTATATTTTTATGGCTGAGAAAATGTACATGAATAAAACCGATCCATCGGCTTTTGTTTATCTTGATTCTGTGTTCTCAAAATCGAGGGATATTGATTTTTCTCAATTTAGTTTTGGCGCTAACCAGGCATTGGACTACCGGTTCAACTGGATCTTACTCATGTCTCGTATAGGTGGGCGGGACTTAAACACATATTCAGATAACATCCTCGCTGAAATACTTGAGCAGAATAAATTCGGTGCAGTAATCGACAGAGTTTATGGTGTAGCCGAGGAAGGTAATTTTTACCGGGCGAAAATGGCTATTCCGGGAACGTTAACTGAAACAGAAGATTTGATTGTACGTTCTTTCATTTTGTGGCAGGCCTGCCGAAAAAAAGAATTAAAAGATGGAAAACAAAAATGGACGGCAATGGATGAAAAAATAACCCACGACATCAATTACATATTTTATTTACCAAATTAATGAAAAAGTTTACTGCATATTATTATTTACTTTTTATCCTGCTCATTATGGGCGCTTTTGCCGCTATGGCTCAAAACGGCTATGGCTTAAAAATAATGGGAGGAGTTGCGTTTGTTTTTGGAATTCTATTTTTTATTGAATTTATTTATGAGATCGGAAAAAAAGAAAAGAAAGAATTTTTTACACTGGCAGAGCCAGTTTGCCTAAGTGTAGTATCGGCAATATTTGCACTGAGGATTTTTTATGTTTATTTCTCCTACGTTGAACTCTTCTTTGCTGGAGCTGTTTTAATGTTAGTACTGATTTACATTAGGAAAATGATCATTCGTTTCAGGTATATGCAATCCCGAAATAAGTTATTAGCAATTCTCTTATTCGTGTTTCATTTAGTTATTGTCTTTTTTCTTGTTTCTTTAGTATTGGTTCCATTTTCTCCTAAAATCGGGGAATATATTGGGATAGGTGCTTTTGTTTTACTACTTGGATTCATTGTAGCGGGACTGATAAAAAAGGATTTTTTAGTTGACGGCGAAAATACTTCAGTTTTAAAAAGGATTAATAGTTATAAAGGACATTCTATTATTATAATTACGATGTTTACATTATTTTCTTTGTACACTGGCCTGACCAAAATAAATGTACTGCCTGGAATTTACTCTGATGAATTTCCTCAGGTTTACTATAAGCTGGTAAATCAAGCTGCTTCAAAAGAGGAAAAACCTGTAGAGGGAGAATTTAAATTCGAGGAATTCAAAAAACAATACGACTTGTTTATTGAGCACCGTAACGGCAAATAAAAATATCCAACATAGTGCAAATTCCCCTTCTTTATAAATAGAAAAGTAATAACTATAGTAGCTAATTTATATTAGCAGAAGTTTAATTGACCTGTTTCTGAATTGTCAAAATTTAAAATACACAAACAGTCTCCCAAAGTTCTTACTGTCGTTTTCAATTCGGTGATATAACGGTTTGATATGCGGCATTTGTAAAAATCGTTGCACTTTCTTTTTCAATTGGCCGCTTCCTTTGCCGGGAATGATCTCTACTTCTTTTATCTTTTTATCAATAGCATCTTCAAAAGCCTGCAGCAGCGCTTTGTCTATCGCTTTACTGTTGTTGTATATATCATGAAGGTCAACTTTTATTTTGGCCATTTTTAAAGGAAAATTTTCTATAAACTATAAACTAAAAAACTAAAAATCTAAGCCAACCTGATCCCATCCTTCTCAAAGCTGATCTTTCTTTGCCGGTACAAATTCCCCGTTGTCATCTTAAAAGTTTTTTTACTCATCGCAAAAAATGAATAAATTTCCTCCGGGTCCGATTTGTCGTGATATGGAAGAAACCCATCATTTTCTTTTAAAAGGCGAAGGATCTTTTCTGTCGCATCTTCAACCCGATCATACCCGGGTTTGCCGGCGGCCACATCAATGCGGTAGCGTTCGTCTCCTGTTTTATCTTCAGGATATATTTTTTTAATAAACCCTTTGAATTTATCTCCTTCAGTAATATCCCTGTAAATTTCGTTGTGATGCAATACACCCGTGTGCTGGTTGTTGATGATAACAACATAGCCAATATCGGTGCGGCGGTAAACAATCAGGTCAACAATTTCAAGTTCTTTAACAGTCAATTCTTCGTTACTTAAAAAAGGTTCCAGTTTTTCGGTTGCGGCCAGTCTGCCCGTTTGTTCGTCCAGATAAATCTTTACCAGGTAATCGCCGTTTGGAAACATACCCTGTATTTGTTTAGACGTAGGGACAAAAAGGTCTTTCATCAAACCATTATCCAAAAAGGCTCCATGCGGTGTTACATTAACTGCCCTCAGCTTTACAATATCTCCTAAAATACCTTTGGGGCGCTGAGTTGTGGCAATCAATCTTTCCTCTCCATCATGGTATAGAAACACGTTCAGCTCATCACCAATTTTAGTTCCGGCCGGAACAAAACGCTTGGGTAATAATATACCTTCGGCGCCGTCATCCAGGTACACACCAAAATCTACTTCACGATCAACTTTTAAAGTATTAAACTTACCAACTTCTGTCATATTCTTTTGTTTTTTCTATTTGTTCGGGCAGGCAAAGATACTGTTTACAGGGGTCTACATCGTTAAATACACTATCTTCACCTGATTTTAAAAAATACAGCAAATTGAAGTTTACAGAATTTGGTTTCGACCAGCGGTTGATGGATGGAATTGATGCCTCAGGCTATGAAAACGCCACTCCTGTTCAGGAACAGGTTATTCCTCTTATTATGGAAGGAAAAGATGTGATTGCATCAGCCCAAACGGGTACAGGCAAAACTGCCGCTTTTTTATTGCCGCTTATTAATAAGATATTAACTGATCCACATGAGGATCATACCAATAATGCCTTGGTGATTGTGCCAACACGTGAACTGGCGATACAGATTGCCCAACACATGGAAGGGCTTTCCTATTTTACATCGGTGAGTTCAATTGCTGTATATGGAGGAGGAGATGGCAACGCTTTTGTTCAGGAGAAAAAAGCGTTAAGCCAGGGTGCCGATGTGGTGATATGCACGCCCGGCAAAATGATGGCTCATATAAAAATGGGTTATGTAAAAATGGGTGGACTGAAATACCTGATACTGGATGAAGCTGATCGTATGCTGGATATGGGTTTTTACGACGACATTATGTTCATCATTGATAGTTTGCCAAAAAAGCGACAGAATCTTTTATTCTCAGCTACTATGCCAGGTAAGATAAGGGAGCTGGCCAGAAAAATTCTTCATCACCCGGAGGAAATAAATATTTCCATCAGCAAACCACCTGAAAAAATTGTTCAGGAAGCATACATAGTGTACGATACACAAAAAATTCCACTGGTTAAACATCTGCTCCATAAAAAAAATTTTAAATCGGTTTTAGTTTTCTGCAGCAGTAAGATCGCAGTGAAAAATCTAACCCGTGATTTGAAACGTGCTAAATTTTTAGCCGATGAGATTCACAGTGATCTTGATCAGAATAAAAGGGAAGAGGTTTTAATAAAATTTAAGAGCGGTAGGTTACCAATTCTTGTGGCCACCGATATATTAAGTCGTGGTATTGATATTGATAATATTGACCTCGTTATTAATTATGATGTACCACATGATGGCGAAGACTACGTACATCGGATCGGAAGAACAGCCCGTGCGGCCGCCGAAGGATCTGCATACACATTTGTTACAGTAAAAGAGCAGCGTAAGTTTTTAGCCATCGAAAAATTGTTAGGAAAACCCGTTCCTAAAGCCGAAGTACCAGCGGAACTGGGCGAAACACCACGATACAATACGGCTTCTTCTAGTCGTCCCACGGGGAAGAAAAATTTCAGTAAACCACGGCGCTTTCAAAATAAAGCAAAGCGATAAGAATTTAAAAGGTAATATGTAAAATTTAATATTGACTGTCACATCAATATAAAATCTTCAATCTAAAATATTCCATATTTCTTCCTTGGCTGAAATATATTTGTAAAAACAAGTTTATCAGCACCGTTTCCACCATATTGACCAGTCCTATCGAGTATTTAAATGGAGTGACTACATTTAAAGGCGATCTGTTAAAAAAGGAACTTGGCATTTTTAATTTTAAAGACCTCCTGGAGCACTATCCTTTCAGACATGTTGATAAAACCAAACTTGATAAGATAGGGTCATTATCATTGGGCAACGAATATGCACAGGTTGCAGGAAGAATAACAAAGATCGATATTTTAGGAGAAGGCCGGGGCAGGAGGCTTACAGCAAAGTTGCAAGATGATACCGGCGAAATTGAATTAGTTTGGTTCCAGGGTATAAACTGGATTCAAAAAGCAATTGAAGTGGGACATCAGTACCTTGTATTTGGGCGACTCGGATTTTTTATTGGTAAACCGCAGATCGCTCATCCCGAAATCGAAAATTTTACACCACAAAAAGCCGATGGTAAAAATTACCTGGAACCCGTTTATCCTTCTACCGAAAAACTGAAAACAAAAGGATTAAACGGGAGATCAATTGGTAAGCTCACTTACGGTTTATTGCAATTGCTTGCCGAAAAAGACCTGCCCGAAAATTTGCCGGAATCAATTATCAAGCAATATAAATTTATCAGTCATTTTAATGCGTGCAGGCAAATTCATTTTCCGGCTACCGAAAAACATTATTTGCATGCCGTAAGAAGATTGAAATTTGAAGAATTATTTTTTGCACAGCTGAGGTTAGGGCTGATAAAATCTACGCGTCATCGCTTCAGTAAAGGGCTTTCTTTTAGTCAGGTAGGAGACCTGTTCAACAGTTTTTATAACTCCTATTTGCCTTTTGAGCTAACAAATGCACAAAAAAGAGTTCTGAAAGAGATCCGCCAGGATGCAGGCAGCGGCAAACAAATGAACCGCCTCTTACAGGGTGATGTGGGTAGCGGAAAAACCATTGTGGCACTAATGTTGATGCTGATAGCCGCCGACAATGATTTTCAGGCTGTGTTGATGGCACCAACCGAAATTTTAGCACAACAACATTTTAACGGAATCAGTAAACTTTTAAAGGATATGCCTGTTAATGTTAAGTTACTGACAGGTTCATCAAAAGGAAAACAACGCAAAGAGGTTATAGAAAGTTGCGAAGATGGCTCATTGAATATTTTGATAGGAACACATGCTGTGATTGAGGTTAATGTGGTATTTAAAAACCTTGGTTTTGCAGTTGTTGACGAGCAACACAAATTTGGTGTGGCTCAGAGGGCGCAGTTATGGAAGAAAAATGCATTACCACCACATGTATTGGTGATGACAGCTACACCTATTCCACGAACACTTGCACTTACAGCATATGGTGATCTTGACTATAGTGTGATTGATGAGTTACCGCCGGGAAGGCAACCGATCAATACCTTGCATCGTTCCGAATCGGCAAGGCCACAGGTTATGGAATTTGTAAAAGAGGAGATCGCAAAAGGGCGGCAGGCTTATATAGTTTATCCGCTGATTGAAGAAAGCAGTAAGATGGATTACGAAAATCTGATGAAAGGATATGAAGAAGTAAAATCTTTTTTTCCGGAACCCAAATACTGGATAAGTATGGTGCATGGAAAACAAAAAGCAGATGTGAAGGAAACCAATATGCAGCGGTTCGTCAAAGGCGATACGCAGATCATGGTGAGTACAACGGTAATTGAAGTGGGAGTAGACGTGCCAAATGCCAGCGTGATGGTTATAGAAAGTGCTGAAAAATTTGGCTTGTCGCAGTTGCACCAGTTAAGAGGAAGGGTTGGCCGTGGCGCCGAAAAAAGTTTTTGCATATTATTAACAGGGCCTAAAATATCAAATGATGCCCGGGAAAGGTTAAAGATAATGGTAGCCACGAATGATGGTTTTAAGATAGCAGAGAAGGATCTGGAAATACGTGGGCCGGGCGACATCGAAGGTACCAAACAGAGTGGGGTATTGAATTTTAAGCTGGCGAACATTGTTCAGGACAAGGTAATTCTTGAAGCAGCACGTACAGGAGCTGAACGGATACTGGATGACGATCCCGACATGGTTGAGCCGGCCCATCAACCTGTTAAAAATTATTTGCAGCAGCAAAAAGCTAAAACGGCATGGAGCAAAATTTCGTAATTTATTATGACAATTCTATGATTGTTTAAATCAGTATTTTTTTCGAATTTAATGTGTAAATTGTAAAAAAGCAACTTCTTGAAAATCACGACTCTAATATTGCGACATTTTATTTTAATGTTTGCTGCAATATCTTATTTGCAAAATGCAAACGCCCAAATGGAATTTATTCAAAATAAAGGCCAGTGGGATAGTAATGTAGAATACAGAGGAGATTTTTCTACCGGTTCGTTTTTTATGGAGAAACAAGGATTTACAGTGTTACTGCATAATGTTGATGATCTGAAAAATCTATCGGACCAGATGCACGGGCATAATCCAAACCTGGCTACTACCGGCCAGCCTATCACTTTACGCTCACATGCTTACAAAGTGAAATTTTTAGGAGGCAATTCCTTTGCTCCAAATATTCCGGATAAAATTCAGCCTTATCATAATAATTATTTTGTTGGTAAGGATCAATCTAAATGGGCTGCTGATTGCAAAATAGCACAAGCGGTAACTTATCAAAACGTATATCCAAATATCGACGTGAGGTATTACAGTGATGCCGGTAAAATGAAATATGATATTATCGTTCATCCCGGTGGAAATATTGATCGTATTGCAATGCAATACTCCGGTACTGAAAAAATTGAAGTGAAGAATAAAGAGCTGATGATCAAAACATCGGTTGGTGAAATTAAAGAACTGTATCCCTACAGTTACCAGGTGGCCGATGGCCAGCGAAAAATCGTGAATTGTAAATATGTAGTGAAAAATAATATTGTAAGGTTTAATGTTGATGATTACGATGGTAAGTCAACGATTGTTATTGATCCTACTTTAATATTTTCAACATTTACCGGAAGTACTGCCGACAACTGGGGATATACAGCAACGCCTGCTCCTGACGGAAGTTTTTACGCCGGAGGTATTGCTTTTGGAGCTGGGTTTCCTGTTTCGGCGGGGGCATACCAAACCGTTTTTGGAGGTGGAACCAATGAAGATAACACAGGGCCTTATGACATTGCTATTATCAAATTTTCCCCAAATGGGAATAACCGTTTATTTGCTACCTATATCGGCGGATCTGGTAACGAGCAGCCACATAGTATGGTCTGCGATCCTCAAGGTAACTTGATAATTGCGGGCCGCAGCAACTCTGTAAACTATCCGAAAACTATTCCTCAAATTGGCACAGGTGGCAGCTACGATATCATTGTAACTAAAATAAATGCTACAGGTACCTCTATCATAGGATCAGTAAAAATGGGTGGAACCGGGCAGGATGGAGTAAATATCAGAGGTAAATACATTGCACCTGATGGAGCCGATGTTACACGCAGAAACTACGGAGATGATGCCCGAAGTGAAGTGATTGTTGATGGGGCAGGGAATATATATTTAGCGTCTTGTACGCAATCAACCGATTTTCCGGTAACACCGGGAACACCTATTCAGGCAATATTTGGAGGTGGTGGTACCGGTCCTAATCATTTTCCCCAGGACGGCGTGATTGTGAAATTTTCTGCTAATCTTGCATCTGTTTTGTTTAGTACTTTTTTTGGAGGAAGTGGAGATGATGCATGTTTTGTGTTGGCAAGGAATCCAAGTAATGGAAATATTTATGTTGCCGGAGGAACAAACAGTACCAACTTGCCGGGAATAACTGCCACTGTAATGCAGCAAACATACGGGGGTGGAGTTGTTGATGGATTTATTACCGAAATAGTGAGTGATGGGTCGGGAATTGTAAGGACTACATACCAGGGAACGGGCGGTAACGATCTTGTTTATGGCATTCAATTCGATAAAAAGGGTTTTCCGTATATCATGGGTACTACCACGGGGTCATGGCTTGTAGTAAATGCACCCTTTAGTAACCCAGGCAGCAAACAGTTTATCAGCAAATTGCAGCCCGATCTATCAGGCTATATATATTCAACAGTATTTGGTTCTGGTAGTGCCCTTCCTAATTTATCACCCGTGGCATTTTTAGTAGACCGTTGCGAAAATGTGTATGTATCGGGATGGGGTGGGGGAATCAATAATTTAAAATTATTTCCTTCAGCCGGAACGGCCGGCATGCCCAACGTGAATCCTTTACCGGGTATTCCTGCACCGGATGGAGCCGATATGTACTTTTTTGTATTGGAAAAAAATGCACAGAGCCAGTTATTTGGAAGTCATTTCGGGCAGAACGGAAGTGTGGGAGATCACGTAGATGGAGGAACAAGCAGGTTTGATGACAATGGTGTTATTTACCAGGCGATATGCGGTTGTGGTGCAGGTGGAACTTTATTTCCTACTTCCAGTGGAGCCTGGTCCCGGACGAACAACGCCGGAAGTGGCGGTGGATGTAACCAGGCAGCTGTTAAAATTGAAATGAATTTTGCAGGTATTGGTGCCAGTGTTAAAGCTACTATTAATGGCGTAGTGGACACTATTGGTTGTGTACCGTTGTCAGTAAAGTTTACCGATACCCTAGCAAAAGGCAAAATATATATTTGGGATTATGGCGATCCATTCAGCCCTGTTCAAAGAGATACAACTTATGATCCGGTTAATAATGTGGTTCACACTTATAACCAGGTTGGTAATTATGTGTTGATGTTGATCTCAATAGATTCGGCTACCTGTAATATTTCCGATACCGCTTTTGTAAATGTGAAAGTGGGTAGTAACGAAATTGACGCTGATTTTTCATTCTTTAAACTCGATTCCTGTAATAGTTTGAGATATCAGTTTGTAAATCAAACGGTAGCTACTATACCGACTTATACTAATCAGAGTTTCCTTTGGGATTTTGGAGATGGTTCGGCTAAAGTTCGTTCTGGATTCGGACCGGTAATTCATACATTCCCATCTGTAGGGTCTTATACTATAACTCTGATTGTGGATGACACAACGTTTTGTAATGCGCCGGATACTGCGATAAAAATGTTACGGATCAGTCCTAATGTAAAAGCAATTTTCTCAACGCCCGTCCGTGGTTGTGTACCTTACGACGCCATGTTCGATAATAATTCACAAGGCGGCACCGATTGGATATGGGAATTTGGAGATGGTAACACATCAACAGATTTTGAACCTACACATACTTATACTGCAACTGGTGTTTATAATGTACGTTTGATAGCTATTGATACCAGCACCTGTAACAAAAGGGATACATCGGCATATTTTACTATAACGGTTTATCCCATACCCACAGCTAATTTTTCCTGGTCGCCGAACCCACCAATTGAGAATACTATCACGCAGTTCATAAACCTGTCGGTAGGTGCAAACAGGTATTTATGGGAATTTGGTGATGGAGAAAGTTCTACTTTGGTAAATCCATCGCATCAGTATAATGCAACAGGAACATACGCGGCTACTCTATATGCATTTAATGTTGCTGATTGTGTTGACAGTATTACGCTTGATGTTCCAATTATAATAAAACCATTACTTGATGTGCCTAATGCATTTACGCCCGGCAGGTTTGGAAAAAACAGTATCATAAAAGTTGAAGGTTTTGGAATTGGTACACTTAACTGGAAAATATTTAATCGCTGGGGACAGGTTGTGTTTGCATCAACCAGTCCAAATGAAGGATGGAACGGTTATTTTAAAGGAGAGTTACAGCCGATGGATGTGTATACCTATGTATTGGATGTAGAATTTACCGATGGTAAAAAGCAACGAAAAACAGGTGATATAACCTTGTTACGATAATTTATCAGTGATTTAAAAATTAAAATGATTCGATTTAAAAAAATATTAGTTCTTTTAACAGTCATGCTGCCTGTAACAAATTTTATACAGGCACAGGACCTGCATTTTTCTCAGTTTTTTAATTCGCCTCTTACAACAAATCCGGCCAATACCGGTTTTATACCCGATGCTGATTACAGGATTGGTGCTCAATATCGCAATCAGTGGAGTTCGGTAATGACGGTGCCTTACAAAACCATTAGTGTATTTGCAGATGCACAGGTCTTTAGAAATAAACTGGAGAATGGCTGGTTGGGATTGGGAGCTGTTTTACTTAATGATCAGGCTGGCAGCGGCAGTTTAACAAGTACAAAAATTTATGGCTCAGTTGCCTACCACCAGATGCTGGGTTTAAGCAGCCTGTTATCGGCTGGCTTTAATATAGGATGGGCCAATAAAAGTATAAACCAATCCAAGCTCAAATTTCCTGATCAGTTCGATGGAAAATTCTTCGACAATTCTTTACCAACAGCAGTAATCATTACCAACAACAACGTAAGCTATTTGGATGTGCATGCCGGCGTGAACTATGCTTATTTTCCTGATGAAAATGTTTACATCAACGCCGGATATTCTATTCAGCATGTGAACAGGCCAAGGGAAACGTTCTTTGCAGATAATACAAATGCAGGCCGTATTCCATTCAGGCAAACAGCTTTTGTAAATGCAATACTTAAATTAAACGACCGGGTTATTGTTAATCCGAATGCATATTTTTCTACACAGGCCAATGCCACAGAACTGGTTGCAGGCATTAATGCAAATTATAACCTGAGTGAAGCTGGTGAAAAACAATTGTTGGCAGGCGTGTACTATCGTTATAAAGATGCTATTATTCCCTATGTTGGATTTGAATTAAAGAAGCTTCAGTTTGCTTTTAGTTATGATGTTACTTTATCGTCGTTAAGCAGTTTCAACGGGTACAGGGGAGGCAGCGAATTTAGTATTATCAAGAAAGGATTCTATCCCGAAAATTCAGATCGACAGTCCATTTGTCCAAGTTTCTAAAATTTTTTTCGTAAAAAAAGCATCTTCCTCTGGAGATGCTTTTTTATTTCTTTAAAAACTGACTAATCTTTATCAATTGTGATTTTGAAATCTTCCTGTTGAAAGTACTTTCTGTATTTATCTGCTGTTTTTTCATCTTGTTTTTTACCATCAATATAAAGTGTTTTGTTTTTGTATTCAATGGTAAACCCTTTTTTACTGTAAATCAATCCGTCTTTTTCCATTTCGTTAAACATTTCCCTGGTAAGCCTTAATTCAGCTTTCGCCTTATCAATTCCTTCTTTGGCTTCTGCCATTATTTTATCCATGTCTATTTTCTCTATTTCCATTTTTGCTTTTTCCATATCTTTTTTGGCTTTCGCAAGTTCCTGATCGAGCTTTTCATTGTCAATTTTATTGATCTCAATCTTTGCTTTCTCTATTTCCATTTTTGCTTCACCCAATACTTTTTCAATGGTTTCACTCATGAGATCATTATCTGTATTCTTTAAAGATGATCTTACATCGGCGAGCATTTTATCCATGTCTATTTTTTTTAGTGCCAGATCAACTTCGTTTCTGATCTTATCCATATCCACTTCCTTTATTGCTTTTTCAATTTCAGCTTTTATTTTAGATATATCAACCTTTTTCATTTCTTCACCAACCAATAACAGAGTTTCGTCAAGTTCGGTTTGCAACTTTTCAAAATCTTCCATTTTCATTGCATCCCTGTTCTTTTTGGGCACTGTGTCGTTACAATTTTTTGCAGACTGAACTTTTTCTTTAACAATAAATTTTCCATAAGGGACCGGCGAATCTTTAAATGACATGGTTATTGCACCAACGAGTAACATGGCTGCGATACCCGTGATGGCTTTTTTTTGTGCTGACATTATTTTTTTCATGGCTATACTTTTAAATTATGATAAATACGAACAATTTCGTAACAAATGTAGTTTTCTCTTTTGTAAATTGCGATCCTTTAAAATAATTTAACATTATTACAGGTTTATCATCTGCCTAAGATGATTTTAAGAACTCACTATTTTATACGATTTTTACACAAATAATGTTACATGCAACCTGTTGAAGAAGTTAAGAGTAGCGCCATAGATCATATAAACCTGTTTAAAGATATTGTAGGGGAAAGTGCTGTTTTTGTGGATGAAGAAAGCCTGAATAAATACGCACATGATGAAACAGAGAATCTTCATTTCCCTCCTGATATTGTGATAAAGCCACGGACTGCAGTGGAGATTAGTGCGATTATGAAGCTATGCAACCAGCATCGGATACCTGTTACTCCACGAGGTGCAGGCACAGGCCTGAGTGGTGGTGCATTGCCCCATTTAGGTGGTGTATTACTATCAACAGAACGTATGAATTCTATTTTAGAAATTGACGAACGTAATCTGCAGGTAACCACCGAACCAGGTGTTATTACAGAAGTTTTACAGGATGCCGTTAAAGAAAAAGGTTTGTTTTATCCGCCAGATCCAAGCAGCAGGGGCAGTTGCTTTATTGGCGGTAATATTGCCGAAAACAGTGGTGGCCCAAAAGCTGTTAAGTACGGCGTGGTTAAAGACTACGTGTTGAATCTGGAAGTTGTATTACCCAACGGCGAAATAATATGGACAGGCGCCAATGTGTTAAAAAATTCGACAGGTTATAATTTAACACAATTAATTGTTGGCAGTGAGGGAACTTTGGGTATAGTAACCAAGATCGTATTAAGGCTCTTACCTTTTCCTAAATATGATTTGTTGATGCTGGTGCCTTTCAATTCGTTGGAAAAAGCTGGTGAAGCAGTGAGTGCGATTTTTAGGGCGGGGTTTACACCGAGTGCTATGGAGTTAGTCGAAATTGATGCTTTGAAAATAGTGAGTCGGTTCGTTGATAGCACGGTAGTTCCGGTAACAGATGAAATGGAAGCTCATTTAATTATTGAAGTAGATGGAAACCATCTTGAAACTTTAATGAGTGAGATGGAAGCGATATCAGAATTGCTGCTACAATATGATTGTGGAGATGTGTTCTTCGCCGATGATGCCCAGCAGAAAGCCGAGCTGTGGAAATTAAGAAGAAGGGTGGCAGAGGCAGTGAAGATTGATGGTTACACTATTGAAGAAGATACTGTTGTACCAAGAGCCGAATTACCTGCATTGATAAAAGGAGTAAAAACATTGGGTAAACAATATGATTTTGAAGTTGTTTGTTATGGACATGCCGGCGATGGTAATCTGCATGTCCGTATTAAAAAACCGGGCAGCATTTTCAGTTTGAACAATCCGGATGTCATTCCGGCATTAAAAGCCTTATTTGAATTGGTAAAGTCATTGGGTGGTACTATCAGCGGCGAACATGGTATCGGCCTTATCCAGAAAGAATATATGGATATTGTTTTTGACGACGCCAGTCTGCAATTGATGAAAGGGATAAAGAAAGTTTTTGACCCAAATAATATTTTAAATAGCGGAAAGATTTTTGATTGTTAAAGTAAAAAATAAAAAGTAAATATGAAAAAAGTTATGTTGGTTTTAGTGTTTATTAGTGGAGTGTTTATTGCAAATGCCCAGGATGAGGATTTGAATTCAGAAGAAAAAAAGGGCGGATTTAAAAAAGAGAATTTATTTGTTGGGGGTGATCTAACGCTCGGTTTCAGCAACCTGTATACTGCCGTAGGTTTAAGCCCGTATTTTGGTTACAGCGTAAATAAATATCTTGATGTAGCCGTGTCAGCCAATTTTAACTATACGTCGCAGCGTGATTATTTTATTTACGGCGATAAAGTGAGGCAAACTGTTTATGGCCCGGGGGCGTTTGTAAGGGTATATCCGGTAAGGTTTATTTTTGCGCAGGCTCAGTTTGAACATAATTTTATTCAGGTAAAATACCTGCCTGCGGAAAATTCGGGGTATTTGCCATCGACAGATCATGTTGATGCCAGTAGTTTTTTAGTAGGAGCCGGTTGGGCTGGAGGACGAAGTGAATTTAATAAGAGCTTTTATTACATTTCAGTTTCCTGGGACTTGCTACACAACAAGAATTCACCATATGTTGATGGGCTGGCGAGGTCAATTCCCATTTTCAGAGCAGGTTATAATATTGCATTATTTCAGGGTGGTGGCCGCAAAAGATAAAATTTTATAAATAATCGGAGAGATCTTCTGGATTGTTAATCACCACCAGCTTGTCTTCAATCTTATCATACAAAAAATCTTCCTGCTGCATGTTTTGCGCAAAGGCTAACAGATGATCGTAAAATCCGGCTGAGTTTAGTATGAATATTTTTTTATTGTGAATACTTAACTGGTTCCAGGTAAGCATTTCAAAAAACTCGTCCATGGTTCCATAGCCGCCGGGCAGTATAATAGCCGCATCGCATCTTTCATAGATCTTTTTTTTACGGGTATGCATATTGTCTACAATAATCAACTCTGTGATACCGTCATGGTGATGTTCACGGTCTTTTAAAATTTCGGGGATGATACCAATAACTTTCCCTTGTTTTTCCAAAGCAGCATTTGATACAGCGCCCATGATTCCTTTGTTGCCGCCTCCGTAAATGAGAGTAATGTTTTTTTCGGCCAATAAAACACCCAAGGCCTTAGCAGCTGCCGCAAACTCCGGATTGTTACCGCTTTTTGAACCGCAAAAAACCGCCAGTGTATTTATCTTCATAAAACTTTATCTAATAATTACCGGCAAAGACACGATATTTTCTTTATTTTTCAGGATTATTTTTAAGTAAACGATTGATATGTCACCATTCCTGCTGTTCACTTTTGTAATCGGCTATTTTATTTTATTGCTGATTGTAGCTTATTTCACTTCAAAAAATTCAAACAACGACTCTTTCTTCATCGGCAACCGTAAAAGCAACTGGATGCTGGTTGCGTTTGGAATGATTGGTACGTCGCTTAGCGGTGTAACCTTTGTAAGCGTACCAGGCACAGTGGGTGATTTTACCGGTGATGTATTTAAAGGATTTGGTTATTTCCAGGTAGTGATTGGTTATTTCCTTGGGTATTTTGTGATAGCTTATGTGCTGTTGCCGCTCTATTACAGGTTAAACCTCACATCCATCTATAATTATCTGGAGGAACGTTTTGGTTTTTTTTCTTACAAAACAGGCTCGCTGTTTTTTATTCTTTCCAGAACTATTGGCGCTACCGCCCGGTTGTACCTTGTAATAAATGTGCTTCAGATATTTATCCTCGACAGGATGGGTATTTCATTTACTCTTACTACTTTAATTATTCTGTTGATGATACTGTTGTACACTTTTGAAGGTGGCGTAAAAACTATTGTGTACACCGATACTTTGCAAACCATGTTGATGTTGGTCGGACTGATCGTTTGTATAGTTTTTATCCTCTCTAACCTTGATCTTAATTTCGGTACAGCTTTGGATACGCTGAGTCTGAAAGGGTACACTAATATTTTTAATACCGATATAGGCAGCAAAGGATTTTTTCTCAAACAAATTATCGGGGGTGCATTTATTGCAATTGCCATGACCGGGCTTGACCAGGAAATGATGCAAAAGAATATTAGTGTAAAAACACTAAAGGATTCCCAAAAAAATATGATCACTTTCAGTAGTGTAATTGTTTTGGTTAATTTCCTTTTCCTGTTGCTGGGCGGAATTTTGTATTTATATATTTTGCAAAACGGTGGTGAGTACGATGGAAAGCAGCTGTTGTTAAATGGTAAAAATATTATTGGAGATGATCTTTTTCCAACAGTCGCACTGCAATTGCTTCCAACAGGCGTAAGTATTATTTTCATTATCGGCCTTATCTCTGCACTTTTCCCAAGTGCCGATGGTGCACTTACGGCGCTCACTTCTTCATTTTGTATTGATATGCTTGGGCTAAAACGCAGAAAAGATTGGGATGAGAAGAAGCAGAAGAGAACCCGTTTGACTGTGCATTTTACTTTTGCTTTTATATTTTTTCTGTGCATCCTTGCTTTTAAACTTATAGATAATAAATCGATCATTTATGTTATTCTCGATTTGGCAGGTTATACCTATGGCCCACTACTGGGATTGTTTGCCTTTGGCATTCTCACCAAAAGACAAATTAAAGATGGAATTATTGTAACCATCATTTGCCTGGCAGCTCCTGTATTAACTTATTTGCTTAGAGAGAATTCGGTTTTTTTACTTGGTGGCTACCAGGTAGGAATTGAATTGCTGATCATTAACGGGCTGATCACTTTCCTTGGGTTAGGGGCAATTTCCAAACCGCATAAACCAAAAGCTGAAACTTCCGAAATAAAAATGTAATTTTATAAAGTTAGTAAGTGCCATCCATCACAACTGTTTATGTGAAGGATGGCATTATGTTTTTATACGTGACAAAAAAATAAATAATGGAACTGGTTAATCAAAAAGCCGAGCAGTATGCAAAACTAAATACAACTGCATTGGATGAATTATTGATGGAAATTGAAAGCTTTACAAATACCAATCATCCACATGCGCAAATGTTAAGTGGTCATGTGCAGGGAAAGATTTTAGAATTATTCAGCAGTATGATACAACCGGAGAGGGTTTTAGAAATAGGCACTTTTACAGGCTTTAGTGCGTTATGTATGGCAAAGGGTTTGCAGGAAAAAGGAATTTTGCATACGATTGAATTAAGGCAGGAAGATGCAGAAATTGCCCGGTCCTATTTTGTAAAAGCCGGGATGAGGGAAAAAATTGAATTATATGTTGGCGATGCGTTAAAAATTATTCCTGAACTAAAGGAAAACTGGGATCTTGTTTTTATTGATGCAGATAAAGTTAATTATATCAACTATTACGAATTAACTTTGCCCTCGGTGAAAAAAGGTGGTTGGTTAATTGCCGACAATGTACTTTTTCATGGAGAAGTGTTGGAAGAAAATGTAAAAGGAAAGAATGCAAAAGCGTTACTGGCTTTTAACGAACATGTAAAAAATGATGAAAGAGTACAACAGGCCATGTTAACCATAAGAGATGGTCTCCTGCTAATTCAAAAAAAGTAGAATGAAGAACAAAATAATTATAACCTTTTTTTTCATCGGTATTTGCTTTGCTGTTAGTGCACAGAGAATTTCAGTGGAGGAATATATTGAGCAGTTTAAGGGCATTGCCATGGACGAAATGAAGCGTTCGGGTGTGCCGGCCTCTATTACATTAGCCCAGGGAATTTTAGAATCGGAGAGCGGCAACAGCGAACTGGTAAAAAAATCGAACAATCATTTTGGAATAAAATGTAAAAGCAGCTGGGCTGGCGAATCGGTTTCGCATGATGATGATGCAACTGGTGAGTGCTTCAGGGCATATACCAATGCCGATGAAAGCTACCGTGATCACAGCGATTTTCTGCGGATGAATAAAAGATACAGCGCTTTGTTTGGTCTTGATCAGGATGATTACGCCGGGTGGGCCAAGGGGTTAAAAAAAGCGGGATATGCAACTAATCCCCGATATCCCGATCTGCTGGTAAAATATATTGAACAGTATAACCTGCAGCAATACAGTTTGGCTGTATTAAATAAGCTACCCGATATGGATTTGGTTAAGCAGGAACCTGGTTTGGATATTGATTTACCCATGGAAATTACCAATGATGGTAAACTTGCAGAGCAAACTGACAACACTACCCAATCAGAGAGTTCCAGATTAAGTTCGATAAACAAAATAAAATGTGTTTTTGTAAACAAGGGTACGTCGCTACTGGTAGTCGCCAATAAATACAATATCAATCTGAACAAACTTATGGAGTTTAACGATCTTACCGAAGATGGTATCGTTGAAAAAGATCAGTATCTGTTTCTGCATAAAAAATCAAAGATCGGTGAAATAGAATTTCATATCGTTCAGCCTGGAGAATCGCTGTTTGATATTGCCCAGAAACATGGTATTCAAATGAAATATTTGCTGGAGTATAATGGTTTGCAGGGTGGTTCAAAACTGAAACCAAATAGTAAATTATTTCTGCAACCTGGTTTAAATTTGGCAACCCAAAAAATTATGGACAAGAAACCAACAGTGCACTATGTTTCTCCTAAAGAAGGGCTATATGGTATCGCCAGATTGTATAAGGTTACTGTGGAACAACTACGGGAATGGAATCAACTTGTAACTGATGAATTGAAAATAGGACAAGAGATCATTGTAACTAAATAAGCAGGCAGAGTTAAATCTAAAAAAAGAAATTCATGGTAATCCAGGTACTCGATAAAAAATTTCAAACCTATATTAATGCAGTTACAATTAGCGAACAGATTAAAAAATTAGCAGGGCAGATCAATAATGATTACGCAGATAAAAGGCCTTTGTTTATTGCAATCTTAAATGGATCTTTCATGTTTGCATCAGATTTGTTTAAAGAGCTGTCTATTGAAGCTGAAATTTGTTTTATTAAACTGGCATCGTATAAGGGAACTAAATCTACCGGAAATGTAATAACATCAATTGGACTGGATGAGCAGCTGAAAGACAGACATGTAATTATTGTTGAAGATATTGTGGATACCGGTAAAACCTTACATGATTTTTTACCGCAGTTGATCGATCAGCAACCGGCGAGCTTGAAGATTGCAGCCTTACTTCATAAGCCCGATGCATTAAAATTTCCGTTGACTATTGATTATCTTGGCTTTAATGTTCCCAATAAATTTTTGTTGGGATATGGTTTAGATTATGATGGCCTGGGCCGAAACATAAAAGAAATTTACCAGTTGGTAGAGGATTAGGCCAGGCAACAGAAAAAGATAAAAGTATATCTTAGTAAAGGGAATTGCATTCATATTTATTTATAAGCTTGAAATTGAAAAAGTGTTTGCTATATATTTCTTTTCTTTTGACGGCATTTACGGCTGATGCTCAGTATTATTTACGTGGCGAAATCAAAGACGAAAAAAACCAGCCTCTGCAAAATGCAAAAATATTCCTCCATTCAAGCAACCAATATTATTTTTCGGGTACTTATGGCGGTTTCGGTATTACAACAAAAAAATTGATTGATTCAATTACCGTTGATGTAGATGGTTACGAATTGAAGACGGTACGAGTGAACAGCGAAGAATGGCAGTATATCACACTTAAGATACTGCCCTCTGTTGTAAGCAGTAACAGGCCAAAACTTATTTCGGTTACAAAAAATTTAGAGCAAACTGATCGTGCCAGATTGTACATCAACGAAGAGACCTATTTTCAATTGGTAGAAAATGAATATGTTAATGCGTTTAAATATCCAAATACCGGATTTTCATTAAATGTAAATAAAGCATCGTACAGCAATGTACGTCGTTTTATTAATAATAAAAGTACCGTACCTCCCGATGCAGTACGTACAGAGGAGATGGTGAACTATTTCAATCTCCATTACCGGGAACCGAAGAATGGCGATCTGTTTAGTTTTGAATCGCAACTGACTTCTTGCCCGTGGGACCTGGAAAAACAACTATTGCTTATTAACGTAAATGCCCGAAAGCTCGATTTGAACATGGTGCCGCCCGGTAACTTTGTTTTTTTGATTGATGCATCAGGCAGCATGGATATGCAAAATAAGTTACCTCTTTTAAAAGCTGCCTTTCAAATTTTTGTAAAAAACCTGAGAGATGCAGATACCGTGGCTATCGTAGCCTATGGCGGTACCGTTGGAATACGCTTACAACCTACAGGGGGAGCCGAAAAAGAAAAAATATTAAAGGCAATTGAAGAGCTGCAGGCTACCGGAGATACACCAGGTGAAGCTGCTATTATGACAGCCTATGCTTTGGCCCGCAGTACATTTAATAAAAATGGAAGTAACCGGGTTATACTCGCCACAGATGGTGATTTTAATGTGGGCCTTACATCTGATAAAGCGATGGAAGACCTGATCACAAAAGAAAGGCAAACCGGTATTTATCTTACCTGCCTTGGAGTGGGTATGGGAAATTTTAAAGATTCCAAACTGCAGTCGCTAGCTAATAAAGGTAATGGTAATTATGCCTACCTGGATGATGTTGTGGAAGCCGAGAAAGTTTTGGTCAAGGAACTTACTCAAACTTTTTATGCAGTGGCAGATGATGTGTTTATGAACCTTAAATTCAATCCCGACCTGGTAAAGGAATACCGCTTAATCGGTTTTGATAACCGACGTGATGCTGTGGCTGACAGTAGCATTGATCTGGATGGCGGTGAGATAGGAAGCGGCAACAGTGTGTTGGCAATCTTTGAGATCGTTCCGGCCAGCGACAATATATATAAGAAGGAAATATTCCCCAAAGATATTATAGCCGATATTGAAATGCGTTATAGTTATTGTGATGACACTTCACATTTGTTTATGAGTGTAAACTGTCCGGCTAATTTTACAGAATTTAAACAAATTGATAAGGATTTGCAGTTTGCAACGGCAGTTGCTATGTTTGGGCTTAAGGTAAAACAATCAAAATATATGAAGCAAGCCGACTGGACCGATATTCAAAGGATAGCTCTTGAGTCGTACGACGCAAACAGTTTTCTTCAATCTGAATTTTTGAAACTAATTGACAAGGCCATTGAAATTTATACGACTAAAAAACGCAAGAAGACGAAAAACCGAAGCGACTAAGAAAACATTTCCCTTACTTTATCAAAAAACGATTTGTCATTTTTCTCCGGTTTGGGTTTAAAGTTTTCCGATAATTGTAATATTTCCAATAGTTCTTTTTCTTCGGATGATACATGTTGAGGCGTCCATACATTTACCTGAATCAATTGATCACCTTTTTCGTAACTGTTTACATTGGGAAAACCCTTTCCTTTTAACCTGAATATTTTACCACTTTGTGTTCCTGGCGGAATTTTAATTTTTGCTCTGCCATCAATAGTTGGTACCTCTACATGTGTACCAAACACTGCATCCGGTATTGAAATATGAAGATCAAATGCCACATTCAATCCATCCCGGTGTAATTGAGGATGTGATTCTTCTTCTATGAGAACAATCAGATCACCGGTCGATCCGCCACGCTCACCTGCGTTTCCTTTTCCACTTAAACTGAGTTGCATTCCTTCCTGCACACCAGCCGGAATATCAATTGAAACAGTTTCTTCGCCATAAACTCTTCCATCGCCCTTACAGGCAGTGCATTTATGAGTTACTGTAGATCCTTCGCCGTTACAGGTAGGGCAGGTTGTAACAGTTTGCATCTGTCCCAAAAATGTATTTTGAACTCTTCTAACCTGACCGCTTCCGCCACAGGTTCCACAATTTTGTATACTGTTTTTATCTTTTGCACCACTGCCGCTGCAGGTATTACAAAGCACATATTTTTTAACCTTGATGGTTTTTTTTGCACCCTTAGCAATCTCTTCATAATTCAATTTTATTTTTACACGCAGGTTACTACCACGGGTACCGCGGCTCCTCCCAGCCGAGCTTCTTCTGCCACTTCCGCCACCAAAAAAACTACCAAAGGGGCTATCGTCGCCAAAAATATCTCCAAACTGGCTGAAGATATCATCCATATTCATTCCTCCTCCGCTGTATCCACCGCCTCCTCTGCCGGGGCTGAATGCCTGGTGACCAAAACGGTCATATTGGGCACGCTTATCGGTATCACTTAACACTTCATAAGCCTCTGCAGCAACCTTAAATTTCTCTTCGGCGGCCTTGTCACCCGGGTTTCTATCGGGATGGTGTTGCATAGCAACTTTACGGTAAGCTTTCTTTATCTCATCCTGCGACGAGGATTTTAATACCCCCAATATTTCGTAAAAATCTTGTTTCATAATAAACCCTCTGCAGGGGACTTTTAATTTTTAGATCCTTTCCTATTTTCCTACTACTACTTTCGCAAAACGGATAATTTTATCATTCAGGTAATAACCTTTTTCAATCTCATCCACTACTTTTCCTTTCAATTTATTACCTGCTTCAATCTCGGTTATCGCCTCGTGTTTTTCTACATCAAACTCGGTGTTCACACTTTCCATTGCTTTAAGTCCCCTGGCTTGCAAAGTAGATCTGAGTTTGTTAAATACTAACTGAACACCTTCTTTCTGAACATCAATATTGTCAGATTCAGCGAGTTGTTTTTCAGCCCTGTCGCAATCATCCATTACTTCCAGTAAAGAAATGATCACATCTTTTCCAGCGGTCTGAATTAGTTCCAGTCGTTCCTTAGCATTTCTCCGCTTAAAATTGTCGAACTCGGCAAACAGGCGTAAATATTTATCTTTTTGTTCTTCTACTTCGGCCTGTAATTTTTGAATAATCTCCTCACCCACGGGGTTGCTTAAATGGGAATTACCTGGAATATCCGCATCTGCGTTAATGTTCATTTCTTCGTTTTCGGGTAATGTTGTTTCTTTCTCTTCCATATTATGATCTTAAAAATTGGTTGCGAAGGTACAACAGTCAAACATTTTGCCAAGGGCTCATTTGCCGTCAAATTGACAATAATAGCTAAATATCTGGCTGTTAACGGCAAACTATATGACATGGTTGTTAACTTTGCGCTATGAAGAGTCTATATTTGAATAAGAAGATCAGTCGCAGGGTTGAGAACGGACATCCGTGGATTTTTGGCAACGAAGTAAATACAGGTAAAGCACTTGATGCGGCCGCAAAACCAGGAGAAATTGTAAATGTGTTTACTCACGATAAGAAATTTATAGGACGTGGATATGTAAACCCGCAGTCGCAGATAATGGTAAGGTTACTTACAAGAGATAAGGATGAAACTATTAATGAACAATTTTTTGTAAATAGGTTGAAAAAAGCTTGGGATTACCGGCAGAAAATAGGGTATACAGAAAATTGCAGGTTAATATTTGGCGAAGCAGATGACATCCCTCAGCTTATTATTGATAAATTCAATGATTATTTTGTTATTCAAACTTTGGCCTTGGGAATTGATGTTTGGAAACCAGCTATTGTAAAAGCCATTGAAGAAATTTTTGAGCCCAAAGGAATTTACGAAAGAAATGATGTGCCTGTTAGAGAACTGGAAGGCCTGGAACAGCGTAAGGGATTTTTATCGGCGGAATTTGATACAAATATTTTAATTGAAGAAAACGGCGTAAAGTTTAATGTTGATATAGCCAACGGACAAAAGACGGGTTTCTTTTTAGATCAGAAGGATAACCGTCGTGCAATTCAACATATCGTTAAAAATGCAGATGTACTCGGCGCATTTTGCTACACGGGTTCATTCGAAATTTGCGCTGCACACTACGGTGCAAAATCAGTTTTAGGTTTAGATATATCGCAGAATGCGATTGACATGTGCAATAAAAATGCATTGTTGAACGGACTTGAAAAAACCTGCAAATTTGAATGCGTAAATGCTTTTGATGTATTAAAAGAATGGAGCAAAGAGGGAAAGCAATGGGATGTTGTGATGCTTGATCCTCCTTCGTTTACAAAAAGCAGATCCAACATCAATAAAGCTATTGGCGGCTATAAAGAAATAAATTTAAGAGGAATGAAGTTGGTAAAGCCCGGTGGATTCCTGGTTACATCAAGCTGTACAAACCTGGTTCAACCTGAGGTGTTTTTAGATATTATTCAAATGGCCGCTGCAGATGCTAAGCGAAAAATAAGGCAAGTCGTCTTCAATTCACAGAGCGCCGATCATCCAATTATACGTGGACAGGAGAATACACACTATCTTAAATTTTTAATAGTACAGGTAATGTAATGCGGAAATGTCTCTGATTATTTTACAACCTGGAATTTACCCGATTCGATAATTTTTCCTTCTTTATCTCTCAATTGGTAAACATAAATACCACGATAAAATTCATCAAGCGGCATGTTAATTCGGGGAAGCATTTTAGTTACTTCTATAATTTTCTTTCCCATAAAATTATAGATCTGTAGTGCAAAAGTTTTGTCGTAGCCATACAGGAAATCAAAATTAATTGACGTAGTGGCAGGAATTGGATAAGGCTTTATAAGTTTTGCAATAGGTTCACCCTGAGCAGGGTTTTTTGATTGAGCAAAAGATGTAAAAGTTATTCCAATAAATAAAATTAGTATGTAAACTATTTTCTTCAACATAGTAAAAATAGGAAAATTGTTTTAAAAGAACAATAGAACAATTGTCCGAATTTTATTAAATATATGCTAAATAAACATAATTTTAAAATTTAATTTCCGCATCTTATCAAAGAGAAGCCAGTTTAGCATTTATTGCCTCAAAATCGGGAACATCATTGGCATTTTCTAAAACCTCGGCAAATTCAATGATGCCTGCTTTGTTAACTATAAACGCCGCTCTTTTGCTTACGCCCTTCATTTCCATTATCCATTCTTCATATAAGCATCTATAGTTTGCCGATGTCTCTTTGTTGAAATCACTTAGTAGTGGAAAATTATACTGTTGATCTTCCTTATACTTTTTTAAAGTAAAAACCGAGTCAACGGAAATTCCAATTACCTCGGCATTTACATTACTATAACGGTTAATATCATCTCTTATTGCACATAATGCCCTGGTACAAGTACTGCTGAATGCCATTGGATAGAATAAGATAAGTACATTTTTTCCTTCAAAATCCGATAAGCTTACCTTTTTTCTGTCGGTATCGTATAAACTGAATGCTGGTGCTGCTGTTCCTATTTCTAGTGGCATTTTGTAGTTTTTAGTAAAGATAGGTTGTGTAAAAATTGTTAACAGCAATTAAGTGCTTTTAGTTTAATTAGCATTTTATTAAATAACCAAGATGATAAGAATAGGAAGACCAAATAGAAAAAAAGGAGACCCCTCTGGAAAGAGGGGTCATTTGTTATCCAAACAATCCATAAAAACAAAAAATTTCACTTGTAGGCACAGGAATTTAAGTCGTTAAATCGGATAGTTGATTTTAAAATACTGCTATATTATTGTTGTATTCAAATGCGAATAATTCGTTTTGAGTAATTTCAGGGGTTATGATTTTTGATACTTTTTTGGTAAATTATTTTGCGGTTAAGGGATACAAAATAAAAGGTAGGTTCAGGCTGGATTTTGCCTTTTTTCATCGGGTTATGTTTAGTTTTCTTAGGGTTAAAACTATAAACGGGGAAGTCTTGATTTTATTATATTAACTGTCTAAAAAACAATTATTTAAATTCAATGCAAGTAGATAGTTAGAATCTTTCCATAGTAAAAGCCCCTGTATTGCGCAGGGGCTTTTACCTAAAATCAAAAATTGATTGTATTAGTTTTTTTGTGATTTAGCTTTTGTAGCAGGTTTAGCCTGAACATCAGAGGTTTTATTTTTCATTTCATTTTCAGCGAACCACTTATCATATTCTGGTCCACTAAGTACATCTCCGGAGATGGTTATACTTTTTGGTTCATCAACACCGGCAAATTTTACAGTCATCGTTTTATTGAAATGACCAACATTTGCTGCATTAAATTTTGCGGATACAAATCCTGTTGCACCCGGAGCAATAGGAGACTTGGTATAATCACCAACAGTACATCCACAGGTAGGATTGGCTTGTTCAATAATTAACGGCTCCTTTCCAATATTGGTAACAACAAAACGTACTTCCTTAGGTTCATTTTGCTTTAGCGTTCCCTGGTTAATAATTTCAGTTTCGAATTTAGCAACATCAGCCAGCGATTTTTGAGCAAAAAGTACAGTTGTAAACGCAAATGCTGCAATAGATAAAATTAATTTTTTCATAATTAGTTATTGATTGTTTTTAGTTTTTAAGATCGTTTAATCCTTTATTCTCAGGAGCAGGGCTTCCGGATGTTTTCCAAACCTCGCCTTTAATAGTAATTTGTTTCGACTGCGTTTCGTTATAACTTACAGTAATGAATTTAGTGAAAGAACCTTCTGCTGCAGCATTATAACCAACAGTAATTTTTGTAGACTCTCCTGGATTAACTACTTTATCTTTTTCCCATTCAGGAGTTGTGCAGCCACAGCTTGCATGAATATCAGAAATTTTTAACGGGATATCACTTTTATTAGAAACTTCAAAAACATGAGTCACCGGCTTTCCTTGAGGTATTTTACCAAAGTCGTACTCCGTTTCCTTTAAAGTTAACAGCTTTTCTGCCTGGCTGATTGTAATTGCAGGAGCAGCAGTATTAGCTAAGTTTGTCGTTAACGTGGCAACCGGCTTTGCATCTGCTTTGTTATCATGCTGGGCAAAAATTGCATTTACAATGAACAATCCGGCAATAAGTGTAAATATTTTTTTCATAATAAACGTTTTTAGCGTTCTCAAAGATAATAAAACGGATACAACTCATTGAAATTGCAGGGCTGTTATGAGTTTTTTAACAAAGCTGACCTATAATTTATATTTTTGCAGTAGATTGAACAGTATGGAAACAAATAACAATAATGATGCTGCTTTAGCTGAAAAACTGAGTTTTGATAATTTCAGAAATGAGGTTTTAAAAGATTACCGCTTTGCCTGTGAAAGCAGGGAAACAAGTTTACTGGGCAGAAAAGAGGTATTGACCGGGAAAGCCAAGTTTGGCATTTTTGGCGATGGAAAAGAAGTTGCGCAGGTAGCTATGGCTAAATTCTTTAAACCCGGCGATTTCAGAGCGGGTTATTACCGCGATCAGACTTTTATGTTTGCCAGTGGCCTCGCAACAATTGAACAATTCTTTTCACAATTATATGCTGATCCTGACGTAGCAAACGATCCTTTTAGCGCAGGTCGCCAAATGAATGCACATTTTGCCACAAAAATGGTTGATGAAAATGGCGACTGGTTAAACCTTGCAGAGCATAAAAATATCAGCAGCGATATTGCACCTACTGCGGGGCAAATGCCCAGGGCGCTTGGACTTGCGTTTGCATCCAAAGCATTCCGCGGCATAAAACAAACGCACAGTCTTACCAGTCTTAGTAATAATGGCAACGAAATTTGTTTTTGTACCATTGGCGATGCTTCAACAAGCGAAGGGCATTTTTGGGAAACCATAAATGCTGCCGGAGTGTTACAGGTTCCCTTAGCCGTTTTTGTTTGGGATGATGGCTATGGAATTTCTGTTCCAAAAAAATATCAAACGACCAAGAGTTCTATTTCGGATGCATTAAAAGGATTTCAGAAAAAAGAAGGCACTAATGGTATTGAGATTTACAAACTTAAAGGTTGGGACTACGCCGGCATGTGTGAAATATTGGAACCGGCAATTCAAAAGATAAGAGATACTCATACTCCTGCTATTTTTCATGTGGAGGAGATCACTCAGCCACAGGGACACTCCACTTCGGGAAGTCATGAAAGATACAAGACCCCCGAAAGGTTGGAATGGGAAAAAGAATGGGATGGCTTAAAGCAAATGAGGGAATGGATTTTGGCTAATGCGTTGGCAAGTGAACAAGAGTTAAAAGCGATAGAAGAAAACGCTGTACATCTTACCAGGGAAAGCAAACAAAAAGCCTGGGCAAAATATATTGATCCTATAAAGGAACTGGTGACAAAAGCTGCAGAAATTATTGATCCCATAGCATCGGCAGAACCTGGGGTGAAAAAGTTGGTTGATGAACTGACTGCTATCAGGGAGCCGATGCGAAGAGATGTTTTAAAGATGATAGCTACTACATTAGATGTCTTTGGTAAAAATGACAAGTCCTTATCACTGCAGCAATTTTATAAAGAGCTTAAAGAGAATTATACCGGGCTGTATAATAGTTTCCTGTACAACGAAGGGCCTAAGTCGGCTTTGAAAGTGCCTGCTATACCAGCTTATTTTGAAGAAGATGCGGCCACAGTTAATGGTTATGAAGTACTCAACAAATATTTTGATGAACTTTTTGCAACTAACAATAAAGTGATTGCCTTCGGCGAAGATCTTGGTCATATCGGAGATGTAAATCAGGGTTTCAGTGGTTTGCAGGAAAAGCATGGCAAAGAAAGAATTTTTGACACCGGCATCCGTGAACTAACCATCATGGGGCAGGGAATAGGATTGTCGTTAAGAGGTCTCAGGCCTATAGCTGAAATACAATACCTCGATTATTTATTATACGGATTACAACCGCTGAGCGATGATGTTTGTACAACTCATTTCCGTACCGCAGGGCAGCAAAGCTGTCCGTTAATTGTGCGTACCAGAGGGCACAGGCTTGAAGGTATCTGGCATAGCGGATCACCCATGGGTGTTATCATTAATGCACTGAGAGGGATGTATGTTTGCGTTCCCCGCAATATGGTTCAGGCAGCAGGCATGTACAACACATTGTTGCAAAGCAACGATCCCGGTTTAGTGATAGAATGCTTGAACGGATATCGTTTAAAAGAAAAATTGCCTTCAAATTTATTGGCCTATACTGTGCCGCTGGGTGTGCCGGAAATAGTTAAGGAAGGAACAGAAGTGACAATTGTTACATATGGATCTACCTTGCGGATTGTATTGGAAGCAACAGAAACGCTTGATAAAATGGGCATCAACTGCGAAGTAGTGGATGTACAGACTTTATTGCCATTTGATATCAACCATAAAATTGTTGAATCGCTTAATAAAACAAACCGCATTGTTTTTGTTGATGAAGATGTGCCGGGCGGAGCAGCGGCATACATGTTTAATAAAGTGATGGAAGAGCAGGGTGGTTATAAATATTTAGATGTTTCTCCAAGAACTATAACAGCAAAAGCACATCGTCCGTCTTATGGCAGCGATGGTGATTATTTCAGTAAGCCCAATACTGAAGATATTGTGGCAGTTATTAAAAATATGATGCAGGAGTAAAGTTGATGTTTCAAACAACAAGATGAATTCAGAAGTTCTACATGTCATCGATATTTTAGGTACTTTCTCTTTTGCCGTATCCGGTGCTTTTTTCGCAATGGAAAAAAAGCTTGACCCTTTTGGCGTACTCATTCTTTCTTTTGTAACGGCCATAGGAGGTGGTACTTTACGAGACATGATGATTGGTAACCTGCCTGTTGGATGGTTACGGGATGAAACTGCAACAGTCGTGATATTTGTTGCAGCCATTGGTAGTATGCTTTTCAGCAAATGGCTCAAAAAATTAAATACCACTTTATTATTATTTGATGCACTTGGGCTGGGCCTTTTTACAATCATCGGTATCGAAAAAGGAATGCAACTTGAGTTTAGCGTAGGTGTTTGTATTGCCCTAGGCACCATTACTGGGAGTTTTGGTGGTGTGATAAGAGATGTGTTACTGAACAATGTTCCACTGGTTTTTCGAAAAGAGATCTATGCGCTGGCAAGTATTGTTGGCGGCCTTGTTTATTTTTTATTAAAGGCAAGCGCTCTGAATAACGATGCAGCCAAAATAATTTGCATTCTGCTCATCTTTATGATCAGGTTGCTTGCTTTAAAATATAAACTGGCACTTCCTGTTTTTTACGTAAAAAAGAAATAGAATGAAACTGAATATTTATCAAATTGATGCGTTTGGCGATAAACTTTTTTCCGGTAATCCTGCAGCAGTAATTCCATTGGATAAATGGCTGGATACTTACCTGATGCAGCAAATTGCACTCGAAAATAATTTAAGTGAAACAGTATTTATTGTCAAGTCTGATAAACCTGAATATGACTTTGAAATTCGTTGGTTCACTCCCGGGTTGGAAATAAATTTATGCGGCCATGCTACGCTGGCAGCAGCTTTTGTGTTATTCAACATATTAAATTTCGACAAAACGACAATCAGTTTCAGTTCGATGAGTGGAATTTTGAAAGTTCATAAAGAAGATGACTTGATTTGTCTTGATTTTCCTTCCTGGAAACCTGAACGTCTCGATATCTATCCGGATGAACTGTCTGCGATTTTGGGCGGCGTTGAAATTGTTGGTGTTTATAAGTACCGCGACCTGCTGGTTGAATTGATGGATGAAAATGCTGTAAGAAAATGTGACCCCGATTTTTCACTGATGAGAAAACATATTGATATGATGATCATCACTGCACCGGGTAAATCCGTGGATTTTGTTTCACGTTTTTTTGCACCGGGTGCCGGTATTGATGAAGACCCGGTAACTGGCTCTGCTCATTCACAATTAATTCCATTCTGGTCGGAGAAACTGGGGAAGAATCAGCTTCATGCCCTGCAGCTATCGAAACGTGGTGGCGAACTCTGGTGTGAGCAAAAAGGCGAAAGGGTGATCATGAAAGGGAAAGGGGTTTATTATATGAAAGGAGAAATATCGATATAAAAAAGCCGCTTCAAAAGCGGCTTTAAAATTATTTCAGGTTATGATACACTTTCTGCACATCATCATCCTGCTCCAAATTATCTACCAGCTTTAGTACTTCATTGCTCTGCTCTTCATCCAGTTCCATCATATTACCGGGTACCCAGGTTAATTCTGCACTTACCACTTCAATCTTTTTATCCTCAAGGCCCTTGCTCATATTGCCGTATTCATTAAATGGCGTTCTAACGATCACATTGCCTTCCTCATCTTCACCTATTTCCTCCAAACCAAAATCAATAAGCTCCAATTCAAGTTCATCCACGTCAACCCCTTCATTCTTTATTTTAAATTCGGCCATATGCGTAAATCCAAAAGCCACACTACCAGATGTTCCCAATGATCCCTGCGCCTTTGTAAAATGCATTCTCACATTGGCAACAGTCCTTGTAGGGTTATCGGTAGCAGTTTCTACCAACACGGCAACTCCAAAAGGCGCATAACCCTCATACATGATCTCTTCGTAGCTGCTGGTATCTTTACCCATCGCTCTCTTTATCGCAGCCTCAACACGGTCCTTAGGCATATTACACGCCTTGGCGTTCAGGTAACATCTTCTCAATGCAGGGTTATTATCCGGATCGGGCCCGGCAGCTTTAACAGCAATGGCAATCTCCTTACCTATACGGGTAAAATTCTTCGCCATCTTATCCCAGCGGGCAAACATGGCACTTTTTCTTACTTCAAATATTCTTCCCATTATTATCTTTTGTTTATTGGTAGGGTTGCAAATTTAGGGAAAATCAGTTGTAGACAAAGAAAAGCGGCATCCAATTAAGAATGCCGCCCTGTCGTTTTATCCATCAATCTAAAAACTATAACCAACCGAAACTTTTATAACCCTGTTGTAGGCCTCGTAATTATCATTCTTATCAAGCTTTGATAAACCATAATCATATCCGGCCTGAACATTTAATCCATTATCGAACTGATAACCCACACCGCCGGTTATACCCAAATCAACCTTATTAAATCGTTCGGTTATACCAACGCCTTTGTTAAAAATAGAAATGCCCAATACCCCGAGTTTTGCATTGAGCGTACTTCTTGCAAGGAACGAAACCTGCGGTCCTGCATACACCTGCAGACCTTTGTAAACATTTGCTTTAACTGTCAATGGAATATCTATGTAGTGTGATTGAACCCTGGCGCCCGCGTTTATGGCAAGGAATTTTAAGGCATTGATTTGAAAATCGCCATTGATGCTGTAACCTTTTTTTGAATATTGAATACCGGGTTCAAAAGCAAATATTCCGTTGATGGGAATATTTACATAAGCTCCAATATGAAGGCCGGTTTTACCTTTCGTAACCAGGTAACCATCTGTTTTGTCGAGGAGGTCTTCAATGATCTGGAGGTCGTCGCCGTGCCATTTTGCAAAATTAACACCTGTTCTTATTCCTAAGCTAACTTGTGCTGTTGCAAAACTGATTGCTAAAATTGTACAGAAGACGGTAGAGAAAATTTTTCTTTTCATAAATGGTTGCAGGGTTTTAGGGCTGCTTACATCTTCTCTTTAGAAAATGGTGCCACGATATTTTGATTTGCAAAAGATTATGTTAAAGGGGGTTGCTGTTCACCAACGCTTAACATAAATGAAATCAGAAAAAAACATTTTTGGCGAAACACAATTGTGTAAGTTTGCCACACAAAACTATGGATATGGAAAAAGCTGTTTACTACGCCGATTACCTGCAACTGGATAAAATAACCGGTGCACAGGATCCCGAAAGTTTTAAGGAAGGAAAAGAACCCGCCCATGATGAAATGTTATTCATCATCATTCACCAGGCTTATGAGCTTTGGTTTAAACAGATATTATTTGAGGTGAATTCGGTGATTGCTATTATGAATAAACCGGTGGTTAATGATAACTCCGACGATATGCATACCGTTGTTCATCGATTGAAGAGAGTGGTTACCATTTTAAGGGTTTTGGTGCAGCAGGTCGATATTATAGAGACAATGACGCCAATGGACTTTCTCGATTTCAGGGATATGCTTCGGCCTGCATCAGGTTTTCAGAGTTACCAGTTTAAAGTACTGGAAGCAAAACTGGGTTTAAAATTTGAACATCGTCACGGGCAAAGTTATTACACCTCTCAGCTGAAAGAAAAAGATATTGCTATTATTAAAGATGCCGAAAGCGGCAAGTCGGTTCTTGAACTGATCAATGCCTGGCTCGAAAGGATGCCTTTTATCACAAATGAATTTTGGAATAATTACCAACAGGTTTATGTGAACAGTTTAGCGGAAGCTGAAAAAAATAACGCTGTAACATTTGAAACCCTGTTTACCACAGCAGCGGATGACACTGAAAGAAACTTATCACCCAAAGCCTGCCGCTCAGCTTTATTTATTATGATGTACCATGGTTATCCCATGCTGGAATTACCTTTTCAATTGCTGGATACATTGATTGAAGTAGACAACCAGTTGGGTAACTGGCGCAGCCGTCACATCAATATGGTGCAGCGCATGATTGGCACCCGTATTGGCACCGGTGGAAGTACCGGCGCCGGTTATTTAAAAGCTGCCATGGATAAACATTATATTTTTAAAGAGCTTTCGCAATTGAATAGTTTTTTGGTGGAGCGGAAAAAATTACCGGAGCTGGAGAAAGGGGTGAGTGAGAAGCTGGGGTATAATTTTTAATTTTTACCACAAAGTACACTGAGAAAAACACAAAGGGCACAAAGTATTTCTTTGTGCCATTTGCGTAAAACTTTGTGTTCTTTGTGGTAAACCCCGGTTACACCAATTCCTTCAACTTCTCCACCACCGTATCTACCTCTGCTTTAGTATTGTGTTTACTAAAACTAAAACGCACGGTTACCTGGTTGGGGTTATTGGTGATGGCACGTATAACATGGCTGCCCTGGTCGGCGCCGCTGGTGCATGCGCTGCCGCCGCTGGCGCAAATATTATTTATATCGAGATTAAAAAGGATCATCTCCGATTTTTCTGTCTTAGGGAAGCCTGCACTCAGTACAGTGTATAAACTCCGGCCCAATGGATCGCCATTAAAAGAAACGCCTTTGATATGTTTCTTAAGTTCATCCATCATATAATACTTCAACGTACCGATGTAGGCCATATCTTCTTCCTGCGAAGCAGTTGCCATTTCCAGGGCTTTGGCAAAGCCTACAATGCCATACAGGTTTTCGGTGCCGGCACGCATGTTGCGTTCCTGGGCACCGCCATGTACAAAGGGTTTTATTTTTACATTTTCGTTGATGTATAAAATACCCACACCTTTTGGCCCGTGAAATTTATGTGAAGCGCCGGTTACAAAATGAACAGGTGTATTTCTTAAGTCGAAAGGAAAATGTCCAACCGTCTGAACCGTATCGCTGTGAAAAACTGCGCCATATAATTTGCACAATTCACCAACTGCATGTATGTCTAAAATATTGCCGATCTCGTTGTTGGCGTGCATTAAACTAACCAATGTTTTTTCTTCGCTGGATGCCAGTAATTTTTCCAGGTCATCAATATCCACATGTCCATTGGGCAACAGTTTTACATAACTCACTTTGGCAATATCCATATTATCGATATGCTCTACCGAATGTGTTACCGCATGATGTTCAATGGAAGAACTGATGATATGTTTACAACCCAGGTCACGTACCGCACAGGAAATAGCTGTATTATTACTTTCTGTGCCTCCACTGGTAAAAAATATTTCAGCCGGGTGGGCATTTAAAATTTTAGCTACCGATTTACGGGCAGTTTCAATGGCCATGCGGGTTTCTCTTCCGTAAGAGTAAATAGAGGAAGGATTGCCAAACTTTTCGGTCAGGTAAGGCATCATGGTTTCCAAAACCTGTGGGTCCAGAGCTGTTGTTGCTGCGTTGTCGAAATAAATTCTGTTCATAGTTAATAGTTAATTGTTAACGGTAAACTTTAACCCGTGGTCTTTACTTCTAACCATGAGCTAATAACCATTAACTTTTGAATTACATCATCTTCCCAATATCCTGCATCAGTTTCCTGGCTATATTATCAGCCTTCGATTCATGATCGCTTTCGGCATAAATACGAATGATGGGTTCGGTATTGCTGGTGCG
The DNA here is from genome assembly GCA_024642285.1 of Sphingobacteriales bacterium. Classification (GTDB taxonomy): domain Bacteria; phylum Bacteroidota; class Bacteroidia; order Chitinophagales; family Chitinophagaceae; genus Ferruginibacter. The sequence goes on from JAHEBJ010000008.1 coordinate 56,719, forward strand.
TAAATGTACCCAATCACTATCAAATTCAATCTTTAATCCATCCTCAGCATTTATCGGGTGATTTTTATATAAATCCTTTATGCTTTCAAAAATTGTTTTTACATCGATACCATTGGTCAGTTCAATTTTATTTTTGCTGATATAATAATCAGGATAAGAACTTCGCAATTGCTTGATACTTTTTTTACTACCGGCAAGATGGGTAAGAAATAACGCTATTCCGACCAGTGCATCTCTACCGTAATGTAGATCTGGAACTATTATGCCTCCGTTTCCTTCCCCACCAATTACCGCATTTACAGCTTTCATTTTATTTACCACATTCACTTCGCCAACCATGCTAGGGAAATATTCGCCGCCATGTTTTAAGGTTACCTCTTTTAACGCTTTAGTAGATGACATGTTGGATACCGTGTTTCCTTTTCTCTTATTTAAAATGTAATCTGCCACAGCAACCAAAGTATATTCCTCACCAAACATGCTTCCGTCTTCGCATACAAAGCAAAGCCTGTCAACATCCGGATCAACGGCAATACCAAGGTCGGCCCTGTGTTTTACAACGGCTTCGCTTAGGCCGGTTAAATGTTCTGGCAGCGGTTCGGGGTTGTGTGCAAATTTTCCATTCACTTCTTCGTTTAAAACTACAAAGTTGGTAACGCCAAGTTCTTTTAATAAAGCAGGTACGGCAATAGCACCGGTACTATTAACTGCATCTACAATTATCTTAAAGTTTTTACTTTTTATTGCTTCAATATCTACCAATGGATATTTTACAACAGCTTCAATATGCTTTTTTAAAAGGCTTTCATCTTTTGAGTAAGTACCCAGTTTATCAACACCAGCAAATTCAAAATCTTCGGTTTCGGCCAAAGCAAGTATCGTTTGGCCTTCATCGCCACTAATAAATTCTCCTTTGCTATTAAGTAATTTAAGTGCGTTCCATTCTTTTGGATTGTGACTTGCAGTAAGTATAATTCCGCCGGCTGCATCTTCAAATTTCACTGCCATCTCCACTGTTGGCGTAGTGCTCAGTCCAAGATCAACTACACTAAAGCCAAGTCCTGTCAATGTATTGGCAACCAGGTTGCTCACCATTTCGCCACTAATTCTGCCGTCGCGGCCAATAACTATTTTGGTATTATCAGTTTGTTGTAAAAGCCAGCTGCCATAGGCTGCAGCAAACTTAACAATGTCAACAGGGGTAAGGTTATCACCGGTGTTTCCGCCAATGGTACCACGTATGCCGGAAATACTTTTGATCAAAGTCATTCTAATTCCATTTAGGGACTGCAAATATACAAATTTGGAATTTGACGTTTGGAATATGACATTTGCTGTATGCAGGCAACCTGGTTTAAAGATTGGTTTAATTCTCCTTACTATCATCAGCTTTATTTTAACAGGGATAATAATGAAGCGGCTGCTTTTATTGATAAGCTGATAGACTATCTGAAGCCAGCTACCGGCAGTACAATGCTGGATGTTGCTTGCGGTAAGGGCAGGCATTCCGTTCACCTGTCAAACAAAGGGTACGATGTGACCGGAATTGACTTGAGCGATGACAGCATCAATGAAGCATTGAATTACGAAACACCCACACTTCACTTTTACAAACACGATATGCGTTTACCGTTTCGCATTAATTATTTTGATTACGCTTTCAATTTTTTTACCAGTTTTGGCTATTTTAAAACAAGACGAGAGCATGACAATACTATTCGTACTATTGCACAATCAGTGAAAAAAGACGGAATTTTTGTGATGGACTTTTTAAATGTGCACTATGCCGAAGATAATTTGGTTCATCAGTCTGAAAAAGAAATTGACGGGATTAATTTTATCATCACCAAATGGTTTGATGAAACCCATTTTTATAAAAAGATTGTTGTGGAAGACCAATCCCTGCAAATGCCTTTGACTTACACCGAAAAAGTGGCAAAGTTTTCATTGGGCGATTTTACCGAAATGTTTGCCTATCAAGGGATGCAGCTGCAGGAAGTTTTTGGCGATTATAAATTTGGAAACTATGATGTTCGAAAATCTCCAAGAATGTTGATGATTGCGAAAAAGGTGAATGTTTAACCTGCTCTGGATGACCACTATTTATTTTTATTGTTGATCAGCATCCATCTGGATGTTTCGTAAATAGCCGAAGTAAGTTGCGACATTTTATTCTTTACCGAATCTTCCTGATGTTTATTTAAGGGCGGCATATTGTTGCGGACCGGAACCAGCTCTTCTTTTTTTATACGGATGTTTTTTCTGAAAAAATAATCATCATTAACAACACCTATCCAGCCGGGTGCATGGTAGATAATGAATGCTGCATTTGTTTTTTTATCTGGATCGAGCAGGTCTCTTCCCAGCGTAGTGTTTTCATAAGGCTGTTGAATCATACCAGCTACTGTTGGTAAAATATCAATTTGAGAAACAGCTTCTGGTCTTTTTTGCGATGGTAGTAATGAAGGTGCGTAAAAGAGTAAAGGAACATGTTCGTCACTGAGGCGCTGCTCTATCCAGGCTTTTGGATAAACCGCCGAAGAATTGCCTTCAACGCCATGATCGCCGGTAAAAATAAAGATGGTGTTTTTGTAGTACGGTGATTTTTTTGCTGATTCCATAAATTTTTTGATGCAGTAGTCGGTATAAGCAAATGCATGATACTCTTTCAGCGACTCAAATCCATATTTTGTCAGGTCCTCTTCTGAAACAGACTGTCTTACAAAATCAGAGTCTTCTTCAGGGATATCAAACGGCCGGTGGTTATCTGCAGTTTGAATAATAGCAAAAAATGGCTTTTGTTTTTTGGCTAAAATCCGCTCTGCTTCCAGGAATAAATTCTTATCGCTGATGCCCCAAACATTAAATACTGGGGAGTTGTAACTGCCTTCTTCGTACATCTTAATGCTGTCGATATTCGATATCAGTCCGTTAAAATTATTGAACTGTGTTCTGCCTCCCAGAAAATAAAATTTATCGTAACCATCAAAATTATTGATGATCGTTCGCTGATTAACCGACTCGGTATTTCGGGTTGAGAATTTTGAAAGCTGCACATCGGGGATTCCGGTTATAGTAGCAAATACGCCACGTGCAGTGCCAAACGAAGGTGTAAAACACCGTTCAAAAAAAATACCATTGTTGCACATCTCATTAAAATAAGGCGTGCTGTTTAACGGGTTGCCGCTCATCGAACTTTTGTACATGCTGAAACTTTCGCAGATCACCAGCACAACGTTGGGTTGACTCTCCGTTGCATGATTGCCCGGCAACACAGTTCTACTATATGGTTTTTCCCGAACAAGGAATTTATCAAGTTGTAAGAAATCTGAAACATCGGTGTAATATTCTTTTGCCTTTGAATTATGATCGGGTTTACGAAAACGAAGTGTTGTAAAAAAATTCTGCATGGGATTTAAAGCCAGGTTACTTTTAAACTCATCATTCAAACTAAAGGCTTTAAAAAAATTAAGCGGTGTTACCATAAAAAATCCATAGATAAACCAACACAACAGCAATAAAGCTGTAGCATGCCATCTGCGACGATACGTGAACTTATGAACGTTCACGTTTTTCTCGGTAACATCCACATGCATCCGGCGAAACATCCAGATCATCATAAGTACTGCACCCGCAAGACCGAATAATATCCAAACCACCGGGTAGCTCTGCCAAACCATTTGTAAACTTTCCTTTGGGTCTTCTGCAAAAATTAACGCATCGGCATTGAGCCTTGAGCTGATGTAGGCAAATTGTCCAAAATCGGCGCCATAAAAAAACAAAATAAGTAAAGTGATAAATCCGAGGTAAAAAGTCCATCGTCTTTTGCTTCGTTCGCTGTAAAAAGGAGTAAGGCGTGGGTGCAAACCTAAAACAACAATTGGCATCAGGATGATTGCTATCCATCGCAGGTCGTATTTTAATCCCAGCCAAAAAGATGGGCCCAAATCCAATACCGATATTGATTGGGGCTTGAAGAAGATGACAGTGGCAATGCGGAAGGTGGTAAATATGCACAGGTATATCACGAATAGTTTAACTATCCATTGTATGGTTTTAGAAACACGCCACCTTATCAGCATAATTAATTTTTTGTTGCCGGGCAAAGAAGGCGAAAATACTAAAACTGGAGATAGAAATGTGGATTACAAGGATTGGGGCTGATTTTCGTTGATAATAGATCATTGCTTCTTTTTGTTATTTAACAATAAATATTTTGCTGTTTCATAATAGGCATCTGTAAGACGCTGCAGGTAATTTTTTATACTGTCGGTTTCAGTATTTAATGGTACAGGGTTATTACCTGTCATCGAAACAAAATCTTCGTTGCCGGTTTTAAAATTTCTAAGATAATAATATTTATCGCTTATCAATCCAGCAGTTTTTAAATCATGGTCAATAATAAAAGCAAGTTTTTGATTTTTTATAGTTGATGATGTATCAAGTAAATTTCTGCCCAGTGAATTATTGGTATATGAAATTTTAGCTAACGATGCAATGGTAGGTAAAATATCTGCCTGAGAACTTATATCGTGAATCCGTTGTGGCTTTAAAAACCCCGGAGCATAAAATAACAGGGGCACATGCTCACAAGTAAGTCCCTGTTCTGTCCAGGCTTTTGGAAAATAATCCAATGTGCCGTTGTATCGTATACCATGATCGCCCACAAAAACAAAAATGGTATTTTTAAAATAAGCCTCTTGCTGTGCGGCTTCCATGAATTTCTGATATCCAAAATCGGTATAGCGAAAGGCATTCATCTCTTCATTGCTTTCAAATCCAAAAAGTTTTAATGAATCTGATGTAAAAGAAATGAGTTTAAATTCATCCCGGTCTTCGGAAGGTATGGTGTACGGCCGGTGATTATCGGCAGTTTGTATAACGGCAAAGAAAGGGCCGGTTTCTTTTTTTAAAACCTTATTCGCTTCTAAAAATAAATTTTTATCACTAATGCCCCATACGTCTATTTTCTTGGCGTTATAATTGTCCTGCTCATACAATTTAAGGTTATTGATATTATTGGTAAGTACCCCACGGATATTTGCCCAACTGGCATTTCCGCCCAAAAAATAAAAATTATTGTAGCCTTTAAAACTGTTAATGATGATATTTTGATCAACAGCATTTGGGTTACGGCTGGCGGTTTTCGGGCTTTCTACATCGGGTATGCCGGTTATAGTGGCCCACACACCACGAGCAGTGCCGTAGGCAGGGGTAAAACATCTGTCGAAGAAGATTCCGTTTTTACATAACTCATTAAAATATGGTGTTGTGTTCAATGGGTTATTGTACATACTGCTTTTATAAGCGCTGAAACTTTCGCAGATAACTAAAACAATATTTGGTTTGTTGTTGTTGGTATCGGTATATACTCTTTCATAATTAAGATTAATGCTGTCGGGATTTTTTACAGCAAGATAATTCGCCATCAATGTATAACCGGCTCTTACTTTTCTTAAGTCGTAGGATGAGTTTCTGAAATTCAATGTACTAATAAAACTCTGAAATGGATTCAGCGCCAGGTTGGCTTTAAAATCATCACTCAATGTATAAGCATTGCTCCACCGCAATGGAAACTGGCCGATGTTGCCAAAAATAAAAATTCCAAAAATGAGAAAAGCTGTTATGAATTGCAATCTCCCTTTTCGTTTATAAAAACTGTCCTGTTGCTGGTACAGGGCAAGTAGGCGACCAAAACCAAATCTAGCGAGTATTAAAAAAACAATTATCGCAATGCTGATCTTTAATAAGGGATACGATTGCCACATCATATTGAAGGAAATGCCTGCATCCTCTAAATAGTTTAGAACTGTGGCGTTGAGCCGCTGATGCAAATAATCAAAATGATAATAGTCAAAAAACAGCACACAAACCAGGATGATGAAAACCAGCGGTAAAATAATATTCCAGAATTTACTTGCGTTAAAATTTTTGAAGGGATTTAAAAAAGGAAAAACACAAAGTAGCATCATGGCCAGCCCGATTACACAAACCACACGGGCATCATACCTGAAACCAAGAATAAAAGCCGAGCCTGAAAATGCTTTGCCCGGAGGATTGAATGACCAATAAATAATGAACCGGTAGAGGGTCAATACAGTCATCAATATCAATACCACAGAAAATATCCAACGCAGAAGCTTTGGAATCCTTTTTAAAAACAGCATGAATAATTATTTTATCAGAGAACAAATTTAGTTTAATTATTTTTGGACAGGCTCGATTTAACACACATCTTGCATATCATGGAACAACTGATTACATACGATAAAGCCCTGTTCAGGATAATCAACTACAACTGGCGTAATTCTTTTTTTGACTGGTTGTTTCCCTGGCTTCGTAATTCGAATATGTGGATACCATTGTATTTGTTTTTGTTTTTACTGGTAACCATCAATTATCGTAAAACCGGATGGTGGTGGGTTATATTCGCTGCAGGTACTGTTATCCTAACCGATTTTGTCAGCAGCAGCATCATAAAAAATAATATCATTCGCCTGAGGCCATGTAACGATCCTGATATAGCATCCTGGATACAAATACTGGTAGGTTACCGGCCCCAAAGTTCCAGTTTTACTTCGTCACACGCCACAAACCATTTTGGAATGGCTATGTTCTTATATTTAACTTTAAGGACACGGTTCAAAAAATGGCCCGTTTTATTTTTTGTGTGGGCCTTCAGTATCTCGTTTGCACAGGTTTATGTTGGTGTTCATTATCCAATAGATATCATCTGCGGCGGACTAATTGGAATACTTATCGGATATTTGTCGGGAAAATCGTTTATCAAAAACTACGGTTTAGTTTAATAATACATGACGGAAATACTTATAATACTTGGGCTGATATTGATCAACGGAATATTTTCCATGGCGGAAATTGCTCTTGTTTCGGCCCGAAAGGCCCGACTGGAAGGGCAAGCTAATAAAGGCGACGAAAAAGCCAAAGCAGCTTTAAAACTGGCAAATCACCCCGATGTTTTTCTTTCTACAGTGCAGGTTGGCATTACGCTTATTGGGTTACTTACCGGTATTTTCTCTGGCGAAAAAATAAAAGGACCTTTTGTTGAGTTCCTCAATCAGTTTGAGTGGTCAAAAAACTACAGCAACGGAATTGCCACAACAACTATAGTGGTGGTGCTTACCTATTTTTCGTTGGTATTGGGCGAACTGGTGCCTAAAAGAATTGGCCTGGCACGGCCTGAATACCTGGCTAAAAATTTTGCACGGCCTATGAGCTGGATCAGCAGGTTAACTTTTCCTTTTATTTGGTTACTCACAAATTCAACAAATATCATTATCAAACTTTTTAACCTCAAGGTTAGCGATAACCAGGTTACAGAGGAAGAAATAAAGGCCATGATCAGCGAAGGAAGTGAACATGGTGCCATTGAAGAAGAGGAAAAAGAAATTATTGAAAGGTTATTTCACCTTGGCGATCGCAATATCACTTCGCTGATGACACACCGTACCGATATAATATGGTTTGAACAAGACGAAACGGTGCAGGATTTCAGGGACAGGTTTGATGTGCTCACCTATTCAACGTATCCAGTTTGCGATAAAGTAGTGGATGATATTGTTGGGGTAATCTTTGTAAAAGATATCGTGAAAGCAACAGCATCAACAAAACTTAAAAATCTGGCGAAGCCTGCCATGTTTGTACCTGAGAATAACAGTGCTTACCAGTTGCTTGAAAAATTCAAATCTTCAAAAATACATAGTTGCTTTATTGTAAATGAGTACGGAACACTTGAAGGGATGATTACCCTGAATGATGTGCTGGAAGCCATTGTTGGCGATGTGCCACAAAGCGGTCAGGAGGAATATGAAATTGTTGAGCGCAGGGATGGAACTTTCCTGGTTGATGCACAAATTCCGTTTTACGATTTCTTAAGTCATTTTGATAAAACAGAATGGATGAATGAAGGCGAACATGATTTTGATACCCTTGCCGGGTTTGTTTTACATGAGCTGGAACACATACCAAAAACCGGCGAAAGATTTGAGTGGAACGGATTTGACATTGAGATCATTGATATGGACGGACAAAGGATAGACAAACTGATCGTAAAGATATCCGATGAGATTAGAGACGAAATGGAAGCGTAAACAGTTTAGGTTAAAAAATCAAAATTCAAAACTTGCTTTGTCTACTGGGTTCAAAAGTTTGGCACTTTGTCTCTTGCTATTTACTATAACATGTACAATACCCATCTGTTCTTTCTTGTACTCAAATAGAATGTTATTTACGACCTCTATTTTTTTAACCGTTACAATATTGTTTACCTGGTAAAAACTGATAATTCCGTCTTCATCCTGTTCATACCCTAAAAACTGCAGATTAGTCGCCTTGTCATCCGGTTTTATCTGAAGATGCTTTTGCACATAATCGGCCACCAGTTTATTCATGGCGTTTTTATCTTTTGGTTTCAAAAGGTCAACATGCGTATTATAAGCTTGTCGCAGTGTTCTTTCAAAGTCGTCGGTAAATATTTTGCAGCTAATTTCCAGTGTTTTGTCTTTTGTATTGTGCTCAATTTCGGTAACACTCACAAAAATGGGATGAACAGCCACAGATGGGCTGCTAAATGCCAGACTGCCAACCATTAACCATTTAAATAAAAAAAGTACCATTTAGCAAAGAGATTGTTTAATTGTTGTTTCTTTAAAGATATTTGAACGGCAAAACTAGGTTAAACATTTAATTGAAATCTGTTTCATGCAGAATTTGGGTTTTTATTTTGATTTTGGATGGCAGCATATTATCGCCTGGGATGCGTTGGATCATTTGCTCTTTGTATTGGTTTTAGCTGCGGTATATGTTCTTAAAGACTGGAAACAGGTTTTAGTTTTAGTGACCGCCTTTACCATCGGCCATTCATTAACGCTTGCTTTAAGTGTTTTTGATCTGATAAGAGTTAATGACAAATGGGTGGAGTTTTTGATTCCCTGTACCATCATCGTTACTGCGGTATTTAATTTACGGCTTAAGGACTATAAGCAAAAGTCGTTGCGGTTGAATTATTTTTTCGCTTTGTTTTTTGGATTGATTCACGGATTGGGTTTTGCAAATGTTATCCGTTTTATCATGATTGGTAACGAAAGCCTTGGCTGGAGTTTATTTGGATTTAATATCGGCCTTGAAGCCGGGCAGGTGGTTGTAGTAGCAGCGATACTCTTAGTAAGTTATTTTGTAATTGACATAGGCGGCTTAAAAAGAAAATGGTGGATATGGTCTTTGTCAGTAGCTTCGCTGCTCATCGCAACAAAAATAGCTTTGGATAAATTTTTACTTTTATAAATTAAACACTCAATAATAATTACATGAAACAATTTTTAGTTTTTGCTTTTATGCTTTTCATCGGTTTTAGCGCCGGTGCCCAGGATATTAAAAATAATCCGGGAAGTAATCATGGTAACCGGTTCGAACAGCTGGGTACTATTCTTCAGTCGCCAAACGAATATCGAACTGCAAGTGGAGCGCCCGGTCCAAAATACTGGCAGCAACGTTGCGATTACGACATTACCTGCGAGTTGGATGAACCTAATCGGCGTTTAACAGGAAAGGAAACACTTACTTACTTTAACAATTCACCCGATGTCCTTACTTTTCTTTGGTTGCAGCTTGATGAAAATGAACATAGCAATACCAATAATGCAGGTTATCAAAGCAGCAGTTTTTTGCCAAGGGGAATAAGTGAGCAGGATATTGTTAGATATAGCGGTAAAGTTGATAAGGACAAGGATTACGGATTTAATATAACAAGAGTAGCTGATGCTGTTGGCAAAAAGTTAGATTATACGATTAACAAAACCATGATGAGGGTTGAGTTACCGGTTCCGTTAAAACCAGGTCAGAAATTTGTTTTTAGCATAGACTGGAATTACAATATTATTGAAAGAACCAAATATGGTGGAAGAGGTGGTTTTGAAAATTTTCCTGAGGACGGAAATGATTTATATACAATGGCACAATGGTATCCACGCCTATGTGTGTATAGTGATTTTCAGGGATGGCAGAATCATCAGTTTACCGGAAGGGGAGAGTTTGCACTTACTTTCGGCAACTTCAAAGTATCTATGACAGTACCGGCTGACCATGTAGTTTTGGCAACCGGCGAAGGACAAAATTATGCTCAGGTATTAAGCGCAGCAGAAATGGCCAGGTGGCAAAAAGCTCAAACAGCAACCGACGTGGTCGAGATTGTTACTCTAGCTGACGCGACAGCAAAGGAAAAACAAAAATCAAAAGCAAAGAAAACCTGGATTTTTAAAGCAGATATGGTACGTGATTTTGCATGGGGCTCATCACGTAAATTTATTTGGGATGCCATGCCAATAAAAGTAGAAGGTAAAAAAGTGATGTGTATGAGTGGTTATGGTAAAGAAGCTTATGGATTGTATCGTAAGCTAAGTACCAAAGTTGTTGCTCATACCATTAAAACATATTCAAAATTCAGTATTCCATACCCTTACCCGGTTGCACAAAGTTTGGAAGCTGCAAATGGAATGGAGTACCCAATGATCTGTTTCAATTTTGGTCGTACTGAAAAAGATACCGATGGAAATTACAGCGCAAACAGCACTTACAGTGAAGGCACAAAAAATGGAATGATTGGAGTTGTTATTCACGAAGTAGGACATAATTTCTTCCCAATGATCATTAATAGTGACGAAAGACAGTGGACCTGGATGGATGAAGGACTGAATTCTTTTGTAGAATATTTATCTGAGGAATTATGGGATAATACCTATCCTGTAAGTAAAGGCCCTGCGTATAAGATAGTTGACTACATGAAATTACCAAAGGATGTACTGGAACCAATTATGACCAACAGCGAAAACATTGTTCAGTTTGGTCCTAATGCCTACAGCAAGCCGGCCACAGGATTAAATATCCTCAGAGAGACAGTCATGGGGCGTGAATTATTTGATTATGCTTTCCGTGAATATGCAAGACGCTGGGCTTTCAAGCATCCGACACCAGCAGATCTTTTCCGCACAATGGAAGATGCCAGTGCCGAAGACCTGGATTGGTTTTGGAGAGGATGGTTCTATGGAATTGAGCCTTGTGATATTTCACTTGATACTGTAAAATGGTCTGTTTTAAATACAGAAGCACAAACAGCATCCAGTACACCACCAAGTACCCGTAAAGTTCCTGTTGCTAAACCTATGTTGAATAATTTTGATGACATATCAAAGATTAGAAATCGGGAAGACAAGAACATTGTTTTTGCGACAGATGCAGATAAATCAACAAGAGATTTTTATTGGTATTATGACCGTGGGCTGGCTAAGGTTGACAGTACACCTTTTGAAATAACCACTCCGGAGCAAACTGCAGATAATTACACCGAGGCAGAAAGGTTTCATATAGCTGGCGATAAATATATTTATGAATTAACATTCTCAAATAAGGGTGGATTAGTGATGCCTGTCATTGTTGAGTGGACTTTTAAAGACGGTTCGAAAGAAGTTGACAGAATTCCAGTTCAGATATGGCGCCAAAATGAAAATAAAGTGGTTAAGACTTTTATGAAGGACAAGCAGGTAGTTTCAATTCAATTAGACCCGTTGAGAGAAACTGCCGATATTGATACCAAAAATAACACTTGGGGCATTGAAACAGAACCGAGTAAGTTCCAGCTATTTAAGAACAGAACATCCCGTTCCAGAGGTGCGGCCGGAGGAGTAAATCCAATGCAGAAAGAAATTAAATAATATAAAAGCAGGATTATAAAAAAAGTGCTCTATTTGGAGCACTTTTTTTATAATTATTTACTTTGTTTCAAATATTTGTCTATTTTTGACTTATCCAACCTAAACCACTTTGCATAAAAAGCGGTTTTATCCTGTTGATTTTCCACATTTATATCCCAATATTTTCAGAACGGCCTGCTTATTTTACAATTCCTTTAGAAGACTCCTATATTCAATTCCAATGATTTTCCATTGTTAATGTTCATTTTATTCAATAAATCTGAATAGATATTCAATTACTTAATCACTCTAAACACAAGACAATGAAAAATTTATTACTAGCTGCTGCAATGTTGTTATTTACGACACTTGCATTTTCACAGGAACATCCGTGCCCCGACATTCAATCACATAGTTTCGTCAACACAACGCAGAATCCACCAACCTGTACCGCATATGTTATTGTATTTGCAACTGGGGATATACAATCGCCGAAAAGCATGGGAATTAGAGTTTATAATGGCAATGCCACAACCGGTACTTTGATTTCTGATACATGTTTTATTGTACCTAAAAAAAGCCCAAGTACTTCATATCAAACATCACATTTTGACTATCCATGTAATGCTACAACTATAACTTATGTAATTACCCGTTATACAGCCAGTAATGGCAGTTGTCAGGGTGGAACATGCGGTATCACCATTACTGCAGGTGGAGGTCCTTTACCAATTAAACTCAGTTCGTTTTTTGCAAAACGTAATGGAAATGACGTAGTACTTAATTGGAAAACCGAAAGTG